>DASYZA010000336.1:0-13214 GCA_035946775.1 Candidatus Sulfotelmatobacter sp. | reverse complement strand
CGGGATCCCCTGACACAACAAGGAACACGAACAGGGCCTTTGGGAATTGCACCCATTTCTCAATCTTTGGGTGGTCGGTCAAGTCAAGCAATCTGGCCACGGCTCCGTCCGTGGAGTTCGCTACCCCGACTGGTGCGTTCTGAAGATCGAGCACTGCTATTACGTTCATTTTTCCAAACATCGCCTGCCTCCTTTCCTATTTTGATGTAGCTTCGAAAACGACGAAAGGCTCGTCGCCATCGAGTGCCATGCTGGAGTAGTCGCCCCAGTGGCTGCCCGTGTCGGTTTGCTAATCAATCTGCCCTGTTTTTGTTTAGTGGTTTTCTAGGATTTACCAATGTCCTAGGCGCAGGGGCACGTCCTCGTTTGCACCCAAAGGCAAACAAAAGGCAAGCAGAAACGCTCGCACGATAGGGTGCTTTTTTTCAGCATTGACTTGAGGGAGTTTGCATACCACCGAGACGCAACTGCAGCAACGCTTCGATTTGCTGATGCGTCTTCAGGACGCCGCCAACCGGCTGGATACCAGTTTGAATCAGGCGATTGACACCCGGAGTGCACTCCAGAAATTTGTGCTGGCGAGCAACTCCCCTGCCGACGTGGCAAAGCCGGAGATCACTCGCCTGAGCCAGGATATTAATAGTTTGGTGGATTTGCAGATTCAATCCTCCGAAGGCAGCTTGGTGTATCCCGATCTGCTGCGATCCTGGTTGTGGAGAATTTCGATGCGTGTCGGCATGTCCCTGACCGCGCCAACTCCCGGGATGGTGGGAGTGGCGAATGATTACATCCAGCAGGCCGACGCCGGTGCCGCGCAGTTGCAATCCGATGTGCTGGCCGCCAAGAAATTGCTGAAGAACTGAGCCGGCGGTGTTGCCACCTCCAGCTCGCCGGCTACTGCTGCCCGAACAACTTCTCCATGGTCTTAACCGGGTAGAACAAGCGATTTGGCTGCGCTGGCAAACGTATGAAATCGTGCCGCAGACAGAACTCCCTTGCGCAATCGTCTTTCGCATCCACCACAACCACTGCGGGTGCCGCCTCGCGCGTGTTGGCCAGAACCCGTCCGAACGCGTCCAGCAGCAACAGTTCTCCTATGCCCCTCTCACGAAAATCATTGCTCACCCCCACTCGTCTTTGTCATAACACCTGATGGTCAAGCGATCGCCGGATTTTATAACTTGTCGGCGCATGTCGTGAGTCTGGGCGATCTCCCCACCCATGTGGCAAAGAAGCTTCGAGGTTGTCCCGCAGTCCCGGCAACATTGTTTGAATACAGCGAGGACCCTTCGAGAACTGGATGCCGAAACCGCCAGGCTTACCTCCGCCCGCAATTTGCTGCCGGGGTCTTCAAGTACTCAGGCTAAGGGTAGAGTGTCGCGTCGGCGAAACATGCCCAAGTCAACGCCGGTCACCACCTGACGGCTGCGGGCCGCAAAGACGATCTGAGCTGATAAAGAAGCGGCGGGCCGATAGGAAGAGGAACACAACCGCAAGAGCCAAATAGAATCATACGATCGAGGCGCATCGGTATCACTCTGATCGGTCGAAGGGCAGCGCAAAGATGAGGCTGCTTGACACCTCGTCAGAGGATAGTCAAAGAATAGTTCCAAGGAATTCCATAATTTGCAGGCAGCCGAAAGATTCAATGGGGAGACAATCAGCGGCCATAGAAACGTCAATGAAAGGGCAAAGAATAGCTGGTCGCAGTCGCCGTGTTCTCGGCTTTCTCCGAGCTGCCATTTAGGGCCTGCCGCAACGGCAATGCGCGCTTGTCATGGCCGTGTACAACGGGCATTGCAAGGAGACGGGAATGCCAGTCCGCGACGAGACCGAAGAACACAGGAAAGCCCGTGTCCGCGAAGAAGGTTGAAACGAATCTCAGAATATCGTAGTTCGCAACCAAATAGAGCAGCCGATTCACGTGGACCTCATCGCTCACGCAAGCGGCGATCGCTCGATAGCGTTTGGCCGGTTTGGGAGTTCGTTCGTATTCCAGCGCAAACTTGCGTTCCCCCTGATCCGTGTGGACCGTCACAATTGCGTCGTAGTCTTTCGCAAACCCGAACGCGGTTAGCTCGTTTTGAGAACGAATTTCGACCGCGCTCGTCCAACGTACGAGGGATCCCGCCCGCAATGCGCTGAGATGGATCTCGTTCAGCCCGATTGCATGAAGGGCGTTTGTGCTCGCTGTACTTGCATCGGCCCGCCCACAGCCAATCAAGCAGTACTCGCCCATGCTCTGCAATAGTGTTGCCGCAGTACTTGCGACCGAGTACACAACATCTCCGGTCCCGGCGGCCAATGTCTGGCGCAGTACCAGTCCACAGGCAACTAATCTTCGCATCCTCCAGTGGAGCGAATTGCGGTTCCTCTCAAAGTGGTTGAGTTGCGAGAATTCGAACAATTGAGAGTGGGTTACGAATTCCGACCGCAGGATTTGACGCAGAAGGGGGAGGTCGCGCGATTGGTTGAGTTGAATAGACCCTTTTGGATACCGCATCGGCCCTCGTTGTTCACACGGATTCCAACTGAAGCCGCGCACTCCAGGGCCATGACACGAACGGCTTAAGCTCGAATCTGCCGAGAGCCGTGCGCAGCCAACTGTCGGGCGGCATCAACAGCATCGCTTCCTGCTGGTCACGGCATTCGCTGAAGGAGATCAGCAGAGTACCTTCTGATCGCCACGCGGATGAACCGACATCGAGATGACCGACCTCAGACGCCTTGACGACAACCAGGAAGTAGCGGGGTTGCTGCGGAGTCGGCAGCATGCGCCCGAAGAGCACTTTGTTCTGGCGGTTCCAAACACAAGGCTCGGCGCATTCAAACACACTGTTGATCATTGCCAGCGGATGATTCGGATCAAAGCCGCCAACACCATTGAACCGGACATGGCCGACGATCCTGGGTCGTGTTCGGATGTGTCCATTGACGGGAACGCCGGTCGTGTTGAAGTATGCCGCCCGCGCAAATCGCTTCGGATCGTTCTCGTCCTTCCCAAAGCGGCGACGCCAAACACTCCCAAAGCCTGTAACTGTGACGAGCATCTCGGTCACGCACCCTTCAGCCGTTTGTTCTTCTGGCGTTCCGCATACAGCTCTTCCTGAAGTCGGTTGATCTGACCGACAAACCGCACACCGTCGCCATGAGCACCCGTGGTTGCCTGTTCCGCGACTCCGCCGTCAGCGCTTCGTGCCCCGCCCACTCTCTTCGACAATGCGTCAAGCCGCGTGGAAAGGTCGGCAACGATCAACGATTTCTGCCGGAGCTCTTCGTGAAGCTTGTTTCGTTCTTGCGTGGTGGCTTCGAGCTCGCTCGTCACGCGTCCGAGTTCTGCCTTTACGCTCTCGATCGCCGAGCTTCCCCAGCCGGGGCGTGCGGCTCCCGATTCCGCGGACTCCGCCGCGCGATTGCACTCTTCCATGTGCCGGTTGTGTCTCTCGATCGCCTCTCGGGCCTTTTCCCGCGAACACAGATCGTGATTACGGATGTCCGCTTCGATCCGCCCGTGTTCCCGTGCCGCTTCTCGCGAGTCCGCGATCCGTTTCAACAGGGCGAGCACCAAGATGGCGGCGCACACGGTTATCCAGAACGAATACCAAAAGAACCGGTTTTGAGTGCTGGCGGCAAGCAGAGCCCGACGGCGTTCCTCGAGCCACTCGCCGTAGTTTTTGTGCGAACGGTTCAGCTGTTTGAGCATGACTTCATACCAAGTCTCTCGTCCGAGGTGTGGCCGCACAGGAATCTGTGCCGCCACAGCCGAGGGCTGGGAGCAGAGGATAAGCATTAGCAAGGTTCGCGCTGCTATCTGCTTCATCCGCGTCGCTCCCCAGACGAGCGTCGGCGGCAAGGCATGTCCTGACTGCGCGAACTCTTAAATCGGAGGTTCGCGCCGGCAGACGAAACACGCGACTGTTGGAGCCTCGGATAAAGCTCGACACTGAAGTGCGGTACGCGAACCTCCGCGGGAGGACGGATGTGCAGATGGCCATGCAGCGTGCCGCGCGCCTCATCCGTCATCAAGATCTGCATCTGGCCCTTGGGCATGTTCTTGATGTGCTCATCGAGCGCGCGCGTCTCGATGGTCTCCACGTCAACCGCCCTGCCGCTCTCCTCATACCGGCTAAGTAATGACCGACGCTCCAGGGACACGTTGCGCCGGCGGACGCGGTGCTCGGCGGAGGCCCGGAGGAAATACCGCGCGGTCTCCTCATCCCGGGTCTGGAGCATCATGGTGGTGTTCGGAGCGGAAGCGACGTCCTCCTTGAAGCCGCGTCCGGCCTGCATCAGTTGCGAAAGACTCTGCATCGAGAACAGGAATGCGGTGTTCGTGCCTCGCGCGGTTTGCAGAATCTGCGGAAACTTCCGGTAGCCGAAGGGTGCGAACTCATCGAGCACAACACTCACCAGCGGCTGGTTCGGCCGCTGAAGCTTGTCCTGGCTTTCATACCGCTGGCCCACGATTAATTGCAGGTTCTGGAGGAGCATTTTCCCGAGGGCAGTTACCGGCTTGGTCTTCTTGTTGACATTGAGCAGCACATAGAGGATCAGCTCCTGCTCAATGACTTCATCGAGCGAAAGCAGGTCTTCATAGGGTCCCGTGATGACACTCAACTCGTCATCGAGAAACGCCATGCACTCGTTCACCAATCCCTGGATTTTTTGGATTCGTTCCCAGTCTTGGAACGATTGGTATAGGTTGCGAACCGACATCTCGAAATTCAGCTTCCGCTGCACGCTGATGCCGCTGTCTTGTTCGAGCCGCCGCGAGGCTTTTTCGACCTGCTCGCGCAGGACATGCTCGTCGAAAGCCATGACCAGAACGTCATAGAAGTTGAACTTCAGGCCCGTGTAGGAAAGCACGCGCACAATGTCCGAGAGGTAGATCAACTGGTGCTCGGCGAAGAACTCGTGATGCAAGTCGAAGGAACTGAACACCATGTTCACCACCGACGTGTAGTCCACTTCGTTCGAGTGGAACGGGTTGTAACCGACGGAAATGTCGGGTCTCGAAGGATTGATCACTCGGAGTTGCTTGAGCCGTCCCGAACGGTGGATATAAGGAAGAAGACTGTCGAAGACGGTAGAGTCCGCTTTGCCGTCGAGAATGATCATCGGTATGCGGTGCCGGTCTTCGGGCGGGCCGAATACCCGAAACAAATCCTGAGTGATGATGTTGGAAAGCAGGGTCGTCTTGCCCATCCCGGTCATGCCGAGGACGATCCCTTGCATCACGCGCGTGCGGTCGGGCCAGAGCCACGGTTTGCCATGAACGTCGTATCCGAGAACCACGGCGTCCTGACTCCACGCTTTGCTGACTGCCTGTCCGTCCTTGCGGCGGGGCACGGCGAGGTAGGGGTGCGGCCATTCTTTTTCGCGCCGCGAATGGGCAGTCAGGACCCTGAAGCCAAGCCAGACGAGGCCGGTCGCGAATAGAAGGAAGCAGCTCGAGAACTCCGCCGCCTGCATTTCGGTGAAATGCCAGACACCGGTGATCAATAATTTGAGTACCCAGACAACCAGCGCGAAAACCAAGATGATTGCCAGTTCCGTGCCGCCGCGAGGAGCGGGGTATTCACTCGACTGCATCCTGCACCTGCCTCTTGGAAAAGCGAGAGCCGCATTTGCGGGATCTAACCGGTTCGGATCGCAGCGCAGACGCGCGCGTATCGGGCTTTGTGATGGCGGCTGAAGCAAGATAGGCAAGAAGAACCGATAGCTCGAAGGCGTGGATGCTCCCCCGGGGTGCAATCAAACTCTCAGCCTCCGCAATGCGAATGACCGTGAACAAGACAGGCGTGAATATGCCGAGCCAGACAAAATCCGGTGCTAGGAATTCAGTGAGCGCGGCGATCTGGATGAGCATCCCCATTCCGCTAAAACCGACCTATGCCGAAGTTGAAGAACACAAACAGTGCTATGGCCACTGCGACCCAAGCCACGCCGAACAGAAATTCTGTTTTGAACTTGCGCCGCTGCTTCGGGCCAAACGGATTCCTGGGACGGAACATCAAGCTTAGAACGGCATTACCGAGGCCGTAGTCGGTGCGTCGCTTCATGTGCGCCGCGAACCAAATGCGTGTTTCCTCGGATGTGATTCGTCGGACCATTTCACAGCACCAGAATTGCGCGCACCGGGCCCTCAGGCCCCGCAAGGAAATTCAGCTGCAGCACGATTGGTTCCCGATCGACGGAGGGCACCTTAATGGTCACGATTCCGGTCGCCGCGTCGCCCGGCCTGATTTGTAGTGCCGGTATCTGGGTAGCTGTCGCATGCACGAGAGTGACGCCATTTGACTTCAATTGTGCGGATTCCTTCGGGCCTAGCTGGTAATCGCGCAGGGTGTAGAGCGACTGGCGATAGCGCGCTCGATCGAGCTCAACTACCTGTGGACTCCCTGGCAGGTAGACATGATTCGTATCATTCCGGATCGAATATCGGATGAGGGTCTGGCCTTTGCATTCGACCAAGCTCGTTATCGAAACAGAAACCCGATTGCTCACAGAAGTTCGGCCCAGCAGTCGAACCGGTGTCATGTCCATGAGGACTTCGTCAAGGGAAGGGTCGGCCGGTCTATTTATCTCAGTGCGAGCTGTCTTGGCCTTGGGAGGACTTGTGGCTGGCTGATCAATTGCAAAGACCATCTCAGGCACACTGCCGACCGGGTCGAGTTCGTAATTGAAGCGGCCAGACGGCGTCCACACGAACAGATTCGTAGCCACACCCGTTTCGGTCGGCTCAATGAAAACCTTGTTCCCGCGCCATTCAACACGGAACGACGAACTGCCGACAGCCACCGCGCTAACCGACTCGCTCATTTCGAGAACGGTCAAGTGGTCGAGGGCCGTTTGAACATGGACGATTTTCCCTTGGCCGGCCTTTTCTGTTTCCACCCTTTGTCCCCAGGCAGGCCATCCAAAGACTGCCACTGCTATCGAAGAAACCCAGAACCTCCTCACGTCGCCTCCTCTCGTCCATCCGTTATAGATAGGGCCTTCCGGGAGGCTTGATTCCAAGCCTCCCGGAGGCTTTGTTTCATGAAGGTGTCGGTCCTTGCCCGCCGGCCGCATTGCTGCCATTTGCGGCCGGCTGGCATGAACGGACCGGTTGGCGCTTCACGGTGGGACGCTGGCGGATGTCGCTGAACACCAGCTCGCCATCGCGAATTACGCCGGACCCGTATCGCATGGGGAACGGTTCCACGCGGTCGACAACTTTGCCGTCCACGAGCACTTCGCCCTTCTTCGAGACTTGAAGAAGGAAGATCTTGCGCTCGTGAGTCGTTCCATCCCCATTGGGAAACTGCTCGACGAGAAAGACGCGGCCATCCTCATCGAACTCGATTTCCCCATCTACCAGATCGGGAACCGAGACTTGCACAGGGTTACTGCCAGTCTCTTCCGCGATCTTGTCGATAATTTCCTGGGCGAAGGCGTGAAAGAGAAGCGAGCCGTTGCCTTTCCCTGCACAGGTGATCGTGTGCAGGGCCTGGCACCAACCTCGGCGATTCTGCTTCTTGCCGTCGCCCCAAGCCTGAACAAGCGACCGCAAGGCCTGAAACTCCTCGCGGAAATGTTCCTTATGGGCGTGGATCTTGCTGCGTGCGGCATTGCGCTGAGCGCGAGCCTCATTCCTAGTTTTTTGGTCGTTGCGTTTGGCCTCGTACTCCGCCTCGGCCTTCGCTAAAGCTTCATCCAAGGCTTGCTTTTCGGTGATGAGTTTCCCGACTTCCTCCGCGTAGATTCGGTTGACCAAGCGGCACTCTTGGGACATTTCTTTGGTGAAGTGCTCGCCGGAAATCAAACCGTGGAAGTCGGCGATGGGCAGCTTCGCGGAAAAGAAATCTTCGACTTCCTTCCGCACGAGGTTGTAAAGCCAGCCGATCTTGTCGGTGGGTAGAACGTCCAAATGCACCGGCATGTCGCTCACCCGCTCTTTGGCCTTGAGCTGCAGCCAAGGTGCGACCGGCACCTTTTTGCGGATCTCGCCCACCAGTTCCTGGTTCACCTGGGTTCCCCACTTCAGGCTGTCCAAGGCGTGCTGGAGCTCATCGACGAGCTGGTAGGCCTCGCCATCGAGACCAGCGGCATAGCAGGAGGTCTTCAGATCCGTAATCGAGCCGATCTGATTCCCTTTGGCCTGATTCGCCACCAGCGCGAGGTTCCACCAAGGACTTTTCTTCTTGTTTTGCTTCGTCTTTTCTTTTTCGTGCCGGTCCTGGTGTGCGAAACGGCTCTCGACAAAACGAGGAAAGCGGTCTCCTTCGACCACAGCCACGAGGTCGAAATCGAAGTCTCCGCCGTTCTTGGCTGCTGTTTCGCTGTTGAGGACCAACGTTCCTTCGAGCCTGATTTGCTTTTCCACCAAATCCGCGGTCGCCTCGGTGTCGATGGAGGAACCGTTCTGCTCCTCAATCGTCCGCTTGACGAGAGCCACCGCTTCCTTGGTGGACACCCGCGTGTACGGGAGCAGGTCCTCGAACATGCGGATGGGATAGCGCACAACCAGGCCCTTCGCGCATGGCACTGAACTGACCGCCCGATCTTGCGGCAGCCAGTCCGATGCGGCGACGACCTGATCCTCGTAAAGGGCGAGGAAACCGTCGTCGGCAAGGGCAAACCCAGGGATTTTGAAACCGCCAGCTGTCGAAAGCTTGAACGCCCACTTCGCCAGCAAGCGGTTCAGTGCGTTGTTGATGTAGGGATGCTTGATGAGGTAGCCGCTCGAATCCACCTTGAGCACCGCTTCGACAACCGTGTGCTCAGTTGAAGTGAACTCTGAGTCGACTCTCTCTTCCCATGGACCTTGCGCGTGGGAAGTGCCGAGAAGCTCGATCACTTCGTCGTAGCGTCCGTCCTGACAGGCCGTCCGCAACTTGCGAGCCTGTTCCATAGCGAATGGGGCGATTTCGGTTTGGATGGACCCCCACGGCGCGTGCTCGATGAGCGTGTAGCTGCTGTGAAGATCGAGTTGCCTGGAGACCTCCCGGATGCCGAATACTACGGGTCCCCGGTAAGTCCTCACCTCGATCTTCGGCCGTCGCCAACGGAGGAAATCGAGAAATCGCGACGGTTGTTTGTATTCGGGCTTCACGCACGATTCCGGCAGGATGATGTCCGCGCCCAGTTTCTCGGCGACGTCATCTGCCATGATCTTGCATGCGCCCTTGGCCTGGGTCGTTTCGAATGCCAGCCGGAACTGGTAGAGCCGGTGTCGCGGCAGATGAAACCGCTCGAATACCGACTCCGAGATCCATCCGCGGCAGTCGTTGGTACCCAGGGTGCGGTCCTTCACGATCATCACTCGCGCATCGGACAACTGGATTCGCTGTTTGCATGGCGAAACCAGAATACCGAAGTAGGTGATGGCCGCTTCGGGCCACTTGCGGAAACGCTCGGCGATCATTGGCTCGTAGCGTTCATCCACGGCATAGAACTTGCCGCTCTTGGCCGAGGCGCTCGCTCCGATGAGCCGGTAGCGCACGCCCTCGAACTCGAACGACCGCATGGATTTTTGAACTTCATTCTCCTGGTGATCTTCGAGTTTGCCGGGTGGAACATTGAGACGAACCACGCGAATGTCACGATAGAGACCCTCGAGGAGCGTATTCGAGAGCTGTTCCTCCTTGGCCAATCGCGGCAGCCGTTTCTTCATTCCTCCCATTTCGTTGATGTCGAGCGTAACCACGGTCATTCCTGTGCTTATCTCCGTTGACATTTTTCTCTTCCTCCTTTCGTCTGTCCGGCAAAGGACAGAGAGGGAGGCCGTTGCCGGCGGTCTCTTCGCTGTCCTGGGCCGAAAACGAGGTAAGGTTTCCGGTCAGGTTCGCGAAGAACCGGACCAGCTCAGGTTGTTTGGGACTGGTAGAGCGTGCTTACTGCCGCGCTCCCTACCCTTATTTGCTCCTTAGTTTGTCCGGCAACGACAAACCAGGAGTTCGCTCTCTCGCTCTCGTGAGCCTGTTTGAGCACACTTCGAGTGAGCCAAGCACTGATCCACAATTACTGGAGCTTGTGGACGGCTCTCACATGACTTATTTCAGTCTGTGAAGAAGCTCTTCCTATCCCGTCTTAGGCGCAGCACGCGCGGCTTCACGGCTCAACTGTGGTTTCCGGCCGGAGAAGTCGGCAACGCCGCGCCACTCGGAAACCACGAAATAACTCAAGCCGGTTTTAAGCGATTCCACCATGGCCTCCGACTCGCCCGGGAGCTCACGACCCAGCTCTGGAACGGTGCTCATTCCGCCGTGTTTGGCAAGGAAGAAGCGCTGCCCTTCAGCCCCATTCACTTGCCCTTGCCGTGCCTTGCGGTTTCCGCGCGGGGTGTTCCTCGCTTGCGATTCTTTCGCTTCCATCACTGCCTCGGTTGCGCTTGCGGTCACAATCGACATCTCCTTTCCTCTCCTATGCCGTGTAAGGACATCCTTCCTAACGGCAAATCCTTCAAGGTTGATCGCTGTCGAGCTCGCTTTTCTGCAGAAGACCTGTTTGCTTCTCACCTACCATCTCCTGCTCGCCGTATTCCGCAACCAGCAACCCGCTCGGGTTTGTTTCCGTGCGCGCCGTCTCGACCAATCGCACGTGGTACTGCCCCACGATTTCGTCGGTCGTTTCGGTGTCGTTCTTCACGCGGTGGATTTCCTTTACCCCGAATACGGTGTAGGTCCACGGTGTGCCCTTCATGTGCTCAATGGAACGAATCCGGAATTCCGAAATCATGTGGTCGCTTCGGATCTTTCCCACGGTGTCATTTTGGCGAAGCTGATCGAGCGTGTAGACGCGCAGGTTCGCAGTCATCAGGTTCAAAGCCTCGGCCAAGTTCTGATTGACCGAATCCGGCGTGTATGCCAGGTACAGGCTGAGAAACTGACGAACCACAGCGCGGCCTTCGAGATCGGTGGGCGCTTCGCCAGAAGAGGAACCTGCGCCGAGATTGAACGTCGGTGGTCCGTTTCCACGGGGCCCGCTCACAACAGAGGCGTTCCCATCCCTATTTATGCGAATCACCATGGGTGGCTCGACGCGGACGTAGATGGCGAAGCCCAGGGATCCCACGGCCAGCACTCCGAAAATCATCGCCAGCAGCATGGCGCGATTCGCGTAGGCGCGGAGCATCCCATCGTGCTCGTAGTATTTGGTGTAGCGAGCGACCTCGGGAAGCTCTTGAGCACGGCTGGCTCTGCTCATCTGCTATTCCCTGCCTTTCAGTCCCCGATAAGCCGACCCAAGCGAGTAGCCGATGTACCAAGCGGCGGCATGGGGGACGTTGAATCCGCGATACTGGCCAGGCCGAGACGAAGCGCGCCAAGGTGAAGATGAGGGAGGAACGTCACCGCTGCTCTGATTCAAAGGAGCCGCGCTTGGGCTACTGGTTGGAGCGGCAGGAAGCGGCGCCGGAGCCATCGAAGCAGAAGCGATCGCCGCTGTGGAAGAACCCCCTTCTGACGCCCCGCCGGCGGCGGAAGCTGCAGCCGGCAACGCGGTTCTCGAATTCCCGGCTGGAGCAGGCGGTGTAGGCGCCGACGACGCCGACGCTACTCCCCCTCCCGCTTGGGACGCTAGCGCACCTTCTCCTATGCCAACGAATGAGGCCGCAGCCAATTTAGCAGCGCTGCTCGCGGCAATCGTCATCGTGCCGATCATGGTCAGCATCGTGCTGCCGATGTCGCCGCGAACAACGCGGCTCGCAATGAACGGGATCAGCGCAATCGCGAAGGAAAAGATGCTTGCCGTGAGCGCCAGAAGAATCATCTGGCTTGAACCGACGAAACTGTTGAGCACGCCATTCGCGCCCAGCACCGCGTTGATGCTTCCGAGGTTCACAGCCGAAATCAGCACTTGCAGCACCGCGTAAATGATTCCCCAAGCCTCGAAGGTCATGAGATTCACCAAATAGGTGCGGGATAGCTCTCCGAGGCCTCGCGCCGGCAGGAGCGCCAGGACGAAGGGGCCGGTAACATAAAGCACCGAGCCGTAGATGGCGTAGAAGAAGGTGAAAACCAGATAGCAGATCGGAAAAATGACAAAGGCGCTGAGAACGAGCCACAGGCTGATGACCCCGGAGACCAAACCAGTGACAAGGTTCCACAGGGACGTGGCCCCATTCGCTTGCCAGTACTGCGCGAGTTGATTCATCCAAGTCGCGAAGATGTCTCCGAAACCAGTGGAGTTATAGATCGTGTTGGCGACGGAATTGAACATTCCGTTGACGTCGCGAAAAACAGTCCCATAGTTGGCAAACACGAGGCCCAGGATCAGGTACTTGATGCCGGAGACCGCCAGCATGCGCACGTCTCCTCCAGAGGCGAATGCCTGATACGCGCTATAGAGGAAACTGAGGAGAAGAATGGTCCCGGCAACCTGCAACACAGGGCCGATTACCCTCAAGTCGATCCCGTTTAGAGCCGTTTGCAAAAGCTGCTGAAAATAGAACACGGGTCACTGCCTCTTCAAGAGGTTATAAATCTGCTGCTGGACGGTCGTCGCGTTGGCCGCGCCGTTCTTCAGATTCTCACTATCATTCGCCAGGGCGATGGCGCGTACGCGCATCAGGTCGGCGGTGGCTGACTGCGTGTAGGCATTCGCCCGAACCAGCCAGGCATCTGCCTGCGCTTCAATGATCGGCGCGCTGCCTGGCGCAGCGGTTTCGATGCTTTGGTTGATCTGGTTCGCGGCCCTGATTTCCAAATCCGCCAAGGCATCAATTTCGATCGCCTTTTTCATTGCCGCCTCGGCCGTGGCATCCGTGATGTCGATCATGTCTCGTGTCTCCGGCGAAGCCGCCGCTGCGCCGGGCACTCGACCGTACACGGCAGTGTATTGGGCTGACGTCTGGGCAATCTGGTTTGGATTGCCGGAAAGCAGGTTCTGCTCGAATTGCTGCGTCGCCGGCAGCGTTGCGCTATCGACCGGCACCTGCATCACACCCTGCATCTGGTTGAAGATGCCCTGCAGCCCGCCCACCAGGGATTGCGCCTGAACGATTAGGTTGCGTGGCCAGACCACGGTTTGCTCGAAGTTCGAAATGTTCTTCTCGACCGACAAAATGCTATTCAAGCCTCCGCCGATGATGTTGCTGAGCGTGCTGCTGATGGTGCTCAGGCCTGCGGCGAGAATCGCGCAGCAAGGATCCAGGAATTGGCTCCGCGCAGGCGGCGGGGTCAAGAGAGAAAACGCCGCTAGTAAGACTACCGCACGGAACTTGTGTCGCC
>DASYZA010000335.1:0-2216 GCA_035946775.1 Candidatus Sulfotelmatobacter sp. | reverse complement strand
GGCTCTTCCGATCGCGTGATTCCCGGCCACGATGCGGCGCAGTTCGATAAATACCCAACATCGGCGGGCGGGCGCATCGCCAAAATCAAATAGCACATAGCCCAATCTTTCGAAGGTTTCGGCTATTCCGGGGGCGATACTGATCGCACCGACTCGGATCGAGTTGACATTCATTTGGGAGGGGTCGAGGCGTGGGCGACGCGTTGAACAAATCCTTCTCCGCAAAGCTGCAGAAGAGTCCGAACAAAGGCGGATGGACGTACGTTATCTGGCCCGATTCAGTGAAATTCTTCGGCACGCGGGGACTGGTAAAAGTTCGCGGCAAAATCGACGGACATCCGTTCCGAAGCTCGTTCATGGCTTTGGGGGACGGCAGGCACAAACTGCCAGTGAAGGCTGCTACTTTGCGGCTGATCGGCAAGAAAGTTGGTCAGACGGTTAGGGTGCGGCTCGAAGAACGGATCCGCAAATAGTGAGCTGAGACGCACGCGTCTAGTTGCTGGCTAAGAGGGGCGTCGCGGCGTTAGTGCTGGCATCGGCGTACAGGCGAAGCATGTCCGCGGCGCGCTTGAGCAGGTCCCTGGGCACGTCGCCCGGATGATAGTCAATCCAGCCCGCCGAGTAAGTGATGGGAATGTCGCGTCCCGCGTACTGCGTGGTCGCAGCCTCCAAGCGATCGGAAACAATCTTGGCGTCCGTCATGCTGCATTCGGGCAAAACCAGCAGGAAGTCATCGTTGCCCAGACGCGCGCAGAAGTCGCAGCCGCGAGTCGCTCTCCTAAGGCAGTGGGCAAATTCCGTGATGATCTGCTTCCCTGCTTCGTCCCCGTGCTGATTGCCGAGTTGCGGAACGTTGTCGAGATGAAGCGCGACAAGACTGAGAGGGATGTTGTGCCGCTTGGAACGCACAATTTCTTTTCCAAGCCGCTGTTCGACGGAATCGCGAGTGTAGAAGCCCGTGACCGGGTCCATTGCCAAGGGATCGTACGTGTTTTCGACGACCGGTTCTGAATCGGAGGCATCTCGTCGGAGCCGCCGCAAAAACCATTGCTTGTAGATGAGCCAGGCATTGAACAGGAACAACAAGTCCGTTGCCGCCCATCGAGCCTGGGCGGGAGAGATGTTGTAGAAATGCGCGTTCTGCGGGAACAACGACGGGAAGAAGGAAAGTAAGTAGGCGATTCCAAAAAGCACCGTCACGACGAATGCAGAAAACCACAGCCACCACTCCCGTCGGCCGACCCTCTGTAGATCGGATTGCATCGCGGCGCGTGCTCCCGGTAGCGACATTCGATTGCGGACAAGAATCCCGCTGCATAGTTTATTCGCAGAGGCCGGGTGGGAACGACTGGCAAAAAGGGCAGTTTTAGTACAGTTGGCAGCGAGATACTCACGCCAGTATTGAGTTAGCAAACGGTATCCACGTCCGCTACAATCTCGCGCGGACACCCCCACGAATGGCCGATCCCCCTATCGACGAACGGCGTCGCCGGATCGAGCAGGAATACGCGCGTAAAACGGACGCCGAACTGAAGGACCTCGCCGATGCCGGTTCGTCGCTTACGGATATTGCCCGCCAAGTACTCCGTGCTGAAATCACACGTCGCGGTCTTAGTATTTCGGTCTTAGACGAGGTCCCCGTTCCCGTGTCCACTCCCGCTGCCGTTCCGCTTCTCCTGATTGTCCGGGTCTATCGCGATCTTCCTGACGCGCTCATCGCACAGAGCGTTCTCGATTCGGCAGGAATCGAGTGCTTCCTTTTCGACGAAAACATCGTTCGATTAAATTGGTTGTGGTCGTATGCGATTCACTGCATCAAGCTGCGTGTTGCTGACGAAGATGCGGCTGACGCCGCTCAACTGCTGGATCAGCCGCCGTTGGAATCCTTCGTGGTCGGAGGCGTCGGCACCTACGTTGAACCTCGCTGCCCGAACTGCCAGTCTTTCGAAGTTTCATTTCGTCCGCTAATCAAGCTCGTCTCTTACGGGCTCCTGTTTGTCGATCTGATAGTCCCCGTGAAGCGTCCCGCGTGGAGATGCGCCTCCTGCAGGCATGAATGGTGGACAGGCGAGCCTGGTGAACACCTGCCGTTGAATTGGAATCTGCTCCTGCTGCTTTGGATTGTGGGGCTCGCGCTCGACTTCGCTTCGCAAATCGATCGGTTCGGTTCGCTTTCAGGATGGTTTTGGACCGCCTACGTGACGATCTCAGCCGTC
>DASYZA010000334.1:0-79795 GCA_035946775.1 Candidatus Sulfotelmatobacter sp. | reverse complement strand
CGACTTTCCCGCGTTGCTTGGAAATCCCGCACACCCCGCGGGATTCCCACTTTCCCACAGCCTCGACTGCTGCTGGCTTAACTTAAAACCGGACATTTCACTTGCTACAAAAACCGGACATTTTAACTTGCTAAGAACATGTTACCGACGACACCTTGGGTCCGACCCGGTGATTCAGACTGTAACCGGGGCATGCGCTTGAAAATATGTAACGTCTGGTTGATGTTACAATTTGTTAGCTCTGGAAAGCCTCGACTTCTTTTGGGGTTCTAATACAGCACTCTTTGATGTCCTCCGGTGCTGGAAACTACGGAAATCTTCTGCTTTACGCGTGTATGGCCAATAAAAAGATCGTGATCATCGGGGCGGGCCCGACCGGACTCGGAGCAGCTTATCGTCTGCACGAACTGGGCTATGACAATTGGGTGATGTACGAGAAGTCGGGCGACGTCGGCGGCCACGCCACATCTCATGTCGACAAGCACGGGTTCGTTTGGGATGAAGGTGGACATGTGATTTTTTCCCACTATCCCTACTTCGATAGGCTCATCGACAAGATGCTCGGAGGCGAAGTCCACGAGCGAATTCGCGAGAGCTGGATCGTGAAGGAAGACACATGGGTACCCTATCCTTTCCAAAGCAATCTGCGCTATCTGCCGAAAGACGTACAGGTCCGTTGTCTCGTGGGCGCCGCCAAGGCGGCTGCGAATGGTGCAGGACGGAACGCGGCAAATTTCCGCGAATGGATTCTGGAAACGTTCGGGCAAGGAATTGCCGAAGCATTCATGTTTCCCTACAACGCCAAGGTTTGGACCACGCCGCTCGAGAAGATGTCCAAGTCCTGGATCGCCGACCGCGTTGCCGTGGTCGATTTCAAGCGTCTGCTGGAGAATGTCCTCTACGAGCGGGACGATGTAGGTTGGGGGCCGAACAGCAAATTCAAGTTCCCGCTGCATGGCGGTACCGGGGAAATCTATCGTCGCATCGCGGCCCAGTTCACCGACAAGGTTCATCTGCACAAACAACTTGCCGAGATTGATCTGGACCACCGACGCGTTTCATTTACCGACGGAACGGGCGACAGCTATGATCTGCTGATTTCCACCGCTCCTCTTGATCTGCTCACGCAGATGATCAAGCCGGTGAATAACGAACTGTTGGACGCGGCGCAAGGATTGGAGCACAACAATCTTCTGGTTGTCGGTGTGGGCCTGAAGAAGAAGATCGAAACGGGGAGGTGCTGGATCTACTTCACAGATTCCGATATGCCCTGCTACCGGACGACTTATTTTTCGCACTATTCCCCGTTCAATGTCCCCCACGGCGATATCGATCAGTACAGTTCGTTCATGTGCGAAATATCGTTTCCCATCGGCGAGTCGCCCGATCCTGAGGCAGTTCTGAATCAGGTCATGACCGGCTTGATTCGAGCAAAGATGCTCGACGAATCCGACCGCGAGCGCGTCGTAAGCCGCTATCACCGCATAGTCGGCTATTCCTACCCGATCCCGACACTCGGCCGAGATCAAGCCTTGCAGGTCATCCAACCGGCCTTAATGAATAAGGGCGTTTACTCGCGGGGCCGTTTCGGCGCGTGGCGATATGAGATCGGCAACATGGATCACTCCGTCATGATGGGCGTGGAAGCAGTGAATCATATCGTTCAGGGGGAGAAGGAACTCGTGTTTCACAGTTCCTGACGTAATGCTGAACTATGTCGACGTCGCCTAATTCTGCTGCTCCTCGCGTCAGCATCATCATTCCTTCCTACAACACTGCCAAACTCATTTCGGCGTGCCTTGATTCCGTGTTTGCGCAGAGCTACACGGATTTCGAAGCAATGGTGGTCAATGACGGCTCTCCCGATACCGTCGAACTTGAGAAGGCTTTGCAGCCTTACCTGCCTCGAATTGTTTATTTGAAGCAGGAAAACAAGCGTGCCGCGGGCGCTCGCAACAATGCCATTCGCCATGCGCGCGGAGAGTTCCTCGCTTTTCTGGACAGCGACGACATCTGGCGGCCGGAACATCTGGCACTGCAGATGAAGTTGTTTGCGGACAATCCTTCCCTCGACTTCGTCTATTCGAATGCCCGCTGTGTTGGCGTTCCGGGACACGAATGGGACTTCATGGATCGCTGTCCGTCCCATGGCCAGCCTGATTTTGAGGGCCTGGTTACGGAGCGCTGCCAGATTCCGGTTTCTACGGTGGTATTGCGCCGGCAGAAGGCGATCGAAGTTGGAGGCTTTGACGAGACCCTTCCGCGTTGTGATGACTACGACATGTGGGTACGCTGTGCCTACGCGGGAGCGAAAATTGCATACAACCGTACGGTCCAGGCACATCTACTAATGGGCCGTCCGGGTTCGTTAAGCCTGTCGCGATCCAGAATGATGGAAGCGTACTTCAACATACTGGAGAAATACCGAAGCACATTGCCCCTGAACGACAGCGACCGGCAGGTTGTGAGCCGGAGGGCCGCGGAAATCAGAGCCATCTGCTTGCTCGAAGAAGGCAAGTGCAAGCTCGCGGACCGCGAATTCGACAAAGCGAAGCAGTTGATCTCAGAAGCGAACGGGCATCTGCGCAGATCGTCACTGAGCTTGACTGTTCTGGGTTTGGGTATCGCTCCGAGTACGACCAGAAGGCTCCTGTCGCTTTGGCGGTGGATGCGCAGCGGAGCATCGGTGTAGATGCACAGGCTGCATGTGGTGGTTTGAAATCGAGGAGATGTTCAGATGATCAAACGATTGGTTGCCGGGAGCCGGCATTTCCTAGGATTACACAAACCCGGGCGCAACATGAATGTCTGGCCAGATGACATTTTCCTTGTGTCATATCCGAAATCCGGCAATACATGGACGCGCTTTCTGATCGCTAATCTGGTCTATCCCGAGAAAAATCCCGATTTCAGCAATATCAATCGAATCATTCCTGATCCCGAAGCCATCACGAAACGCGATTTGGACAGGTCGCCGCGCCCGAGAATCCTCAAAAGCCATCAGCATTTCGAGCCCCGCTATCAGAAGGTTATTTATGTCGTTCGCGATCCCAGAGATGTCGTACTTTCCGAATACCACTTCGACATCAAGCGGCGGGCAATCACTTCAGACTTTCCTATCCAGCAGTTCGTGGCACGGTTCGTTCGAGGTGAGCTAAACCATCCGTACGGCACCTGGGGAGAAAATGCCGGCAGCTGGTTCTACACACGAGGCAACGATCCGCGCTTTCTGCTGGTCAGGTACGAGGATCTCCAGTCACAACCAACGGAGGAAATGGGAAGGATCGCTGCTTTCCTGGGGCTCTCCGCTAGTGCTGAACGACTGCGGCAGGCCATCGAACAAAGCTCAGCGGACCGCATGCGTGAACTCGAGAAAAAGCAGGGCCATCTCTGGTCTTCGACTCGTGAGACCCGGCAAGATAAACCATTCGTGAGAGCAGCCAAATCCGGAGGCTGGAAAACCGAGTTGCCGGACACGTGTGTAGCCGAGATGGAGTCCAAGTGGGGAAACCTCATGCACGAGTTGGGATACGAATTGGGAGGGAGCAATCTGGCCCAAGTCGGTGGGCGAGGCACAGTGGGTCAAGTGTAATGCAGATGCTGAACCAGCTTAAATTCGTAGTGAAAATCGCTCTAGGACGAGATCAGGCTGGCAATCGCTTCACCGTCTATCCGGACGATACTTTTCTCGTTTCGTATCCCAAATCCGGCAATACATGGGTGCGTTTCCTGCTGGCCAATCTGATCTATCCGAACGAAGATGTAGGCTTTGCCAATATCAACCGGCTACTGCCCTCGCCAGATGTTTTGTCGCGGCGGTTTCTGCGCAAGCTTCCACGTCCCCGAATTCTGAAGAGTCACCAGCCCTACGACTTACGATTCCGAAAAGTTCTCTATTTGGTTCGCGACCCGCGCGACGTTGTTATTTCCGAATATCACTTCAACTTGAAGAAGAGATACATTGCGCCCGAAGTATCGCTGGAGCAGTTTGCGGAGCGCTTTCTTGCCGGCGAGACTTCCTCCTACGGTTCATGGTGGGAGCACACGGCGAGTTGGATCGCAGCTCGCCAGCAAGACAAGAACTTCATCCTGTTTCGCTACGAAGACCTGCTGGCGAATCCGATCGAAGAGACCCAGAAAATCGCAGCATTCCTGGGCATCAATGCCACTCCAGAGCGCCTCCGGTTAGCAGTCGAGCGCAGTTCTGCAGACCGCATGCGGAATCTTGAAAAGCGACAGTTTGATCAGTGGACCGGCACGAAAAATACACGCGCCGAAATCCCCTTTGTACGGAGCGCCAAAGCCGGTGGCTGGAAGGAATCGCTACCACCACAAATAGCGGAGCAAATCGAATCGGCTTGGTCCCCGATGCTGGAATGGTTGGGCTATGAAGTACACGGAAAGTCGCAGAATTCGGTCATTCTTCCCATCAGAACAGAGCAGGCGATCAAGACCTAAACCCAGCGCATCCCAGTCTTCAACTGAGGGAGCTTCGCAATTCAGAAAACCTTGATGCTGAAATCCGGTATTTTGTCCTATTCTCGTTTCCCATTCACGGTTGTCAACTCTTGCCACTTGAACTGTCGCTCCAGGCGTGCTCCGCGGACCTTCGCCGCGACGAGAGCAGCAATCCCAGCTGGTTGGGTACCATGGTGCGACCCGACCGATTGTCGTCAGCTCACAATAGCTTATGATGATTAGATTGGAGACTTGCGCCTCCTCAGCGCCGGCAGCCTCAAAGTTCGCAAGAACAGTTTCGTAGTGCCCCTCAACGCAGTAGGAGACGTTTTGAACACTCCGAACACGACCTCGCTCCCGCCGCAGACCAGCATCGACCCCAAGGGAGCTACCCCCCCGAAGAATTCTCTTGCCGAGAATCTCGCCTGGCGCGCCTTTGCCAACTGGTCCAGCCAGCTGATCTCGTGGGCAGTCTTCCTGATTGTCATTCGTCTGCTTTCGCCCGCAGACTTCGGCTTGGTCGGCATGTCCATGACGCTCTATTGGTATCTAAAGTTTTTGGGAGGGTTCGGTATCACCGCCAGCGTCGTGCGTCACCGCGATCTGACAGACGAGACCCTCGCGCAATTGAATACGATGGGCGTAGTTTTCGGGGTGGCGTCTTTCCTGCTCGCGTGTGCTTTCGTCTGGCCCGTATCGCTTTTCTTCAGAACTCCGCGCATGGTTCCCGTTGCGGTGGTCACATCCACCGCGCTTCTGTCGCTCGGTTTCCGGAGCGTACCGGAAGGCCTCATGAACCAGAGAATGCGCCTTAAATCGCTCTCTTTCCTGGACGCCTTTCGCGACATTCTAAGCGCTGCCGTGACCTTCGTACTCGCGTGGATGGGATTCCATTTCTGGGCACTCGTGTTGGGAAACCTCGTCTCTGACATCGTCCGTACTGCAATAGTCCTCAGTGTGCAACGCCATCGTTTCGCTTGGCCCCACTGGCCAGTCGTAAGAGTACCTTTGATGTTCGGCGGCCGCGTCCTGATTTCCAGTTTTGCCTGGTCCACCTACAACACACTCGATAACGTGACAGCCGGCCGCGTTCTGGGGCAATCGGCCCTTGGCATCTACGGCATGGCATGGAACCTCGCCAACACGCCCCTCGAGAAAATCGTGTCGCTGGTCACCACATTGATCCCGGCATACCTCTCGCGCGTACAGACGGATATGGCCGCACTGCGTCACTATGTGCGGTCGTTATCTGAGGTCATTGCGCTGGCAACTTTCCCGGCCACAATCGGAATAGCGCTGGTCGCCCATCAGGCCGTTCCTCTGATCATGGGGCAGAAATGGAGTTCCATGGTTGCCCCACTGCAAGTGTTGAGCATCTACGCGGCGTTTCGTTCTCTTGTGGCTCTTCTTCCTAAAGTTCTAACGGCGGTGGGGAATGCTCGATTCGTCATGCGAGTCGAAGTAACCGGACTTATCGTCATGCCGGTTGCTTTCTGGATCGGAAGTCATTGGGGCATCACGGGGATCGCTTACGGATGGGTATTCGCTTACCCGCTCGTCGCTTTCCCGCACTATTGGAAGACGCTGAAGACCATTTCCATGCCATTGAGTGACTACATTCGAGCCTTGCGCCCCGCCATCGATAGTTCTGGAGCAATGATTGTCTCCGTCTTGATCTTTCAACGGTTGGTGCACTCGATTCACTCCCGTTGGCTTTATCTCATCGTTGAAATCGCCATCGGAGGAATCGCATACCTTGGTATCCTTGCGACTTTCCATCGCAGCCGGATGGTGTACTTCCTGAGCTTCGTGAAAAAGGCCGGAGGTGCGGGAAAAAACGACTCGAAGAAGCCCTCTTCGACGCCGAGTCCTCTAGAGCCATTCGCTAGGGCATAAAAGCCCGCCCTCTTTTTTTCGCGCGGATCCAAACGCATTGATCCGTTAACCGCTGCATCTTTGACGCCTCCCAAAACTTTAGTAACTCTCCTCAGGAACACCATGGGTCTCGTGCCCTTGTGATTAGGGGCGTATGGACTGTCGTTATCTACTGCACCCAATCAACCCTCGATAGTTTCTTGAAAGTAAGCCGCTGTTAAGAAATTCAAATCGAGGCGAAGACCTTGCGATCGCAAACAGTATCCCCCAATTGCTCGCAACGCAAAGTCACTCCGACGTCTTTCCAGATTGTTTCGACCGTCCTGGTTTGTGCACTCGCAGGAATCTCTCTGGGATGCGCAATGCTGGGTCTCAGTTCCTCGTCCACTCCGTCGGCGCAAGTCGCAGTTTCCCCGCAGAACGTTGTTCTAACCCCCGGGATGACGCAGCAATTCACTGCCACCGTACAGGGGACGAGTAATTCTGCAGTGACTTGGTCCGCATCGTCCGGGACGATCACGAGCGATGGGATGTTCACCGCTCCCAGCGACGCGGCTTACGGAACCCAGATCTCTATCACGGCGATGAGCGCCGATGTTTCGCATCATGGCGCCAGCGCTTTGGCGACGATTGCTCCGCCGCCACCCTTGCAGATTGCCACCTCATCGCTGAGTGCGGCCGTCGTGAACACCGGCTACAGCACTACGCTACTTGCGACTGGTGGCACACCTCCGTATACATGGAGCATCTCGGCCGGCACGCTTCCATCCGGCTTTGGATTGCAATCGAGCACGGGAGTCATCGCCGGAACCACAAGCCAGACCGGCCAATATTCTCTAACCGTGAAGGTAGCTGACTCAAAGTCGAACTCTGCCAATGAGACGTTCACGCTGCCCGTCGTCACCTCAGCGTCCGGGAATTTTGACGGACCAGCCGAGTTGCCTCGCGTCTATCTCAGCACGACCATGGCAGACACTCCCGCTCCCGGATCTGTTATCACTGTCTCAGCCAACGGCAATTTACAAAGTGCGTTGAACAGCGCGAGCTGCGGTGACACCATTGAACTACAGGCCGGCGCAATTTTTTCAGTTGGCGACATTACCTTTCCGGCGAAAAATTGTGACGACCAACACTGGATCATCGTGCGCACGTCGGCATCCGATTCCCTATTGCCTGCCGAGGGGACGCGCATGACTCCTTGCTACGCCGGAGTGGCGTCGTTGAATGGACGACCTTCGTTCGGCTGCACTTCGCCCACCCACGCGCTGGCAACGATCAGCTACACCGGTGTTGGAGATGGTCCCATTATCTTTGTAACCGGAGCTAACCACTATCGACTTTTGGGCCTCGAAGTGACGCGCGTGGCGAACAACGGTAAGGCGGTCGGTGGACTGATTGTGCCCGACCAAAGCGCAACCATGGACAAGATCGTCATCGATCGCATGTATATCCATGGTGTTCCCCTGGAAGAAACACGCCGCGGCGTGAGATTAGCTGGCGCGACCAACACTGCCGTGCAAGACTCTTACATTTCGGATTTTCACTGCAACGTTGGCGGCAGCTGCACCGACTCGCAGGCGGTCTCCGGCGGTACGGGCGACTATCCCATGGGGCCGTACAAGATCACGAACAACTTCCTGGAAGCGTCCGGTGAAAACATCCTTTTTGGCGGGGGTACTGCAACCCAAACTCCGACGGACATCGAGGTCTCTCGCAACTACCTCTACAAACCGATGATTTGGATGCAGGGGCAGCCGGGGTTCCTGATCAGCGCCATCGTAAAGAACCATTTCGAACTTAAGAACGCACAACGCGTTCTTGTTGATTCCAACGTGATGGAAAATAACTGGGGCGGCTTTTCACAATTCGGCTTCTCCATCATGCTCACGCCCAAGAACCAGGACATTAACAACGCAAGCGTCTGTCCCATTTGCCTAGTCACCGACGTTACCGTCCGCAATACCACCATCAGTCACGTCGGCGGCGGATTGACGATCGCCAATGTCATCACTCCTATAGGCGGCGTGCCCTTTGACGGTCAGCGCTTCAGCATTCACGACGTGATTGCCGACGACATCGATGGCACGGCATACAACGGCCACGGCACCTTTGCTGAGGTGTCAACCGTGGCCCAACCGCTTCTGCAGAGCGTCTCCATCAACCATGTGACCGCTTTCCCGAACCACACGTTGTTCAATATGGGCGGGCCAAACACCGTGCAAATGCCTGGTTTTACGTTCACCAACAGCATCGTCGCGACCGGAACATATCCCGTTTGGTCAACCGGCGCCGGTGGAAAGTCCAATTGCGCTTATTACGATATCCCTTCAAAAACCATGGATCTCTGCTTTTCGGGCTACGTTTTCTCGAGCAACGCGCTCCTCGAATCCCCATACTCCTCGTCATCCTGGCCGACTGGCAATTCGCTGTACACGACTTCCGAAATCGGGTTTGTGAACTATAACAACGGCAAAAATGGGGACTACCACTTGACGTCATCCAGTCCGGCTGTCGGAAAGGCAACCGACGGTACAAATTTAGGTGCCAACGTGGATGGCGTCCTCAGCGCCACAAGCAACGTCCGCTAGATTCGGCAAACACCTATCGACAACAAAGAAACGCCGCATTCGTAACTGCGGCGTCTCTTTCTTTTGAAATCAATAAATCGTCTCGGGATCCGCAGTGGAAGTAGCTAGCGTGTCGTAGCCGGAATAGTCTCCCGGCGACCGAGAGGAGTAAGCCGCCGCAAACCTCGCGGTTCAGCATCAGCATCATCCTTCAACTCTTCTGGGAGAGGAACACTGACGATTCTCACCAGGGCGCATGTATACCCGATCATAAAATACGGATACAGGTTGTACTCGGTGGAAGCAAACAACGAGCCTGCCATGTACCCCACCAGCCCCGCCCAAAGAGCTTGGGTGAACAGCTTGAAATCCGAGTTGTGCTCGTAATACTCAGATTTTCGGATGAGGGCAATGTTTTCAAATGCAGCCCAAAGCGAGGCTAAAAAAAGGATTAACGCCGGGAAACCTACTTCCGCCGCAATTTCCGTGTATGCATTATGCGCAACGTGCCAGCTTTTATCCACGATGGGGAAACATCCCGGTCCCACACCGAATACAGGGTGGGTCACTGCCACCCACAAACTCTTTTCCAGCAGCGCCCGGCGCGCCGCCAGTGAGCCCTTGTCTCCCGAACCCTCGACGTTTCCAAGAAAGATGCTTTCGAGTCGAGCGCGATAATGTGAACTGGCCAGCGCTACTCCGAGGCCCAAGACTGATGCCAGCGCCGTAACGGCAACAAGCTGTCGCCGCTTGCCTTTGATTCCGTACTCCCACACGGAGATTGCAATACTGAGCAGCAATGCCAGCAGACCGCTCCTGGAAGACGTGAGAACCACTCCTAGTGCCATCACCGCCAGGCCAATCCCCCAAATGATTCTCCTCACGCCGCGCGACTTCAGCATGAAAGCCAGGCAGAGAGGAAAGCTGATGGCAATGTTAATCGCGAGATCGTTGGGGTTCGAAAGGATGCTTTCTTGAATCCCAGAGAGCCGTCCTTCCTGGTTGTAATGGCGCAATCCAATGGAAAAGAACGTCACCAGAGCCACTGCGCTGACCTGGATCCACAGCAGTCGCCGCAATTCCCATATCGTGACCACGGCCATACTGACGATCAGCGCCACCACTACGCCTTTCGCGAACTTGTCGAATACGGTCGAAAATGCACCGCCTCTCCAAATCGCAAACGGGATGCTCAACATCATTTGAATCAGCAGAAGCCACAGAATTTTGATTGCCTTGGGCACCGACAGCGTAGCGTCCCTAAACATTCCCACAAGCAGCGCAACAAAGCCGAAAATAGCAGCGATCTTTGCCAGCGGCACAGCAGCCAGAGGTCTAATGAAATCTTCGGGGCGGTAGTAGTAGAGGAGAAAGAAAACTACCAATGCGAAATAAACGACAGGACGACGGCGCAGCAATGCCGTTTTCTTACTCCGCCACTGTTGCAGCGGATGGCGAATGGGAACCGCACTTCCTTCCGTGGGCTCAACCCGGAGCGGACCGCTCTTTGAACCATTCTTACGGAATCGGTTTAACGCGTCCACGCCGCTTTTCTCCCAAACACGAAATTCGCCAGCGCGACTGCAGCAGCGCCATTCAAGAGCACAAAGGTGCCGGACGCGTCGGCCATACGGGCCAGGACACCGCCTTTCAATCTGCGGGTCAGGGCGAAGGCGCTCAGCGCGTAAAACACGAGTTGCAGAATCAGAACAACGCGATAAAACGTCGCCGTCAACAGCATTGACGAAAACAGCACTGCCGCAAGTGCAAATGGAATTGCCAGCCGCATTAACTTGTGGCTCACAAACTCAAACCGGACCGGGTTCTCCTTCGTCACCAACCACGGAGCGAGTTGCACCAGTTGATAATTGCCGCTCAAGGTACGAACTTTCCTCGAAAACTCCCGTTCCGTTCCGAGATCCGGAGTGTCCCAGGCGCGCGCTCGATCCTCAAAAACCGCCCGCTTGCCTTGCTTCACCACTTCCATCGGTGAATAAACGTCGTCCAGGATGATTCCTTTAGGAAGCGGCACCAGCAATTCCCGGCGCACCGCATAGATGGCGCCCGTCGCACCGATCATCGAGCCCGATGCAGCTTCCAGCACGCGAATTTGTTTCTCGATTCGCCAGTACAATCCGAGCCCTTGCGATGTTTCCCCGGAGTGTGCTTCCCCCAACATCAACTCGCCGCTTACACACCCGACTTCCTCGTCAGCGAAATTCTCAACCAGATAGCGGATTGCGTGCGGTTCGATCGCCTGCCGCGCGTCGGTGAAGACCACAATGTCTCCCTTTGCGAGCTGAAGCGCATCGTTGAGCCCAGACGCTTTGCCCTCTGGAATCTGCTTAAGCAGAACCTGCACCTGGCCTTTCTCCTGATACTGACGCAAAATCGCTTCCGTATCATCGGTCGATCCATCGGAGACCACGACAACCTCGTACTCCGGATAATCCAAAGTGAGCAGGTTTTGCAGCTTCTTCGGCAGCACCTGCTCCTCATTGCGGACGATCATCACGATCGAAACGAACGGAGTATGAGGACCGCGCAGCACGGGCCGAGGACGCCACAGCAACCGCAGGCGCAGCCAGCAGACATAGCCCACATACGTGTAGGCAATCAGGCTAGCGGCAATCCAGAAAACCCATTGCACAGGAGTCCCTCATCCGCACGAAAACTGCAAAGCCATGGTTCAGCTACCGGGCACCCCGGCCGAGCACAACTATCTTGACTGTCTGGAACATGATCAGCAGGTCCAAGCCGACCGACGCATTCTTGATGTAGAAAAGGTCGTACTGCAGTTTCTCGCGAGCGTCTTCCAGAGTATTGCCGTACTTGTATTGAACCTGTGCCCATCCCGTAACGCCTGGCCGCACCACATGGCGCACACCGTAGTACGGTATTTCTTTGCTCAGCCATTCCACGAACTCCGGCCTTTCCGGCCGTGGTCCCACAAAGTGCATGTCGCCCTTCAGAACACACCAGAGCTGCGGAATCTCATCCAGGCGCGAAGTCCGCAGAAATTTCCCCACGCGCGTAATTCTCGGGTCATTATCTGTGGCCCAGGTCGCGCCGGTATCCGCCTCGGCGTCCTGGCGCATCGTCCGGAACTTATAACAGTAGAAGTTCGCACCTCCGCGACCGACTCGTTTCTGATGGTAAAAAACCGGCCCGGGGGAACTAATCTTGATCGCGAGCGCTATAAACGGAATCAGTGGCAATGAAAACACCAGACCGATGAACGCCGCGCTGAAATTGAGGGCCCGACGCATGATTCGATTGAACATGCTGAAACGGAAACCCTCGGCAAAGATCAGCCAACTGGGATACAGTTGCTCCACTTCGATTCGACCGGATATCTTTTCCAGCCACGAAGTCGCCTCCTCCACAGTAATTCCCGCCAGCCGCAATGCCAGCAACTCTTCCACTGGAAGCGTTCCTCTGCGATCCGACATCGCCACAATGACACGGTGGACTCCCCGATCGTGCACGGATCCGAGCAGATGAGAAGCGACCGACTCCCGGGTTAGATCCCCGACGACATTCCCTGTCCATCCCACCACTTCAATACCGAGTTCTTTCTTGCACAAACCGTTGACGACTCGCTCGGCTCTCTCGCCTGTGCCCAGGACATACACTCGCTCACGGAAGAAGGATTGTCGAACCAACCACGAGTAGGTCGACCGCCAGCCAAACAATGCCACGGCCAGGATCACAACGCCGGCAAAAGCTGAATTCTTGCCTGGCAAAAACTCTGGAGAGATGTACATCACGCCGCCCAAGACCAGGGCGACGAGTCCGAGAACGAAAAGTAGCTTGAACGATTGTTCGAGGCGTTCGCCAAGCTGAGAGGAATCGTACAGATCGAAACCGTGCGAAAGGAGTAAGACTACTCCCGTCAGCCCGAGGATCCTGACGTATCCCCCTTCGATGAAAAGGGCATTGTTGAGGCGGAGCGTGCTCTCAACCGCCCATAGAGTTCCGAGGACAAACGAAAGACCGACGATCAGCGCCTCTCCCAACAGCAGCACCAATGTGCGTATGGGGTAGTAAACGTTGAAAAGCCGGATCACCTGTTCGTCTCCCTAGGCCTTTGTCGTGGTTCCGTACGTCGGATAGGCATCGTAGTAGTACCGGGCGTAGGGCACCGACTCACGGCTTGTGCCGTTCAATACGACCCCAATCAGCGCCTGATCCGGGAACTCCAACCGCGCTTTGCGCGCCACGTCCGCGGGTGTGGCGTTGGCGCGAACCACCATCAGCACGCCATCACAAGCGTTCGCCACCAGACTTGCATCTGCCAGGGGCACAGCCGGCGGAGAATCGACAATAATCCAGTCAAACAGCGTCCCCAACCTCTGGACTAGCAGCTTCAAACGTTCGTTCCCCACCAGTTCCGCTGGATTCTCAATGCTGCCCCCGCTAGGGATAAAAAACAGATTCTCCACGGGACCGCGCTGCATGATCGAAAATTCGTCGTTCTTTCCCTGCAGATACTCAGAAAGGCCCGGCCCTGCCGTTGTCCCGAGCATCAAGTGCAGACGCGGGCCACGAAGGTCCGCATCAATCAGCACAACGCGCCGGCCATGTTGCCGCACCAGGACTTGGGCCAGATTCGATGCCGTAAACGATTTCCCTTCCTGCGGCAGAGCGCTGGTGATCAGTAACGTTTTGAGCGTCATCTTCTCGCGCAGATGGTAAAGGCGCGAACGCAGTGTCCTGTATTCCTCCGCTCCTTTGGCGTTGTCGTTGCCGTTCATGAACAGCATGGTGGCGAGGTCCGGTTTCCATTCCATTTGCGGGCAGCGAGCCAGCATCGCATCCGGACTGTACGAAGCGGTAAGGTCCGGACCTAGCGCTGGATGGGGTAGCACTTCAACGGCTGCACTCGAATAGACGGGAGCATCCGCCGCAGGAGCAACGTTGATCCCGGACTGCGGACCGCCTCCTTGAGTCGCGGCACGCTCCTGTTCAGCTTTCTTTAATGCTTCATGAATTCGGCTCATAGGTTCCTTTCCTAGGGAGCTCCTTTTCTTCCTCGCGCAACCGGTCAGCCAGTGCTGCCAAGGAACGAAATGCACTCGCCAAATCGAGCTTGTTTTCGTCGGGCAATGCAGGCTTTACCGGAGCTTCGAAATGCCGGTCGTTGAGATCAAAATCTCGGGCTACGCCTTCCACCACCGCCGGTCCAATTACTTTCTGCTGATCGACGAACGCACTCACCAGGCAGTGTTCGCATAGCAGATTGACGATTCTTGGAATGCCTGAAGAATACGTGTGAATAAGGGACAAGGCGTCGGGTTCAAAAATCTGCTGCCCGCTGGCACCGGCAATCCTCAACCGTTGATGAACGTAGGCTTGCGTTTCTTCGCGAGTCAACGGATGCGTCTTCGCTCGAAGCGTCAGCCGCTGCCGCAGTTGCCGGAGCTGTGGCTGCTTCAATCTCTGCTCAAGTTCTGGTTGGCCGACCAGGACAATCTGGAGCAACTTCTCGGTGAACGTCTCCAGATTGGTCAGCATTCTGATTTCTTCGAGCACTTCGTCGGACAAGTTCTGCGCTTCGTCGACGATCAGCACCGCAGTCTCCCCTGCGCGGTACCGGTCCAGCAGCCAGTTGTAAAGTCGCAAGAGAACTTGGCTTTTCGCTCTCGAGTCACAAGGGATGCCGAAGTCGGCCATCATGTACTCGAGAAACTGCGGAACATTCATTCTCGAGTTGAAGATGAACGCCGTGGCGACTTGCTGCAATCGAAGCCACTCGAGCAACTTGTTAATCAGAGTCGTCTTGCCCGTTCCCACCTCGCCCGTAAGCAGGATGAAACCTTTTCTGCTCTGAATACCGTACGTCAGGCACGCCAATGCCTCTTCCGTATGGCGCGTCAGAAACAGGTAACGCGGATCCGGATTAACGTTGAACGGGTTCGCCCGCAATTCAAAAAAGTCTTTGTACATGATCGACGACTGTCTCCGATCAGATAGCAACCGTATCTTTTTTCAAATCTTGTTCTTTCTTCACCCTTCCCCATAGTCGGAGCGGTTGTTTTGTTTCAACGGCTCCTACCCAGGGGACAGAAACCAGCAAAGGCAGCTCCAAAGCAGCCTCCGCGTCGGCTTCGGTGCGAATCGAGTTGTCCTGAATTTCAAGCCACAACGCCAAGCCGAGGCCAATTGCCAACCCTGCGCCGAATCCACCTGCAAGAAAGAGCAGGCGATTCGGAAAACTCGGCGAGTCCGGCAGATTTGCCGGATTCAGCGGGAACATGCGCTCGCCCTGAGATTGATTGTTCATCTGCACAGTCAGGTCAGCGGAGTTCTTTTTCGCCAACAGATCGTCGTAGCCTTTCTGCGCTACGGCGTAATCGCGAGTGAGTTGCTTGTACTGTTCCTCGACGGCTGGACTCAACGAGACTCGCGCTTGATAACTGGCAATCTCTTTTTGCAGGCGTTTCTGGTCGCGGGTGGCCGCGTTGATCAGGTCTTCGTACTGATGAAGCTGCAGCCGCATCTGACGAATTTCCGCGGGTTCTGTCCCTAAGGCCTTTTGGGTCGCTGTATCAGTGGAATTCGCCGGAGCTTTGTTGACTTCCGCCAGTTTCTTTTTGACTTCCGCGATGTCGGACTTCGCCTTAATCACGTCCGGGTGATCGTTGGTGTACTTCGCCTGTAGCTGCAGAAGCTGCGATTGCAACTCCGCGAGTTGCTTTTCCAGGGTTTGCGGGTTCGTCGTTTCCTGCGATGCCCTCCAGGTGGTGAGTTGCTGCGCAAGCATGGACTCCGTGTAAGCCTTGTCCTGCTGTGCGCGGTTCAGCGTCTGTGTGTTCGCGTCAAGCTGCGTATTCAGGCCGGTGAGAATTCTCAGATTGTTATCTGCATCTTCGGGAAGCTGCCCCACGTATTTTCTCTTGAATTCTGCCTTTTTCGCTTCCATCTCATCCAGGTCGCGCTTCGCGCTTTCCAGACCGCTATTCAGCACGTCCGATGTCCCTTTGGCGGCGTCCTGAAGCAATTTCAGGTTTTCGTCGACCAGGATGGTTGTGAGTTCATTGCAAACCTGCTGTGCAAGGCGCGGACTGTTCGATGTGTAGCTGATTGTGAAGCCGGGCGTCGGCTGTGCGTTCGGCTTTCTGCTGCCCGAAGTACTCGTCGAAATGTCCGGAACTGGTGTGATCTGCGCGTTGCGGCGAATGTCATCCAGAATGTCCGAAACATCCTGAGGACTCTTTCCGGGATACAAGCGGTCCACCACCGGCTGCAGGCGGGATTGGCTCAGGGTTTGCGGCCAAAGCATGTTGATCCGCGCAAAGGGATCTTCTGAAACGACCGGCTGCACCATCGTCGGGGGAACCTTCTGCTGCTCCACCATCACCAAGGCTTGCGAGGTATATTTCGGCGGAAACGCATACGAAACCAGGAACCCTACGATCGGTGCCACCACAGCCGGGATCAAGATCACCTTGGCCCGCCGGCGAAGCATCGCCGAGTAATCGTTCATTGTCAGTTCGCGATTCTGAATCATGCTCGTAATCCATTCTGGCCTGCGATCACTCTTCGCAGGCCGCCAATATCAGTCGATGCGGATAGGCCGCGGAGTCCAATCCAATCCAAAGTTGATGATTTGCCGATTCGAAATACGGCTACACCCGCCGCTCGCCAGGCAGTATGAGTTGTCGAAGGCGAGTTCATTAAACTGGTAACTCACATAGCCATGAAAGGTCCGGCCAAAAGCTCGATGCAGCCCGAAACCAACAAATCCGTAATCGTAAGAAGTCGCATTGTTGGCGGGGCAAGCGTTGTTGGAGTTTGATGGCTGAGTGCCAGTACAGCCCTCCACCTGTTGCACCGTCAGCGGTTGGACACGCTGGTTCCGGGAGAAGCCCGCGTCCACGAAGCCGGTCAGCTTACGAGTTAATGGACGCGAAAGGTTAAGTCTGACAATGTCCGTTTGCGCGCCCGCGAAAATCCCCGACCCGCTGGTCTGAAACCGCTCGTAGGAAAGCATCAAACTTGCTTTCGGAAAATGGTAACGCAAACGACCTTGTGCGGCCACGCCAACCTTCGTGTTCTTTACCGTTGCACTGCCGAGCGTATCTCCCACGAATTGGCAAATCAGAATAGATACTGTTGGGTCACTGCAGACAGCGCTCTGGTTGTCGATAAAGGTGAGCTGTGGGCCGGCTCCGAGCAGAAGATCCATCCGCCCGGATATGCGATGCCCATACAGTCCCTCGATCACGTGCGTATGAAACGCCGTCCCGCTCACTGAGAAATCGAATGCCTGATATCCATAAACGAGAGCGAGCTGAGTATGCGAGGTAACGGAGCGGTTGTACGCGGCCTGAAAGGACGCCTGCGAACTGCCTATGAACGACGAACTCGAATACTGACTGTCGTAGAAATGTGTAATGGCGTAACCGCCGGTAATCGTGATGGCAGATTTCGGGGAAAGGCTCTCCTGAAGATCCGCCAGGCTGACGTTCATAATCCGCGGGGTGAAACCCAGCGCTCCCAGCGCAGTTCCTCCCCAGAAGCTGCCAAACGCCGTTGTGCCCAGCGAGGAGATTCCCTGAGAACCCAAAGCTCCGTAGGCTCCACCGAAATTACCCTCAGGCAGATAGCTGAAGCTGTCCCGCAGAGACAGCGAACCGCGCTTCCAGTTGATCTTCTGATCGACCGAGGCCTGCTGCATATCGGTGAAACCCAGCCCTTTTATGTTGTAGTACCCGACCCCTCCAATGTATTCGAGAGCAAGATCGTAGTGGCTCCAAAGCCGATGCAGATCAAGACTGCCCAAAGCCCGCGTCACCGAGCGAGTCGAGCTGTAGCCCGGCGTGTTCGTCGCATTCGTGTCTGCCGACTCAGAAACTGTGGCCCCCGGCTGTATGTAGCTCAACGGCGCAGCATGTGGCTCAAGCGAAGGCAAATCAATTCCTGATAATGGCGGATTCTCACTGATGGGCATGTCAGATCCTTCCTGACCAAATGCTGGAACCGGGGCTTGCTGCTGCCCGCTGGTGTCCGGTTCCTGGTTGCCCGCCGGGATGGGCGTGTCCTGCGCTCGAGCCCCTGTCAGCCCAAACGCAACCAATGCTGTCAACAATATGAAGTTCGACAAGCGTCTCATGACGTCCTTACGGGACCACGATCGTATCCCCGGGCTGCAGAGCAATATTCTGCTGGGGATTATTCCCCTTAATTACCTCTTTGTAGTTGAACGGCAGTTTCATCTGTTTTCCGTTCTGCATTCGCAGAATGTAGATCGCCTTTGGATTCGCAAATTGATTGAAACCAGCTTGTGCCAGCGCCTGCAGGGCGGTCATATGCGGTAGCAGCGTCATCGGCCCGGTATGCAAAACTTCGCCGGTCACGAAAACACGTCGGCTCTTCATTTCCGTTACCACAATCGTCACGCGTGGATCCGCAATGTACTTCTTCAGCTTTTCAGTGATGGAGTCTCTCAACTGCAAGGGAGTCAACCCCGCTGCAGGAATATCATTCAGAAGCGGCATCGAAATTTTTCCATCCGGCCGCACGGGTAAGGTCTCTGTGAGATCTGGTTCCTTCCACACCGAGATATGCAGCGTATCGTCGGCTCCGATCACGTAGTCGGACTGCGAGGATCCCTCCTGGCTTGCCTCAGATGCTGCGCTCTTGTTCTGATTGGCATTCGCAACCGTCTGGGCCACCATCGTCCCTAAAAGTACGATCCATAACAATGCAGCCATTTTTCTGGCGTGGTTCATAGTCTCTCCGTACTACAGCAGTCCCGGCTCTTCACACCCAATTTGCTTCAGTTTGTAGAGCAAGGCCTTGTAACTAATCTGTAACTGTTTGGCCGCTAGTCTCCGATTCCAGCGAGTTCGCGTCAGCACGTTAAGAATCAGTTCTTTTTCAGCTTCATGAGAAGCGGCGCGGGATGCTGCCTTCAGCGATATTTCTCCGCTTTTGCGTTCTGCCGGCGGTTTTTGCAGGATCGCCCGCAAACCGCCCATGGCAAGGTTCTCGTCTCCGAGCGCAGCCAGAACACGAACAGCATCTTCCAACTCGCGGAGATTTCCGGGCCATGCATACTCATAAAACAGTCGCCGGGTCTCAGCACTCAATTTCGGGATCGGCCGCCCGTATTCCTGCGAATACTTGAGCAGGAAGTGCTCCATCAGCGGCGGAATATCTTCTTTGCGCTGGCGCAAAGGTGGAAGGCGCAAGCACACTGCACTAATCTGGTAGTACAAGTCTTCCCGAAGGCGGCGGGTCTTGACTTCCATCTCCAGATCCGCCGTGCTTGCGCAGATAAACCTCACCGAACGGTCAAACTTTGTTCGATTTAGCTGCGCGTCGCGCAAATAAAGCTGGCACGTGGCACTCAGGTCCGCGACATCCTTCAACAGCACTGTCCCTCCCGCCGCACTCTCGTCTTGCAGTGCGGCAGCCAGATGGTCGGGTGTCAAACCCAGGCACGTGAACTCGCAAAAACCTTGTCCGGCACGATCCGATAAGTCATGAATCCGCTGCGCCGTGCTTGCCTTGCCGACACCACGTTCTCCGATCAGCAAAACTGGCACTTCGCTATGGGCGAGCTCCCGGATCACCGACTCCACCTGGCGCATGCTTGCGCTGCAGCTCTCGAAAACAAGCCGGGAAAGGACACCTGTCCCGGCAAGATTCCGCCCATTGCTCGGATTCGGCAATAGATTACCCATTGTTGCCTTCTTGAACTGTTCGATCCCCTAGGCTGGGAAGCCCAACTGCTAATTGCATAGCAACGCTAGTTCCGACGTGGCGCGTTGGCATAGATATTGTATTTAAGGCTTATTAATCAATAGCTTACATGTGAGAAGTACACTGCATTGAGGGAGCTTTACGCGTGGCGATAACAATAGTATCACGACAAAATGGGAAAATTTTTTCCTATCCTGCCCCAGAGGCCTTAAACCATTCTCGGGCTCACATTTCCGGCAAGGGGAAGATCAACGTTATCTTCTCTCCCTTATCCGAAAAGGTTACGTCGGTGATCACGGACAAATTACTAAAATATCATTACCTTTTGGGTAAGGATACCTTTGACGGGAGAACTCGGCTCCAATCACCGCATTCCCGTTCCCGAGCCATCCGGCATCCGGCACGGGGGCCGGGGCGTATTTATTATCGACATTCAACCACAGTACGATGCCACAACAGCGTGACGCACACCGATTGGTCGTTGCGAAAGCGGGGTTCCTTCGCATATCCTGAATTTTTCCCGCGAGAACAGACCTCGTGAGCCAGTTGATGCAAACGGATGTTCCGACTGCTCGGCCTCGGTTCACAGGCTCAGGCTCCAGTTTGTACCTCCAGGTCGCAATCCTTGGCCTGCTGTCGCTATGGCTGTATTGGTCTACTCTTTCCAGACTCCTGGCACAGTGGTGGCATGACCCCAACTTTTCCCACGGCTTTTTTGTCCCGCTCTTTTCTGCCTTCGTAGTCTGGCAAGAGCGGGAAAGGTTTGCGGCCCTCGTTCCCCGTCCCTCGTGGACAGGACTCGCATTGCTTTGCTGCGCTCTTTTATTGCTGGTTGTTGGCCAAATGGGCGCGGAACTCTTTCTGGCGCGTTCCTCCCTGATCCTGCTCCTGGGCGGAGTCATTGTGCTTTTGCTGGGATGGGGTGCCCTGCGTCTCGTTCTCTTCCCTTGGGCGTTCCTCCTGCTGATGATCCCGATACCCAGCATTTTGCTCAACCAGATCACTTTCCCTTTGCAACTGCTGGCCTCGAGGGTGGCGGCCGCGATTTTGCCGTTGGCTGGCGTTCCAATTTTGCGAGAGGGCAATATCATTCACTTGCCTTCGATGGCGCTGGAAGTAGCCGAAGCTTGCAGTGGTATCCGATCCCTGATGTCGCTCGTGACGCTGGCAATCATTTACGGATATCTGATGGAAAGACGCCTGTGGGTGCGGGTTCTGCTCGCCTGCGCTTCCGTCCCGATTGCGGTCATCGCCAATAGCGTTCGCATCATCGGAACTGGTTTACTTGTCCAATACTGGGATCCGGAAATGGCAGAGGGCTATTTCCACGCGTCCTGGGGATGGATCATTTTCGTTGTTTCCCTCATGTTGTTGTATGCATTCCATCGCGTGATTACCTTGGTCAGCCCGGAACCAGTCAACTGAATCGTGAATCACACCTCCGTCAAATTCGCCATCGCCGCAGTCATCATCGCTGCCACTGCAGTTTTCCTGAAGGCTCACTCCAGAGCTGAGTATTTCCCCCCCAGGCAAGCCTTGGAATCATTTCCGGCGCAGATTCAGGACTGGAGCGGAACTGATGTTGCTCTGAGCAAAGACACGCTGGACGTGCTTGGTCCAGGCGATTTCCTCGTTCGGGTTTATAGAAATTCGAACAAAGAAGTGCCGTACATTGACCTTTTCATCGCGTATTTTCCGAGCCAGCGCGCGGGCGATACCATCCACTCGCCCAAGAATTGCCTCCCGGGCGCGGGTTGGTCACCTGTGCAATCGAGCCGAATTACGCTCTCGATTCCCGGCCATAAGCCCTTCAACGCCAACCGTTACGTCATCGCCAAAGGAGAATCGCGGCAACTGGTCCTCTACTGGTATTGGGCGCATGACCGAGGCGTAGCCAGTGAATATTGGGCCAAGTATTACCTGGTTGCTGATTCCATCAAAATGAGCCGCAGCGACGGCGCCCTGGTTCGGCTTACAACCCCTATTGGGTCAGATGAAAACGCTGAAGCGGCACAAGAGAGATTAATGCCATTCGTCGCCGAAGTGGTGCCGAAATTGAACGACTACATCCCCAGATGAAAGCCGGCACCCCAGTTCTTTACGCTGTGCACCTCCCATTTACGGTGGTAACTACTCCCTTCGCAAGTCACTGCAGTATCATGTTGCCTGTACCCAATCCCCCCATCCTTTTCGGTCTGTTGGAGAGCCAACAATGAGTTCCTCCGCTAAGATGCGTTGTCTGCTGCTTTGTCTGCTGGTCGCGCTTTCCCTCACCGGTTGCTCACGCGATCCGAATGTCCGTAAGCAGAAGTACTTCGATAGCGGGGAAAAATACTTTGCCCAGGGAAAATATCGCGAGGCGGCGATTCAATATTCCAACGCGGTGCAGATAGATCCGCGCTTCGCCCAGGCGCACTACCAGCTCGCACAAGCGTACTTGCGACTGGGCGATCCCCAGCGGGCATTCCAGGAACTCAACCGGACCATCGAACTCGCTCCCGACAATTATTCTGCTCACACGGATCTTGCCAATATGCTGGTCGCTGCCAGGAGCAGCCCCAGCAGCGGAGCCAACCCCCAGTATCTCAATCAGGCCAAAACCCATCTCGATGTCCTTCGCGAAAAACTGCCAAACGCTCCCGAAACTCACGAAGCCTGGTCGAATTACTACGCCGCACAAGACAACCTGAGTGGCGCAATTTCAGAAATGCAGCAGGCCATCGCACTGGATCCCAATCGCTCGGAATCTTATCTAGCGCTGGGTATTCTGCAGCTTCGTTCCAATTCGCCCGATCAGGCGGAAGCCAACTTCAAGAAGGCCATTTCTGCCGACCCCAAAGCGCTGAATGCTCAATTCGCTCTTGGAAATTTCTACGAGACACACAATCGCCTGCCCGAAGCTGAACAGCAGTTCAGGCATGCCATCGATCTCGATCCCAAGAATCCCGCGCCGCGCGCCGCCCTCGCACGCTTGCTCATGCAGGAAGGAAAAAAGGACGAAGTAGAAGCCTTCCTTCGCCAAACCAAGAAGGACCTTTCAGACAACTCTGAAGGTTATTGCATGCTCGGGGACTACTACGCCGTTACGGATGTCGACAAGGCCGTGACAGAATATGCATCGCTGCTGAACGAGCATCCTCGGGATCTGAAGGTCAAAAAAAACTACGTCCAGTTGCTGATTCTGAAAAACCGATTGGCCGATGCAAGCAAGCTCAACGACCAAATCCTTAAGTCGAACCCCAGAGATGTAGAAGCTCTGGTCTATGAGGGACAGATACAGATTCGGCAGAATAATCCCGGCGCCGCGATCGAGTCTCTGCAAAAAGCTTTGCAAAACGATCCCGATAATGCCGTCGCTCATTATCAACTCGGAGTCGCGTTCTCAGGACAGAATGATTTGAGCCGCGCCGAATCCGAATGGCACGAAGCCGTCCGCCTCAATCCTCAGCTGACCGACGCGCTCCGCTCTCTCGCTGCCTTGGAACTCAGTCGCCGCGATTTTGACGCAGTCAGCCAAACAGCTCAGCAGATTATCGCCGCTCAGCCCAACTCTCCGGATGGATATCTTCTGAAGGGCGCTGCCGATATGGGACGCGAGAAGTTCTCCGATGCACAGCAGGACGCCCAAACGGCCATGCAGCGCTCTCCCAACAGCCCTGCTCCTTATGTCCAGCTCGGGAACGTTCAACTCGCCCAGAAGCACTACGCAGACGCGGAGAAGTTCTTTCAACAGGCGCTCGACAAGGATCCGAGTTCCAGCGATGGTCTGAGCGGTTTGATGAATACCTACTTCGCTGAGAAACAAATGCCCAAGGCGCTCGCAGCCGTGAATACCCAAATCGCCAAGGTGCCCAACAACAGCAACTTCTATGACCTTCTAGGCACGGCACTGTTCAACGGGAACAAAGATTTGCCGGGCGCCGAAACAGCCTTGCGTAAAGCGGTTGAACTCGACAAGAACAACGTTGACGCGCTCGAAAAACTAGGCAAGGTGCAGATTCAGGAAGGTTCGGTCGATCAAGCCATCGCACTTTACCAGCAGTCCATTAAGGACAATCCCAACGAAGTGCGTTTTTACATTCTCGCCGGAGAACTCTACGAATCGAAACATAATTACGATCAGGCGAAAGCCATGTACGAGCAGGCGCTTAGGACCTCGCCCGATAACCCGCTCGCCTCGAATAATCTTGCCTACGTCATTCTTGAGCAGGGAGGGAACATCGATCTCGCGCTGGGAATGGCTCAAACCGCGCGCCGTGGCATGCCCGACTCTCCCAATGCTGCTGACACTCTAGGCTGGGCCTACTACCAGAAGGGCATCTACCAGTCGGCAATCAGCCAGTTCCAGGAAGCGATCCGCCTCAATGCGAAGAATGGCGGTCCCGATGATCCGACCGTTCACTACCACCTCGGACTCGCTTATCAGAAATTGAATCAAAATGGTCTGGCGCGCCAGCAACTGGAAAAGGCCGTAAAGCTCAGCCCGAATAACACAGATGCGCGCAAGGCGCTCTCTGAACTCAAAAGCTGAACGCGCTTTTCTGCAAGTCAAGCACTGCGCTGCTCCTTTCTTTGGCCTCCAAAGAAAAACCCCGCCATCGGCGGGGTGGCGGGGTTCTGTTCTTAAGGTACTGGTTTAGGCGTTCAGCTTGCGGCGAATCGCTCCAGCCAGCCCGATCAATCCCGTGCCGAGCAACGTCAAGGACCCAGGTTCCGGCGCAACCACGTTCGTATCGCCGCTCGAAATCGTTGAACTGCCGTTGAAGAATCCCTTTCCCGTATTGATCGTCAACTGCACAGTCACACCCACGGTCGAGTAACCGGAACCAGTCGTCCCGCTCAAAGCGCCCGTCAGCGTGTAGTTGTGAGTTCCGTTCGCCAGAGTCACCAGTGTCCAGGTCACAGGACCCGAAAACGTTCCGCTAAACAGCGTTCCGCTGGGAACTCCGTTAGTGCCGTTTCCCGTAATCGTGAACCATCCTCCAGCTGCAAAGGTACCGCCCATCTGCAACGAACCGCTCGTTAGCGCTCCAGTTTGAAAGCTGACACTGCCGAGATTGGAACCGGTGATGATCCCTCCCCCGTTCAGCCCGTTGACGGCGATCAGCGAGGATCCGTTCAGCATCAGCCCGCTATTCGAACCCGATAGAGTGCCGCCACTATTGGTGTAATCGATGTTGCTGCTGGCAAAAACTGCTGCAGGCAGGGCCAGAGCCAGAACAGCGATCAGGAACATCTTTCTCATTTGTACTTCTCCTAGGAGTAACTTCGCCCGGGTCCAGGTCGAGAGACGCGTGGCTCGCACCGTAGACGAAGGTGCAATTCAAACTTTGCATCCTGAGTACCAAAGCGCCTTCGCTCGGCTGCGCTGAGACGCTTAAGTTTACAACAGATTTCCTCGAAGGAAGACCCAAAGAAGTGAAAATATCTGCGCAAATTGCAAAAAATCTATGCAGTCCTAAGTCCTCTCCCGAGGCTAGTCTGCAGCGATATCTTGCTTCGGAGGTTCAGGGTCGCGCCGCGCCATGCGGTTGGAAGGAAGCCCGGCATCCCGAATCTTGTAGAGCAGAGCCCGATAGCTGATGCTCAGAGCGCGTGCTGCCTGCTTCCGGTTCCAATGGTGATTCTGCAGTACCTTCAAAATAACTTTGCGCTCAAGTTCCCGTACCGCTTGCCGCGTCAGCTTCTTCAGTGAAATTTGGCCATCGACTGGGATTTCGGTACTAAAAAAATCAGTATTCCGCGGTGCCAGGTCTGTCGTGATTACTTCCTCGTTCCCCAGAATGACGTAACGCTTGATCAAATTCTCCAGTTCGCGGATATTGCCGGGCCAATGGTACTTCCGCAGCGTCGCCACCATCTCACCCGAGAGCGCCTTCGCGCGGCAGTTGTATTTGCGGTTGTGATAGTCGAGAAAATAGCTGATCAGGTCGGGAATGTCCGCTGCTCGCTCCCGCAGTGCAGGAAGGTGCAAGTTCACCACATTGATACGATAGAAAAGATCGGATCGGAACGTTCCGTTTTCGATTTCCTGTTCCAGCTTCCGATTCGTCGCGCACACCACACGAACTTCGACCTTCTTGTCTTCCTGCGCTCCGATCCGGCAGAATTGTCCGTCTTGCAGCAACTGCAGTAGTTTCGACTGCAGCGACATATCCAACTCTGAAATCTCGTCCAGAAAGAGCGTGCCGCGATGGGCCATTTCGACCCGGCCCGGCTTCACACCGTATGCCCCGGTAAATGCGCCTTTTTCGTATCCAAAAAGCTCGCTCTCCAGCAACGTTCCAGGAATGGCTGGGCAGTTCACTTTGACCCAAGGTCCGCTCCGCCACGGCGATGCGGCATGGATCATCCGAGCGATAATGTCTTTCCCCGTGCCGCTCTCCCCCTGAATGAGCACCGGCACGTTCGCTCCCGCCAGTTTGTTCAACCGGTCCCGGACTGCCTGCATTGCATCGGTGCGCCCGAAAACGATTGTTTCCGGCGGCATCTCTCCCAAAGGCTGCACGAGTGTGTTCACGCCATTGCTTGTCATGATTGTTTGCCTACCTACTTGGGGGGAGAGACCTGATCAGTGCATCCCAAAAGCCAAAACGCACGAGGCGGTGGGGAACACTCAAATCTAGCCTATGTTCTTGAAGAGTATCAACTTACCAAAGAGCCAGCGGATCGCCGCTTGGTAACCAAGCACTGGTCGCAAGAGTAACACCTTCCGGTAACCCGTGCGCAAACATTTTCACAACTTCGAAACCAATTTGCTTCTGCGCGGCGGAGCCTTCTTCCTGGCGAGGAGGAGAGGTCGGTCGAATTTAAGGCCGATGAGGTAGTACCCATCTGCAGGCGTGGTGCGAAGGGTCTTGGCGCGTAGCGTTCGCGCTGAGTGGGGAAGCGAGGTCATTGACGCAACTGGAGCACTGGGAATCTCCAGCCGGAGATTAGCCACTGCGGGCAGGATACGGCGAATTGCGACCAGCATCCCGCCGGCGCTGACGTTGAGAGACGTCGCGAATTCCAGGAATTCTTTCCCCTTGCGATCCCGGCTACGAACAAAGACCGGAATGGCCAGCGGCAGCCTGGACCACTGGCGGCGTTCGACTGCGGCGCGCGCCTGCCTCATCCACACTTCTCCATAACGCCCCACCCCGCCCAATTCAAAGCACATCATGGGCCAAATAACAGGTAATCACCCTATCAGACCCCTGCCACTTCCTGAGTTTTCGTGCTTAGAACCCATAGAATCCTGACCAAAACGGGTATTTTCGGCCGAAGTTTTCGTTCTTTATTCGCCTCGATGCCTTTGCCGGTCCTACAACCAATCGACTCAGAAGTGCAAGCTTTTGCTACACTTGGGTAATTCGGTTTCATTTTTCATTGACAACGCATTCTGCCTACCTTACGATTTGCCTTACCAGCACCTTCTAGCGAGTTATGAGTGTGGTGTTTGCCTCTCCCGCGTTAAGTCTGTGGTAGTTCCTCATGGCCTCAGCCCACAAGAACGCATGTGTTCCGGAGGCGGGAGTATCGGCCCCAACAGGCTCCGCTCTCGCCAGCACTGATGGAGACCTGCCCAGCCCTGAAGATCTCCTGAGCGAGTACAAAGAGCTGCGCGAGCGTTTCCAGCGAACCACCAATGCCCTCGCCTCTGCGGCTCATGACCTCAAAACCCCGCTTTCCATCCTGAACGGCTACGTCGAGGTTCTGCATAGCGAGAAACTCGGTCCGCTCACTGAGAGGCAGCGCGAAGTTCTTCAGGACATGCGCGACAGCGGAAAGCGGCTGCAAAATTTCATTCAGGATTTCTTGACCTACAGTGCCATCGAGATTGGCGGTGTTCGCATGCAATACGAAACCGCCGATCTCAACGAATGCCTCTCCGGCGTGTGTCGCCTCTGGTCCAATCGCTTTCAGCAGAAGGGCATCGCTCTGTACTTTTTGGCGAACGACAAGGTGCCCGTGTTTCCATTCGATGCTCCGAAGCTGGAGCGCATCATCTCCAATCTGCTTGAGAATTCCTTCAAATTCACTCCGCAGGGCGGAACGGTCTGGCTGCACGCTGAACCTTACATGTGGGAGCGCCGCGCTGCTTCCGTACCCTCCGCCTCTGAGCGTCGCCGTCAGAACCTTGCCCATCCGAACTCTGTGAAGGTCAGCGTTTCCGATACGGGCCCGGGTATCCCGGCCGAGTTTCATCTCGAAGTCTTTGACGATTTCTTCCGTTTGCCCGGCACCGAAAATCAGGAAGGGATGGGCCTCGGCCTCGCCATTGCGCGTCGATTAGTGCAAGGAATGGGCGGAAAGATTTGGGTCGAGAGTGATCCCGGAGCAGGCTGCAAATTCTGTTTTCTCATCCCGTTTAAACCCGCTGTTGCCGTTGCCAGCAGAGGAAAACATCGATGAACGCGACCCCAAAGATCCTGCTGGTGGACGACGAACCCGGCATGCTGCGGTATATCAAGACGCTGCTGGAGGTCGATGACTACAAAGTCGAGACTGCCACCACGGGCGAAGAGGCATTGCAGCGCATCGAGAAGGGGCTTCAGCCCGATCTCGTCCTTCTCGACGTCCTGATGCCCGGAATTGATGGCCTGGAGACGCTCGAAAAACTTCGCCAGAAACAGCCCGGCATTAAAGTCGTCATGCTCTCTTGCGTCAGCGACACCCGCAAAGTAGTCCAGGCGATGAAACTGGGCGCGCAGGACTATCTCACCAAACCTTTCCAGAAGGCAGAACTGGATTCCGTTCTCGATCTCAGTCTCGGGCAGGGCAAGCAAACGTTCGGCGGAGAAGTCGAAGAATTAGCGGACGATGTCTTCTTCATCGCTGCGAGTCCAGCGATGCGCAAGATTCGTTCTCAGGCTGCCCTCGTCGCGAACGTAGATATTCCGGTTCTGCTGCTGGGAGAAAGCGGCACCGGAAAAGAAGTCCTCGCCCGCCTGATTCACAAGCTCTCGCCACGAGCTCATCGAACTTTCCTAAAAGTGAATTGTGCCGCCGTGCCCGCCGATCTTCTGGAGAGCGAACTTTTCGGATACGAGCCCGGAGCCTTCACCGGAGCAACCCACGCGAAACCAGGAAAGTTCGAACTCTGCAACAAGGGAACGATCCTTCTCGACGAAATCGGCGAGATGCCACCGCTTCTGCAGGCGAAGTTACTTCACGTGTTGCAGGACCAGCAGTTCTCGCGACTCGGCAGCCGCTCGGTCATCAAGGTGGACGTCCGCATTTTGGCCGCCACCAACATCAATATCCCCGAAGCGCTGGCGACGAAAAGTCTCCGCGAAGACCTCTACTACCGTCTGAACGCCTTCACGTTGAGCCTGCCGCCTCTTCGCGACCGCAAAGAGGAGATCCCGATTCTCCTCAAGCATTCCATGACTCGTATGGCGGAGCGTTATGCTCGATCCCCGCTTCCGCTCTCGCCCGCATTGCTGCAAGCCTGTAACAATCACTCCTGGCCCGGCAACCTGCGCGAGTTGAACAATTTTCTGAAGCGCTATCTTATCCTCGGCGATGAAAGTCTCGCTCTCTCAGAGCTCTTGCCGCGCAACGACGGAAGTGGCGGCGGCCCGGGCGAATCTTCCAGGAGTAGCGATTCTGGCGGATTGAAATCCCTCGCACGTTCAGCGAAAGACGAAGCCGAAGCTCTCGCCATCACTCGAGCCCTCGAACAGACCAACTGGAATCGCAAGCAAGCTGCAGCGCTTCTGCAAATCAGCTACAAGGCCCTGCTGTATAAGATCCGTCAATACGGAATCGCCGAGGCTCGCGGCCACCACAAGCTTTCGGCGGGCGCTTAGACCAGTCACCTTCCGCGACAAAAAGCCCGCGGACTTCCATCCGTGGGCTTTCCATTTCTAACCTTGCATGATGAACTACGGAACGTTCAGCGTAACGGTTTTGCTCTTCGAGTCGGAACCAGAAGCTGCCGTCACAGTGATGGTGTAATTCCCCGCAGGAGTTCCGGCAGGAGGTACCTGGGTAAAGCCGTGGCTGCACGAAGGCAGCAGCATCAATAGGCACAGAACAATACCCACCAGTGAAAGTCCGACGATTCTCCGTCGCCGTCCCAATCCCACAAACGCCAGTCCCGGAACAAGCAGCCACATCGCGTAGAATTGCCGCGGAATCGCGTTCGCAGCCGTGTTGGTAGCGGGACGCGCCGTTGTCGTAATCGTGAGCGTCGATGTGCCGCCACTCGTCGATTGAAGCGCAACCGAACTCGGATTGAATTGACAGGCACTCGCGCTCGGAGTTCCGCTGCACGAAAACGTGATACTGGAGTTGTAAATCGGCAGAGGCGTAAGTTGCACACTGTAGGTTGCCGACAATCCGGCTACCGGCACGCTCTGGTTCAGCGGACTAATCGTCATTCCGAAATCCGACATTTGCGCCGACACCGACGTTTGCGCCAGCACAATGTTTCCCGGAGCGAGCGCCTGGATCGTTCCGCCATTGAAAAACAGCGGAGAGATTCCGGTGCTGGTCGCGTTCGGCGTCGCCGTAATCGTCACCGTCGCGGTAGAGCCGGACTGTAACGAGATCGGCCCGCAACTGATACTCGTGGCCGACGAAGTCCCCGAGCTACAGTTCCCGGCACTCACGGTTGCCGTGATATTCGTAAGCTGCACGTTCGTGATCGACTGATCCATGTTGGCGGTGATGATGATGCCGCTTGCCAGGTCAGGACCGTTGTTCGTCACCGTGTACGTGAATGTTGCCGGATTGCCCGCGCTGATGAACGTCTGGCTGGTGCCCAGCGTCAGCACTCCCGAAATCGAAAGACTGACGGCTGTTCCCAACTGCGTGACAAACGCGTCGTAGCCACCCGCATTCGTGCCCTGCACAGGCTTCGCCATCTGCAAATCGGTGGAATTTGTTTCTCCAGCGACATATGTGTTCTGGTTCACGTCGAGAGCGATCCCCGTGCCCGCATCCGTTCCGCTGCCGCCAAAGTAGTTTGCCCACGATGCGGTCGTGGTCTGACCTATGACCGCCGCTGTATTGATTCGCGCGATGAAAGCGTCCTGAGGTCCGTTCAGTACACTCTGGATCGGATTGGCCGTCGGATAAATGGGGAAATCGCCGGACTGCGTCCATCCGGTCACCAGCGCACCGCTGTTGGTGTCGACCGCTATGGCCAGCCCTTCATCATTCGCACTACCGCCCAGATACGTGAAAAAATTAAGTGCCACAAAGTTCGACGTCGATGTGGTGCCCGTCGGAGTCGGGTTGCTCAACCGCGCCACGAAGGCATCATTCGGCGGTGTTGCCGGCGGCGTACACGCACCGACAGCCACGCCCGGCTGATCCAGACAGGGCTGGTACGCTGCCGACGTAGTCAGGCTGAACGCCTTTCCGATATCAGGAGAGTTCGTCGTTCCCACCAGGTAGACGTTGGTGGCGCCCGGATCGAGGCCTACACCCGCTCCCAGGTCCGATCCCGTTCCGCCAACATACGTTGACCAGACCAGCTGTTGTCCGACCGCAGCCGCCGGATTCAGCTTGGCCACAAACGCATCCGGATCTGTCGGAGGAGTGGTGTACGTACACGACGGAGAGTTCACCGGCACCGAGGTCGAGGGCTGATCGAGGCAGGGCTGGTACGCATTTAGGATCGGAAAATCTCCGCAGCCCACCGAGCAACCTGTAAATGTGAAATTCGTCGTCCCGGTGAAATAAACGATTCCGTTGGGATCGACCGCGATACCCCCGCCAATCACCGTTGGCAAAGTCGTTCCCGACGGTGGATTGAAATTCGATCCACCGAAATATGTCGAATACGAGAGACTGCCGACTCCGGAGTTATTGGTATTCACTTGCGTCACGAAAAACTGGATTGCCGCGTACGGGATTGGCTGAAAGGCGGTCTGCGTAGGCGCAATGCTGGCAGGAAACTGAACGGAACCCCCGCCAGGGTTGTTTGAGGTTGTCGTCCCCGTCACGTAGACGTTATCAGCGCTGTCAACCGCCATGCCGCTGGCAGCATCTGTGCCGTTGCCCGACAAATAAGACGAATAATTCAGCTGGCTGAAGTCGTATTTTATTTTCGTTACAAATGCGTGGGTTGTCCCGGTGCTCCCGGCCAGAGGCTTGCTCTGGTAGGCGTTGGTCGCGGTCGTCGGGAAATTGCCGGAAGAGGTCGTTCCGGCTACAAACACGTTGCTCGCGCCGTCCACCGCGATTCCCGCCGGAGTATCAGTCCCGCTCCCGCCAAGATAAGTGACGTCATCCAGCTTTGCCGTAATCGACCCAAGTGGAGGAGTGATCTTCGCAACATACACATTCTGCGCGCCATTGAGTGTGCCGCAACCTGTGTATGTACAGGGAGTCACGGGAAGATTCGTCGATGTCGTGGATCCTGCAATATAAACGTTCAGGCTGGGATCGACCGCGACCCACGTGGTGTGTTCGTCTCCGCTCCCGCCGAAATAACTGGAGAAGTTCAGAATCGGGTCGATGATCAGTTCTCGCGAGCGGTCATAATCTCCGACTCTGAAGCCCACTCGGTTCGCGCCGCGCACAACGAAGTTCCCTTCGATCGTCCGCTGCTCCCCGCCAACTTCCTGGTACACCCGTGGCACTTCAAATCTGACCGTGCCATGCTTGCCGGCAACGATCAAAACGCCATCTTTCAGAGCAACTGTCTTTGCCCCAACAAATTGAAGTTCGGCCTGGCGCGGATCGGCCCCCGGTGCAACCTGGAAGTCGTATTCGAGTTGGCCCTGTTTCCCGTAGAAAACCAGATTGATGCCCGGATAAACATTCGCGTAGCGGACGCGCGCAAAATGCGGTACGCCCGTGCGCCACTTGGCCGGATTGTCGCCAATAAAATAGTTGCTCTTTCCGGGCAGCATATCCGACGAACTCAAGGCCGCATCGGCATTTGCGCCTGCGAGCTTCATCTGCAGGAACTCCACCTGCGGCGTCGACGCACGCTGACCAGATCTCTTCGTGGGAGTCTCGGCCGCGATGCTTAGCATGGCTCCTTCGGACCCGAGAAACAAACTGTATCCTGACCCGCGGTTCACGAACCTTGCCCGGGCATCTGCAGGGTCCAGGTCGCCTTGCCCTTGATTCGGCTCAAAAAACAGAGGCATGCCTTTGAGAAGCGATTCCGCCTGCTTGGCCGAATCGGACGAACTCACCGCACTACCATTCGAAACCGGCGCGGCAGTCGCCCCTGTCCCCCATTGAGCAGGGAAATTTGCAGCCGTCTTCGCGGGGGAGTTGGACTGCCCCAAGCGAGACCCCCACCCCAGAACAGCGCATCCCGTTGCAATCAGAACGATCACAATGAGCAGGACGCGAACTTTTGGCGCGGATGCTACCCGCCAACGGCGATCTACGTTCACTCGTTCCTCCGATAATTGCAGGTCAAGTCTCGACTTTTGCTTTCGCTCAGATCAGTGGTGAGATTTCAGACGCACAGGTTATTTTGCGGCTCACACCGGCTCTCCCGGGGCGAGCTTCGCCCGTCGCTTGTTGGTCACTGGAACTGGCGGAAAAAGTAAGTAACTACTTAAACATCTGACGGATAGGCAAGTCAAGCCGACGCCCCCGGCACCGCTCAATTTTCGTCAGATGCGCCCGAGGCTTAGGAAAGATGCCGCAGCCCACGCCAAAATCGGCTTCATGCCGAACTCTCTCATAGGGCTCTGCCCGGGTCTATTTCGACATGCTGGAGCTTGTCGAAGACGAGGAGTGCTGGGTCGCCAAACCGATCAACAACCCACCCAAAAGTCCCGCCACGATCCCAACAATGGCAAGGAACTTCATTTGCTCAAGAATGGACTGCCTGCCGTTCATGCTGACAACCTCCCGTATTCCAAATCATCCCCGAACAAAAAACTGCACCGCAGCGCGCCATGCTCCCCTGAACGGGATCCGTACCTTGATACCCTGCCCCAATGAGCATCGCACCATCCAAGATACATCTATTCTGTTACAAAATACGAACTTTCCCTCGGTCAGCGTTGAACCGGCGCTATTTTTATGAGATCTTTGACCTCGCTTCCGCCGGGCACAGCGTTGACGGCCTCAATAGAAGCATCAAGCAAGGTTCTCCATCCCTCCCCTGAGTCGCGTTCGGCTTTACCGAAGCTGTTCCGCTTCCGATTTTGCGATTGCAAACTGCGGAGATTTCTATACATTGAGGGCTGCAGTCCTGCGGAAGTTCAGTCCCGAACGCGCAATCTGAAAAGCATTCGCGTTGAACGCCATGCACGAAAATCCACAGGAACGGCGAACCATGCGGCGGTTCGACATGCGCCTTCCCGCCATCGTGAAATTCGAGGGCTCCGCCGACTTTCACACGGAAACTCAGAACGTAAGCGCCCGAGGCGTCTTCTTCTATCTTGACCGTCCCGTCTCATCGGGCACCAAAATGGAGGTCACTCTGACCTTTCCGCCGCACGTTACCCTCACCGACTCCGTGCGCGTTCGGTTCACCGCCCGCGTCATTCGGGTAGAAAGCCCCCTTCCCTCAGCGCGCATCGGCATCGCCGCGATGATCGAAGACTACGAGTTTCTGCGATCCACTGGCAGCCCCGACTTTCTCACCGCACTGCAGGACGAGTGGAAGAGCACTCACTGAGCTTTTGTCCATACGAAAGCTTTGCGTCTTCGCGTTTTAGGTGCCGTCCGGTTGGCTTCCGCGAGTGGCATCCGGACTCTATGAAAGCGCCGAGCGGCTGCTCGCTCTGGTAAAGTAACTTTCTCGCAATGAAACTATCGGCCGTGATGCCCGTTTACAATGAACAGGCGACTCTGCGCGCTGTGATCGAGCGCGTGTTATCAGTCGGCCTGGAGATCGAACTCGTCTGCGTCGACGATGGCTCGACTGACGGTTCGCGCCAAATTTTGGCAGACTTGGAAGGTCAACATCCCCAGTTGCGGGTTTTCCTCCAGCCCAAAAATATGGGAAAAGGCGCGGCCCTGCGCCGCGGCATTCAGGAAGCTACCGGCGACTACGTCATCATTCAGGACGCCGACCTCGAGTACGACCCCAACGACTACGGCAGCCTCCTCGAGCCACTGGTCAATGGACAGGCCGACGTCGTCTACGGCTCACGCTTCCTCGGCGGAGCGCCCCACCGCGTTCTCTATTTCTGGCACTTCGTCGGAAACTGGTTCCTTACTTTGCTCTCCAACATGATCACCAATCTGAACCTGTCTGACATGGAGACTTGTTATAAGGTTTTCCGGCGCGAAATCCTTCAGTCCATCCCCCTGGAAGAAAACCGCTTTGGATTCGAACCTGAAATTACCGTGAAAGTTGCGAGACGCAACCTGCGCGTTTACGAAGTCGGCATCAGCTACTGGGGACGCACCTACGCGGAAGGCAAGAAAATCGGATGGAAGGACGGTTTCCGCGCTCTATGGTGTCTGCTGAAGTACGGCCTGAAGGAACAACAACGCGCCGAGCCTACCGCCCGCATCCCCGTCTCTTAGTAACGTCGCGTGAGGTCGTTCTTCGCGAGCTTGGCGGTTTTTTTCGCACCCTTAGCAGTAAAGGTTGTACGTACGAAGAAGTTGGGAAGAACCATTACTTTTCTTTCCCCAGTTCCTTCATCTGCTGACGCAGACGCTTGTACCGGCTCACCAGAGTCCCCAGATACGATACGTGGATCACCCACGTCGCGATGTACGCCGCGAATAAGAACTTCACTGCATTCATCGGGAACTCCTGCTCAGGGGCATGCTGGTCTTCGAAGCCCCGGCGCCCACCAGCGACTCCATCGCGTGCGCCTCTTCCACCTCGCGCCGCAACACTTCCAGCCGGAACCGCGACCAGCACACCAGGAATGCGAACAACAGGAAAGCCATCCAGCTGATCAGCAGAACATGTAACATCCGCGGGTCCATCGATCCTCCGCCGCCAATCACGGGCTGTGGATGCTGCGTTCGGAAATACCAGATCGATAGATAAACCAGCGGAACATCCAGTGCGCCAAACACGGCCAATGCCGCCGCCAGCATCTGCGTCTGCGCGCTGTTCGAAAACCGCCGCAATACCAGATAACTCACATAAATCAGCCACAGCACCAGAGTCGAAGTCAGCCGGATGTCTCCGGGCGCCCACCAGATGCCCCACACTGGACGCGCCCACAGCGGACCTGTCACTAACACAATGGTGCAGAAGACCACTCCAACCTCAGCGCTAGTTACGGCCAGTACATCCATGCGCTGGCCAGAGAACAATTTCCCAATGACGAAGTAGAAAATCGGTATCAAAAGCACCGTCGTCGCCACCGCACTCGGTCGCATTCCCGGCGGCAACTGCCGCTGCACCACCGGAAGAAAAGTCGCGCCGACTCCGATCACTCCAATCGCGATGACGATCCACTTCGCCGCCTTCTCGCTCGACTTTTTCGACCGGACCAGGTACTGAATCGAAGCGATGAAGTTGATGAAAAAAAGAAGAAACGCCGTCCACGCCGACGGCACGTGGTAATAAATGATGCGGTATACGTCCCCCTGCAGCGCATCGGTCGGCGCAACCACCAGCGCGAGGTACAGCGCATACCCCAGCAGTGCCACCGTCACAATCGACAGGATGGGAAAAAGCCGCTTCATTCAGCGTGAAGGATTGTTCCAAATAAGGCCAGACAAGCAGTAGTAAACACCACATCGTAGGTCAGAAGCAATACGATGTAAAAGTGAGCGGAGTTCTCTCCCGTCAGCACCGCCGTAGTCCCTGCCACCATTCCCAGTACCGCCGGAATCGAAATCGGAAATAGCAGCAATGGCAACATAATTTCCCGGCTGCGCGTCCGCAGTGACATCGCCGCAAAAAAAGTGCCGTTGACTACCAGCGCCCAAGTCCCCAGCAGACCAATCGGAATCAACTGCCACGCCGGTCCCAGTACATGCAGGTTGTAAAACACGACGAACAGAGGCGTCATCAGTGCTTCCAGCACAATGACAAAGATGAAATTGCCAACCGCCTTCGCCAGGAACAATGCATTCGCAGGAGCTGGCGATACTCGATACGCATCCAGCACCTGGTTTCGCAGTTCGCGTGCCCACGTCTGATTCAACGCCACCACCGCCGCAAACAGAAACGCAACCCACACCAGTCCGCCAACGATGTGTCGCGATTCTTCCGCCAGCGGATCAAACGAAAATACAAAGATCACAACCACAAGCAACGAAAAAAACAGCATCGCGTTCAGCGCATCTTTCGACCGCCATTCCAGCCGTATATCCTTAACCAGCGTCGCGAGCATCAGTGCTCCGAGCGAGTTCATTGCACGCCCCCGTGAACCTCTTCCACTCGCTTCACACTCGCGGTCCGGTCAACGATCTGTCCCGCTTGCATCCAAATAAATTCGTCAGCGACTCCTTCGAGCAGCATCGCCTGATGCGTTACCACAAAGATTGTTTTCCCCGCATCGCGCATGCCGTTGAGCAGCCCGACCATCTCCCGCGCAGAGTGCACATCCACGTTCGAAAAAGGCTCATCGAGCAGCAGCACCTTCGGATCCTGCAAGATCGCCCGCGCCAGCGACATTCTCTGCCGCATGCCCTGCGAATACTGCCCCACACCGCGCGTCAATTCCGGATTCAGTCCTACCGCCCGGATCACCTCTTTACATCGCTCATCGCCCTCGATCCCATAGAGCCGCGCGAAGTAGCGCAGGTTCTCCATTCCGCTCATCTCGTCGTAGAGTAGCGAAGGATGCGCCATGTACCCGATATCGCGGCACGCGGCTTGCGGAGATCTTCCGAAGATCAACACCGTTCCCTGTGTCGGCTGCGCCAGCCCGGCCAGCGCTCGCAGGAGCGTAGTCTTCCCTGCCCCGTTATCTCCGAGAATGGCGTGAAACCTGCCCGCGTCAAATTCGGCTGAAACACCGCGCAGCGCGGCGAAGCGCCCAAATTGCTTGACCACGTTCGCAACGGAAATGGTTGAGGCGCCTGCTGGGACCGTCGACGAAGCACTCACAGCAAGAATCTATGGATTTCCCAGACTTTTTGCAAAGGATTAGCAACAGGCCCGCGGCTTGGAGTTGGCAATCGTAGCAGATGGTATCCCACTCGTGTCTGGTATTCCGCTCGAGGTTGAGCGGTACACGTTGTAATTAGTCGCGCCCGGATAGGCGTTCCAATTCAGAGTTACAGTTGCATTTCCCGCAGTTGCCGTCAGCCCAGTCACAGGGTCGGTCTTGTTCTTGCCGCCCCACCGCCGTGGCCACCCAGAGCACCGCATCCGGCAAGATCTAAACAAACCAAAAGAGGCACCACAACCACCCCACCGGAAAAACAACCCATGATCCCGAACATCGGAAGCTTCCGTAAATGCTGCTTCATACCTGCCCTTTGTTTCCGAACAGAACTTTCAATCCGTCACACCGGCTCGGGCTTCACATCATTGCGTAACCGTGATGGTCAACGTAGCTGCGTGATTCACTCCGCCGCTGGCGCTGGTGGAAGCAGAGACGGAGATCGTCGAAGTCCCGGGTGGCGTTCCAGTGATTTGTTTTTGGCTGCTGCTTCCTCCGCATGCCGTCAATGCCAACGCAATAAAGATCAGCAAAGTCAACAACCGGAGATGCGGCGTTCTTCTGCCGCAGCCCAATCCGAACATCGCCAGCATTGGAAACAGGGTGGCGTAAAAGACGAACCGCGAAGGCGCAGTAGATGCGCTGTTCGCCGTGGTAGTCACGGTGAGTGTGCTGCTCACCGCCGAACCGCTGGGAGTCACCGTCGCGGGATTAAAGCTGCATGCCGCCTCCGCCGGCAGGCCACTACAAGCGAAACTGACCTGTGAGTTGAAGCCGTTCAATGGCGTCACGGTGAACGTTGCCGTACCGCTCTGCCCGGCAACAATCGTCAAGCTCGTGGGCTTCACCGAAAGCTGAAAATCCGGCGACGCATTGATGGTGTAGGCCGCGCTCCCGATCGTACTGGAAGAGCATCCGTTCGCAATTGCAATTGCTTTGATCGTCTCGGTCGAAGTTACCGTGATAGGTCCGGTGTACTTCGTATCTGAGCTAGTCGGCGTCTTCCCGTTGGTCGTGTAGTAGATCGTAACCCCCGTCGTCGTATCCGATAGGGTCACCGTTTGCGCTGACGTATAAGTCCCGGCCGCCGGTGAAAACGTCGGGGTGGCCGCTTGCGATCCGGCCATTACAAATGCATGCAGCACCCCGCTCACGTCAGGGTACGTCCCAGCAAGGTTGTCGCTGCCATTAATGCTGAACGGCACGGTTCCATTGAACATTCCTGACGTGACCGCGTTGGGTGCATCGATTGGAGCAGTGATGGTGCCCGTCGCGGCGGCCCGCCAAAACCCGTGATTCACCCCGCTCACATCGGAATAGAACCCGGCCACATCCCCAGTCGAATTGATGCTCAGGGGCAGTGTCCCTGGGAATGTGCCCGCAGTGCCGGCGCCCGTAACATCGAATTCGGTAAACGTTCCGCTCGCAGATCGTACATAACCGTGGTAAATGCCATTCGTGTCGGAGTAAATCCCGGTAATATCTCCCGCGGTGTCGATGCCGTCCGCAATGGTTCCTGAGAAGCTGAACCCATGACCGGATTTTCCGGTCGTGCTTGCGTCGGGCGCGTCAATCGGAGCTGTGATCGTTCCGTCGGCGGTTCGCAGGAAGGCATGCGACAACTGATTCGTGTCGACGTAGAAACCTACGATGCTTCCGCTCGCGTTGATGCTGATCGGGATCGTGCCCAAATTGGAACTCGTGCCTGCCTCCGGCACATCGACCGTCGTGAATGTACCATCGGCTGCACGGATAAAGCCGTGCCTCACCGCGCTCGTGTCCGAATACAACCCCGTAATCTCTCCCGCAGCGTTAATACTCAGGGGCGAGGTACCGCGGTGACCCACGTCGGTCGGAGCCCCCGTAGCATCGAATTCGGTGATCGTGCCGCTGCTCCCAGTGCGAACAAAACCGTGATACGCGTTGTTCCCGTCGAAATACATCCCAGCTATGTCTCCCCCGGCATTGACGCTCACCGGAAAGGTTCCCTGATTCTTGCTCTGCCCGGCATCCGGAGTATCAAACTCAGTGATCGTTCCAGTTGATCCGGCGCGCACATACCCGTGCGCCAGGTTGGGTGAGGTGACGTAAATCCCCGCGATGTCGCCATTGTCGTTGATGCTGATTCCGCCGGTTCCCTGAAGCGCACTCGTGCCGTGATCCGGAGCGTCAAAACTTGTAAGGCTGGGTCCGCAGGCCGCACTAGTATGGCGTCGGACGACTGTGCCCCGGGAGCCTCGCGCGCTCAGGAACGCCACTCCCGCGATCACCACTGACAAGCAGACGATGGCTGCACCAAATCTTCGCAGCTTCACTAAGCCCTCTCGTCCGCCAGATACACGCCCGCCCACTGTTCGATTTGCAGAAGATTGAGATTTCATGACTTACCTCGAAATACCTGGAACACGATTCAGAAAGGCGGAAACTATTTACAGGAGGCCGTTGCTCGGGTCAACGGGGGTAGGCCAGAAATGATATGAACTGGCTTATCAAATCGCGATCTGTTGAAATTCTCATCAGATTCGGATGGGTTGTGGAAAGGCTCGCAGAACTTACGGAACCAATTGGCCCACAGGAACATACTCAGATTTACATCCCACCAGGCACCGCACCTTCTGGAACCCAGCCTGTTCTTCCGCGCTGAGGGTATGCGCGCCTTGACCCGCCTGATAAAACCGGTTGTGAGCGCTGCGAAATTCGTCACCACCGGCGTAGGCAGCGATCAGACGAAATTTCCTATCGAATTCGTACCAAATGGGGCAACTGTAGATCGGCGGCATTATGCATTCTGTCACCGTAAGTCGTACCACACCACTCTCGAAGGTAGGCTCGATCGCTGAGTTGTACTGATGGAGAGCTCGATTCAAGTCGCTGCGGGGAAACAAGAGTATCAACCGCTCACGAGCGGCTCCCATCCCGTGGATTTGAAACTCAGGCCGCACCTCGCTGGAGGCACCATATACCCGATCAGGATCCAGTACTACCAAAGTCGCTTGATGGTCATAGCCGTTGGCGATGCCCGCCGCCAGGATCTCTTGTCTTCCGTCCCCGTCCAGGTCGGCCAATGCCAAGTGAGTCAATGCACCGGAATGCCAATACTCCGATAGAAGTTTTCCCTTGGTATCGAGGATCGCGATTTGGGCGGGCCACCACGGAGTATGCTGACTGGCAACCACGATTCTGGCTGGGCTCTTTTCGGTCGCCTTGAGGATTTCCAAGGCGTGAACCATATATGTTGCCGGACTTCCCTTCAGTTCCGGCAAGTCCTTCCCAGGAGCCCAACGCCATTTTTCTGTGCCACGATCGGAATAGCAAATCAGCGTTGAAGAGATCGGTTTCAGCGCCGCGCCAGCGGGCGAATAAGAGAAAAGAACGCTCGTGCGACCTTCCCCTTCGAGATCCGCGAACCAAATGTGGCGACCCCAGATCTTACCCTCGTAGTACCAATCCGGGCCGAAACCATCGGGGAAACTTTTGCTCCACAGTTCCTTCCCTGTGGCATCGAAAATCCGCAGTGCCGTGCCGTCCATGCGCCCGAACTGAGGTTGAGGATGCCCGGAAAACGCACGGACTAGGGCATACGCTGAAATGCCAACCACAGCCAAAACGGCGACCGCCGCCGCGATCTTCCGCTTTTTGCCGGGCCAGACGGTTTCGCGGCCCACGCCTCCAGCTCCGCTCGGCTCGGCACCGTCGCGGAGCTTCGCGGCGATCCACCGAGTTTCGTGCGCTCCGTCGCTGCTGCCGGGCGAACGATTGGGGAGGTAGATCGTAATTGGATCGTCAGCACCATCTTCTTCGTAATACGAATCCAGTGCGTGCCGCAGTCGGTTCACCTCAGTAGCCACGTCCGCCGACCGCTTCGTCTTCACCTCCGCCGGCCACAATTCCTTGATGACCTGATCCGGCTTCAGCGCGACGTCCGCATCCATGTTCCGGTACAGCACTTCCAGCAACTTCCGCAGTTGGCCCTTGTTGGCGAACGTCCGGCTATTCAGGACTCGGTTGACCTGTTCGCCGATCGCCGTACGATCCATATTCGGTGACCCCAAATCATACAACCGTAAGCTCGATATTTGGGGTCACCGTTCTTGGGCCGCGGCCTTCACGCCCGAGTGGCAACCACTTCCAGGTACTCTGCCTGCACCTCGGTCAACTCTTCACCCCCGCGATTATGCGAGGAGAACAATGCGTCGAGTTCTTCGCGGAGCTTTTGCGCCGCATCCGCGTCCAACGATGCGAAGGCCCGATTCGTAGGCCCATAGTATTGTCGAAAGAATTCCACCACCTCCGCGGGCGGAAATGGATAACTCAAGTTGTATTGGCGTCGCTTCATTTTAAGATCCGAGGCGCCAGGACCCAGCCTCTCGCGCACCACCGTCTCATCGCCCCATAGAACTGGCGCCGGCATCCCCGAGGGAGCAATGAACTTGGCAAACGTTTTGAACATCTGCCCCACGAATCCTTCTCGCGTCCAATTCCCCATCGCGATCGTCCCTCCCGGGCTACACACTCGCAGCAACTCGCGGGCAACGAGTTCCGGACGCGGCGCAAACATGGCTCCGATCAGACTGGTCACGACATCGAAGCTGCCATCTTCAAAGGGAAGTGCTTCGGCATCGCCCTCGACAAAGCGCGCGTTCAGGCCTTCCGCCTTGGCACGGGCATTCGCACGCTGTACCAGGTTCGGAGCCAGATCCACGCCCGTCGTCTTGACTCCGTCTCGCGCGGCCCAAAGCGCGAGTTGTCCCGAACCGCAGGCCACATCGAGCAGCTGGCATCCGCACGCAACGTCGAGTTGTTCGTAGAAAACGCGAGCCCCCTGCTCCATGTAGCGCGAGAATCGGTCGTAGTCTCCCGCCATCCACGTTCCTTTGAGTTTTGTCTTCAAGTTGCTGATTTCCGGTAGCGTCGTAGTGGTGCTCATAGTGCCTCCAATGTTCTCGAGTTTTCCTTACTTCTTGCCTGCTGCAAGAGCGGTTGCAGCCTTGCTTTGCGGCGTCAATACGGCAAGCACTGCCGCAACGATCAATAGCGCCGGTATGTCCCCCAGAAGATGTCCTCTGTGCTCAGGATTCGCTAACGATTGTGCTGTCATGATTCCCGCATGCACTACGCTGGACCAAACCGTGAACCAGATCAGGCTTAAGTTCGCCAGTGGGTTACGGCTCGCAATCAGCAGAAACACTCCCAGCGTCGCGTACACCCCAAGAATCATCTGCAGATAATGTGAAGTATGGCCCGTGTGCCATACCCAGCCAGCCGGCCAAACAATGCTAAGGGCGTAAATTCCGAAAATGAAGATCAGGCCCACCACCTGCAACGCGACTCGCAAATACTTGATGCGCGCTGCCTCGCTCACCCCCGTTGCTCTTGCAGCCACCGGACCCTGCGGCTCTCGTCCCAAGACTTCCTTGATTGCTTTCTCTTGAACGACTGACATTGCTCATCTCCTCATGTGTCTGAATTTCGAACTGGCCCGCGGTTCTTTGTTTTCCGTTTCGATCCAGCACCAACCGGCAGCGCCTTCAGCGCCCTAGCGCTTTTCGAATCGCCGCCAGATGGTGCCAGCTGTGCCGCATGGCATGGTCCTCGATCACGAACTGAGCTGTCATCGGCGCGCCGAAACTCAACGAGAACGGCGCCGCGTTATCGAGTTCGTCATCCGTGAACGCTCGCACCGCGTCGGCTGCCTGACGGCTGTTCTGACGCAAAAGTTCGAGCGTCGCAGACCTCGACACTTGAGCGTTTTCCTGGGCGTGTCTTGCGTTCAGCTGCGCGACGACTTCCCACGTAACGTCCGAAACCGGCTTTCCACTGGCAATCAATCGCGCAACATCAATCTCGATCGGATACATGCTGGCAACGTGGTGAACAATGACTCCGACCGAACGTCGGTCCGTCGCCGAAACAGGTGTATTCCATTCGGCATCTGACAGCCCTTCAGCGAAAGCCGCCAAGCCGGCAGCCCCTTTTTCTATGCGAGCCGCCAGCGCTTCGGCGCGGCTCGTGCAAGGCTCGATTGTGGCAGTGCCACAGTTTTGACTGGGAGCATTGCTTGCTTTTGACATTCGTTTTCCTTCCTCTCTACTCGAATTGCCTCGAACGCTTTCTGCGTCCTTGGATTCAACGAGGCTTACTATCCGCTCCTATCGCCTCGGCCACTTACCCGCGCGTCCGGCTTTCTTGCTCGCGTTGCATTTGCCGTATGATGATTTGCTCAGGAGTCCGGGACGATTTGCCGGGAGGCTTTGTGGACGTCCTTTCAGAAGTATTGAAGGTCGTACGGCTACAGGGAGCGCTGTTTTACAACGGCGAATTCTCGTCGCCCTGGAGCGTGTACGCCGCTTCTTCCCATGCGCTCGCGAAGTATTTCGCCACGGACATGGAACACGTCATCGTCTATCACCTGCTCACCGAAGGACGCGCAGCCCTGCGATTGGAAAATGGTGGGCGCTTAGCCATGACCGCCGGAGACATCGTGATGCTTCCTCATGGCGACAAACACATCATCGAAAATGGTGGGGCTTCCGAGACGCTCAACGATGAAGAGCATCTAACCGACGTCCTTTCGCAAGGTCTGAAATTGTGGCGCATCGGTGGAGGCGGAGAAGTCACGAAATTCGTCTGCGGTTACATGGCCTGCGATCCTCGCCTCAGCCAGATCTTCCTCAGTGGCCTGCCGCCGCTCTTCAAGATCAACCTCCGCAAGAGCGCTTCCGGCCGATGGTTGGAGAACTCGATTCGCTTCTCGGTGGACCAGTCGAACATGTCTGCACCTGGCGAAGAAGCCCTACTGGCAAAGCTGTCAGAGGTTCTGTTCGTGGAGACTCTTCGCGCTTACATTGCCCAACTGCCGGCAGAAGAGAAAGGATGGTTAGGGGGTGCACGCGATTCGGAAGTCGCCAAGGCGCTGGCCCACATGCACAAGAGCCCGGAACATCCGTGGACCATTGCCTCTCTCGCGAAAGAGGCCGGGATATCGCGATCCGTGCTGGCTGAGCGCTTTCGCCATTACCTGAATGAATCGCCCATGGCCTACCTCACGCGCTGGCGGATTCAATTAGGAGCCCAGATGCTGGAATCGACCAGCTATTCGGTGGCACAGATCGCATCGGAAGTCGGCTACGAGTCCGAAGCTGCCTTCAACCGCGCTTTCAAACGAGAGTTCACAATTCCTCCCGCACGTTTTCGCAGCCAGTCCAGAGTCGCTCAGCGAAAGGCACCCGCCCCCGGGACACACTAAGTCTTTCCCGTCCGAGGCAAGTTTGAATTCGTGATCCCTAGGCTGACGTGCGGAAGTGGAATGCCGTCTGCGTGCGGTAATGCGCCGTGGTCTTGTCGCAGGAATGGCGAATGAACATCTGTTCGAGCGCGTCCCGGGCTTCCTGCACTGAGGCCGTGACATCCAGAGGCAGCGAGAATACGCGCGAGCAAACCGTGCAACACGCCCGGTCGGGCATCTCTCCCCAGTGAACAATCCGAAGCTGTGGCCGTTGATGCATCATCTCAGGCACCCACTCTGCGGGACTTCACTGCCGCCACATAGCAGGATTCGTGCACCGGCTGTCCGTACTCGTCGGTCTGCGCGCGCTCGATCGGAACCGGGCGGTCGCACAGATCGCAGATGAGGGGCGACTGCGAAGGGATTGTGAAGTGTTCGCTGTAAACGAGCGTGAATGAGTGAAACGTCATAGTTGCTGAACTCGCTTGGACTCGACACCTCTTAGCTCGGAGCGGGAGGAAGGGTGAACTCGATTGCCTACAGTTTATCACCTATAGACCAGAAAATCGGCGCGCTTAGCGAATTAAATCTTTGAAATACATACAGACCACGCCTACAGGAAAACCCTGAGTCAGGTCTTCATTGCAAGTTGTCGCCGGTGATTGCAGTTTGGATTTTCAATCGCTAAATGGCGAAGTCACCCAATCGCAAAATGGACAGATCCGCGTGATTCCGCGTACATCCGCGGAAAAAAAGTTCGCTGTGACATAACTCTGGATCTTCAGTCTTCGTGCTGATCTTGCAGATCTACCTGGGACTGAAACGCTTTCTCCGCTTCCGAGAGCAGGCGCTCCCGAATCCCGCTCTGCTGCTCTTTCAAATGGTTCCGCAGAGCCTGTGCCGCACGCTCAATTTCGGCCGAGCCCTGAGCGTCCCGGAGTTCGTCGCACAGTTGTTGGAGAAGCGTGTCACTCACTTCTTGTAGGATGCCAGACGCTCAGCTTTAGCGGTATCGGAAGGAGGTGCTAAGGCTTTTCGGGGAAAACCACGGTGGGGTGTGCCCCCCACCAACGTGCAGTTCCTTGGGTTTCGAATCGTGCGCACGCGACTCCGATCACCCATGCAAAATAGCCTCGATCCGCGTGATTCCGCGTGTATCCGCGGAAAAGAAGTTTTTGAAGATATGCCACCGTTCTCTTCAGCAGGATGTGAGAATCGGGCACGCGGACCGCTACTCGCACGCAGCCTTGTTGGCCTGCCGAAATACCGGATCGCACACTCGCCCTGCGAGTTCGATCAGAGATTCCACCTGTGCTACCGCACCCAGGATCAGGGCGGGAACAGGAAGAGACAACGCTCTTTGTGTCTCAAGTGCTAGAAATGCATCGGCTAGTTTTGGGGAGGGCATCGGTACTCCTAATCAGTCGTATTCACGAGAGTGGCACCACATGATGAGATTCTGCAGGCATAGGCACGGTCGCTTCAATACCATCGATTCCCAATTACGAAAGTACCTGACAGCTCATGCACAGTAGGCCAGCAAGCAACTCGTGTGCAGGAAGCGGCCATGTAGGACGGCCGCGGTCGGCCGTCCAGTCGAGCGAAGCTCGACAAATCTCGCTGCCTGGACACTGAAACTGACAAGCTACTGCTGCAGCAGTACGGACACCGTTCCATCCGTCAAATTGATGACAGCGAGATCCAGTTTGCCGTCGGCGTTGAAGTCAGCCGTAGCGATTCCGAACGGGCCTTTGCCCACGGCATAAGGAGATCCCGCTGCCTGAGTGAATGTCCCGTCGCCGTTTCCGAGCAGAAGCGTGACGGTGTTGTCTGAGAAGTTAGCTACGGCCAGGTCAAGTTTTCCATCGCTGTTGAAATCTCCAACGACCATCGATTCCGGAGCATTCCCAACAGTAAATGCATTTGCCGGTTGAAATGTTCCGTCGCCGTTGCCGAGCAGGATATATACAACGTTCGCACCCGAGTCAGTAACTGCAACGTCCAGTTTGCCATCACCGTTGAAATCAGCCAGAACAATTGCATCCAGACTTTGCCCGAGGGAAATCGGAGATCCATTGGCCGGAGTAAATGTCCCGTCCCCATTTCCAAGCGACACACCAAGTCCCGAACTTCCCAGGCCGGACGAGACGCCGCTTCCTCCTGCCACAATCGCGTCCAGCTTTCCGTCGCCATTGAAGTCCCCTGCGGCAATGCCATTCGTGAAACCGGTGGTACTGAGATTGCCAGCCTGATTAAACGCGCCCTCCCCGTATCCCAAGGTGACTAACCCATCGGCGTAGATCTGATTGGCAATGGCGAGATCGAGATTCCCGTCCGCGTTGAAATCGGCCACTACCAGCGCGGATGTCGTCATCCGCGCGGTATTGACGAACGCCGCTGAAGAAGCTGCGAACGTGCCGTCGCCTTTCCCCAACAGGATGGCAGCGGCCGAGTTCTGCGGGAGCGCGACCGCAAGACCCTGATGACCACTGTGGTTGAAATCTGCCGCGACAATCGGTCCTGTGTAGGGTGTCGCGGCATCATCGTACGGCGGACTCAGTACTCGCAGCGGAGAGCCCGACGCCGGCGTAAACGTACCGTCGCCATTTCCCAGCAGCACCGCCACTCTGGCATTTTCCGCAACGGCAAGGTCCGCCTTGCCATCCGCGTTGAAGTCGGCAACCGTCACGCCCAATGCCTCCAGAGCTGCAATCGGGGAGTTCGCCGCGGACGCAAACGAGACGGTGGTGGTAGGCGCCGCGATCGGCAAATAGACCACGTTCGACGCACCACCGCCAGGTGAGGGATTCACAACCGTTACTGCTGCAGTCGACGCATTCGCCACGTTCGTCGCTGGAACCGTCGCAGCGAGATGTTCACTGTCTACGAATGTTGTGCTCAGCGGACTCCCGTTGAAGTCGATCGTCGCTCCTGACACAAACCCAGTGCCGCTTACGCTCAGCGCGAAGCTGGCGCTACCGGGTGCAACGGAAGTTGGCACAAGTGTCTGGTTCAAGAAGGGAACCGCATTTGCCGCCGTCGCATTAGCGCTGATCTCAATACTCATAAACCCGTTGATCGCGACCCCATTGGCCGCATCCACTGCTGTCACTTCGAAATACCAGGTCCCGCCGCCGGTTGGCACGCCGCTGATCGCTCCGGTACTTGCATTCAGCGTAAGCCCATCCGGCACCGATCCTCCCACTTCGTATCCCGTATCGATCGGGCCGTTGTAAACGCTCCATTGAAACGGAGGCGTTCCGCCGGTAAGCGTGATCATCTGGCTGTACGACACTCCTACAGATCCATTCGCCAGCGTCTGAAATGGAATTTGCGGAAGCGGATTTACAGTAATCTGCAGCGACGCGCTCTTCGCCCCGTCAGCCAGCGACGTCGCTGTCACCGTCGCCTGCTCCGCGCTGGTGACGTTCGTTGTGGGCGCGTTATAGGTGACGGAAGAGGTTGTCGAAGTGCTCAGCGATCCCGGTCCTGTGAGGACCCACGAAACACCTTTCCCGGACGTGTCATTGCTTACCGTGGCGCTGACGCTCAGCATCTGACCCTGATCAATTCCTTGCGCAGCTGCAGGCGACAAGCTTACCGAGATCGGAGGCTTACTGGAACCCGAACACCCCGTCATCCCGATCAACACCAGTAGCAGAAAAAGAGCAGAGTAATGGCGGACCCTCGACATGGCCCCTCCATGTGGTCAGACGCAGTATGGCATAGGTCCTACTCTCCGGGCATTCCAATCATGATGATTTGGCACTACTTCCAAACGCCAGGATGTGGTTCCGTTTTATGGCGATTCTTGCGCCAGCCGCTCCGAAAAATACCGCAACGCTGCTCAACAGCCGGCTATCGTCTTCCCTTTTTAATGATTGTTGCGCCAATTCTTATGCCGGTTTTCCTGCCAACTGGTGCTATCCTCTATTTATCCACCCGGTAGGTAATTTCTCTCAATAGCGAGGCACACCCCCATGCTGCCGACTAAACCGGATTCGAAGTGCTGCTTGATCTGCGGGAAACATATTGGGCTCGAACACTCCACGACAGATGAACACGGTCTCTTCGTTCATACGAGCTGCCACGAAAAGCAAATCTTATTGAAAGCGGCGACTCGCGAAGCGGACCTGTGGAGACAGAATCTCGCGAGGCGCAAGACGGCCTAACGGAACCTCTACCGAACCGCTACCAGCAGTCGGATGTCCCGCAGTACACAGAATCTCGATCGGATGTCCCTGTGTTCCTCTGTGTCCTCTGTGGTGAACGACATTGTGCTGGCAGGCGCCCGGAATTCATCGTGCAACACCACACCATCCTTTGGTTCTTTGCAAACCTGCCCGGAGAGTGTGGCCGCCCGCTTTGTAACCGGAACGGGGCGCGGCAAGAAGGTTCAGGGAGTTTTGATGCCGTCCCCTGCCCCCTGGTTCTTGAGCGGTCCTTTATCCTGCGAGTCCACCGCGAACAGCATGAAGTGATCAAAGCTGTGCTGCCGATGATAGTAGCGCCGGTTCAGTTCCATAAAGATATCGACGTGCTGCGGCAGCCACAGATCGGTATTCATCTTCTTGAAATGAACCGGGCCATATTCCGCAATTTGATGAATGACCGTCATGTGCGGCACCGGGCTTAGCAGATCAGACTCGATGCGCACAATCTGCATGTTGTCGGTCGCGATCCAGGCGCGGCCTTTCAGCTTCATGGGATAGCTTCGGTTCCCGATCACAAATCCCGCAAAGCGGCTGGGTTTGTCCTCGCGCTGCTGGAAGTGCATCAGCCACGCTGTTTGCCCGCGCCAATTGCCGACACCTTCGCAACTCATCTGGAAATCATCGCGCACACCCGGCAGAAAAGTCAGAGCCAAAGTGATAAAGCCCTTCGTAACGATATTGCCCGGAAGATCCGTGGCTCCATATCGCAAGCCGCGGTATTCCTCGATCCCCACCGAGCCCGGAGGATTTTCCTTGATTTGTGCCACGTAGTTGAACTTCCAATTTTCCGTGCTGATCGGATTGCCCGTTTTGTCGAGTTGCTGGTGCAACAAATCTTCGATCGCGGCGAATTTTTCGATGTTGCTCACCAGTTGTTTCACCCGCTCACCCGTGCCATCCAGAACCTGCTGGTAAGGACACGGGACTCCGGGCACAACCGGAGGCTTCGCGTCATCCACCCCGGGCGGACCCCACGTGCTCTCAGGCAGCGACGGCACCGATGCGTCAAGCGCCAGATCAGACTTGGTGACCAATTCTGTCGCTCCACCGGCACCCGAATCGCGCTGCTCCAATGTCGAAATCAGATTGCGTACTTCCGGCACAACTGGGTTGCCGGGATTGGTTTCGAGAAAAGTCTTCAGCGCCTGGATCCCTTCCTGGTCATGCCCGAGGTTCGCCAGCGCCTCGCCCAGAATCAACTGCGCCACGGTGCCGGCCGCTTGTCCTTCATGGATGGCCAACTGGGCCTGCTCCCGAGCTTTTTCATATTCCTTGTGTCGCAGGTATGCGTCGGCGAGCAGGTTGTGTGCGATCCAATACTTCGGGTCATCCACTACGGCATGCTCCAGCGTCTTTTGGGCTCGATCGTCCTCTTTCAGTTGCAATTGCACTCTGCCCAGCAGGGCCAGCGTCTGGACTCTTCGCGAATCCAACTCGGCCGCCCGGCCCAGGAATCCTTCAGCCTTCGCGAGATCGTTGAGCTGAACGAAAAGATACCCATACAGAAAATTCACCTGCACGCTCGACGGCGCGGCCTTGTAGACCTTGTCGAGCTTTTTCTCCGCCTCTTTGTAGTTTGCCGATTTCAGAGCAAGAACTGCTCGTTTCGCATCCTTGCGCTGCTTTGGCGGAATCACCGCGTCAGAATTGCTGAGGTCCACTGCTAATGGATCTTTGTGCAAGATGATTTCGACTTGAGGGTTCTGCGTACCGGGACCAATTTGCAACTCTTGGCGATCGATCAGATATCCGACCGCGCTGGCTTCCAGATCGTACGCTCCGGGCTCGACGCCGCAAAAAACCAATTGGGATTCGTGCGAAGTAGTCAGCCAGGTTGTGGTGTCCTTCCTCTTGTCGTGAATCTTCACCACAGCCTGACGATCGAGTTTGGCCTTTTGCTCATCGAGAATAGTCACCAATAGACCTCTCGACTGCTCGCAGTCACTCACCTTCACACCCAGCACGCGCATCATGTCCACATTCGTGTAGTCCGGGGGCGGAGGAGGCAGAGTCTGGGACCATCCTGTACTCGGCTGCATCTGGCCGGCTGCGCTGGCGCAAAAGCCGAAGTAGAAGACGCACAGCGCGCTTAAGAGAGATCGGTAAAAGTATCCGCTAGTGTGGAACGACATGAAGAACCGCGCATTGCCCTTACAAGTTCAAGCAGAATAGAGAAGCATCAACCTGGAAATTGTACCTCGGATTTCTTGGGAGGTTGCGACCGTCAGTTTTTCGACCCAACCCCTCCAATACAAAGCCTCATCCCCCTCCGCCCGATATACACTCTTTGTATAGCAAGCCTCGAATCCCTAGGAGCAACAGCTATGTCCGGATTGAGTTCGCAGCAAGGCCTTCATACCCGTCGCAGTTTTTTTCAATGGGCCAGTTCGCTGGTTGCAGCGCTTGGCGCGGCCCCTATGGTTTCGTCGGCCAAAGCCCTTTCCTCGCGAGCGGCATCGTCGCCAGCTCCATCTGCAGATGGTGAGGATTACTACGCGAAGCTTGGAGTCACTCCGATCATCAACGCAGCGGGTACGTATACCACGCTAACGGCTGCCTGCATGCCTCCGGAGGTTCTCGCGGCAGTGCAGAAATCTGCGCTTCATCCGGTGCGATTGCACGAGTTGCAGCGAAAAGCTGGGGAGTACATCGCAGGTCGCCTCAAGTGCGAGGGAGCGGTCGTGACCTCCGGCGCATGCGGAGCCATCAGCCTGGCGACCGCCGCATGCCTGCAACACGCCAACGGCATCAAGATTACGGACATGCCGCAGTCAATTGACGGTTTGAAGAATCAGGTGATCGTGCAGCAGGCCCACCGCTATGAATATGACCGCGCCATCTATCTCTGTGGAGCGCGGGTAACCGAGGTGGTCACGCTCGATGACTATAAACGCGCATGCGCCGCAGGCAATGCGGTGATGACCAATTTCTTCAACGCAGCGGAAGACGAAGACGGGATCGCAGGCACCGCACAGATTGGCCGAGAAGAGTGGCTGCGAGTGGCGCACGAGCACGACATCCCATGCCACTTGGATGCCGCTGCCGACATGCCTCCAATCTCGAATCTTTGGAAATACACCGGCATGGGTTTCGATCTGGTCGCTTTTTCGGGCGGCAAAGGAATACGCGGTCCGCAAAACGCCGGTCTTCTGCTGGGCCGAAAGGTCCTCACAGACTTGGCCCACGCGAACAATAATCCCGGAGACGGCATCGGCCGCGGCATGAAGGTGGCGAAGGAACAGATCGTTGGCATGGTTGCCGCCGTCGACTGGGTTCTCTCGCACACCGAAGAGTCGATGCAAGGTGACTACCAGAAGCGCGTCGATCTCATCGCCAGTGCTGTGAAAGGCATTCCATCGGTCAGGACGGAAACGGTAGTTCCAAGAATCGCCAACCACGTTCCACATTTGCTCATACGCTTCGATCCGGCAGTCACCGGAGTTACCACGACACAGATCGTCGAGACTTTGCGGACGGGAACGCCTTCCATTGAACTGAATCCGAACACCGGCCAGAAGCCAAATCAGGGCATCCCGGCCGATGCCAACACGCTCGTGGTCGGAGTCTGGATGATGCAACCCGGCGAAGACGCGATCGTCGGCGAACGAATCCGCGCAGCGCTGACGAAAAAGGCGTAAGCGCGAATCCCGTCTCCAACATAGATGACCTAATTGCGGACGATCTAGACTCGGACCGCCCGTCCTTGCGATTTTGCACGGGCGGGAACGATGCTGCCGACCGGCAAAGATTCTCATCTGGTCTGTGACAAGCCGCCCGCGAGATCTGGCTAAGTCCGCCCTAGTCTTTCGACCACGGCGGCGTAACTCCTGTCATGCGCGCATAAGCGACAAGCTGCCCCATATGTTCGTTGCAGTGAATGATCAGGCGAAGATAGACGGCGTCGGCAGTAGTGCTTTGCTTCAGAAACTCAACCTTTCGCTCCAGTTGTTTGGGAGTCTCCTTCGCCCGTGCGTCGCGCGCGGCATCTAACGAACGCTTCAGCCAGGAGATCACGTCGGCCTTGGCGGTTACCGATTTCTCAAATCCCGGCTTGATCTCAGTTGGCATGGTCTGTTTTCCGACCACGCTCAGAAAGTAAAAATTGGCGATGGCGATGTGCATGTACACCTCACTCGTAGAGCGCACACCGGGCGCCGGGCGCCACGCGAACTTATCTGTGGGCGTGGCCTCTGCCAACGCCAGCAACTGACTGGTTACGTGCTGTAACTCGCCATCGTAGCCCTGTCCAACTCCCTCTGGAACGGTCTGGGCAATTGCCGGTGAAATCAGGAAAACCAGTAACAGCAACAATTTCCTCATAGAAGCTCCTCGCAGCATGCAGCGTCGAATTGTACTTGAACCGCCGAACAGTACGCATCAGGCCTGAGACTCAGGCCCTCTCGACCGGCCCGTTAAGCGTAGCTCGCCAGCGCCGTCGGGTTCCGATGTACCATGTACGGACTGGCGTTGCGCTTCCGAAGGAGGAGATTGCAATGTTCTCTCGAATTCTCGCCGTCGCATTGGTCGCTATGAGCTCGCTTCTCGCCCCTCAAACCGCGCCTCAGCCCGGGCCGACAACCCCACGGCTCGGCCAACCTGCTCCCGATTTCACTCTTCCAGACTCCACGGGTTCGCCTATCAAGTTATCGGCTTTCAAAGGGAAGGTCGTTCTGCTCGATTTCTGGGCTACTTGGTGCACGGGATGCAAAGTTGAGATTCCTTGGTATGTAGAATTCGAAAACAAATATGGCAAGGACGGACTAACGGCGATTGGCGTTTCGATGGATGAGGACGGCTGGAAATCAGTGAAGCCCTTTCTCGAAGAGCACAAGCTGAATTATCCAGTTGTGATTGCTAACCAGGACCTGGCCAACCAATACGGCGGATTGCCTTCGCTCCCGGTGACCTTGCTGATCGACCGTAACGGAAAAATTGCCGAATCACACGCAGGCATGGTCGACAAAATTGCCTTCGAAAATAAAATCAAGGCCCTCCTTCACGAAAAACCTGCGATGTAACCATCGAGTACAGGATTCCAAGGTTGCGCCCTTATTTCCCTTGACGCCCTTAAGTGTCTGGCGATCGTTCAATGATCTCGGCGAGCCAGGTAATAGGTGTTACTTCCGCTATCCTGATGGACATCAACCAAGGTGAAGCCGTGATCGCCAAGGATGCGTCGGTAGTTGTCGACGCTGTATGAGAAGTACCGGAACGTCACGCCGCTCATCTTGCTCTCTGTTCCATCAAAGTCGTCGACGTCCCCGGACGTGAAAAGAAGCGGCGCTCCGCCCTTAACAATGCGCGAGAGATTCGCAATTGCTGTCACCGCATCTTCAGGATTGAGATGAAACATGACGCCCCACCCCACGGCAGCATCGAACGTGCAATCGGCGAATGGGCAGAACTGAACCAGTCCTCTGACAGCCAATGATTCCGGGCAATTACGCCTGAAGCGCGCCAGCATCGCATCCGAACTATCCAGGCCGATAACTCGGTGGCCAGCGCTCAGCAATATACGAGAAATCGGAATACCGTTGCCACAACCAACATCGAGAACAAGCGATCCGGGTGCGATGGATGAAGCCAGCTTGGTTGCTTCGGGTACTCCTGTCTGATCGACACGTTGTGATGCAAACCATTCCGCGATTAAGTCATACTCTCGCATTTTGAGTCCTATATTCTTTTACACTGACCCAGGCGAACGGCTGGCTACGACAACGGTGCCTTCGACTTGTATCGCTGCGCTCGCATCGACAGCCATAAAGCAAATAGCAACGGCAACCATAAGATCAGGTATGCAGCGAGAGGTGAGAGCGGTAATCCTTTGACGAAAATTCCGCTGCTCAGCGAAGGGACAACCACAATCAAGATCAGACACAGTCCGCGCAGGAGCCTTCGGAAATGAAGCGTGCCTGTTATTGCGACATAAAGGAACAGCCCCGCAAAAAGGATGGCAGTGATTGCAGCGACGTAGACGAATGCCACATAAATCACCGACAAAGGAAAAGGTTTTGTGAGTCCGAGCGCGAGAAGAGATTGAAATGCCGCACTCATTTTGATTCGTATCCAGTACAGAGAAAGCACTCCCGTCCAAGCCACGGCAAACGCTACCTGAAGCCATTGATAATGGGCTCGTAATTTTCGCATCGGTGCTCCAGTCCGCCGGGACATCTCCTCTCCACTCCAAACGCGGTCGCAACCCTGCCGTGTGGATCCAACCGCTCCCCCTTCTAATACGCCCGGATCAGCTCCGCGCTTACGCCTCCGATTTTGTCCGTGTCCATGTAGTGATACTGTCCGGAACCGGGCTTTCCGACGTCTCCCCACGCACCGGCCTGCCATACCGTAAAGCCGAGTTTTTCATATGCGGCCGTAGCTTTCGAGAGATCATCCACCGGCATACCAATGTGCTGGACACCTTCCCCATGGAGCTTCAAGAAATCTGCATAAATATTCGCTGGAGTGGATGGTGGCTGAATCCACTCAAAGCTCATATCGCCCATCCGCTGAAAGCCCACCTCAAACGCCAGTAAGAGAGGCTGGCCGCGATAGCGCGAATCGTCGCGTGGCGTCGCGTGCTGCAGCTCAAACCCTGGCAATCCAAGTTTCTGCCAGTAGCTGGAAACCGCCGCTGCATCGCGAACCGAAAGCGCAAGGTGCGAGACGGTTTTCTGCTCCAGCGGCTTGGGCGCCCCGCCCGGCCAGTAAACCAGCCCTAGAACGTATTTTCCCTGCGGCTCCGTGTCGAAGTAGGTGTAGGTTACCGGCGCACCGTCAATTTCAAACGTGACCTGCTGCAGCACGCTGACTCCGAGCGCGGCCATGCGCTGAATCTCTTTGTCCATCGCCTCTTTGGACGGAACCTCATGGACAACGGAAAAGATGCCGTCCTTATGCTTCTTCAGAAAATCAATGTAAGAGTTCGATTGGCCCTCGCCTGGACGAACAAAGCCCGGCTGAAGAAAATTGACGGTCAGGTTGCCGAGACGTCCCGTAGCCTGCCATGTCTCGACGGTCACGGGTTTGCCATGATCGCTTCCCACGCCCTTAATCTTCGCCGCCTTATGGATGTCGGTCATTCCGAGCGCACTCCACGTCGGCAATATCCCGTCGATGTTCTCCGAGACCCACGTAACGCGGTTGACGGATTGATAGTATTCCGGCAACTGGCCAAAACAAGTTCCCAGCAGAAAGCACATTAGAGCAAGACAACGCAGAAGGTTCATCTGCCTCTCCCTTCCCAGGAAATTTCCATGCTACTCGGTAAAAAAATGATTGGCTTCATGTAAGTGGCCATCCTCAATGCAGCCCTACATTCGCCACGGACCGGCGAACGGCTAGGTAATCCCTGCGACAAACACCAAAGCCATGATCGAGAAATAATCTTCTCGCGCGATTGCTTTCGTTTGTACACCCGGCGCTTACTTCTGATCCGCGGTATTCTGCCCGCACGATTCGAACTTAGCCTTCTCCGATTGCGCTTCGCCCTTCGACAGACAGTAGCGGTCCAGATCCATCGGCGCCAGAACTGGTCCGGGAAAGTACTTCTTCATGGCGGCGACACGCGCCTGCTGTTCCGCTTTGTCTTGCGGGTCATAGTGATAGAAGAGAACGGATTGTACTTCGGCTTTCGAGGCGAGTTCTCCGAGGCTGTCCACCGTCAGATGTTCTTTCTCCATGTGCGCGGCAAACTCCTGCTTGCGGGCAGGAGGCCAGTGGTTCCGTGCCGCCATCTGGTCAATGAACCCGCGTAGCTCGTCCAGACTCTCCTCCACTTCGGCAACGAGAACGTCGGCGCCCTTCGCGAGTTTCACGACCGCATCACTGGGCCCGGTGTCTCCGGTGAATACCACCACGCCGTGGGGCGTCTGGATGCGGTACGAATATGACTTGAAATGCGTGCGGAACTGCGCCGGCATCAGCGCGTAATGCGAGTTCTCGACGGCAGTGATCTGAATTTTGTCGTCGCGGTAAACAACTCCCTCGCCTTCGATTTCGTGGGCGACAAACGGACTGGTCAGCCCATGGTTCGGCCGGCCAAGCTGGAACCCCGGCTTTTCCGCCGCAAACACCTCGAAAGGAGTGCTGATGTACTGGAACGCGGCTTGGACCAGTTCGCTAGTTTCGGGCGGCCCGTAGATATTGATCTTCCGCGCGTCGGAGGCCAGATCAAGGTGGAAGTAATCGTTGGCCATCACGTCGACGAGGCCGAGATCATGGTCGGGGTGCAAGTGGGTAAAGAAGATCGTTCCAATCGTTTCCGATGGAATCCCAGCCTCGACCAGGCGCCGGATGGTTCCGATGCCACAGTCGATTAAATACGGCCGACCATCGACGATGAGCAGAGTGGCCGGCTCGGAACGATCCCTGCGCAAAGGCGGACCGCCCGCAGTACCGAGCATCAGCAGTTCGGTATCGTTTGCGCGAAGCGCCGCACTCTTCTGTTGAGACAAAACGGGAATACTGAAGAAAGTCAGCCCGAGCGCGAGAGTTGCAATGAACATTTGTCCAGAGCGCCGTTTAGTCATGCGTGAACACCTCTGCGTGGAGAATGACGCGCCACAGCGAATCAAGGCGGGGCCGGAATATAGCGCAAGATTGGTTTTAGCGCACTCGCAGCCCGTTCTATGCGATTTGTAGTCGCAGCATATTCGAAGCACAGAGCTCTTGTCCGGACAAAGGGCAACTCAGAAACCGACTGACGTACATGGCGACTCACGCGTTTTGACATCCGAGGATCATTTTGAGTGAAATCGATATTGCGCCAATCACCTTTTCTAAGCGCGAACTAGCTCGCAACGGTAGCAGCTTTCTCCACCGCTTGCTTTGTTGGAGCCATCATCACCAGCGCCAAACCCACGATTACGAACACCACCACTCCCGCAAGTTCCTGCCGCGCGATCACATTCATATATTCCTGCACCGCCATGACTCCAGCATGCGCAAGATTTGCCCATCCGGCAAAGGCAATGAGTCGGCGGTTCCCTGCCGGATCACGCACCGCCAGCAGCAGGAAAATCCCGAGCGTGACATAAATGCTCATGATCATCGCCACCGCAGGGTCCCGCGAGAAAAACATCGCCAGCGGAATCACTCCTGCCGTAAACAACAATCCCACCACCACCAACACAGCCTTCAACGCCTGTTCTCGACGCATGGTGTCCTCCCTGCTTCGTAATCGTCGCGCGAACTCGTAACCGCTTGGTCCAGTTCTGATGTTCCCCAGCAAGACGGCATCGCGGCCGTTTAGTTCGCCGGCCCGGCAAACAGCAGCAAATTCCCGTCCGGGTCTCTGACGACAAACGTCCTCGCGCCCCAGGGCTCCTTTGTCAATCTCTGCTGAAACGGAACACCCGCGGACTGAAACTCAAGAAACAGCAACTTGATCTCGTCCGCTGTCGCGACGGTCAACGATGCCGACAACAGTCCCTCACGATCCCGCACCGTGGAATCGATCACGCTCCCCTCCACACGCCGGAGATTGAGACGCGCCCTGTCCCGCTCCACCTGTGCGTAAAACGGAGGCTTGCCGTAACTGAACGCAACGGAAAAGCCCAGCTTTTTGCAGAAAAAATCGCGCGATTTCTCGATATCGGCGACGAATAGTTGCGGCTCCGCGCCCACGATCGCCGCTTTCGCAGGCGACGGCTTCCCCTTGCGTGAGGTGGCCGAAAGCCCCGCTTTCAGCCCTTGCCAACTCTCGAACCCGTGCTGCCTCGCGACCATCTCCTGCGCGTCGCTGAGCTTGAAAGTCGCGCCAAGAACCTCGGCGTCGTCCATATTCCTAAAACGAGGCAGAAGCTGCCGGATTTGCGCGGCAACCGGGTAGTGCTGCTCCCGGTGCCATCGCAATATAAGCTTGGCTTGTTTTTTGAGGTTTTCCAGGTCGGGCATATAGGCCTCCACGATGAGATCGTGTAGGTGGGCATTGCCCTTCGGCGATCCGCCGATGCACCCTACATGCACCGCGTGCAGTATCCGCCGCGCTGTGAGGATTTGTCAATGAAGTCGAAAGGGGAAGTCGAAAGGGCGGTAGTGGTGCAGTTTGAAATCCACAGGCCCTAGCGCCGTGCTTCGGACTGTGGGAAACTCTTTGGCATGGAGAAAAAGGACCGCGAGGCAAACGCACAACCAGCAACGTGACCGCTCCCAAGGTTCGCGATCTGGCCAAACCCGCCAAGAAAGCGAACCGGCAACCGACCGAGGACTTCAGTCAAGCGGCTGCTCGGATCGTTCGCCAAGCTACCGAGGACTAGGAAACCTGAATTGGCTTTTCGTCCTTTCCCTCGAACAGCGGCAATTCCTTGTACTTCTTCAAGGACCTGTCCATCATTCCCATAAATTGATCCCAACCATCAGCCGCTTTCATCAATGCAATCACAGAAGCTAGGTGCTCTCGCAATTTAGGATGACCAACATCCTCTGTGAGGCGCTGAAAGAACCTGTGCTTTAATTGCCCCTTTTCGTTCCTTGGAGTGACTCTACGAAGTTCCTCCAGTACTCCGGGCGCTAATCGAGCATATACGAGGTCATTCGTGAGATGTCCTATGTATTGAGGCTTCTTAACGCTTCCGGTATACGGAATATTCCTGAGCCGAAACATCTCGCGGTAGAACTCTCCGGGGAAGGTCTTCACCCATTTACGCAGTTCTTTGGCGACAAACTCTTCAAGAATTTTCGCCAAGGCATCGCGTGCGCGATCCGCCTGATACCCAGTAGCCTCATCAACAAGGGCAATGATTCCTACCCGCGCAAAACCGCGAACGAGAATCTCGCATTGCCTCGCTACGTGTTGCTGTTTTTCCGTGAGCGAACCTTGCTTTCTTGCCTCCAGAACCGCATCGCAAATATCCGCCAGCAGAGTAGCCTCATATCCCAACGTTCTCCGTCCCTCTGGCGTTCTGAATTCTATCGGCATTAAGGTCCCGAGCTTTAACCTATCTGAAGTGAACGGTTTAAGGCGATCTTGAGTGGCAAATTTGACCATTCGGTCCTGACCATGACTCGACCCTCCCGGCTTCATTCCTAGAGCAGTTATCATGCCGCGCTGTGCCAAAACTCTCCGACCATCCTCCAGTACAAAACACGGAATCTCTACCTCTCCAATCCGTAGAGGACTATCCGGAGAGCCGTGCGTAGCTTGCGCTAGCGTGTCCGATTTCCCGGCCTTCTTCCACCTAGCCTGAATTGCCCCGACCGCAATAGCACGACGCTGATCTGGCGTGAGGGCTTTGGCTCGGGCTACGCCGCCCTTAGCGGCTCCCAGTTTTGAAAGTTCCTTCGCGGCTTCGCTTGTGAGTTTATTTTCAGAATTGTCGGCCATGCGTAAAAAATACTTGCTCGGGCACATACTGTCAATAAAATACTTGCTCGGGCATTTATTTTCATTGACTACATTCCCGAGCAAGCATGGCTTATGTCCACCATGAATCGCCTCTCCATTGACCAGCGCTCCGCGGTAATCGCCGCTCTGGTCGAAGGGACTTCGATTAACGCCACTTGCCGAATGACTGGCGTAGCAAAACATACCGTCCTGAAACTCTTGAAGGACCTCGGTTGCGCGGCTGCTTCCTATCATAACGAGCACGTCCGCAATCTTCGCGTGCGTCGCCTCCAGTGCGACGAGATTTGGGCGTTCGTATACGGCAAGGACAAGAATCTCTCTCTGGAGCAAGTGAAAGCTGGCGCTGGAAGTGTGTGGACATGGACGGCGATCGATGCCGATTCCAGGTTGATCATTTCCTATACGCTCGGCGATCGCGGTGCGGCTACCGCTTCCGAATTCATGCAAGACGTTTCTTCGCGGATTGGCAATCGCATTCAGCTAACGACGGACGGGCATCGCGTGTATGCAGAGGCCGTGGAAGATGCATTCGGAGCGGATATTGATTATGCGATGCTGGTTAAGATTTATGGCGCATCGAATGACAATCCAGAGTCGCGCTATAGTCCGGCAACCTGTATCGGATGCCGCACTGGCGTGCTCTCTGGCAGGCCCGATCCCAAGCACATCAGCACGTCATTTATTGAAAGAAGCAATCTGTCTATGCGCATGGGAATGCGACGATTCACACGGTCAACTAATGGTTTTAGCAAAAAGCTAGAGAACCACGGTCATGCTGCAGCTTTGTATTTCATGCACTACAACTTCTGCCGCGTACACAAAACGCTACGCATTACGCCCGCAATGGAAGCGGGTTTGTCCGATCACGTATGGGAAATTGACGAGCTTATCGAGTGCCTGCTTGACGACGCTCGTAAGTTATAGGTTCTCCGTATCGCGTTCCTAAAGTAGAAACCGTCGGATCGACCGTATAGCCCGCTCCGTAAAAAACGCTGCGACCTTGCATCGCGGACTGAACGAAGTCGCGACGTAGAGCATCGTTCAACTTCTTTGTGATCTTTTCCTGGCGTTCACGATGCTGGAGGTACTTGCCAAACAGGAAGACGCCAAAGAAAAAACCTAGCGTTACGACCCATGAACCAAACACTGTAACGCTTCTCATAATTCATCCCTTCCTTCGAGGATCGTTCCCCAATACAACAATAGGGCTGCGGCTAGTAGAGCAAAAACGAGCACGGTGCCGCTGACTCTCTCGTTCTTTATGCCATCCTCAAGGGGCCATAAAACACCAATCAAAACCCCTGCTTCGCGCAGGAAATCCCCTACAAGTTGTGATCTGTCTCGACGCTCGGCCACGTTTCCGTTCCATTAGAGTGGAATCGGGGAAGTGGCCCTTTGTACACCGAAATCACCGTAATGTAAAGCACGTCAATTGCCAGATTACCTAAGTTTTTGATGCGGATACCCCTCCAGATGTTTCAAACTGCACCACTACCGAAAGGGCGGTAGGAGTGTCTTAAATAGCCCGTAAGACAGTGCCAACGGGCAAGGACTTCCGGGGATTGGTGTCCCTGTGTTCCTCTGTGTTCCCTCTGGTGAAAGATTATGACCGACTCTCCGAGCCACATTTCTGCCGGTCGTCCGCCCAGATTTCCACAGCCAGATTGTGACGTGTGACCTAGACTTCCACAGCCTCCATGCTAAAGACTGCCAGAGCCGAAAGGCGTTTTGCATCGACAAGGTTGATCGAAACAACTCATCATTATCAATAGGTTATGCATAAGTCCAGCGGAATCAGGATTTTGCGGGCAGGCAAATTCGCGAAACTCAGCAAGTCGTTTGCACGCAATATTTTGCGAGAAATTCGGCAAGTGACCTTTGCGGACAACACACCATCAACTCTCTTATTTTCAAGATTTTACGGGTAAGTTACTTAGAATCAAGATTTTGCAGAGACAGCGGCAGACTTCCTTTGGATAAGTACTTTGAAAACAATATTTTGCGCGGATCGATCAAAAAAAAACGCAGAGCTGGTTGCAGTGCTAGTTGACGCGCGTAGGCTTGTCCTTCTCGACCTCGGTCATGCTCTTGGCCGGTTCCGTCGACTGGGTCCCGTTGGCAGGAGTTCCCTGCTGTGGAGCGTATTTCGACGCGCACTTCGCCTGCAGCTGCTTCGCATGGAAGACGCCATCACGCCCGAAGTTGCCGTCGGCCAGCGCTTGCGAATCGTCTTTGAAGGTGTCGGGAGGTGCTTCCGTTCCGGTGTAGTCCACCGCCAGGTTCTGGTCCTGTTCGACCAGCACGAACTGAACATGCGTTCCGGTCCGCTTGATCGATCCTGGCTGCACGTTGCCTGCGACTCTCAGCCGCTTCGAGTACGCGCCGTCACCCATCTTGTGCAGCTCCGAGATGGTGACGTAGTAGCTCTTGCTGTCCTGCACGCCGGTGTAGGCCAAATAGCCGAGCAGCAGCAGAATGAATGCCGTCGCTCCGCCGAACTTGAGATAAGTCTTTGCTTGACTGGACATGCCTGCCCCGAAGAGGAGGAACCCCGCTTAAACTTTACGCGACCAGCCGGACGGAATCAAGGTATCCGGTACTCGACGGATTCGATACCGCGGCGCAAACAGTTATTTCCTTCGCCGGTCGGACGATCCGGCTGGCATTGCCGACCTCCATATAGAATGAACTTGGAACGAACTAACGAATGATTCATCCTTGGCACGACGTCACTCCCGGCGACAAACTCCCGCAGGAATTCGACTGCGTTATCGAAATCCCTTCCGGATCGAGCGTGAAGTACGAACTCGACAAGCAGAGCGGCCTCATCCGCCTCGACCGCGTCCTGTACTCGGCCGTTTACTACCCGGCGAACTATGGCTTCATTCCGCAGACGCTCGCCGAAGATGACGACCCTCTCGACGTGCTGGTCTTCTGCCAGGAAGCCGTCGTGCCGCTGACCATCATTCATGCCCGCGCCATCGGCGTGATGACCATGATCGATGGCGGCAAGAAGGACCATAAGATCATCGCGATCGCCACCCAGGATCCCGAATTCAACTCCTATCGCGAAGCTGCCGAAATGCCCTCGCATCGCCTGCTCATGCTGCGCCGCTTCTTTCAGGACTACAAGCAATTGGAAGGCAAGGCGGTCGAAGTCGACGAGATCCGGTCCGCCAACGAAGCCTATCCCATCATCCTCGACGCCTTGCACCGTTACAGTGACCAACGGCGCAAGGGCTTCAAACCCAAACACTGATCCTGTGCGTCTTCAAAGCTGTTGATTCCATTCGGAATAAAGTTCTTGACATAGTGTACTAGTACTATAGTACATTGATACACATGGGACGGAACAACAGCAGCGCACCGGTTCAGTTCTCCCTCAACCTGCACAGCGGAGTTCCCGTCTACCGTCAGCTCATCGATCAAGTCCGCGCTGGCATTGCCGCCGGCACTTTGAACGCGGGCGACCAGCTTCCCACCGTCCGGCAACTCGCGGTCGATCTCGAAATCAATCCGAACACGGTGATGCGTGCCTACCGTGAACTCGAGCTTGCCGGATTGCTCGAGACTCACCAGGGCACAGGGACCTTCATCTCGGACAGGAAATTGGAAAAGAAGACGGCCGAGCGCGAACGCCAGCTCGACCAGATGGCAGGCGAATTCGCGGCCCGTGCGGGAGCCGCCGGATTCACGCTGGAAGAAATCATCGATCGCTTGCGCGAGTTGTTGCCGACTCCCGCTCAAAGGAGATAGCCATGCGTAGGATATTTGTCAACGACGTCCCCGGAGTCACTCAGCTGCGCAATCAGGTCAGTGGAGTCGCCCTCTTCATCTTCGTCGTGTGCCTCCTCGCGGGGATTGCGGCGTCGCAGACCACAGGCCAGTCCGCCTACGGAATCGTCGGAGGCCTCGTCGGCGTCTACTTCCTTTTTGCCATCAAGGTCGTTCGCCAGTGGGAAAAAGTAGCCGTACTGCGCCTCGGCCGCTACGTCGGCCTTCGCGGTCCGGGCCTCTGCCACATCGTACCGATCGTCGACACGCTCAGCCCGTACGTGGACCAGCGAGTGCGCGTGGCAAACGTCTCCGCTGAATCCACGCTCACTCGCGATACTGTCCCGGTCAACGTAGACGCGATCGTCTTCTGGATGGTCTGGAACGCCGAAAAGTGCATTCTCGAGGTCGAGAACTTTGTCGACGCAATCAACATGAGCGCGCAGACAGCTCTTCGCGAATCTATCGGGCGCCATGAGCTTGGCCAGATGATTACCGAGCGCGAGACACTCGGCCGCGAATTGCAGCGCATTCTCGACGAGAAGACGAACCCGTGGGGCATCACCGTCCAGTCGGTCGAGATCCGCGACGTGAAGATTCCGCAGGCCCTCGAAGATGCCATGTCGCGCCAGGCCCAGGCCGAACGCGAGCGCCAGGCCCGCAATATTCTCGGCCAGGCAGAAACCGAGATCGCCGACAAGTTCGCCGCCGCCGCTGCGACTTATAAGAATGATCCCACCGCTCTCCACCTGCGAGCCATGAACATGCTGTACGAGGCCATCAAGGAACGCGGCTCAATGGTGATCGTGCCCTCATCTGCTGTAGAAACCATGGGACTGGGCGGCAGCCTCGCCACCGCCGCCCTCGGTGGAGTGAAACCGTAAGAATCCCCACTTCTGGCCTAGCCAGGAGTGGGGCTCCCTTTCCCAAACAATCCAAAACGAAGGAGCATCGTATGAATCACTCAGTATTCGTGTGTCTACTCGCATCAACGCTCAGCCTGATGTTCGCAGCCCAGGTACAGAACCCCCCGATGCGGAAAGGCATCAGCGTCCAGATGGCACTAACGACCAATGCGATGCCGGAACCCGCAGCCGACAATGAAGATGCCTGGATCATCACCGTCACGGTCGATGGCCACCTCTTCTTTGGCATTAAGGCCGTGACGCCGGAAAGCTTGACGCAAGCAATGATTGCGACACCGCGTCACAGGGACCAGTATCTCTACATCAAAGCCGATGCCCGCACTCGTTTCGGCACAGTCAGCCAGGCACTGAACTCTGGGAAGGTGGACGGGTTCCAGTCTGCCGTCCTTCTCACAAACCAGCACGAAACTCCCGCGCCGGGGAACCTGGTCGCACCCAAGGGTCTGGAGGTGCTGCTCGCTTCCAGTTCTCCCCAGGCTGTGACGGTTCAGTTGCGCAACTCTGGCGAAAATATCCCGGCCGTGCAGGTCAACGGTCGAGAGATTATGATGAGCGACTTACAGGATGCGCTCAATCAGGTCCTTCGCGAGCAGACCAACCGATTGGTTCAACTGCAAGCCGATGATAGCTTAAAGTTCGCACAGGTCGCGCAGGTCATTGACGCTTGCAGTTCGGTGAAGGCGAGCGTTGTGATTGCGAGTGAATAGATGAAAAATCGAAGCCCTGCATCAAGGAGATTTATGGATCGGAAGAATATTCGCGCAGCGCTTTCGCAGTTGATCGTGCTGGGAGTTGTTGTGTTCGCCACCCCCACCCTCGACTCGCAGCAGATGCAAAAAGGGATCAGCGTCCGATTGGCAACGACGGAAAGCGCCTTGCCCATCGCCGCAGCGGATGAACCGAATGCGCTCATTATCGCCGTCACGGCTGACGGCAAAACCTACTTCCGTATAAACCCCGTCACGCCGGATGCGCTGGTATCTGAACTGACTCATAGCAGCCACGCACAGAAGCTCTTTATCAAGGCGGATGCGTCTGCTCCCTATTCGTCCGTTGAACCCGCGATCGACGCGGCCCGCCACGCCGGATTTTCCGATTGCATATTTCTGACCGAGCAGTATGAGATGCCCGGAGGGACGCGAATATTTCCGAAAGGCCTCGAAGTCCCGCTGAAATCAAGTGTGAAATCAAAAACTCCGCGAGTCGAACTGCTGAAGGCAACCGAAGACGCGCCAACACTGAAGATCAACGAGCGGACGGTTCCCTGGCAATCGCTGCAGAACGTGCTGACGACGATTCTGGGCAACCAGATTGAACGCAAGATCCTGATCAAAGCGGAAGGCACGGTTCCGTTCGAGCAGGTAGTCCACGCCATCGATGTCGCCAACTCGATCGGAGCGGAAGTCGTACTGGCTCCGCAGGCTTAAGAGAGCCCGCGGAGCCCCTTTCATCACCAGACGTGGCAGGCGTTTTCGGAGACCATCGGCTGTCCGGCCTTGCAACTCCACGCCTTCTCGAACTCCGGCATGTTCTGCACGACGCCGTCCACGCGCCACTGGCCAGGCGAGTGTGGATCCGTCAGGACACGCATGCGTGACACCTCCGGCCGCCGCTTCTCACACCACACGCGTCCGAACCCCAGAAAGAACCGCTGCTGTGGCGTGTATCCGTCAATCTTCTGGGATTCCTTGCCGGACTTATCGGCAGCAATCACATGGTCGAGCGCCATGAGTGAAATGCGCGCTCCGCCATTGTCTGCCGTGTTCTCGCCGAGAGTAAGTCGTCCATTCAATTTCAGGTCGTCCACAGCAACGAAGTTTGAGTACTCATTCGCGACGCAGCTAACGCGTTTTTCAAATTCTTCTCCGTCCTGCTTGGTCCACCAATCGTGAAGGTTTCCGTGCGGATCGAACTTGCGCCCTTGGTCGTCAAACCCATGCGTCAGTTCGTGCCCGATCACCAACCCAATGCCGCCGAAGTTCACGGCATCGTCCATCTTCGGATCGAAGAACGGCGGCTGCAAGATTCCCGCGGGAAACACAATCTCGTTGTACGACGGGCTGTAATAGGCGTTGACCGTCGGAGGAGTCATGCCCCATTCTTTCCGGTCCAGAGGCTTATCGATCTTGTTGATCTCGCGCTTCGATTCGAATTCATTTGCCCGTTGAAAGTTACCGAGCAGATCGCCGGACTTGATCACGACAGAGCTGTAGTCGCGCCATACATCGGGATATCCGATCTTGTTGTTGATCGCAGCGAGCTTGACCGCCGCCTGCTTCTTGGTCTCTTCGCTCATCCACGAGAGATTCTGAATGTCTTCCCCGAGTGACTTCTCCAGCTCATGCACCATCTTGAGCATGCGTGCTTTGCTCTCTGGAGGAAATGCCACTTCCACGTATCTCTGCCCCAGGGCTTCGCCCAGTTCGCGATCAACGAGGTTCGTGCAGCGCTTCCAACGCGCCTGGATGACCTTCTGCCCTGTCAGCGCCTGCTGCCACTTGAAGTTCGCATCGACATAGGGCTGAGAAAGCCATGGCGCCGAACTACTCAGCAGATGCCACTTCACATAGGTCTTGAGCGCATCGAGCGACTCTGAGTCGAGTACGGCATTGATCTGCTTGAAGAAGTCAGGATTGCCAACGTTCAATTGCGCAAAATTCGGAGCATTTACATCCTGGAAGTAGCGGTCGAGATGGAAATTCGAAGCCAGGGATACCGCCTCCTCCCGCGACATCTTATGATCTCTGGTCTTCGGATCACGTCGGGCGGTGCGGTCCATCTCGGCCTTGGCGAGGGCTGTTTCTATGCGCAATACCGTGTCGGCATCTTGCGCGGGTGAATTCCCCTGCGCACCGTCTTTCGAAGCGAGCGTGAAGACTTCGGTCATGTAGTCGACCAGATGCTGCCGCACGGCCTTCGTCTTGTCGTCGTCTTTGAGGTAGTAATCGCGGTCGGGTGCCGTCAGCCCGCCCTGATCGATGTAAGCGATCACCTGATCGGCATTGTGCAGATCTGAAGCGGAATAGAAATTGAAGAGCGGGTTCGCTCCGATCATGTGAGCATGCGCAATCTCATCCATCAACGCCTGCTTGTCTTTGACCGCATCGATGCGGTCCATTTCCGGCTTGAGCGCGCTGATTCCCTTCCCATTGACCGCCGACTCATCCATGCACGAGCCGTACATGTCGCCGATTTTCTGGTCAATAGCATTCCGCCCCGCACCCCCAGCCGCGGCCTTTTCGAGGATTCCGTGCATGATGTCCATGTTGCGTTCATGCAGTTCCACGAAGCTGACCCATTGCGACTGATCGGGCGGGATTTCGGCGGCCTTCAGCCAGTTTCCGCACGCGTACTGATAAAAGTCTGTGCACGGGTCGACGCTCTTGTCGATCGTGTCGATATTGAAACCGGGTCCAAACTTGGCGGTGGTGGACGACTGCGAGAAACCGAAACTACAGAGCAGCAGGACGACGGGAACAAGACGCAAACAGCGCATAAGTTGGTTCTCCTTGGGCAAGCGCGGAAAATTGTAAGCCTGCGCTAGCCCGTAAGTAAACGAACCAGGCAATCAAATTGATCAAATTCTTCTTGCCAGAAGCCATTTTCGAAATCTGCCCAACTTTCAGAACGTCCGCCCAATACGCGTTTATAATCAGAATTCATAGACTTCGATTGAGGTTGGCCTAGTCATGACTTCCACGAACGGTTCCAATGGCGGAGGATATTCCGTCCCAAAACCCCGCGCTGAATGGATCTCACTCCGCAGAGAACAGAACACCGACGGCAACTTTTCGCAGATGCACTACGCTCGAAAGGGCGTCGTCACGGAAGAAATGTCGTTCATCGCGCATAAGGAGAAGATCACGCCCGAACTCGTGCGGGATGAAGTCGCGCGCGGACGGATGATCATTCCCGCCAACATTAACCATCCCGAACTCGATCCGATGGCGATCGGAGTGGCGAGCCTTTGCAAGATCAACGCCAATATCGGCAATTCCGCCGTGACCTCCGAAATCAACGAGGAACTGAAGAAACTCCACACCGCGGTGCACCATGGCGCGGATACGGTCATGGATCTTTCGACGGGCGGCAACATTCACGAGATCCGCGAAGCCATTCTTCGCCATTCGCCCGTTCCGATCGGAACGGTGCCGATTTATGAGGCCATCGCGCGGGTGAAGCGCGTTGAAGACCTGAATGCCGAAGTAATGCTCGAGGTTATCGAGGAGCAGGCCGCGCAAGGCGTCGACTATATGACCATCCACGCCGGCGTGCTGATTCAATACCTCCCTCTGGTTTCCAAGCGCATTACCGGCATCGTGAGCCGAGGCGGAGCGATTCTCGCCCAGTGGATGGCGCACAACCACAAGCAGAATTTCCTGTACGAACGCTTCGACGACATCGTCAAGATTTTCAAAAAATACGATGTCAGCTTCTCTCTTGGTGATGGACTTCGCCCCGGCTGCGTCGCCGACGCCAGCGACGAAGCTCAATTCGCCGAACTCAAGACCTTGGGCGAGTTGACGAAAAAAGCCTGGAACGAAGACGTGCAGGTCATGATCGAAGGCCCCGGTCACGTCTCCATGGACAAGATCAAAGAGCAGGTCGATAAAGAAGTCGAACTCTGCTACGAGGCGCCGTTCTACACGCTTGGCCCGTTGGTCACCGACATTGCGCCCGGATACGATCACATCACGTCAGCCATCGGCGCCGCCATGATCGGATGGTACGGTGCCGCCATGCTCTGCTACGTCACGCCCAAGGAGCACCTTGGCCTTCCCAATGAGAAGGACGTGAAAGACGGCATCATCGCCTACAAGATCGCCGCACACGCAGCCGATATTGCGCGCCAACGGCCGGGCGCTCGCGATCGCGACGATGCTCTCAGCTTCGCCCGCTACAAGTTCGACTGGGAAAAGCAATTCGAACTTTCACTCGATCCGGAAACCGCCCGATCCATGCACGACGAGACGCTTCCTGACGAGCAATACAAAGAAGCGGCTTTCTGCTCGATGTGTGGTCCGAAATTCTGCTCAATGAATTACTCCTCCAAAGTGGATGAGTACAACAAACAGGTGCACGGCGTCGAGAAGAAGGACTACTCGGAACTGGTGGACAAGTTGGTCACCCTGAAGTAGTGCAACTCATGCGGGCCAGCCCTCCTCGGATGTCCGCCGGGTGAAACTGGGCTCGATTCTTGCTTCCGGCTTTCCGACCGCCAACTCGTTCCCGCGCTGAATCGGCGTCTCCTTCTGTCCGCTTCCGAACACGCCGTGCCACGAACGGACAACGTTCCAGTGGCCGGGATCTTTCGGCGAGCGCTTTCTCTTCCCTACTCTATAAGTTACAAGCGCATCGAATGGTTGAAGGATTGCACGAATTCTGTAGCGCCAAATTCGGCGACACAGCTCTGTGGCCGGTGTCGTTGCTCTCGATTAGGCCAATGTTCGTCTGACTTGAGGGCCCTGCCTTTCTGCTGAAGAGCGAGGAGCCATGAACCTTTCAGCGGCAGTTTCACACACCCCGCAACCTCGAATCGTTTCTCTGCTGGAAGCTCTGGCTCGCGATCTGCGGTTTACATTTCGCAGTCTCCGCCATAATCCGGGATTCACATTCACCGCAGTGATTTCTCTGGCGCTCGGCATCGGGGCAAACACGGCCATCTTCAGCGCGGTGGACGCGATCTGGCTCCGCCCGCCGCCGATTCCGCATCCGAACGAACTGGTGATCGTCGATGTCGCCGCCTCTCGCCTCACGCAGTATGGTGGCAGCTCTTACCTCGATCTGGCGGACTTCCGCAGCCGCAGCCGCGCGTTTGAAAAGCTGGCCATTTCGCAAAACCTGTCCGCCGGCATGACCACCGGAAAGGGCGAATCGCAGGTCGTCTACGGACTGCTGGTCTCAGGCAGCTTTCTTTCCACGTTGCAGGTGGAGCCCGCGCTAGGACGCGATTTCCGTCCGGAAGAAGACGAAGTCCCGGGAAAATACCCGGTCGTCATCATTAGCCATAATCTGTGGACCCGGGCCTTCGCCAATGACAAGAACATCATCGGCACAGAGATCAAGCTCAATGGCCGTCCCTTCACCATCATCGGAGTGACGCCGGAGTCCTTCACCGGCACAAGCTTGTTTGCCCGCCCTGATATCTACGCCCCCGCGATGATGGCGCGAGGACTTACCAGCGATGGCGATGACATGCTCACGCATCGCAGTTATCGCGGCTTCGATATGATCGGCCGCCTCAAACCTGGCGTCACCCTGGCACAGGCCCAGGCTGAAATGAATGCCATCATGCGCGACTTGGAGCGAACCTATCCCGACACCAACAAAGACACTGCTGTGTATCTTCGCCGTGAAATGGAGCGCCGCCTGTCTCAGGGATTCCGGCTTCCTGCGGTGCTGTTGAGTTTGACTCTCCTGGTCCTGCTGATCGCGTGCGCCAATGTAGCGGGATTGCTGATGGCGCGATCCACCACGCGCATGCGGGAAATCTCGACGCAATTGGCGGTCGGAGCTTCGCGCGGGTCGCTGATACGGCAACTCCTGACCGAGAGCACCGTACTCGCCCTCCTGGGCGCCGTTTCTGGAGTTTCCTTGGGATACGTTTGTATCCGGGGATTTGCCACCATGCTGCCCTATTCTCCATTCCCCGGCGGACCTGAGTTCCGTCTGGATCTTCGGGTTCTCACCTATGCGCTCTTGGCTTCAATGTTGGTGGTCTTTCTCTGTGGACTGGCCCCCGCATTCTCCGCGGTGAAAGAAGCCATGCTGATGGTCACGAGCAACGTTCGCGGCAGCGCGGCGGAAATCCGTCCGAGCAGCGCGTTCGTACGGCGAGTTCTGATCGTTGGCCAGATCCTTTTGTCGACGGTATTGCTCATCGCGGCGGGCCTGTTTCTGAAGGCGTTTGCCAGAGCGCAGCAGGCGAATTTGGGATTCAACCCAGACCATATGCTGCTGGTCATGGTGGACCCTGGTCTTCGCGGTTACTCTAACGAGAAGGGCCTTCAGTTCCAGCAGCAATTCCTCGAGCACACCGCAAATTTGCCCGGAGTGACGTCGGCCAGTTTGGCGACCTGCGTTCCGTTTCTTAACGGAGATTCCTGGGACATTTCGGTTGACGGCTACAACGCGCCCGGTGGAGAAAGTTTCATTGATACTCGTACGAACCAGGTCGCCCCCGACTATTTCAAGACCATGCAGATTCCACTCCTCGCCGGACGCGAGTTCACCGCGCACGATAGCCAGCGTGCACCGCTGGTCGCTGTCGTAAATGAAACGTTCGCTCGGAACTACATCGTCGGTAATGGTCCTCTCGAAAAAGCTCTCGGTCACAACTTCCGCTTGCGCGATCGCGACCACATTTCGATCGTGGGAGTCGTAAAGGATTCCCTCCGGGGAGGCTTTGGTTCACCTGCATCTCCAGTCTTTTATATGGCGTATGCGCAGATGGGCACTCCCAATGCTGTTCTTCACGTCAGCACTGCAGGTGATCCTGCTGCGATGACTGGGGCAATTCGCGGGCAACTCCGGAAACTTGATCCCGAGGTGGCGCCCCTGTCGGTGGTGACCTTCAGAACTGTCGTCTCCAGCCAGGGTCTTTTCTTTCCTCGCGTCACCGCTGTTCTCGTAGGCGCCTTTGGTCTGGTGGCGCTGTCTTTGGCGGTCGTCGGCATCTATGGCGTGGTTTCTTTCATGGTAGGACGAAGAACGCAGGAAATCGGGGTTCGCATGGCTTTGGGCGCACAGCAAAGCAGAATTTTGCGAATGGTCTTGGCGAACGGACTGAGCTTAGTGCTGGCCGGGTTGCTGCTCGGAGGATTTGTGGCTCTCCTAGTCGCTCCCCTGATCGGAGGATTGCTGATCGACGTCAATCCACGCGACCCCGCAATTTTTGTTGGGATCGCCATCGTCCTCATTGCTGCCACTCTGGGAGCTAGTTGGATTCCTGCCCGCCGTGCTACTCGAGTAAATCCTATAGACGCGCTGAGGAGCGAATAACTGGAACACAACCTCGGAAATGAAGGAACCTAAACTGGAAATTGAAAGGGGTTGAACGACGTAACTCCGAGCTGTCGAAAATCGCCGGCATTCCGCGTCGCCACTTGCAGACCGTGAACCCGCGCCGTAGCTGCAATCATGGCGTCTTCGGCGAGTTCCGACGACTTTCTTGCCATAAGCCGTGCCCATTCGCGAAAACACGCCGAGTCCATGGGAAGCACCGCGAACGTTCCTTCCACCACTGACAGCCAGTTCTCGATTTCCGCAGCTTTGGCTGGATCGTTCCTCCGCGTGAGTTCGGCGCCTGCCTGCAATTCCCCGATCGTCAGTGCCGACAGGAATATCTGATCCGGGCGGAGCGTATCCATCCACGCGAGCACCCCTCCGTGCGGTTTGCGCTTGCGCAATTCAGAAACGACGTTGGTGTCGAGCAGATATCCAGTCACGGCAAGCCAGAGCTATTTGAATTCAGGGCCGCCGAAATCGATGGCCGGGCGGTTCTTCCATCTGCCGCGCTTTGGCACGATATCTTCAAACATTGGACCTTCGCCCAGCAGCCACTCCTTAACGTTTGGTCTTCTCTCGCGCTGCAGCCGACGCCACTCTTGGATGGGCACCAGCACCGCTTCTTCCACCCCGCGCCGCGTCACCACTTGCGGCCCCTTCTTCAGAGCGGCGTCCAAGAACTCACTGAATCGCGCTTTCGCTTGCTGTAGTTGCCAGGAATTCATTGGCGCACCTCAACAACCTGACTAGTCACCTGACTAGTCTAACACAAAAGTTGCGGAACTTTCTCTAGCCGATTACAATCTAACTAACTGGTTAATTAAACATGGCTCGATTGTTTCAGCACAGGCGTCACCAAGGTCGGGACGCAGGACGGCACGAAGGACGCCACATGGGATCGCGAGGCCAGCCGGAAGAGAGCCGTGCAGCCATTCTCGCCGCCGCCGCCCGCGAATTTGCCGAGCACGGCATTGCTGGGGCCCGCACCGATACGATTGCCCACGAAGCGAGCGTCAACAAGGCCCTCCTCTACTACTACTTCGAAGACAAGGAAACTCTTTATGGAGCGGTGCTCGATAGTGCTTTCTCGGCGTTGAAAAACGCCGTGTTTGAAGTGCTCGATCAGCCACTGGCTCCGCGAGAGAAAATCCTCGCCTACGTCGGCGCATATTTCGACTTCATAGCTTCCAACCAGGTTTATCCGCGACTGATGCAGCGCGAGATGATGCGCGCCCGCGAAGGTCAGTCCCAGCACATTGAGAAGCTGATCAAGTCCTACATTCAACCGATCTTCAGCCGCGTGAACCAGGTTCTGCAGGAAGGGATCGCCCAGGGCGAATTTCGCCCCGTAAAGACAGAGCACTTCGTTCCGTCGATGGTAGCGATGATCGTTTTCTATTTCAGCAGCGCTCCGATGATGCAAAGGATTGTCGGCTTCAACCCGTTGTCGCCGCAGCGCATTGCGGAACGGCGCGCGGCGGTCCTCGATTTCATTTCTGCCGCGTTGTTCCAACCCAAAAACCACTCCACGCAAGGAGCACGTTGATGAGTGCGCGGAACCGATTTTTTATGCTTCTCGGCATCATCTTCATCATTGCCGCGACCTACTACTATTTCTCCGCCGATCATTCGTCGGACCTCGTCCTTATCGGCACCGTCGATGCCAATCAGGTCATCGTGAGTGCGCAGGTCGAAGGGCGCATTCAGAAATTGCTCGTCGACGAAGGCACTCCGGTGAAGACCGGAGACCTGATCGCCGTCCTCGATCCTTCGGAATTGCAGGCTCAGGCTGCCGCGGCTACCGCGACGATCGCCAGCCTACGGCACAAAGTCGCCGAGATGCAGCACACTGAGGCATCGACCTCAGGCTCAACATCGAGTGATGTCGCCAACGCGGAAGCAAAAGTGTCCTCCGCAAAGGCGCAGTTACTGCAGGCGAAGGCGGCTCTCGACCGAACCGAGAGCGACAGCCGCCGAATGATCGAACTGGCGAAGGCGGGAATCGCTTCCGATCAGGAACGAGTGCAGGCGGAAACCAACCTGCAGGCCGCACAGGCCACCGTCCAAGCACAGCAGGATCTGGTCACCGCCGCGCAGGCCGACCTGAAATCGGCGATGGCACGTACAAATCAGGCGAATGCGGCGAAAAGTACGGTCGCCGCCACCGAAGCGGACCTCAAGAACGCGATCGCGCAAAAAGAGCAAGCTGAGGTTCGCCTCAATTACACGAACGTCTACGCACCGGTAAGCGGCACAGTTTCGGTGCGCGCAGCCCGCCAGGGAGAAGTCGTGAACATTGGCGCCCCGATCGTGACCATCGTCGATCTCAACGACACCTGGGCACGTGCTGCGATTCCGGAAACGTACGCGGACCACATCGGGTACGGAGATCTTCTGCGAGTTCGTTTGCCGGGAGGAACGGTCACCAAGGGCAAGGTCTTTTTCAAAGGTGTGGAAGGCGACTATGCCACGCAGCGGGATGTCAGCCGCCGCAAGCGGGACATCAAAACCATAGTGCTGAAGATTCGTCTCGACAATCCGAAAGGTGCGTACGTGCCCGGCATGACTGCCGAGGTGCTGGTGAGCCCCAATCAATTGAAGGGTTCCACGACCCAAAGCGCAAACGCAGCGGAGCAACAGCAATGACGGCAGAATCCGGCCCAAAAATAAACGGGAATGGAGGTTTGCTCGAGAAACCTGTCTATGATCCCAAAGCTCCCTCGGCGATCGAAGTCGAGCACATCGTCAAAAAGTACGGTGACTTCACCGCCGTGGATGACATTTCCTTCGCAGTAAAAGAAGGAGAGATTTTTGGCCTGCTCGGCCCGAATGGAGCCGGCAAATCCACTCTGATCCGGATGATGACCACGCTGATCCCGATCACCTCCGGAAAAGCTCGCATCGCCGGACACGACGTTGCGAAAGAACCGAATGCGGCACGTCGGCTGATCGGCGTTATTCCGCAGGCCCTGACCAGCGATCTCGACCTCACCGTCGAAGAAAACATGAACATTTACGCGAAGCTCTACGACGTTCCGGCGAAAGAGCGTCAGAAGTCCATTGAGGAACTGCTTCAACTCGTCGATCTCACGAAGTGGCGCGATGCTGCCACGAAGACGCTTTCCGGCGGGATGCGGCGCCGTCTCGAAATTGCCCGCGGCCTGGTTCACCACCCCAAGATCTTTTTCCTGGATGAGCCCACGACGGGCCTGGATCCAGTGTCCCGGGTCGCTGTCTGGGAGATGCTCGGCAACATCAAGGAACACCGGCAACTCACCATTTTGATAACGACGCATTACATGGATGAAGCCGACCGCCTGTGCGATCGCATCGCCATCGTGGATCACGGAAAGCTGGTTGCCCTCGACACGCCGTCTGCACTGAAGCAGAGCGTGCCCGGATCGAATGTTATTGAAGCGCAATTCGACAACGCTCCCGCCGATTGGGAACAGAGACTTCATGCTCTTGACGGCGTGACTTCGGTGCAGCACGAGGGGGCGGGCATGTACCGCGTCCTTACCGGCAATGGCTCGCGGACTACGACGCAACTGGTCGAAATGGCCGTACAGAGCGGGATTCAGGTGAAGACGCTCAGCGTACAGAACACAACATTGGACGACGTCTTCGTGCATTACACCGGACGGCAGCTTCGCGATGAATTGCAGAAGTCGTATGCATTTGTGATGCCGCAGAGGCCAGGACTACAGCCGTGACTAGTCCTGAGTCGCGAGCCAGAACGTTGAGGCGCCGGCAAGATGCCAGCGCGACAGCCGCGGAGGACGGCGGCGCTACGGAGTTGTTATGAACAGGATGATGGCGATTGTCGAGCGCGAGATGCGCAAATTCTTTCGCTCGCCCGCACTGATGCTGGCGTCCATGATCTTTCCGCTGGTGCAATTGATCATTCTGGGGAATGCCTTCGGTGGAAAAATCAGAGATGCAAAAGTCGCGATCGTCGATCAGGACGGTGGTCCGCAAGCGCTGAAAATCCGCGAAGCGTTCGATTCAGTACGCGCTAACATCCGCACCTTCGTCCCAATTCCTTACGACAGTGATAAGCGGGCAATGGAAGATGTGCGCAACGGCAAACTGCAGGGCGCGGTGATCATTCCTCCGCAATACTCTCGGCGCGTGTACGAGCAGAACCATCCGCAGATCGCGCTAGTCGTCGATAACAGCGACAATTTCATGAGCTCGGCGATCGAAGGCGAACTGAGCGATCTCACCAAGTCTCTCAACGATCCGGCCGTATCGCCACGCATCCTGCAGCAGACGGCGCTAAGCGTGGTCGAACTGTATCCATACATTGAGTACATGAAGTATCTGCTGCCCGGCTCGCTCGTTCTGGCGATGTTCGTGTCCGTCATGATCGGCGGAGGCATGCTCTACATCGATGACAAGGCCCGAGGCGTGCACGAGGGCTACCTGGTCACGCCCATCACCAAGCTCGAACTTGTTCTCGGACTGAATCTGGCCGGCGCCATCAAAGCCGTGATGACTGGCGTCATCATTGTCGGGATCGGCTCAATGCTGGCCGGCGTAGGAACGATCTTCAATCCGAGCGTCGTAATCGGTTTGATCATCATGATCGTGCTGACTTCGCTCGCCTTCAATACCATGATGTTCCTGCTGATGGTCCGCATTGAAGACCCGCTGGTCCCGCGGGCCATGTTCGGCATCCTCAATACGCTCTTGTTTTTTCCCAGCGGATCGGTTTACCCCATACAGGCATTTCCGCCCTGGCTGCGGGTTATCGCTAAGGGCGACCCATTCACTTATGCCGTCGATGGCTTTAAATGCCTGCTGCTGAAAGAGACGACACTCTCCGCAGTCTGGGGAGACATGGCTTTCCTCGCCATCTTCGCCGCAGTCACCTTGAGCATCGCGATTCCGCTCTTCAAACGAACGCTCTAGGCACGCCCCTGATTGCGGCGGTCCTAGAGCGCAAGATTGCAACAATCTACTTTGCCGAAATATCGACGGACGCCCGGGTGGTCGCCCACTCAATGTTCATCGTGCAACCGTTGCCGGACTTCTGATACGAGATGGTGAAGTCCTCCTTCGGCGAAGACAGTTTCGAGACCTTCATATCCACGCGAGCCAGTTCATCGCTCTCGTACTTGTAGGGAATGCCCCATTCGCCGGTCTTCTTGTTGATGATCAGCGTCCACTTGTCCTCACCGGGGACGGTGAAGATCGTGTAGTTCCCTGCCGGAACGCTCTTTCCGCCGACCGTGATATCGGAACTGGTCACGAATGTCGTAGCCTCGTTCGCACCGGTGCGCCAGACTTCCCCGTACGGTACGAGACCGCCAAAGATCTTCCGGCCTTTCATTCTCGGACTGGAGTAGTCGGTTTTGACTGTCTTTCCGCCGCCCAGATCACACGAAGCCTTCGCAGGCGGGCTAGGCTTGCCACCACCCATCTGCGCGAAACATAAGCTGGTGAGCACAAACGCACAAAACGCAAGAAGTGCAACTTTCCTCTGCATGGTTTCTCCTTGTAGTTGGCTAAGACCGCAAAGCATTTGGACGTTTAAGGTTGGATTTTGTCAGCGCCCTATTATCCTCCCCGCTGCCGCGCAGTTACAATCGAGCCATGCCGGTTTTCGACGAAAAGCAGGAAGAGTTGGAGCACTACGAAACCATGATGGGCGTTCCCCGCGGACGCCTCGCCGTCACCATGGACACCATCACCGACGCCATGGCCCTCGTCGGCCAGCACGGTGTCTACTGCCAAAGCCAGCGATGGCCGGGCAAGCCGGTGATGGACATCCAGATCATCATGAAAAATCTGACCGACGCGAAAGAACTCATCCAGAGCGTGATGGAAGAATTGAAGAAGGCGCGGGAATAAAGAAATAAACCACAAAGGCCACGAAGTCTCACGAAGGAAGAACACACCCCATAATCCTTCGTGTTACTTCGTGCCCTTTGTGGTTAGTCTGATTTTTACGGTTTTACCGTCACCATCACCACGCCATGCGAGGCTACTGGAGCCGAGAACGATCCGGTGAATTTTCCCAGGTCTTTATGCGCCCATAGATCGCGGACTGCGGCGCTGAGGTTCGCAGGATATCCGAGGTCTTCCCACCTCACCGAGATGTCGTGCTCGGAGCCTCCGCGGTTCAGCAGCACCACGGCTCGGCTGCCGTCGTGCATTTGCTTCGACCAAACCTCGATATCTTCATTCTTCGCGACGCGCTCGCCTTCGTGTCCCATGGGATCCTGATCCACCGCGATCACTTCTTTATTCGTCAGAATGTCGTGGATTTCCGGACGCATATTGCGCAGATCGTTGCCCGCAATCAGCGGCGCGGCCAGGATCGCCCACAAACTGAAGTGCGAACGATACTCCGTGTCGGTCATGCCGCCGTTGCCCACTTCGAGCATGTCGGGATCATTCCAGTGCCCAGGCCCGGCATAAGACTGCAGTCCGACCTGCTGATCGAGGATCGCCAGCACTCCGTTCGAGCAGCAACTCCCGTCGGGCCACTTCTTCTGCTCGCCCCATCGGTCCTGGATGTCGCCGGTCGTTCTCCACAAATTTCCGCCAACTTCTTTGCCCCACAACCAGGGCTTGGCCGTGCCCCACTCGCAAATGCTTAGGACGATCGGACGCCCCGCAGTGTCGAGCGCCGCGCGGATATTCGCATACGAAGCGCGTGCATCCTGCGTGGTCGTGTGG
>DASYZA010000333.1:0-10533 GCA_035946775.1 Candidatus Sulfotelmatobacter sp. | reverse complement strand
AATCATAGTTGCCGAAGGGAAAATGTGGGCTGTTTCCAGTCGAGCGAAGGATTCTCGCAGGTCATTCTGGTATGAACGTCCCCGCCTGATTCTGCTCCTATTCGGCGGCATCCCTAACAGCCCAGGAAGTCGTTACAGGCTAGATGCTAGTCGCGCCGAGTGGGGGAGCGAAGATCACGGAGGGAGTGGACCTAGTGCGCGAAGGCTGCGGAGTATTTTTCAAGGGATGAAGACGAGTGCTGCTTTACGGTTGGGGCGGGCACATTTAGAATCGAACAGAAGCCGACGTAGCTCAGTTGGTAGAGCAGCCGATTCGTAAAGGACCCAGTCTTGCGTATGTTGTTGTGAAATTAGGGATCGCTGAAGTGCGATTTTGGGCGTTTTAGGGGGTTCCTGAGCACGTTTCGTGCAGCAGTTCGTGCAGCAGCATAGCTTCGCCTCCCGTTCAACAAACATTCGCGAGACCTTCGCTTTTCGTCAGCGTTCCGCGATCAGTTTCCCTCAAATTTTGCTCTGTGAGTAGCCGACCGTTTATCGGCAGCCCAAAGCTTGCCTCCCCCTAAGGGAAAAAGCGATTCGTCGAGTCATATCGATAGGGCTTGTGGAGTGTTGTCTAAGCGAGGCGTGGAGCCGATCCGAATGTCGTGGCTTTCGCGCTTTCGATTTGGTTTTCAGCCTTCTTACCACAGGCGCGTCCTTGAATTCCGGCAGCGGCAATTGCTCGACAGCTTGACCGACCGCCCTCCTCGCCCAATAACCCCGTCCGGGGTGGGGTATCTTTAGCTTGCGGCACACCTTGCCTAACCTGACATCGGAGATGCGGTACTTCAGGGAGAGTTTGACGAGCGGCTGATTCCAGACCTCGTTGTACAACTCAACTCGGTTCCAATAGTCGTAGACATTGAAGCTGCCTCTCGGCGGTGAAGGTGCACGAGCAGTCTCAATCGGGAGGGTACTCGTTTCGGGTCTGGCCTGTGTTTCGCAGCGGCTCGGCTGCTTTCCTGCCTTCCGGTTCAAGAACGAACGCCCTAACTCCCGCACTTGCCGGAGGAGGCGTCCAACATCTGTTCCCGCTACGCCCAGTGTTCGTGCGGCTTCCCCCTGCGTTCTGGTCACAGCAATTGCTTCGAGCACAGGCAGAAGTCGCGGGTTTTCGACACGTATGAAATCAACGAACGCTCCGATCAGGAGTTTGTCTTCCACCTGCTTCCGCGACCTGAGATCAATCGCCTTCAACCCCTCCACGGACGCCCGGTGCGGCTCGTCATCGGCAGTCGCCACTTCGCCAACGTCAAACGAGGACAACGGATCGGCGCGACAGACGGGGTTCTTCATGCGATTCGAATGAATTGTTCGAAACCTGTTAGCGAGGCAGAGATTGACATAATTAAGGAAGCGAGACAGGTTTGCTCCAAAGTGACGCAACGGATCGAAAGTCTGAATGACATCTCGGTTTCCCGCTTTTCGGTACCTCGATGTGGCGGGTAGAGCACTCAAGTGGGCGCAGAGGTCTTGAGTCCACTCGTCGATGTCCTCCTTCGAAGAACATACGCCCGCGTGCCTCGACACCCAGCGTCTAACGTATTGAGGGAACCGTTCGTAGAACTCCGGGAAGTCCTTCGGAACGACAAATCCATCGTGCCCGATATAGCGCCCATCCTCGTAACTGAAAGGATCGCCCGCGTACCCCTGTGTGGAGAGTGAACAATGTTGCGGAGCTAGGGTGGTCTGAGTTCCCATTGAATTTTCTACTCGTGGCGCGGGCATGGATGGATTTTCAGCCGACTTTTTCAGACAAGCGAAGCGTTCCCAAGGGCACGAATTTCACCTTCCTCTTTGCCTTTGTGATGACAGTCTCGCCGGAGAATCCAACCCGCCTTGTCGTGGGCTTGAGATGGCGGACTTTGAACTTTCCGAAGCCTCCTAGTTTCAGCGAGAACCCCTCCGTGCTCAGATTGTTAAGTAGAGTCTGCTCCAGAGCGTCAATGACCGCTCCCACCGCGACTTCGGCTTCTTTCTTCGTCTCAAGTCTCAATATTTGTTGAACCCTTGCGCAAAGCTCCACGTTTGTTTTTAGGGGCAAACCTTGCAACCGATATGGCGGCATAGGAGTCGCCTGTGGAGGAGATACTGGGCGTTGTTCCTCAAGATGCGTTGCCTCCCTTGCCTCCCGTAGTGTCCTCTGTGCAGTCTCGATTCGTTGCTCCAGATTCAGCAACTCCGACCGGACCTTGGTCAGTTCTTCGATTGCTGTTTGAATGTGGTGAATTGCTGCGTTCATAACGAGAATTCTAGTGGCGTCACCGCCTTGAGCAACTCACGATTTTCAATGTAAGTCGCTGCTATCTTTGTCGCATGCCAAAATCGCTTCCAGAAGAACTTGAGAGCAGGCCGGGGCTCATGAATGTGACAGAATTGAGCCACATCCTCGATTTGCACCCTGTGACGGTTCGCGAATGGGCGCGAAAGGGCAGACTTCCTTACGTCAGGGTGGGATACAACATCAAGTTCGACCGACAACGTATCGCCGATTGGATCAGAGAACGAGAACTGGCGATCCCAGTTAAGCGGCGGCAGATGAGATAATCTGGCGGATTCTCGTATGTGCGGTCGCTACCGACTCTCGCGACGGAAGCAGATCAAACCGCAAATCCTTCCCGGCCAATGACCGCCATCGCACTCCGACGCTAGAATGTGGATTGATGTTTAAAGTCGCTAGCTGGAATTTGAATTCTATTCGCTCTCGGCTGACCCATGTCACAACATGGCTGAAAGTTCGCGAACCGGACGTTTTGTTGCTGCAAGAATTGAAGGGGACGGAGTTCCCGTCCGAAGCCTTCAAGTCGCTCGGCTATGAGAGTGTAGCGGTCACGCAGAAAGCCTATAACGGCGTTGCGATTCTGTCGCGACATCCGATGAAGACGATTGCTAAGGCTCTCGTCGGAGACAATTCCGATAGTCATGCGCGGTTCTTGGAGGTAATCATCCGGGACATCCGCATCGTCAACATCTATGCCCCCAATGGCAATCCGATAGGGAGTGACAAGTTTGCGTACAAGCTAGCTTGGATGGATCGACTAACCCAGCAAATGATTCGATGGAAGCAGGACGATGTGCCGACGCTAATAGGCGGCGACTTCAACGTGATTCCTGAGGACATCGACTGTCACAAGCCGTCTTCGTGGGAGCGCGATGCTTTGTTTCAGCCGGAGCCGCGAGCCCGCTATCGTGCGATGTTGGGTCTAGGTTACACCGATGCGTTCCGGTCGTTGCACGTGGGCGAAATCGGACATTTCACATTTTGGGATTACTTTCGGCAAGCGTTCCAAAACAATCGAGGTATACGAATCGATCACTTCTTATTATCTCCGGCGCTGGCAAATCGACTGGAAAGCTGTGAGATCGATAAAGGGCCGCGAGCACAGGAAAAGCCCTCTGACCACACCCCCATAATCGTGACGCTATCCGGTCTGCCATAATCTCCCAATGTGCGGACGCTATCGACTGTCCCGAAGGAAGCAACTTGTAGAGGAATACTTTGAGACCGTCTCCGGCGCTGAAGACGACTGGAGTCCTCGGTACAACATTGCACCAACCCAGCCGATCTCCATCATCCGCCAGCATCCCAAGGAACCTGTCCGCGAAGTCTCACTGATGCGCTGGGGACTCATTCCGTCATGGGCAAAAGACCCTTCGGGTGCGGCACGAATGATAAACGCGAGGTCGGAGACAGCAAACTCGAAGCCTGCGTTCCGCGATTCGCTGAAATCTCGCAGGTGCTTGATTCCTGCTGACGGATTTTACGAGTGGTCACGGATCGGGAAAACCAAGCAGCCTTACTGTTTTGAAGTCAACGAGGGGGAGTTGTTCGCGTTCGCAGGTCTGTGGGATCGCTGGAAAGACCCTAGTGGCAATTGGATCAAGACCTGCTCAATTCTAACCACGACCCCAAATGCGGTGACCTCACCCTTCCATGACCGAATGCCAGTGATCCTTGAGCCCGACAGCTACGACCTCTGGCTCGATCCGGGGATGAATGATGTGGGTGCGGCGACCGATTTGCTGAAGCCTTACGATGCTCGGCTGATGCGGTGTTATCCCATCAGCACGCGGATCAATCACGTGGCTAACGATGACGCGGAATGCTCACGGCCCGTGGAGGTCGCCGAGGCTCAGAACCGTCTCTTTTCATAGTTGAGGAATGGACTACGTGAGTACCACGAACAAATAAGAGTTAACGTGAGAAGGGCCTAGCGAGATGACATCGCCACTTGAGAGCTTTGTGGCTGGCTCATCACTGCCTTCAGCAGTACCTAGCTTTACACCGTTGACGTATGTACCGCAGGTGCTGCCGAGGTCTTTCACGATGGAAGTTTTGCTGGCATCACCGACTCGGTAAATCATAGCGTGATAACGGGACACTTCACGTGGCATGAGACAGGGAACATCATGGCAGAAGATGTCCACTGGCTTATCAAGCGGTTGCTCCAGAGGAGTCGCTAGTCGTCCAAGGATGACTTCATCCGCCATGGCCGAATAGACCCCTTGAGTGTACGGCCCCGTGCCAATCAGATAGGTGCCCAATCCGAGCGTCTCCAGAACCTTCCCAATTCGTTGAATCCGCTCACCCTCAGGCTGAGCGAAGAAAAGAGTCAAGTCTTGCAGGCGTGCAGTGCGGTTCAGTCTGTCAGCTTTGTCGGCCAGTTCAAAGAGCTTTTCCGAAGTCACAAGACTATTCCTCGTTTCCAGAGCGACAGCAGGTCTGAATACCGCTCCCTTATGCTCGGATCGATTTCGCAGGCGCTCTCCAGCAGCCCGATAGCTGAGTCAATGGTCTCGGTTTGCTTGGAGAGTGCCTGTGCTCTCTTCACCATTTCCTTGGCATCAGAACCTTGAGTCGCGGCTGTTGTGGAAGGTTGGGAAGGGTGAGCACAACCGTCAAAAATCGCTAGGAGAGCTTTACCATCCTTGGGGCGTTGCTCGTAATCATGTACCAAAGACTCGCGGAAGAACGCATCCCATAGATTGGGTAGAGTTGGATTTGATCGTGAAGCGTCTGGAATTGTTTGCGACCGTGACCTCTTTACAACTTCAGCAAGCTCTCTTGAGGTCGCCCGCGCAGTTAACGTGAATTCAAAAGGGTGTTTCCCGGTAAAGAGTTCAAAGAGCACTATCGCCGTCGAATACACATCTGTGGCGGTCGAGTGAATGCCCAAGAAGCTCTCCGGTGCCATGTACACGTACTTCCCTGCGGCACTTGCGAGCAACGATGCATTGTCCACGTGCTTTGCCAATCCGAAATCGCTGATCTTTGCCGTCATGTTCCCTTTTTCGCGATTCAGGAGAACATTTGAGGGGCTGATGTCTCGGTGTATGACTGGAGGGTCTTGAGAGTGCGCGTGCGCCAAGCCAGCGACAATTCCGCGTCCCAGATCAATTCGGGAAGCCAGATCAAGAGATTCATCGGCAATCGAATCGAGTAGCGTCCCGCCGTCAACATATTCCATCGTGAAGTATCCGTACTTGGCCCCGCCGCGCTCGAAATCGTTCGCTTCAAACATACGAACTATATTCGGATGGCTCAGTTTTGCCAGCAGATACGCTTCTTCAAGTGCCTCACAGCCCTGTGACAGCACAAAGACTTTGAGGGCTTGCAGCCCCATATACCGATGCCGCGATAGGTACACTTGTCCAAAAGCACCGCTTCCAAGGTGGCGAACAATAGTATGCGTGTCTCGTACTATATCGCCCGGCCTCAGCAGCGGTTTGCTCATTGCTTTGATTGCGTTTGCTTTAGACCAGCATCGTGAAAACGACGATCTAATGCTCCACGTTGAGAGCTTGGCAGCAGCCCGTGGAGTTCCCATACGATTGTTCGAAGCGAGGGCATGTCACTGCGTTTGAGTGCCCTATCTCCCTCCTCGATCAACCTCTCCGCTTTCAGAGCGTCGATGTACTCAGGCTCATTGCGTAGCCTATCGAATTGCGATCTCCAAAAATCATCCTGTGCAAACAGAACTGTGTAATAGAGGTCGCGGAGGTCTTCAACTATTTTCCGAACATTGTCAATTGAGTGGGCTGCAATTGCGTCCTCGGCACGGATCAGCAGTTTCTCCAGTCGCTGTTGCTGCTCAGGAGTTCCGACCGAGCCCAGCAGTTCCCGCGCCGATTCGCGATAATCATCTAACTCTTTTGCAAGCAAATCCCATTCGGAGGATTTCTGGAGGAGGTCAACCGCTTGTTTCACTTCCAACATACGCTGGGCCGCTTTCTGCCCGGAATCGGGCTCGACTGCGGACATAGCAATCTCAGCTTGAATCTCAGAAAGCTTGTGCTCTACGCTGCTGACAGATATGGTCGAAGCAGCATTCTGAACTTCCCCCAGTCGCGCCTTTTCATTTCTCACTTCGATCTCAATTTCATTTGGGGAGAGCGCAGGCCGTTCATACTGGCGCACCATCGGACGAGACTCTTTAACAAAGTCGAAAAACGCTTCTGCTGAAAGAGTCTTCGATTCGTCCAGCTTGTAGCTGATCTTGACGATCTCCCCTGCGGGTAACGTGCGTCGAAGATCAGTGCCTTTGAGTTCCACGAGCCCAATAGCAATGTTTCGGTCTGCGCGAGGAGTGTCACCCTCAAGGACGTATATCTTGAGAACGCTATCTGGGTCTCCCGCAACGACTTCGTGGGCAGTCTCAAACGCACGTTCGCCTTTAGCTGGAAGCGGAACCCCTTTGGCAATTAGGGGCCCAATCGTGTTGTCTGCTAATGCCACGGAGAACGCTCTGGAAGTCGTAGCTTGCACAGGAGCAAGCCCCTGCGTGATAGTGAATGATCCGTCGTTCGTCGGGAATCGGTTTCCTTTTGCATCCAAAACTTCAACGTCGAAGGCATTCGCTTTTCGGGCACGAAGAACTACGGTAGTTAACACCTTCCCGGTACTCGGCAGAGGTATCGATCCACTATGCCATCCTTTATCAGCGCGGGTTATAACCACACTTGCATTCTGGGGAACTGGGGTTATCGCGACTCCGACCTCTGCGTCCGAATCCGATGAAACCGGATTGTAGGCGACTTTCACTTCTAGGACACCAGCGGACCGCGACCCTTGGCTGCGATGACCCTGCGGAATTCGCTGTGTGGATGCGTACAGCGCAGCCCCTCGCGCCACCACAGTCATCGGGTCTATGCGGCTTTCGAGTTTTCCGAAGTGTGCTTTTACTTGCTCTTGAATATATGGAGTTCTGGTAGGCCCGCCAACAACCAACACATTTTCAACCGCCGTTTCTGACAGTCGGCAATCTCGTAGCAGTCGAGAGCTAATCTCGATACACCTGCGCGTTAGCCCTTCCGTCGCATGGTATAAATCCTCCCGGCTAATATCTACAACCGTATCGATCTGCTCAAAGTGTTGAAGGCGGTTAACCTCAACTGGACATACAGGAGCCATTGAAAGGTTCTTTTTCGCGTCTTCAGCCAAGTATTTCAATCGTGCAAAGGCCGCGAGCGCCTTAGGCTCGCGCCGAGATAAGCCCTGTTCTCCATATTCCTTCCTGACCTTGCTGGCGATGACCTCTACGAGCGCCCAGTCATATTCCTTGCCACCCAGCTTGTCATCACCAGAATGACCGACCACCACCAGACGGCCTTCTTTGGCGGTCAGAACTGTGGTGTCAAACGTGCCACCCCCCAAATCGAAAACGAGAAGATTCCCGCTCAACTTCTCCGCTTCATAGCCGTACGCCATAGCAGCAGCAACTGGTTCTTGCAACAGTGGGCAAATGTCAAACCTTCTCTCGATTGTGAGTTCTCAGATCAACGCACCGCAGCTAGCCAAAGAGGTCGGGGACTTCGAGGAACAGTATCCTTATGCTTCAGACTACATTCGAATGTCTTTGAGCCTCGTGCATCTTCGCAAAAAGAGATACCGAGTTCTGAGTGTGAAACCTTATCAAAACAAGTTCCCCGGAAAGGGAAAACCGCCGAGGCCGAAAAAAGAACAGGACGATCTCCTGATCGTCCTCGATTCCAATGGCGAGATTCTGTTCTCGCGTGGTCTATTCAACCTCTAACTGTTAATGCTTGGCGCATTGATGGCAGCCATACTTCAGAAGAATTTGATGGCGGTCTCAAATGCGCAACAGTTCTTCTGAATTCGACTACGAAGTGCTAACATCCGCTGAGCTAGCGCAGCGGCTCAAGGTCAAGGAATCTTGGGTTGTCGATCAAAGCAAGCGGTCACGCACTTCTGACCCGCTGCCCATTTTTCGGCTGGGCAAACATCGACGCTACCTCTGGGGTAGCCCAGCGATGAATGCTTGGCTTGGCCGTCGCACTGGCAACAACACACAACGCAAGGCTGGGTCTTCAAGAAATGGAGGAACCATTGAATGAAGACGCAGCGACGTAGCAATCAGGAAGGTAGTCTGTACGAAGATCACGGTGCTTGGTACGTTAGGTATCGTGAGCACGGAGCGAAGAACCCGGTCGCACACAGGTTGGCCAGCACGGAGGATTACCCTAAGAGGAGTGAGGTGGTCCCCCTGAAGAAGGAGTTCATGGAAAGAGTGAACCGCACGGCTAATTTGCCGAACGCGGGTGTCTCAGTTGTGGACTTCTTCGAGAATGTCTATCTCCCGGCTATCACCGCGAGATTGAAACGGTCAACCGTGAAGGGGTACAAGGATTCTTGGCGCTGCCATATCAAAGATCAAGTGAGAGGCAGGGTCAGGGACTTCCGGACGGTGGATGGTGAAAGCCTTATGAGTGAGATCGAGACCGCGAACAAGAAGGACACTAACGACTTGGCTCACGGTACGTATCAGCACATCAAGGTCACACTTTCCGCCATGTTCACCTTCGCGAAGCGCAAGGGCATCTACGATGGCGTAAATCCGATGACCGGAGTGACCATTCCAAAAGGCAAAAAGCATGGCCGGAAGCGCCTTGCGTACACGCTTGAGGAAGTCGAAAAGCATCTTGAGCTTTTCTCCGGCAAACAGCCGATTGTCATCTCGACCGAGGACGGTCCGTACACACCCGAAATCAGTCAGGGTGTTGTCCGGGCGGTGATCGGCATGGCGGCATTCGCTGGGCTTCGGGAGGGGGAAATCCGAGGACAATGGTGGGAAGACGATGATGGGGACATTCTCAACATCCGACGTTCCGTTTGGCGAACCCATCTTAACGATGAGACCAAGACTCACGAGGATGAAGAAGACCCCGGAGTCGTGCCCATCATCCAGTCTCTTCGCGTTCTCCTAGACGCCGTCAAGCCCGAAACCGCGAGTGGCTGGATATTTCCGAACACGATTGGCGGGGCGTTGGATTTGGACAATCTCGCCGACCGTATAATCAAGCCAGTGTTTAGGGCAAACGAACTCCAGTGGAAGGGATGGCAAGCCTATCGTCGAGGTTTGGCGACGAATCTCAAGAGGCTCGGCATCCCGGACACCGTGATCCAAGCAATTTTGCGTCACACGGACGTTGGAACCACACAGCGGTTCTACATCAAGACCGTCCGCGAAGACGTGAAGGATGCCATGAAACAGCTTGAGCGGAAAATCCACCGTGCAGCAGTTGTGCAGCAGCCAGAGCCTACTGGTCTGGTAAACTGAACAAAGTAAACCGAAAGCCGACGTAGCTCAGTTGGTAGAGCAGCCGATTCGTAATCGGCAGGTCAGCGGTTCAAGTCCGCTCGTCGGCTCCAGATTTTCACTGTCCGTTCCGGAGACATAGGTAACAGAACGGACACACTTCTCTGCGGTACTTCTTCATTCATCGTTCAGTCTCCCTAAAATCAATATTGCATATCGCAGTCCGTCGCGTGCCGGCCTACGGGAAAAATGGTCGAGGTCTGGGGGCTTTGCGTTATGAACTGCGGGCGCAGAAGCATCATCCAGAGAGAGAGCAATCCCTGGGACACGACCTGTTGTCACTTTTGCGGTTGGATGGCCAAAGCGACAATCGTAAAAACAGGCCGATTACATCATTATGATTGACGAAAAGAACATGCGGGTGATGTTAGAGAAGATGGAAAGCGCCGCCGAAGAGGCGCTGAGCAACAGCCCTGCGTTCCATGAAGCGCTGCAGTCTCTCAAGGCTGAGATCGATCGCGATCCTCGCGTGCAATCGGCCATGAACAGGCTTCGCGCTTCCGGGGGGAATGTTTTCAGCTCGCTCGTGCCGCATATCAGAATTCGGGTTCGTACCAGTGAGGGGGTTGTGGCGCTGAGTACGAACGATCTGATGCCAACCCGGCCAGCCGGAGAGCCGATGGCGCAGTTGACGCAGGAGCTGCGAAACGCCGCCGCCGCGGTGATTATGCGCGGCCGCTATCGCGAGGAACTGGACCACATCATGAATGAAGCGGTGTGCGCCAGCGGCCGTTTCGAAGGAATCGCTTCCGAGATCGAAAATGCCGGGCACGAAGTTGTGATCTGTCTGGATCTTTCGGCCTATGCGCAAATTCGTGGTGGTTCTCAAGGGGCACGCGACCCCGGAAAGTCCAGTAGTTCCCTGGAGCCGCTCAGC
>DASYZA010000332.1:0-30411 GCA_035946775.1 Candidatus Sulfotelmatobacter sp. | reverse complement strand
CCTGGTGCAAGTGGGCGAAGCGGCGATGGCGGACCGCTACGCCTATATCGCGCTGATGGGAATTTTCGTGATGGTGGCCTTTGGCGCGGGCGATTTAGTGACTGCAAAAAAAGTTAATGTGGCCGCCGCGCTGGTTTCCGCTTGCATAATTCTCGTCGCGCTTGCGGTCGTCACTCACCGCCAAATCGGCTACTGGCAAAACAGCTATGGCTTGTGGGCGCACGCGCTCGAAGTCACGAAAAATAATTTCGTCGCTGAGGATAATCTCGGAGGGGCGCTTTTGCGTGAAGGCAAGCCCGATGCTGCCTTCCCGCATTTTGAGGCGGCTTCACAGATCGATCCGCGCGATCCCATGAGCCACAACAATCTCGGGGTTTATTTCCAAACGCACGGCCGGCTGAACGACGCCGTCGAGCAATATCAATCGGTTATTGCGCTGACTTCCGATGCTGGTCTGCTGGCTCAAACCTATGCCAATCTCGGCGCAGCACAACGGGCGCTGGGCGAGGACGCCGGCGCGCGCGAGAGCTTCGAACACGCTCTGCATCTTAATTCTGATCAATCGAGTGCATGGCTCGGCCTGGGATTGTTGGAGCAGAAAGAGGGGAATCTGCAGGATGCGATGCGCGACCTGTCGCACTCTGTGCAGTTGGATGCTACGGCCGAAAACTTCTTATATCTGGGTCGCGCTTTGGAGCAGGCCCAGCGGCGCCGCGATGCGCTCGCAGCTTATGAACAGGCTTTGAAGCTCGATCCTGAAATGAAAGAAGCCCAGCAGGCCTTTGACCACCTGCAGGGCTCTCATTGAGGCTTTCCAATCGCACGGGGCCGTCGATCTCAAGGCAAAGGCTGCCCGCGGCGCGACGACCACTCTGTCACTTCCCTGAAATATCGACCGAGGCGCGCGTCGTTTCCCAATCGATGTTCATGGTGCAGCCGCTCCCGGATTTGACGTAGGAGATTTTGAAGTCTTCGACCGGCGATGGCAGCTTCGAAACCTTCATGTCAACGCGCGCCAACTCATCGCTCTCGTATTTGTACGGGATACCCCATTCGCCAGTTTTCTTGTTGATGATCAGCGTCCACTTATCGGCGTTGGGAACGGTGAAGATGGTGTAAGCGCCCGCCGGAACGCTTTTTCCCCCAACGGTGACTGCGGAGCTGGCCACGAAGGTGGTCGCTTCGTTGGCGCCGGTCCGCCAAACTTCGCCGAAGGGAACCAGTTCGCCATAAATTTTGCGGCCCTTCACGCGTGGGCTCGAATAATCGGTCTTGATCGTCTGGCCGCTGCCGAGATCGCAGGTGGCCGAGGCCGCCGGGCTGGGACGGCTCTTTCCCATTTGCGAGAAAACCAACGTGGAAAGAAAGACGACTGCAATGGCGACGGAAACAAAGCGAGAAAGCTGACTCTTCATACTCCTCCTTCATTAAGAACCGCGTTTTAACCGAGTGCAATTATGCTCCACCGATCGGCGCAGTTACAATCGCATCATGCCAGTATTCGATGAGAAGCAGGAAGAACTGGAGCACCACGAAACCATGATGGGGGTTCCGCGCGGGCGGCTCGCCGTCACTATGGATGCGATCACGGACGCGATGGCGCTGGTCGGCCAGCACGGCGTCTATTGCCAAAGCCAGCGCTGGCCGGGCAAGCCGGTCATGGACATTCAGGTGATCATGAAGAACCTGACCGACGCGAAGGAACTGATCCAGAGCGTGATGGAAGAACTGAAGAAATCCGTGTAGTCAAACGTTGGGGCACGAGTCCTGTGTCCCTCTGTGTCCTCTGTGGTTCAAGGTTTTACGTTGACTGCCACCACTGCATGAGCCGGCACTCTCGCCGAGAATTTTCCAGTCGATTTTCCGAGATCCTTGTGCTGCCACAAATCGCGCACGGAAGCGCTGATCGTCCGCGGATAACCGATGTCTTCCCAGTTCGCCGTGATCTCCTGTTCCGATTCACCGCGATTCAGCAGCACCACGGCGCGGCTACCATCTTTCATCTGCTTGGCCCAGACTTCCAGGTCGCCATTCTTCGCGACTCTCTGGCCCTCGCGCCCGAGCGGATCCTGGTCCACGGCAATCACTTCTTTATTGGTGAGAATGTCGCGAATCTCCGGACGCATGTCGCGCAAATCATTCCCGGCAATCAAAGGCGCGGCCAGGATCGCCCACAGGGTGAAGTGCGAGCGATACTCATTGTCGGTCATACCGCCATTGCCAACTTCCAACATGTCGGGATCGTTCCAGTGTCCCGGTCCGGCGTAGGAGTAAATTCCCACTTGCTCGTCAAGGATGGAAAGTACGCTGTTGGCACAGCAGCCGCCGTCCGGCCATTTCGGCTTGCCGGACCAATGATCGGAGATGTCGTCGGTCGTGCGCCAGAGATTACCGCCAACTTCTTTGCCCCATAGCCACGGACTGGCTTTACCCCACTCACAGATGCTCAGCACAATCGGTCGCCCCGACGCATCGAGCGCCGCGCGTATATTCGCGTACGAGGCTTTCGCGTCCTGCGTAGTCGTGTTGCACCAGTCATACTTCAAATAATCCACGCCCCACGATGCATACATAATCGCATCCTGATACTCATGGCCAAGTCCAGCTGGACGCCCTGCGCAAGTCTTCGATCCCGCGTCTGAGTAAACTCCAAACTTCAGTCCGAGAGAATGAATGTAATCGCCCAGGGCCTTCATCCCATGCGGAAAGCGCTGCGGATCGGCAACAATATTGCCCTTTTCGTCGCGGCTCACCTGCCAGCAGTCGTCGATATTCACGTACATGTATCCGGCATCTTTCATCCCGGACTTCACCACCGCGTCTGCCATGCTCTTGATCATGTCTTCGCTGACATTGCAGGCAAACTTGTTCCACGAGTTCCATCCCATCGGAGGCGTCATCGCCAGACCGGCGGAGACGGACTTGTTGTCTTGCGAAAAGAGAGAACTGCATAGACTTACCACTGAGAAAATTGCAAGAAATAAAACAGTGCGGGTTCTCATGCGCAACGTTGTACCAGAATTGCGCCCAGATTGGTACAGCTACCGTTCACCCATCACCTGTCGGCGGTGATTTCCGTCACGGCTATTTCCGTGTATCTCGCTTCCCGTTACAATCCTCAGTTGTTTCAGCAACTATCTTTTTCAGTTTCAGTAGGTGCATCGATCATGAAAAAGTCGCCTCTCCTTCTGCACTCGATCTCCTTATTCCTGTTCATGGCAATTCTCATTCCCGCCAGCGCCGCGCAAAACTCACTCGGCCTCTTCGAATCTCATTCGGACGTTGGCACCGTCCTGCATCCCGGCTCGGTCGAGTACGATCCGGCAGCCAAGACTTACACGATCTCCGGCAGCGGCGAGAATATGTGGTTTTCCAACGACGCCTTCCAGTTCGTCTGGAAGAAGATGTCAGGGGATGTCACGCTTACCGCAGATATCAGCTTTTTGACCAAAACCGGCAAGGAGCACAAGAAAGCCGCCCTGATGCTTCGCCAGAATCTAGATGCCGACTCCGTCTACGCCGACGTCGCATTGCACGCGAGTGGATTGACCTCGCTGCAATTCCGCGATGAGAAAGGCATCGTCACCCGTGAAGTCCAGTCAAATCTCTCTGCTCCGAAACGGCTGCGCATCGCCAAGCGCGGCGATTATGTCTACATGTCTCTCGCAGCTGATGGAGGCGAACCGCAGGTCGCTGGCGGATGGTTGCGAATCCCTCTCCAGGGAACGTTCTATGTAGGCCTCGGCGTCTGCTCCCATGACAAAGATGTCGTTGAGAAAGCTGTCTTCTCGAATGTCGACCTAAAGCAGCCCGCTCCGGCCACGGGCACTCCGGTTCTTTACAGCACGCTGGAAACGGTTACCATCGCCTCTGCCGACCGCCGCGTCGCATATCTGGCCAAGGAACACTTCGAGGCTCCGAATTGGAGCCGCGACGGCAGCTATTTTCTTTTCAACCAGGAGGGCCACATTCAGCGCCTCGCTGTCGGCAGCGACAAGCCCACGTTGATCGACACCGGCTTCGCCAACCGCTGCAACAATGACCACGGCATCTCGCCCGACGCGACGCAACTCGCCATCAGCGACAACTCACAGGGCGACAAAGAGTCGATGGTCTACTTGCTGCCGATCGGCGGAGGGACGCCTCACAGGATGACCGACAAGTGGCCCTCGTATTGGCACGGTTGGTCGCCCGACGGAAAGACACTAGCTTTCGTCGGCCAGCGCAACGGCGAGTTCGATATTTACGCGATCCCGGCCGCGGGTGGCGAAGAAACGCAGCTGACCACCGCGAAAGGATTAGATGACGGCCCGGAATATTCTCCCGACGGCAAGTACATCTACTTCAACTCCGAGCGCACGGGACACATGCAGATCTGGCGCATGAAGCCCGATGGCAGCGATCAGGAGCAAGTCTTCTCCGACGACCTGAACAACTGGTTCCCGCACATCTCGCCCGATGGCCAGTGGATGGTCTTTCTCACCTACGAAGCCGATGTGCAGGGACATCCGGGAAGCAAGAACGTCATGCTGCGCCTGATGTCACTTTCCGACAAGAAGATTACCGTGCTGGCGAAGCTTTTCGGCGGACAGGGGACGATCAACGTCCCATCGTGGTCCCCAGACAGCAAGCAACTGGCGTTTGTGAGTTACATGGAGATTCCGGCGGAGGACATCAAATAGAACTACTTCGCCACCTTGTCCTCGAAGAACTTCGCCATCAACTCCAGCGCCTCTTTCGTCTCCGGCAACTGGAAGTGATACCAGAAGGCATGCGGCAAGGCCTCAAATACGACTAATTGCGCGTCGTTTCCCGCACGCAAGAGCGCCCGATGAAAAATTGACGTATCGCTCAGCAGGATATCGCGCGTGCTGGTGACGAGCAGGCTCGGCGGCATGCCCTGCAGATCTCCCCAGAACGGCGACAGCACAGGGTCCCTGCGATCCGTCTTCCCGACGTATTGATCGTCGAGATGCTTTTCATCCATCGGCTGCATCTGACCCGGAAAGCCATTCAGCGTAAACAGTTGTCTGGAATCCCCGACGCGGCTGAAATCAGACAGCAAAGAAAACATCCCCAGCGCTCCTGGCAGCGGCAGACCCAGCTGCTTGAGTTTCACAGCAACTTCTGCGGTCAGAATGGCTCCAGCCGACGTTCCGAAAATTCCGATGCTCTTCGGTTTGTAAGTCTTGAGCAGTTCTTTGTAGACCGCGACAACATCGTCCACGGCCGCAGGGAACGGATTCTCTGGAGCAAGGCGGTAGTAAACCGAGACGACCTTCATCTTCGCCAAGTTCGAAATCGGGACGCCTTCGATCAGCGATCCGGAATCCGAGTTGAATCCGCCGCCATGCAGATTGATCAGCACCCGCCCGCGATTCTCTGCCGGCATCGATAGCGGAGTGATGATGTCCGTCCGCACACCTGCCGTATTAGTTCCCTCAACATTCACGGGATACAACCGACGCGCCTCAGCCGAATCCTGCGCGCGCCAGACGTCGGTACGCGCCCGCCGTTCCGCCAATGTCTCCGGTCCGGGAGTCGTGTGCGTTAATGACTCAAGCCAGGTCTGCGCCTCCGTACTCACAGTCGAGGGCATCGGCACCACGCGCGTAATCTGCGCAGTGCCATCGGGATCAAAAGTCGCGGAATCTTTGGCAGGAGTGGAGTTTGTTTGCGCGAATAGGGCGGAGGGTAAAGATAAAACGAGCAGGAAGCGGACCACTCTGGGCAATTTCATCGGAATAGTCGTACCAGACTCGCCAGGAGTTGTCACCTTGGGGCTCACAAAGACTTGTCATCCTGAGCGCGTTTTTTGCGCGAAACCTGTGCACTCGCCGACAGCATCGATGATGCCAGCAACTGCATCGGTCCTTCGGCCCGAAAAACGCGAGCCTCAGGATGACAAAGGTTTGAGTCTGGTCTACGCCAGCGTATATTTCCCGCGCTCAATCATCTTCTGCGCGATCTGCTGCCGGAGTTCGACGGTGTTGAACGGCTCATACTTCGCAAGCCGCCGCAGGATCGCTAACTGTGTTCGCAGCATGTCGCCATCGGCGACGGCCGCAATCACCTTCCGCGCCGCCGACTCGATCTTCTCCATGGCCTGCGCGAGATAGACGCGAGTCATCGCCACCGGCAGAGCCGCTCCCGTCTCGCCCTTGCTCTCGACGATTTTCTGCGCGCGCAGCACGGCCGATTCCATCGCATACGTTTCGATCGTCATGTCGGCAATTGCGCCCATGACCTCCTGCTGATCCTGGATCGCCTGCATATACTTCTGCGTAGCCGAACCCGCGGCAAAAAGTCCCAGCTTCTTCGCCTGCGCGACCAGTTTGCGTTCTTCGGCGAGCGCGCCTTCGAATTCTTCGCCCGTCGATGGCCCCGAAAGCACCTCATCCATCAACTTCTTGATCGCAGGCATCAGCGGCAACTGGCCCGTCATCGCCCTCTTCAGAAGAAATCCCGTAATAATCAGCCGGTTGATCTCGTTCGTGCCTTCGAAGATGCGATTGATGCGCGCATCGCGATACGCCCGCTCCGCCGGATATTCTTCAACGAACCCGTATCCGGCATAGATCTGCACCGTCTCATCGACGACGTAGTCGATCATCTCCGAGCCCCACACCTTGATGATCGAGCACTCGACCGCGTATTCCTCGATGGCTTTCAGAGTTTGCTTCGCGGCATCGGCCGCCGTCTTATCCACTTCGCTGAGAGCGGCGTCCATCAATCCGACCGTGCGATAAACCAGCGACTCGCCCACATAAAGCAGTGTCGCCATGTTCGCGATCTTCTCGCGCACCAGTCCGAAATCCGCGATGACCTTATTGAATGCCTTCCGCTGCTTGGCATATCCGATGGCGTTCTCCATCGAGACTCGTCCGCCGCCCACGCACATCGCGCCCAGTTTGAAGCGTCCGATATTCAAGATGTTGAACGCGATCAGATGTCCCTTGCCCGCTTCTCCCAGCAAATTCTCAGCTGGAACTTTGCAGTCATTCAAAATGATCGGGCAGGTCGACGATCCCCGGATGCCCATCTTGTGCTCTTCGGCCCCGATCGAGAATCCCGGAAAAATTCGCTCGACCAGAAACGCGGAGAACTTCTCTCCATCGATCTTTGCGAACACCGTAAACAAGTCGGCAAACCCGGCGTTGGTGATCCACATCTTCTCGCCGTTCAAAACGTAGTGCTTGCCGTCGGGCGAGAGCACGGCGCGCGTGCGGCAATTCATGGCATCCGAACCGGAGGTCGACTCCGACAGCGCATACGCCCCAACGATTTCTCCCGACGCCAGCCGCGGCAGATATTTCTTCTTCTGCTCTTCGGTCCCGAAGTACACAATCGGCAGCGTTCCAATTCCGGTGTGTCCACCCCAGGTTGTCGCAAACCCCGCGTACTTCGCGATGTGGTCGGCGATCACTGCCGCCGTGACCTTATCCATCTCCAACCCGCCGTAGGCTTCAGGAATCTCCACCGAACTCAACCCGAGCTCTCCCGCTTTCTTCAACAGCTCGCGCGTCACCGAAAAATCCTTGTGCTCGATTTTTTCGATGTTGGGCACGATCTCGTTCATGGCGAACTCTTCGGTCGTTTGTCCAATGAGCTGATGTTGTTCGCTGAAATCCTCAGGCGTGAAAACCTCGTCAGGCTGCCGGGTCTCAAGCAGGAAGCTGCCGCCGGAAATTTTGCTTTTCGGAACTGCGGTGGTGGCCATCATCTATCCCCCGAAAGAAACCGCCGTGTCTCGGAAGACGCGGCGGTCGTGTGCTTCAATTCTAATGCCGGACGCCGGCGAATGGTAGGCGCAGCCTAGCGCTCAGAAGTTTGACGCTCTACCGTCGTTCGTAGCTGATATCGGTTCGCGGGCACGCAAGTTGTATATCCCACAGGATGCACAGAGTCCGAATTCTTGCTGTCGCGTGCGACCACGTAACTGCGAATTGCATAGCACAAAGAGTCTTCTGGCTGGCCCGGGACAACGATTCTGCTGCCCGCAATCACAATTCTCGAATCACCATCGCTTTTCAGCGTGATTTCGTCATTCCGAGTTACCACAAATGGTTCAAGCAACAGCTTCTCATGTTCTGTATTGTTCTGAACGAGGAACGGATCACTTAGTTCATCGATCCTGAACTGAATGGGAGGTTTCTGCGCTGCGCTTGGGCCGACCTGGAATGACAAAGCCATCAGTCTATCGTTCTGGGTCTGCGCAAGAGCTGATGCCGAGCAGATGAGCGAGACTACGACGAGGAGGCGAACGCTAGACATAGAGGCCTCTCTTGATACAGAAATTATAGCTCCGTCCGCTAGACGCTTTCGAAAATGCCCGCCGCCCCCATGCCTCCACCGACGCACATCGTCACCATGCCATAGCGAGCGTTCCGCCGCTTCATCTCGCGAACGACTGTCGCCGTCAGCTTGGCCCCAGTGCATCCGAGCGGATGTCCCAACGCGATCGCTCCACCATTTGGATTCACTTTCTCGGGATCCAGTCCGCCTTCCTTGATCACCGCGAGCGACTGCGCCGCGAATGCCTCATTTAACTCGATAACGTCGATGTCCGCCAGCTTCAGCCCGGCCATCTTCAACGCTTTCGGAATGGCAAAAACAGGTCCAAGCCCCATCTCTTCCGGCTTGTATCCCGCCGTCGCGAATGAAACATACCGCGCCAGCGGCTTGATCCCGAGCGCCTGCGCCCGCTCCGCCGACATGACTATGGCCGCCGCGGCTCCGTCCGACATCTGCGACGAGTTGCCCGCCGTCACAGTTCCCTTCACATGAAATGCAGGCTTGAGCGAAGAAAGTGCTTCGAGCGATGTATCCCCTCTCGGCCCTTCATCGATCTTGAACACGATTTCCTGCCGCTTCGGCTTCGATCCATTTGGCGTGCTGAAGCTCACGGGCACCGGCACAACTTCATCCGCAAACTTTCCGCCCTGAATCGCGGCCAGCGCTTTCTGATGGCTTCCCAGCGAGAATTGGTCCGCGTGCTCGCGCGTAATCCCAAAACGCTGCGCCACCCGCTCGGCCGTCAATCCCATCGAGAGATACGCATCCGGATAATGATCCACCAGCCACGGATTCGGCGAGATCTTGTGTCCGCCCATCGGGATCATTGACATGGACTCCGTACCGCCCGCAACAATCACTTCCGCACCGCCCGCCATGATTCGTTCTGCAGCCATCGCAATCGCCTGCAATCCGGACGAACAGAATCGATTAATCGTCAGCGCCGAAACCTCGACCGGCAGCCCCGCCCGCAGTGACGCAATTCGCGCGACATTCATTCCCTGTTCCGCCTCAGGCATGGCGCAGCCAAAAATGACGTCTTCAATCTCCTTCACATCCAGTTGCGGCACGCGCTCGAGCGCTCCCTTGACCGCAACTGCCGCCAACTCATCCGGACGCGTCGCCCGTAGCGTCCCCTTGAATGCCCGCCCTACCGGAGTCCGAACTGATGATGCAATCACGACGTCCCGCATATTCTCTCCAATCCGCCGTACTAATTAGATGCACCCCTAGCGTCGGCGACCCGCCCGCTGTCGGCAGGGAATCCTGCCCTTCCACCCGCAATCTCCGCGCCTCTCGACGTTTCGAAGCCGAAAGCCGGAAAGCAGAACCAAAAAGACGCCTTACTTCGGCGTAAAAAAGTAATAGTCCGCTGTGTACTGGCTCTTCGTTTCCGTACCCTTGTGTGCTTCATCGCATGGATCGTTCCCGGGCTTCCCGCCATGCGTATGCACCCGCTGAATCTTGGTCACCTTCGCAAGCGCACCTTTGCCGGAATTGCTCACGACGTCGAGCAACAACCAGGGAACCGACTCGTCATCCAGCGAGTCCACCTGCGCTGCGGCTTTCCCCGTAACTTCACTGCCATCTTTTAACTTCCATGTAGGGCCGGCCGAATGCTGCCCGATAACCTTGTTTTTGCGATCCTTCAACTCGGCTTCCGGTCCCTTCAGTATCCAGCTGTATTTGCCTGCAGCATCGGCCTGACACGTGTAAACCTGCGATCCGGAAGCGCGTACAAACATCACCGGCTGCAAACCCTGAGCCACGGCAATCGCATCCGGAACATCTGGCGCAGTCTCCTCCTCGGGAACGTCCTTTTGCGCCCAGGCTGCCGTTGATGCAAAAAGAAGCGAAGCTAACGTAATCGCCGCAACTCGACTCATGACTAATTCCTCAACGTCTTACCGGTCTTCAGCGTGTACTGAATCCTCTCTTGCGTCTTGCGCTCTCCGCACAGAGACTTGAATCCTTCCCGCTCCAGATCAAGGACATATTGCTCGCTCACCGGCGTCCCCGGAGTCACAGTTCCCCCGCACAGCACCTCCGCAATTTTCCCGCCCAGTTTCACCTCGTACTCGGTGATGAAATCTCCCTGCCGCATAAGATGTACTCCCATCTTGAGCGCAGCCAGCAAGCTTTCTCCGGGCGCCGGAATGTCCGTTCGCGGCATCGGCGGCTCATATCCCGCGCGCACCAACTCCAGCGCTCGTGCCTTTGCATCCGAGAGCACCCGCTCGCGATTCATGGTGATTCCGTCCGAGTCTGTAAGGAATCCCAATCCACGCGCCTCATGCGCCGAGGTCGCCACCTTCGCCGTCGCAATCGTCTCGAAGCTCTTCTTCATCGCCTCCATCATCTCAACGGAACCCGCCAATGCCTCTCCGGAAGATTTCCCCCGCGACGCCGCGGCAGTGTCGACAGCCCGCAGCAGCATCTCTTTGCATCCTCCACCTCCGGGCAGCAACCCGACTCCAACTTCCACCAGCCCGGTATAAAGCTCCGCATGCGGCTGCCGCGCTGCCGCATGCAGGGAAATCTCCGTTCCACCACCCAGGCACAATCCGAATGGCGCCGACACCACCGGCTTCGGTGAAAACTTGATGGCCTGCGTCATCCCCTGGAACTGCCGGATCACCAGATCGACATCATCCCACTCCTCTTCCTGCACGCTCATCAGCAGCAGCATCAGGTTGGCGCCCACCGAGAAGTTCGTCGCGTCGTTCGTAATCACGAACGCATCAAAGTTGTCTCCCGGACCGCCGGGCTTCAGCGACTGCGCAATCAGGGTGATGATGTCGGTTCCCAGCGTGTTCATCTTGCTATGGAACTCAATGCACCCGACACCGCCTCCCAAATCAACCAGCGACGCGCCGGAATTTTTCTTCACCACGCAATTCGATTTCTTCGCGACTGTAACCGACCAAACGCCATCGGGAACGGCGACGGATTCATATGTTCCTTTACTCAGATCGAAATACTTCTTGCCGGATGCCGACTTCGCATCATCGACGTACCAAGATTTCTGCCCCGACGCGAGCAGTTTCTCCACATTGCGAGCAATCGGCTTCCCTTCTTTTTTCATGCGGGCAATGCTTGCCTCCACTCCCGCGGCGTCCCACAGTTCAAACGGGCCAAGTTCCCAATTGAAGCCAAGCTTCATCGCGCGATCGATCTCGACAATCGAATCTGAAATTTCCGGCACGCGGTTCGCCGCATACGTCCACAGATCGCTCAGCGCCGCCCACAAGAACGCGCCTGCACGATCGCCTTTCTGCGGACCGCCGCCGTCCATCCCCAGCAGCATGCGGAGCCGAGCCCCGGTTTCCTCGACATTTTTTGCCATGTCGAGCGCCGGAAACTTCGGCTTCTGCCGCGGATGATATTCCAGCGTCTTCCAATCCAGCGCGAGCCGCTCGTCTTCGTGTCCTTTGCCGCCTTTCACCTTCTTGTAAAACCCGCCCTTCGTCTTATCGCCCAGCCACTTGTTCTGCAGCATGCGGTTAAAAAAGTCCGGCAGCCGCAGTTCGCTTCGCTCGTCGTGGACGTTCGTCGTCATATTCCCGACCACATGTCCTAGAATGTCCAGCCCGACCAGATCGATCGTGCGGAAGGTCGCCGACTTCGGCCATCCCACGGCCTGCCCGGTCAGTGCATCGACCTCTTCGATCGTGAGCCCCATCTCCTGCATGAGCCGAATGACGTTCAGCACGGAGAAGGTCCCGATGCGATTGCCAATAAAGTTGGGCGTGTCCTTCGCAACGACTACGCCTTTTCCTAATCTCACGTCGCAAAAATGTGAGATCGCTTCCATTGCCCCGCGATCCGATTCCGGCGTCGGAATCAATTCCAGCAGCCGCATGTAGCGCGGCGGGTTGAAAAAGTGCGTCCCAAACCACATCCGCCGGAAATCCTCCGAAAATCCTTCCGCAATTTTCCCCACCGGCAACCCGCTGGTATTCGTCGTGATGATGGTCCCCGGTTTCCGGATCGCCTCCACTTTCTTCAGCAGACTGCGCTTGATCTCCAGATTCTCCACCACCGCTTCGATGATCCAATCCACATCGACCAACGTCTTCAGATCGTCGTCGAAGTTTCCGACCGTCACCAACTTCGCCAGCGACGCGTCCATAAAGGCGGCCGGCTTCGACTTCTTTGCCGCATCCAGCCCAGCCGCAGCGATCTTGTTACGGGCCGAACCATCTGCATCCGGCGGAACAATGTCGAACAAATAACTCGGAACGCCCGCATTCGCGAAATGCGCAGCAATGCGCGCACCCATGGTTCCTGCGCCTAAAATCGCAACTCGATGAATGTGCTTCATAGTCTCGCCTCAAGAATGGATCTCGTGGTGGTTTCGTTCGGGCACTGGCATGCTGAACTTGCTATCGGAGGGTGTTTGGCCCCGGATGACTTGTGAAGTGAACTAATGGTAATCCGAATCGGCCTCTTTATCCAGCGTCGACCCTCAACTCCGGGTGCGCCCTGACATACTCCAGCGCCTGCTTGGCCATCTGCTTCTCCCCTTTGTACGCCAGCAGCTTCGGTGCATCCTCCAGCCGCACCCAGACTGCGCGCTCTACTTCGATCCTCATCGCGTGGGAAATATCGTCAATCTCCCCGGACTCATATCGCAGCAGGTAAAAGGTAACGATTTTGAACACTCGCTCGCCGTCGCCCCATGTACGTACATATGTGTACTTAATGTCTGCAAGTTTTGTGACCAGAACTCCGGTAATGCCGGTTTCTTCCCGCACTTCGCGCAAAACGGCTTCCAGCGCCTTCTCGCCCGGATCTACCAGCCCTTTTGGCAGGCACAACACAGCCTTGCCCTTCTTAAGAGCGGCCCGTCTCCCCCCGCTCGTGGCTCCAGGGGCTTCGACCGGCAACTCGATCGCAGCCGTCCACCAGTCGCCGTCCCGGTGCCGGACCACCACTCCCCCCGCCGAAATCTCACGCAGCATACTGTCCGCAACTTAGCAGGAATACAGCGACTTCGCCACCTCTTCTGCTGCCGCGCCAGTAACCATTACCGTTCGCCACCGTAACCATATCTGGCACACTCGTGCCCTACAGCCTTGCACCAAAATGTGGCATCTTAACTTACAGATGGGGTTTTAAGGCCCGGGCAAACCAGGCCAGAGATGTGGGGTTCGCCGTGAAGAGTTTGGGGAAGATCATCCGCTCGGTACAGGCGTTCAGACGTGAATTTTCCCGCAAGCCCGATCCACTTCCTGCTCCGCCGCACGCTCCCGCCATCGGACTCGCCCTCGGCGGAGGCTTCGCCCGCGGCATCGCCCATATCGGAGTTCTGAAGGTTCTCGAGGAAGAAAATATCCCGGTCCGTGTGATTACCGGAACCAGTGTCGGCGCCCTGATCGGTGCGTGTTATTGCAGCGGTCTCTCACTCGACGAAATGGAAGAAGTCGCGCGTAATACCCGCTTCACAAGTCTTGCGCGCTGGACTCTCTCGCGCTTCGGCTTCGCGTCAAACGACCGCATGATCTCGTTCCTCACTCGCACGCTGAAGTGCAAGACCTTCGAAGACATGCGCATTCCTCTCGGGGTCACCGCTACAGACTTCAATAGTGGCGAAGGAGTGGTCTTCCATTCCGGATCGATCATCGATCCCGTTCGGGCCAGCTGCGCCTACCCCGGCATGTTCCTGCCGGTTCAGATTCGCGGACGCTATCTTGTCGACGGAATGTTGTCGCATCCCGTCCCGTCTCGTCCGGCGCGCGAAATGGGCGCGGACCGAGTGATCGCCGTCCATCTGAAAGGCACATGGTCCCACGGAGTTGCTCCGCGCCATCTTTTCGACGTTATCGGTCAATCTTTCGCCATCGCTCAGGACGCGATGGCGTCTCTGTGGCGCAATGCGGCTGATCTGGTCGTGGAACCCGACGTCGCCGGATACGCCTACGATGACTTCCGCCGCTCCGCCGACCTGATCAAGGTCGGAGAACTCGCCATGCGGGCTGCCCTTCCGGAAGTTCGCAAATGGTTTGAACCCGCAGCGGCCAGCGTTGCCCAGAAGCCAACCGTAGCGGTCGTTCGTCCAGCCCCCATGCCAGCGGATTAGTCCCAGAGGTTAAGCTGAGAGCTTGACTTTCTTCGCGACCTCGGCGTTACCTTCGCGTCCTTCGCGGTAAAAGCTTCTTTCAGATGTATACCCGAGAGCTCTGTGTTCCCTGTGGTGAAAGCTTTCACCGGAAGCCGGAAGCGAGCCGGGACTGACGCGCATGTCTCTAAACTTTTGCAGCTTCCTCACAAATCCTTTTCCAGGCGCTCTCCACGTGTCGCTCTTCCGTGTGCATCTGCCCAATCGAGAGCCGAAGCGTGAACTTGCCGTTCAATTTTGTATGCGTGAGGAACAAATCTCCGCCGCGGTTCAGTCGATCCATGATCGCCTGGTTCGCCGCGTCCCCAGCTTTATGCCGGAAACAAACCAGGTTTAAAGGCACGGGAGCCGCTAACTCAAACCGCGTGTCCTGTCGCACCCATTCCGCAAACTCCTGCGCCAGCCCCACGTGCTCGCGTACATTGTGCTGCAAACCCTCCACACCGTAATGCCGGATCAGGAACCACAACTTCAGTGACCGGAAACGCCGTCCCAACTGGATGTGCCAGTCGCGGTAATCAATCACCGCCCCCGATTCCGTCGCCTGATTCCGCAGATATTCCGGCAGGATGCTCAACGTCTGGATCAGCGCCTTCCGGTCCGCCACCCAGAAGCAGCTGCAGTCGAAATTCGCCCCCATCCACTTGTGCGGATTGAAATCGTAGCTGTCCGCAAACTCAACTCCACTCTGCAAGTGCCGGAACTCTGGACACACCATCGCCGTCCCCGACATCGCCGCATCGATGTGCAGCCACAGTTTGTTCTGCTTGCAAATCTCTCCGATGGCGCCCAGCGGATCCATCGCATTCGATGAAGTCGTCCCTACGGTCGCACAGACAAAACACGGAGTGAGTCCGGCACTTCGGTCATTTTCTATTTGCTGTGCCAATACCTCCGGTCTCATTGCAAATTTCTCGTCGACTTCAATCAGCCGCAGATTCTCGGTCCCGATCCCTGCGATCATCGCCGCTTTCTCCAGTGACGAATGCGTTTGCGTCGAGGCATAGGCAATCAGCCGCCCGTTCCCTCCTTTCTTATTGCTTGTATATCCGGTCGCACGCTCCCGGGCCGCCAGCAGCGCACACAGAACCGCGCTCGACGCCGTATCTTGAATCACTCCACCGCCCGTGCTCGATGACAGAAATCTCTCCGGAAGCCCGAGCATTCCCGCCAGCCAATCCATCACATGCGTCTCAAGTTCCGTGCACGCCGGACTCGTCGACCAAAGCATTCCCTGCACACCCAGTCCGGACGAAACCAGATCGCCAAGAATCCCCGGCCCCGAAGCATTGCACGGAAAGTAAGCAAAGAAATTCGGGGACTGCCAGTGCGTGATCCCCGGCAGGATTAGCCGCTCCACATCGTTGAGCACTGCGCTGAAATCCTCGCCCTGCACCGGAGGATTTTTGGGTAGTGAAGCACGAATCTCCCCGGGCTTCACCTGCGACAACACAGGGAACGATTCAATGCGCGATTGATAATCTGCAATCCAGTCCACCACGGCATGCCCGTAGCGGCGGAACTCATCAGGAGTCATATGAAAGGATTTTTCCTGGGACACGAGGACCTCGGGGAACAACAGCAAATCGTATCAGAGCGGCAGAAATGGGAGCTTACCCTCGTGAACCTTCGTGCCCTTGGTGGTTATAGCTTTTACCGCAGCCGCCCGAAGTAAACGCGTGTCTTGTAATCGAAACTCACGCGTCCTCTGTCAGCATGCCGATCAAAAATCCGCCGCAAGTCCGCAAGCATCGGCTCATGCTTCGGATGCCCCGGACCCGGAGCATAAGAAGAAGAGAGCAATCGTCCCTCCAGCCCCGCATAATCAAACTCCTGCCGCATGGCAAACAAGCGCGACTGAAACGGCTCGGGATCGAAAAATTCATTCACCGCATCGGTCGTCCGCTCATGCCGTACATCTTCGTAATCTGTTCCGTAAGTCAGCAGCAGTTGTTCGTAGTCGCGCAGAAACGGAGTCGAATCGATCTCCCTCTCATTCCACAGCAGCACCAGCCATCCACCCGGCTTCAGAATCCTGATAAACTCCCGCCGCGCCCGCGCGCGATCAAACCAATGCGCCGCCTGCGCCGATGTCACAAAGTCCACACTAGCATCCGGTAGCGTAGTCGCCTCCGCTTTTCCCTCAATGCTCGTGAACTTTGGGGAATCACCCAGCAATCGTTCCCCGGCAAACCGCATATCGATATTCGGCTCGATCGCGAAAACCGAGTTCCCGTTCTCCAGAAGCATTCGCGTCCAAATGCCGGTTCCGGACGCAACATCCGCAACTACATGCGCAGACGCAAGCCCACACTCACTCTTCAGCGCCTCAAGCGCCTCCGCCGGATATCCCGGTCGGTAACGAACGTAGTTTTCAACGCGATCAGAAAAGCGGCTGGTAGCATTCGAAGCAGGCATAAGAATTCGGCCCCAACATCACTAGATTTCGTTTGAACTTCACCCCAAACCGCGGCAGCGGCGCCATTCGTTAGCCCAGCGCGTCAGCGCTGGGAGGCCGAAAGTGGAACAAACTGAGTCCGATTCAACGGACGGCACGAATTTCGGAACAGTCTCTTGACCAGCGCAAGGGATCTCCCCTACGACCGCGATGACCACCGCAACTTTTTTCACCTTGCCAAGTAAGCCATTCTAACGGCACGATATAGATGTTGTCCCTTCCCGCCGGGGCGCCGCGTCTCCAGGCCGGAGCCGCGTGCCAGCGAAACATAGTTGATCGCGCCGGCACAGCCAGCACAAACCATGCGCGTCGTGATCAAAGTCGGCACCAGTCTTATTGCCCCCGCTGGGCAAATCGATATCAATCTGCTCCGGGGCATGGTCGATCAGTTCGACCTCTCCAGGAACGAATACCTGATCGTCACCTCCGGCGCCATCGCTGCAGGAATGTCGGGCCTCGCTCTCAATAAACGCCCGACCGATGTTCCCCGCATGCAAGCTTGCGCCGCCGTCGGACAAAGCAAGCTGATGCACACCTACGAGCGCCTCTTCTTCGGGAAAAAAGTCGTAGCGCAGCTGCTTCTCTCCAGCGACGACTTCACCTCCCCCGTGCGCTACCGCAACCTGCAAAACGCTCTCGCCGAACTCCTGGCTCTCGGCACTGTTCCCATCGTCAATGAAAACGACAGCGTCTCGGTGCGTGAAATCGAGGGCGCCTTTGGTGACAACGACGAACTCAGCTCCCTTCTCGCCACCGCAGTCAAAGCAGACTGGCTTCTCTTGCTCACCAACGTTGACGGATTCATGGTCCCCAACGGCCGCAAGAAGCCGAAAATTCAGCGCGTCATCCGCAAGCTCACTCCCGAACTCGAAGCCAAATGCAACGGCAAGAGCTCGCTAGGACGCGGCGGCATGATCTCGAAACTCCGCGCCGCCAAGCTCGCCAGCGAAGGCGGAGTCCACGTCGCCATCGTCAACGGCCGTCATCCTCGGTCGATCACCATGGGCATCGCGCGTAAAATTGGAACCTACTTCCCTCCGCAGAAAACTCGCTGATGCCCACCACAGTCACCAACTCGGCTTCAACGCAGGAAAAATTGCTACGCGCCCGCACGGCCTCCTCGAAGCTCGCCCAGCTCTCAACCGAACAGAAAAATACACTCCTGCTCTCGATTGCCGATGCGATCGAAGCGAACGAGAAATCTATCCTGGCAGCCAACGGCGAGGATATCGAGACTTCCGGCCTCGAAGGCGCCATGCGCGATCGCCTGCTGTTGAGTTCCACCCGCATCCAAGAAACCGCTCGGGCCGTCCGCGACGTTGCCGCTTTGCCCGACCCAATCGGCGAAACTCTCGCTGAATGGACAAAATCCAACGGCCTCAAAATTCGCAAAGTCCGCGTGCCCCTCGGAGTCATCGGGATCATCTACGAATCCCGCCCCAACGTCACCGTCGACACCGCCGTGCTTGCGTTAAAAACGGGAAACGCGATCGTCCTCCGCGGAGGCAAGGAAGCCGCCAGGAGCAACCAGCGTCTGGTCGAAATCATGTCCGCTGTTCCCGGAGTTCCCGATGGCTCCATCGAACTGCTCGACTCGTCAACTCGTGAAACCGTCCATGATCTGATCAAGGCCCGGGGACTTGTTGACGTAATCATTCCTCGCGGCGGCGCGGGCCTCATCCAGTTCGTCACACAAAATTCCGCGGTTCCGGTCATCGAGACGGGAGCCGGCAACTGCCACATCTTCGTCGATGCCTCTGCCAATTTTGATATGGCCGACCGCATCGTCATCAACGCCAAGACACAGCGCCCGTCAGTCTGCAATGCTGCCGAGAAATTGCTGGTCCACGAGAGCATCGCCCGCGACTACATCCCGCGCATTGCAAAAAAGTTAATCGACGCCGGCGTCGAACTTCACGGCGACTCCAAATCTCGCTCGCTCGCTCCGGGAGTGCCCGTCGCGGCTGCTACTGATCAGGAATGGTACGAAGAATATCTACGACTCTGCATGGCCATCGCCGTCGTGCCCAATGTCGACGCCGCCATCGCTCACATCAACACGTATTCAACGAAACACTCTGATTCGATTATCACCGCCGACGAAACCAACGCCCGCAAGTTCCTCCACGGAGTCGATTCCGCCGCCGTCTACTGGAACGCTTCCACCCGCTTTACCGATGGCGGCGAATTCGGTTTCGGCGCCGAAATGGGCATCAGTACGCAAAAGTTGCACTGCCGTGGCCCGTTCGCCCTGGCCGAACTCACCTCTTCCAAGTACGAAGTCATCGGAACCGGCCAGATTCGTCCCTAGCGCCCGCCGCCCGCTGTGCTACCTTACTAACTTCGGTTCCGACACACCATGAGACTTGTCTTCGCAGGAATACTTTCTTCCGCACTTCTGTTTTCCGGATCACTGATTCGCGCCGATCGCCGCGCCGCAGCGTCCGGAGCACCTGCCATCTTCGGATTTCGCAATCCCGCCGCTGAAACCAGCGTGGAAAAACAGTTCCTCGCCGTTCCTGACGCCAAGCTCGCCGAAGAGCATCTCCGCACGCTCACGCAAGCTCCCCACATGGCCGGAACTGTCGAAGACAAAGCCACGGCCGATTACGTCGCCGGCAAATTCCGCGATGCCGGCCTCGACACCGAGATTGTCGAGTACAAGGTCTGGATGAATTACCCCGCCGAGATTAGTGTCGACCTCACTTCTCCCGACGGCGCCACCATGCACGGCCCCACACGCGAGCACGTCAGCAACGATCCCTATCAGGATGATCCTCGCGTCGTCATGCCTTTCAACGGCATGTCTCCTTCCGGAGACGTTGAAGCCGAAGTTGTCTACGCAAACTACGGCACTCCGGAAGATTTCGAACGGCTGAACAAGCTCGGCATCGATGTCAAAGGCAAGATCGTTCTCGTCCGCTATGGCCAGAATTTCCGCGGCGTAAAAGTATTCGTCGCGCAGGAGCACGGCGCTGCCGGCGTCATCATCTACTCCGATCCCGCCGACGACGGCTGGCGGCGCGGCGACAAATATCCCGACGGTCCGTGGCGCCCCGATACCGGCGTGCAGCGCGGCTCCGTCGGATACATGTTCGAGTTCCCCGGTGATCCCACGACTCCCGGCATCGCCTCTACGCCTTCGCTGTCCGATTCCCAGCGCACCTCGCCCGATCAATCCGCGCAGCTCCCGAAAATTCCCGTGACTCCGCTCTCGTATCACGACGCCTGGCCGATCCTGCAGCATCTCGCGGGTCCTGACTCTCCACGCGAATGGCAAGGCTCGCTTCCCTTCACCTATCACATCGGCCCGGGCCCGTCGAAGGTGCACCTGCGCCTGAAGCAGGACTACCAGTTCCGCACACTGTGGGACGTCATCGGCCGCATCAAGGGCAGCGAACTCCCCGACCAGTGGGTCGTTGCTGGCAATCACCGCGACGCCTGGATTTACGGTGCAGTCGATCCCAACAGCGGGACCGCGGCCATGCTCGAAGCCGTCCACGGAGTCGGCGAGTTGCTCAATTCGGGATGGAAACCAAACCGCACTCTCGTCTTCGCCAGCTGGGACGGCGAAGAGGAAGGCCTGATCGGTTCGACCGAATGGGTCGAGCAACACGAAGCCGAACTGCGCAATTCCCCTGCATATTTCAACGTCGATGTCGCGGTCTCCGGACCAAAGTTCGGAGCCTCTGCCGTCCCCAGCTTGAAGCAGTTCGTGCGCGATGTAACAAAACTTGTCCCGAGCGCAAAAGGTGGAACAGTCTACGAGCAGTGGCAAAAAGCGTCGCAGCCGGAAGCGCCTGTCCTGACGCAATCACCGACTGAGGCAATCGGCGACAGCCGCCGTCTTCCCGCCGCTCAGGTCAAGAGCGACGTCCCCGTCGGCGATCTCGGCAGCGGCTCCGACTACACTGCGTTCCTGCAGCATCTTGGAGTCCCTTCCGCCGACATGAGTTCGAGCGGCCCTTACGGCGTCTATCACTCGGTCTTCGACAACTTCAATTGGTTCAAGAAATTCGGAGATCCCGACTTCCTCTACGAGCAGCAGATGGCCCGCATCTTCGGTCTGGAGGCCGTTCGCATGGCCGACGCCGATGTCCTTCCCTACGACTACGAAGAATACGGCAAGGAAGTCGTCGCCTATCTTGAAGCCGCGCGCAAACGCGCTGAGGACAAATTCGGCGCTCACGCCCTCGACTTCGATGCAGTCAACGCGGCAGCCCATCACTTCGAGTCTGGCGGAGCGAAAATCCTTTCCAAACAAAAGAACGCTCCGCAAGACGCAACCCGCTTGAACCAGGCTCTGCTCAATGCCGAACGTTCCTTACTCGTTCCGCAAGGATTGCCCCATCGTCCTTTCTTTAAGCACGCGATTTACGCTCCAGGCGAGTACACCGGCTACGCCGCAGTCGTCATTCCGGGCGTGAACGAAGCTCTCGATAAGGGCGACAGCGACCGCGCTCGTCAGCAACTGGCCATCCTCGCCGCCGCGCTCGAACGCGCCGCAAAGACTTTGGAAAGCTACAAGTAAAACCATGCACTCCGCTCACGTGCTCGGACAAATTTTGCGCACGCTGCCTTCCTCGGCGGCAGCCACATTCCTGGCACTCTTTCCTATCGTCGATCCCTTCGGCGGCATCCCCGTTTTCTTCGCGATGACTTCCACCTGGGCTCCCCGCGACCGTTATCGCACGGCCTACAAGACCGGCCTCTGGGTCTTCCTCATTCTGGTGACGTTCCTGTTTTTCGGACGTTTCGTCCTCTACTTCTTCGGCATCTCGCTTCCCGTCCTCAAGATCGCTGGCGGATTAATCGTCGCCAACACCGCCTGGGGCATGGTCACCTCGCACGCGCGCATCACTCCCGAAGAAAGTCTTGAGGCTGAAAACAAAGAAGACATCTCGCTGACCCCGCTCGCTATGCCGCTGATGTCAGGCCCCGGAGCGATCGGCGTAGTCATGGCCCTCGCAGCTCACGTCGACGACAAGGCCGCCTACATTGGCATGGTCATCGGCATCGCAGCCGTCGCCCTAAGCGTCGTCCTGTTCTTCTGCCTCGGAGGCCCGCTGGTTCGCCGCCTCGGTCCAAGCGCCGTCGGCGCCATCAACCGGATTTTCGGCTTCCTGATTCTCGCCATCGCCGTCCAACTCGTATGGAACGGCGTCGCCGACTTCAAAAGCTAGCTTATTTCGACGGAACTTCGGGCCCGTTCCCTGCGTAACATCCAGTGGCTCCCGTACGCCTCGAGGTGCTCCATGTCCGGACCGGCTCTTGTTCGCTCGTCGTGTAAAGTCGCGCTCTTATGTCTGTTGCTGGTGCCGCTGTGCGCGGCCAGTGATTGGAGATACGAGGAAACTCACTCCGACGCTCGCGACTTCGTCTCCGGTGGCTATCTCCACGTTCATTTCACCGTCGGCGATATTCACATCCACCGCGGCGACTCCAACAAGATCAAGCTCGAGTACACGATCAAATCCCATCACGAACGCAACGTCAAAGAGGCTCGCGTCGACTTTAAGATCAGCGGCAATGACGCAACTATCGAGTTCCATGCCCCGATGGGCGGGAACACCAACTTCGACGTGGAGTTGGAAATCCCGCAGAACACCAATCTCGACGTTCATCAGAAAGTCGGCGACATGACAGTCGATGACGTTGAAGGCAACAAGGACCTCGACCTCGGCGTGGGTGATATTCGCATTGCAACCCAACACACCGGATATCGGTTGGTGCGCGCCGATACCGGGATCGGCGACGTCAACGGCGACGGCTACGGCGAGACCAGCGGCTGGCTCGGCAAGACCCTGAAATATCGCGGCGATGGTAAGTACGAATTACGTGCACATGTAGGAGTCGGAGACATTCACCTGGAAGGACGGTAGAAAGCCGTAGCACGTCTAAGCGCGGCATCCTGCCGGCTGTCGCGCGGGCATCTTACCCGCGCACCGAAAATCGCCCCGAAGACTACTTTTTCTTCACCGACCAGCTCCGTCAAATGTCGTTTTTCTACTTTTTCGCCGCAGATTGCTACCTTTGTCCCGGTTGACGCATCTTAAGAACCGGTCTTATTATTACCATTTGGCCTTTATGACCAAGGACGCCTATGACAGGGCGTCCTAAAACTTTCATAAGCACTTTTGGTTGAAGTGAACTATGGATAAGAAGAAGCTGGAAAACTTTAAAAAGCGACTTGAGACGCGGCAGCACGAACTCCGCCGCACTGTGAATCGCAATCAGGTCGACGGCCGCTCCGCCGACGAAGACACCGCTCAGGACATCGCCGACCGCGCGGCAAGTTCCTACAACAAAGAGTTTCTGTTCAGCCAGAGCAACAACGACCGCCAGTTGCTCATGATGGTCGACGGCGCTCTAGCCCGCATCCGCGAAGGCAGCTTCGGCGAGTGCATCAGCTGCGGCAAAGAGATCAACGCAAAACGCCTCGAAGCCGTTCCCTGGACACGCCACTGCATCGAATGCCAGGAAAAACTCGAAAAAGGCCAACTCGAAGAAGCCTCCCGCTAAAACTCTGTGCAAACAAAGACGCCGCCAGCGATCGGCGGCGTTCGCTTTTTGTAGCGCCGGCATCCTGCCGGCTGTGGCGCGGGAATCTTGCCCGCGCACTCGAGCCCTGAGTACTTGCGAGAACTTTGTCATTCCGAGCTCGCGTAGCGAGCGAGGAATCTGCTGTCTCTCGCTGCTACGTCGAACACCTCAAGCACTCTTCAATGAAAACGGCATCTTCCTCAACCGCTGCCCGCACGCCGCATAAATCGCATTCGCCACCGCAGGCGCCAACGGCGGCAAGCCCGGCTCTCCCATCCCACCCGGATCTTCCATGCTCTTGGTCAAATGCACCTCGATCGGCGGAGCCTCACTGATCCGTATCGGATCGTACGCATCAAAATTCGTCTCCTGCACTGCGCCGTTTTTCAGCGTGATCTCGTTTTTCAACGCCGCGCTCAGGCCGTAGATGATCGCTCCCTCGGTCTGTGACCGCACCGACTCCGGATTCACGATCTGCCCACAATCCACCGCGGCGACAATGCGGTTGATCTTGAAGTCATTCCCCTTCACCGTGACTTCCGCCACTTCTGCGAAATAGCTTCCGAACGAGAAGAACGCTGCAATGCCGCGTCCAGAGCCCTTCGGCAAAGGTCTGCCCCAACCAGCTTTCTCGGCTGCGAGTTCCAGCACTCCACGCAAGCGCGCTGGATCGGGATCATCGTCACCCTTCGCTTTCCAGTTCGCCGGTTTCACCAGCAGCGAACGCCGGAACTCGAACGGATCTTTCCCAGCCGCGACCGCAAGTTCATCGATAAAACTTTCAACCACAAATCCGTTGAACGAATTCTCGACCGAGCGCCACCACGCGCGCGGCACGGCGCTCTCCACGCCATTGAATTCCAACCGCACATTCGGAATCGCATATGGCACTTGCTTTGCGCCGCCCGATTCATCTTCCGCTGCATCGGCTTTGGGATCCCAATATCCTTTAATCGACGTTGATGCCATCGTATGAAACCACGCCACAGGATGGCCATTTGAGTCGATCGCACCTTGAAACCTATGGCACGTCGCCGGACGGTAGAAGTCATGCGTCATGTCATCTTCCCGCGACCACACCAGTTGCACCGGTTTGCCGACTTTTTTTGCAATCTGCGCGCCCTCAGCCGGAAAATCTGCCATGTAGCGTCGCCCGAATCCTCCGCCCATGTACGTTGTATGTACAACTACTTTGTCCGGCTTCAGCCCTAGGACCTGTGCCACGGTTCCCTGCACCCAATCCGGAGACTGCGTCGGCGCCCAAACTTCTGCGTCGCTGCCGCGCGCATAAACCGTGATGTTCATCGGTTCCATCGTTGCGTGGGCGAGAAGCGGCAACTCGTAAACGGCGTCCACCTTCTTCGCGCCGTTGGATAACACCTTGTCAACATCGCCATCGTTGCGAACGCGTTTCCCCGATTTGTGCGCTGCCTCGCGCAACGCCGCCGACATACTCTCGGTAGTCTCCGAAGCTGCAGCACCGCGATCCCAAGTTACGCCGAGCGCCTCGCGCCCTTTCATTGCGGCCCACGTCGACTTCGCTACGACTGCGACTCCCCCTGCCGTGAACTTGTCCGCACCCAGCGCCGGAATCTCGAATACATCCACGACTCCGGGCACCGATTTCGCATTCGCCGCGTCGAACTTCGCCGCTTTCCCGCCGAACGTCGGACAACGCGCAATCACGGCAAACAACATGTCCGGCACACGCACGTCGAGTCCAAATCCCGCGCTGCCATTCACCTTCGGCGGAATGTCGACTCGTGGCGTGGCATGGCCGATGATTTCGAATTGCGACTCATCTTTCAGCTCAACTTTCTGAGGATCAGGCAACGGCAACTTCATCGCAGCCGCGACGAACTCTCCGTAGGTCGCCTTTCGACCGGACTGTTCGTGCACGACAGTCCCGTGCTTCGCTTCACAATCTTTCTTGGAAACATTCCATTTCTGTGCGGCCGCGGTGATCATCAGATCGCGCACGGTCGCGCCCGCACGCCTCAGCGGCATAAAGTTTTCCATGGTGCTGCCGCTTCCGCCGGTGCCCATGTGCTCGTAAAGATCCGGACGCGTGTCCGCCTGTTCCACGTTGACCGAATCAAAATCCACCGCAGCTTCTTCGGCCAGGATCATCGCCAGTCCCGTCTTGATGCCCTGTCCCATCTCCGACTTCGCCACAATCAGCGAAATCTTCCCGTCGGGCTTCACGTGCACATACGCCTCAAACGGATTCACAATCTTCTTCTGTACGACTTTGTCCGATTCCTGACCGTGGAGCAGGGCATCTGAGAAGCGCACACCAATCACTAGTCCCGCGCCTGCAACGGCCGCTCCCGCAATAAATTTCCGTCGGCTGATCGTCATGGCTATGCTCCTTCCCCGGCGGCCCGATGAATTGCCCGCCGTATCCGTCCATACATACCGCAGCGGCAGAGGTTGCCCATCATCGCTTCATCGATCTGCTCATCACTCGGCTTCGGAGTCTTGGCCAGCAACGCCGCCGCTGACATGATTTGCCCGGGCTGGCAATATCCACATTGCGGCACCTGCTCGGCGATCCAGGCGCGCTGCACCGGATGCGAGTTGTCCGCCGACAATCCTTCAATCGTCGTAATCTTTTTCGATCCGACGGAAGAGACCGCCGTCTGGCACGAGCGCACCGCTTCGCCATCGAGATGCACAGTACATGCGCCGCACAATCCCATCCCGCAGCCGTACTTCGTTCCGGTCATGTTCAGCGAATCGCGCAGCACCCAAAGCAAAGGAGTATCAGGAGAAACATCAACGTCGTGCGAACGATCGTTGATCGTCAAACGATAGGCAGACATAGTGGAACTCCCCAGAAAAGGTTGCAACTTTAGACGAGGCTACTCCAGAACCGTTGACCGAGCAAACAGCAAGGCTCGTGAGGTCTTTTTCATGACTCACACGCGCTTGTCATCCTGAGCGCGCTTTTCGCGCGAAGGACCTATGCATTTGCCACAACTTTGCTGCTGTATGCCAGTGCATAGGTCCTTCGCTTTGCTCAGGATGACAACCCGGTAATTTAGATTACATTCCCGGCTTTTTCTCCTGCTCTTCCGCCGCCTTCTCCGCCCCGGGCATCAGGTTTTTCAGCGGAGCGTTTTTCTGCTCGTTCAACTCCGGATGCGGCAGTGGCTTCCGCGGCAGCATCTGATCGCGCATTGCCGCGTTGTAGACAAAGATCGCTTCCACGGTTGCAGCCTGCGCCAGATCATCGGGCTGCAGCCGCTCATACACATCCATGTTGGAGTGATGCGTCCGCGATCCGTAATCGAGCATGTCCTGAATGAACTGGAATCCCGGAATGCCGACGGAATCGAATGCTTCGTGATCGGTTCCTCCGGTATTGCGCATACTGATCGCGGTTACGCCGAGATCCCCGAGCGGCGCAATCCATTGGCGGAAGATCGGCTCGATCGCCGCATTCTCCTGCAGGTACACGCCGCGAATCTTGCCTGATCCGTTGTCCACGTTGAAGTAGCCGGAAATCTTGTCTTGCTCCGGCTTGATCACCAGCGGCCCAGCGGGCTTGCGCAAAAAGTCCGGCAGCTTGAGCTGCTCGGCAGTTTCCGACAGCGGCACATATCCGAAGTGCTGGCGCACGTATCCATACGATCCGAACTCGCCTTGCTCTTCGCCGGTCCACAAGCCAACGCGAATCGTGCGCCGCGGCTGAACTTTGAGCGAATTCAGGATGCGCATCACTTCCATCGCGACGACAGTTCCGGCGCCGTTATCGGTCGCTCCGGTTCCGGAGGCCCACGAGTCGAGGTGTCCGCCGACCATCACAACTTCGTCCTTCAGCTTTGGATCCGTTCCCGGAATCTCCGCGATGGTGTCGAATCCATGCTCATGATCTCCCGTGAATTCCGTCTCGACATCCATCTCGATGTTTACCGGCACATTCGCTTTGAGCAGCCGATACACGCGTCCATAATTTTCGATTGCCATCACGACGATAGGCAGCGCTTCCGCATGCTCGCGCTTGTAGGTGAACCAACCCATGCCCGATCCGCCATCGTCGAAGATCGTTCCACCGGATCCCCCGTTGTCGCGGCCATCGCGACTCGGCACTACGATGGCTAGGGCGTGCTCGTTGGCGAAGAACCTGCCGGCCTTCTCGCGGAATTCCAGCCGCTTGATGAAGTTGGCGAAGAAGTCCTCGCGCCGCTCCACACGTACCGGGAACTCTTCAATCTTCTTCAATTCAGCGTCATCGTATCGCTGGAACAACGGCTTATCGACGGGCTTCACGTCGCGCATGTCGCCAAAGAAAATGATTTTCCCAGCGAGCTTGCCCTTGTACTTGTCGAGATCCTTCTCATCTTTCGCATCGACCCAGATCGCCTCTCCGCTCTTCGCGCCATTGCTCGACGCGGACCACGGCAGAGCCTGCGCGATGAACACCGCGGTGTCGGGGCCGGACATGCGCACCCACGTGTTGAGCTGGCGCCATCCCATGCCGAACTCGCCCCAATCCTCGAGATGAGCATTGGTGCATCCCATGGCGGTGAACTGGTCACGCGTCCATTCGTTGGCCTTCTTCAGATTGGGAGAACCGGTCAGCCGCGGACCAATGTCGTCAGTCAGCGCCGAGGCGTATTCCATGATGTGGGAATGCTGCAGGCCTTCTTCGCGAATTTTTTGATACATGGTGAGATCGAGGTTTTCGACCGCAGGCTGCGGCATTTCATACGACGGCTTCGAGGCTTGCTCGGACTTCGTATCCTTATTCTTCTTGTCGGCAGCCGAGAGAGAGAATGCGAAACAGAACAGGACAGCCAGCACCACAAACAACCGGCTCTTCGATTGCATTGTTAGTTTTCCTCCCCAGAACGGAAAGCGCAGAGTAGCAGAAAAGCTGCGGGATTGTGAAACCGGAGGCTGGGAACCGGCTGCTCGAAACAAAGAGCATCCGTTATGTTTCAGCGGTCGGACTCATCTGGATCGCCATTTCCATTCGGTGATGAAGCATTAAACCTGTCCCACCATCAAACTGCTTGGGCCGGGCAGATTGATGCGGCTCACGGTCGTGAATCCTGCAGCCTTTATCCAGTCGGTGTATTCCTTCTCGCTGTAGCTTGCGCCGGCTTCGGTGGACACAAGCATGTTGATCGAGAACAGCGCGGCATGCGTGGGTCCGGTCTTTTCGTTATTAAGGACAAAATCCTGCACCACGAGCCGTCCGTTTGGTTTGAGGGCACGGTGCGCGCGGCGGAAAATCTGCCGGTTTTGCTCTTCCGAAAACATGTGGCAGATCGCGTTCAGCATGACGATGTCGTAGCCAATGCCAAAGTCATCGTGCAGCATGTCTCCTGGCCGCACCGTGATTTGCGACGACAACCCTGCTTTACTCACATAGTCAGAAGTCAGCGGGATTACTTCCGGCAAATCGAGAATTTCGCAATGTATATCAGGATTGTTCTTGGCGAAAGCGATCGAGTACGCGCCAGAGCCTCCGCCGAGATCGAGGATCCGGCGAACACCGACTGTGCCGATTGCCTTGACTACCAGCGGAGCTCGATCTTTGGCATTGCGTTGCATTCCATGGATGAAGTTCGCGTTCCAGTCGGACTTGTGATCTTGGGCGATCGGAACGGGCGTTCCCTTGCGAACGGCTTCGGTGAGTGTGCTCCAGCGATGCCATATGTTCGCGGTGTGCAGCAATCCATTGCGGTGATTGTCTTTCGATCCCTGTACGAAGAAACGCGCAGTTTCTGGGGTGTTTTCGTACTTATCTCCAGACTTGGCTAGAACTCCGAGGGCGACGAGCGCGTTGAGCAGCGTCGCAGTAGCGCGCGGATCGGCATCGATCTTCCGCGCTATTTGCTCGGCGGTGGCAGCATCTGCGACGGCTGTGAAGATATCTAATTCGAGCGCGGTGAGCAGGCAGCGACTCGGCTGGTAACCGCGGATCATTTGCTCGAGACGATCGGGCAACGTTCCGGCTTTGTCGCGCGCGGCGAGCATGGCGCGGAACTTCTGCGTATGCTCGACGGCCATCGTCTTCATGGCAGACGCATCGTTCCATACCAGGCGATCGACGGGCTTGCCGTTCGCGAGCGAGTTCACGATGTCGGGAATATCGGATTTCTGGACGCGCCGATACCAAACGCCTTCGGGATACACGACGATTACCGGACCGTCGTCGCACAATCCCATGCATCCGGAAGTGGTGAGTTGCACGTCGGCATCGAGGCCGCGAGCCTGCAGGTCACGATCAAGCGCATCAAGGACGGCGAAGGATCCGCTGGCGGTGCAAGAAGTTACGCCCTCGGGCTTCTGCTGTGTACAGACAAAAATATGAATGCGAAACGGCTCCATGGTTCCTCCGACATAGGGCATGCGAACATCTACCGGATTCACCTGATTTATTCAGGAGATTCCGGTAGGTAGACTTAAGGCATCGACGACACCGCTGGGTTGACCTGCGAAAGAGATTTCGGAGTTTCTATGTCCACCACTGCCAATCCGAAAGCTCATTTGGCTCCTAATGCTTCCGTGATGAAAGATGCTTTGACTACGACGGCAGAAGCGCACAAGACGCGGCGCTCCTGCGGCTTTTGCAAACTACCGCTTGCGGCAGAGCCACCTGTGCTTTTGAAATCCGGGCAGAGCGTGCATCTGACCTGCTATCTGCTGCTGCGCAAGAACACAGGAAAGCCACACTCCAACTAAACATCAGCGCGAGATACGTGCAGTGAGCAGGCTCACTGACTCGGCTTCCGGCTTCTGCTACTCGGCTTCCGGAAGGCTGCTCTTTCGACAGTATGCGTCGTGTTGCTTTCGCCGCTGTGATTATGTGAGTTTGTTTTTCTCCTTTTCAGCGGCTTGGGCCAAGGTTCTTTGAATGGCGGGCAGGTTTTTGTGGATTTGGTTGACGACGGCGGCGCGGGCTTGTTCGACGGTCACGCTGACGGGCGGCTTGCGGGGGCGGACTGCGAGGCATCCCTCTTCGTCGATGTATTGCTCG
>DASYZA010000331.1:0-7419 GCA_035946775.1 Candidatus Sulfotelmatobacter sp. | reverse complement strand
TCGATTTTGCGCTCGCCCTCGACGGTCAGCGTGTTGTTTTCCACGCGGACGTTGATGTCCTTCTCATCGATTCCGGGCACTTCGATCTTCAGCGTGACCTTGTGCTCGTCTTCATAGACGTCAACGGCAGGAGCGAAATTGCTGCTGGTAAGGGAATCTTCCCGGCCGGCATCGTTGTAGGACTCACGGAACAGGCGGTTCATGCGGTCCTGCAAAGTGGAGAATTCACGGAATGGTTCCCAACGGGTTAAAACGGTCATGGCTACATCCTCCTTCGGATTTTTGGTGTTGATCAAAGCTTGTTGAAACTTGCGACCGGCGCTGTTCAGCCTCGGTCACTTCATTCGATGCGTAGTTAGCGTGAAAGAATCATAAAAGTTGAGCGTATTGTTGTCAAGTACAATATTTACCTTTGTTACTATTAGTTTACGCTGGCTATAACGCACTTCAGATAGGCGGTTTCCGGTACATTTAGCAGCACCGGGTGGTCCTTTGCCTGTCCTCGGACTTCGACCAGCCGCAAGGTTCGGCGGGCATCGAGTGCGGCGGAGGACAGCATTTCCCGGAAGCTGGATTCGCTGACGTGGTAGGAGCAGGAGCAGGTCACGAGGATTCCCCCCGGGCGAAGCATCTTGAGAGCCCGGAGATTGAGCTCCTTGTACCCCCGCATCGCCGCATCCAGATCGCGCTTGCTCTTGGCGAACGCCGGCGGATCGAGCACGATCGTGTCGTAGCGGCGGTTGGAGGAGGCGTACTCCTTCAGCAGGTCAAAGGCATTGGCCTCGATCCATTCGATCTCGCGGCCGTTCAGCGTGGCGTTTTGGTCGGCTACTTCGAGGGCGGGACGCGAGCTATCAACCCCGGTGACCTGCTGGCAGACGGGGGCGAGATGCAGCGCGAAGCCTCCCTGATAGCAGAAGACGTCGAGCGCCTCGCCTTTGGCATATTGCGCCGCGGCGGCATAGTTCTCGCGTTGGTCGAGGAAGGCTCCGGTCTTCTGGCCTTCGAGGGCATCGAAATGGAACTGCACGCCATTCATGGTGAAGGTGGTTGCGGTCTTCTCTCCGTGGAGAAGGCCGGAGGCTCGGGGCGGAAGAGTTTCGAGCTCCCGAACGCGTGGATCGACGCGCTCGACGACGGACGCGGGCTTCAGTTGTTCGGCTAACTGAGAGATGACGGTTTCGCGGACGGGGTTGGCGTCCATCGCTTGGGTCAGAATTTGCAGCGAGAGGATGTCGTCATAGCGGTCGACGATCAGCCCGGGCAGAAAGTCGGCCTCGCTGAAGATCACGCGGTACGCATTCGTGTCGCGGACGAGCTTCTCGCGGTAGGCGATTGCGTCAGAGGTGCGCTGGCGAAGAAGTGCAGGCAGATCGGAGACCGGCTCGGCCGAAATCATCCGGACGGCAATCTGCGACGAACTGGAATAGAGCGCGGTACCAAGCGGCTTGCCGCGCTGGTCGGTGACGGTGACCAGCGATCCGGGAGGGATGCTGCCGGTGGCATCGACGTCGGACTTGTAAACCCAGACGTGTCCAGACTTCAGCCGGGTCGCGCCGCGGGGGGAGAGTTTGAGTTTGGGGAGAGCGGATTCTTTCGGGGGCATGGGGACATGGTAATGCCTTGGCGGTAACAACTCCGATTCGGTCGTAGGCTTTTAGGAATTGATGTCAATTTTTCAGGCACAATTTACATGTGGTCGTTCCCGAAGCCGCGCCCTACCCTGTCGCCTGGAAACGTCTCGACGGCATCGATCTGCTCCGAGGTCTCTCGATCTTTTTTGTCCTAATGAACCACATCAACATCCGCTTGCTCGGTGCGGATGTTCCCTATACCAACCTACTACCGGCGCAGCTCGTGCACATTCTTGTTTGGAATGGCCAACTCGGTGTGCAAATGTTTTTTGCCATCTCGGGGTTTCTCATCACCTCGATCACAATCCGGCGCTGGAATTCGCTTCCTCAGGTTTCCCTGCGCGGCTTCTATCAATTTCGATTTGCGCGTATCGCGCCGCTGCTTTTTCTGCTGCTTGGGGTTCTGTGTGCTCTGCACTTCACGGGCCTGCACCACTACGTAGTAACGGCAGAGACAGGAGGACTTGGGCGTGCTCTCCTAGCAGCAGTGACCTTGCACCTTAACGAGTTGGAAATTCATCGGGGGTACTTGCCTGGAAATTGGGATATCCTCTGGTCCCTTTCGATAGAGGAAGCCTTCTATCTCTTTTTTCCGTTAGCGTGTCTCCTGCTCGCGGGAAAGAAATTCTTCGGTCGCAACATAGTTTTCCCCGCCCTCCTCTTCATCTTTGTGGCTCTTGGTCCCTTTGGCCGAACTCTATTTGCTCATGGCAACGAGATCGCAGAAGACTATTCCTATCTGGGAGGCATGGAAGGAATCGCATTGGGATGCCTCACAGCCTTGGCGGTTTCGAGTGGGCTCGTTTCTCGCCGGGCGATTTCGGTTTTGTGGATGCCTGGGACCCTGATCGTCTCGGCAAGCATCATATTTTCGTGGCAAGCCTATAGAGGATGGCTCGGCAAAACAGGGCTGAACTTCACTCTACTTGGTCTGGGAACATGCATGTTCATAGCTGGTACGACGGCAGCGGAATGGACAAGCCCGCGTGTCTTAAGGCCACTTTTGAGGATGGGGCGGTACAGTTATGAAATTTACCTGACGCATATGTTCGTGGTGTTTACCTTCTTTGACCTGTTTCTTCATGCCTGCAAGCCCATGCGCGGCGTGGCGTTTTTGTTTGTCTGCACGATAGTGGTTGCAGGATTGTTGGGGGCTGGCATCGCAAACTTGTATTCGGAACCGGCGAATCGTATTCTGCGCGGGATTTGGACAAACCAGTCGAGAGCAGCGCGTCGATGTTAAGTGCGATCTATAGTTTTGATTACCTTGATTCCGTCTCTACGACGACCCGCCAAGCACTTCTAGACTATTTTCTAACAAACGTCGCGCCCAGGATCGTGCATCGTGATAAATGCTTTTGTCATTGCTGTCTTATTCTTCGGTGGAAGCTCCGCTCTCCCACAAGCAAGTGATTGGTCGCCATCTCCGGGACATACACAGATGGCGATATGGCCGAAGTCGCCGCCGGACGCCCAACCTCTCTCCGGGCCGGAAACCGCTACCACACGAGAGCACGACCACCTCGTCGCGGGAAAGCCATGGACCTACGTTGAACGAGTCTCAAGGCCGACGATGACAGTCTATTCGCCCGCAGGAAAGAACACAGGGACTGCGATCGTAGTGTTCCCCGGCGGTGGCTATCGAATTCTGGCGATCGACCTCGAAGGTACGGAGGTTTGCGACTGGCTGACCTCGAAGGGAATCACGTGTGTCCTGTTGAAATACCGCGTACCGGGCGAAGATAACCCTGCCAGATCGGGGCCGTATCCGGAGTCCCCGGTGGCTTTGGAAGATGCCCAGAGAACACTTGGGCTGGTGCGGTTGCATGCTTCGGAATGGCACATCGATCCCCACAAGGTCGGAGTGCTTGGTTTTTCGGCCGGTGGACACTTATCCGCAGCGATCAGCACCAACTATAAGAAGCGCTTGTATCCGTTGGTGGATGCGGCTGACAAAGAAAGCTGCCGTCCAGATTTCTCGGTCGTACTTTATCCGGGACACATGCAGCAGCACGCTTCGAATGAATATCAGTTGAATCCGTATGTTCCAGTGACCAAGGAGACGCCGCCTACGTTCTTGCTGCAAGCCGAGGACGACCCGGTCGATCCTGTGCAGAACTCGCTGGTCTATTACACAGCTCTGAAAGACGCGGGAGCGCCTGTCGAGATGCACCTGTACGCCCATGGAGGCCACGCCTTTGGGTTACGTCGTTCGCAGTTCCCGATCACCGAATGGCCGGACTTGGTCGAGAGGTGGTTGCGAACGATTGGGATTAGCTCGCAATAGCCATGGCGGCGATCTATGTGGATCGCTTAGCTCGCCGCTTGTTCGGCGGGCACTTGCGGTTTCGTGTGGGACGCGGCTTCGTAGCGGGCTAGATCCAGATCGGCATTCAGAGAGTCTAGGATCACCATAGGCAGTTCGGCGCCGAATTCGTCCAACTCTTCTTCCGTCCAGCCGCCGTTGAGGCGGGTTGAGCCGGTGATGTCTTCCGGGAAGCCCTGGCGGTAGTCGCCTTCGCGGATGAGTATGTCGCCGAGCAGGCGTCCGGTGTGGACGTCGTAGATGCGGCGGCTGGCCTGCCCGTGATTGTTGGTGAGGCAGAGAAAGACTTCGCCGTCCCCGGCAAACTCGGGGCGGTAGTACCACGCCTGCGGAGCGTCGATTTTGGGATGGTGCCGCTTGGGGCGGTGAATCGTGTCTTTCTTCTCGACCAGCTCTTCCTTCGGATTGAAGTAAAGAATTCGCTGGCAGGAATCGCAAACGATCGTTTCTTTCCCCGAGCGGACCTCGTTGTAGGTCTGCGGACGCAGCATCACCTGGCAGGCCATGCATTTGTGATCGCGCACTTCCGAGATGCCGCTGCCGCGGAATTTCGATACGCGCTCGTAGTGCCGCAACAGATCTTCATTGATGCCCTTGCGAAGCTGATCGCGCTTCCCGCGCCATTCGCTCAGCTGCTTCTCGTCTTCGGCGGTGCGCTGGCGGGCCTGTTCCTTTTCTTTTTCGATCTCGGCCATTTCCGCTTTCAGTTCGGCCTGCGCGGCTTTGACTTCCTTGTCGCGCGCGTCGGCATTAACCATCAGCTCGAGAATCTTGTCCTCGTTGGCCGCGATTTCCTTCTCGGCGAACTGGATCTCGTGCAGCAGTGCCTTGTACTGATCGTTGGTCTTTACGTCGAGCGACTGGTCGCGGTACTTGGAGATTTTGCCGCGCAGATCGTTGATGCTGGATTCGTACTTGCGGCGGGAGGCTTCGTCGGCCTTGACTGCAGCCTGCGCTTTTTCAAGCTGCGCCTTGGTGCCGGCCAGCTTCTGCTCGATCGCCGAGACACGCTTGGGCAGTTCGGCGACTTCGTCCTGCAGACGGCGGATTTCCTTATCTGCGTCCTGCAGTTTCAGGAGATTTTCGATTTCAGGAAGCATCCGGCTGCTTTTGATTCTAACACGCGGGGAAGCTCGATTTGGCGCGGGTTTTTCGACCGGGACTTCAGCCCGGCGGAGAGGCAAAAATGGGCCGAAACGGAACCTGCCCGCGCCGGCGTCATTCCGAAGTCCCGCGCTTTCACCAGCGGGGCGAGGAATCTCGCGTGAAGCAAAATCTTGCGCGCGCTAGATCCTTCGCTCCGCCTGAAGAACGGCTACGCTCAGGATGACTCCCCGCCGATGGCTTGGGATGCAGCCCCGGGCGGGCCGGGTGTACACTTTCTCGTTCGTCCCTGTGGGTTCTCTCATCATTTTTCTGCGAGGTCGCTTCGTGAAAAGAAAGACTCTTGTTGTGCCTGCCCTTGCCCTTTTTGCGCTTTGCGCATGTCTTTTGCTGAACGCCCAGACGACTCCCACCAAACCTTTAACCATTGAGACGTTGTACCAGCCGGGAGGCCTCGGCGGACGAGGTCCCGAGACCGTCGAATGGAGTCCCGACGGCACGAAGCTCTCCTACGTGCAGCGTGACGAAAAGACCCAGAGCGGCGAGTTGTGGTACGTCGACGCCGCCACTGGCGAGAAGAAGGTGCTGGTCAGCGCGTCGAAGCTGGCCTCGCTCGATCCGGACGTGAACAAGGTGAAGAACGAGCGCGAAAAAGAGCGGCTGACGCGGTATCACGTCGCAGCCTACCTGTGGGCGCCGGATTCGAAGCATCTGCTGTTTGACTCCAACGGACAGCTGTGGCTCTACGATCTCGACACGCAGACGGCCGTGCAATTTACTTCGGCGCCCGATCCGAGCGGCGATCCCAAATTTTCGCCCGACGGCAATCATGTGGCCTACCTGCGTAAGCACAATCTTTTTGTCCGGCCGATCAGCGGCACCGACGAGAAGCAGCTTACCGACGACGGCGGCGACAACTTTCTAAACGGCGACATCGACTGGGTCTATGCAGAAGAGTTGGGCGTGCGCAGCAATTATTTCTGGTCGCCCAACAGCAAAGAAATCGTCTACATGCGCATGGACGAGACCAAGGTTCCGACGTATCCCATCACCGACTGGATGCCGCAGCACCCAACAGTCGACCAGCAGAAGTATCCGGAGGTCGGGGATCCGAATCCGGTGGTGAAGCTGGGGGTGGTTGACGCCGGGAAAAACAAGACCCGCTGGCTCTCGCTGCCGAGCGACGAAAACACTTACATTCCGCGCTTTGGATGGCTGAAGGACGGCATCGTGTGGGCCGAAGTGCTCAACCGCACGCAGGACAAGATGGACCTGTATTTCATTGATGCCAAGTCGGGCAAGGGAAAGATTGTCCTGACGGAGTCAACTCCAGGGGCATGGATCGACTTTGAGCACGTCGAAGTGCATTTCCTGAAGTCGGGCAGCCAGTTCCTGTGGCCGAGCTGGCGCGACGGCACCATGCAGATTTATCTCTACAGCTTTGACAAGGAAAATCCGATGGCGGCCGACGCGAAGCTGGAACGGCAGCTGACGAAAGGCGACTTCGAAGTTCAGGGAATCGATGGCGCCGACGAAGCCGCGGGAACCGTTTTCTTTCAGGCGAATAAAGATGATCCCCGCCAGGAGCATGTTTATTCAGTAAAGATGGATGGCTCGGATTTCAAGGATCTGACGGAAGAAGAAGGCATGCACTTCGCCAACTTTGCGGAAGATGGCAAGCACTATTCGCACATGTTTATGGGGCCGCATACGTCACCGGTCGAGACTCTCTGCGCGGTCGGAGGCTCGTGCTATCCGGTCTGGAAGGCGAAAGATGAGATCGCCGAATACGGCCTGCGCGCGCCGAAATATCTCGAATTCAAGGCGGCCGACGGGACCACGACTCTTTACGGGCGGCTGCTGCTTCCCCCGGACGGGACGGTCAGCGGCAAAATTCCGCTCATTATCAACATATATGGCGGGCCGGCAGGACAAACCGTCACAAAGGGAATGCCCAGTGCTTTTGATGAAATTCTGGCGCGCAAGGGATTCGCGATTTTCTCGGTCGATAACCGCGGCACTCCGGGACGCGACCGCGCATTTCAGACGGCGATCCGGCATGAGTTCGGGGAGATCGAGTTGAAAGATCAACTTGCAGCGCTCGATCAGCTCTTGGCGGAATATCCGCAGCTCGACAATAGCCGCGTGGCGATCTGGGGATGGTCCAATGGCGGCTCAATGACGCTCTATGCTATGACGCATTCCGATCGCTTTCGCGCGGGCGTGGCCGTGGCTCCGGTGACGTATCAGGCGAACTACGACTCGATCTACACCGAGCGCTACATGGGACTGATCACCGAAGACAAGGAAGGATACGACCAGTCCAACGCGATGAAGTCAGCCGACAAGCTGCAC
>DASYZA010000330.1:0-5073 GCA_035946775.1 Candidatus Sulfotelmatobacter sp. | reverse complement strand
GACAGTGCAAGTCCGCTTTCTGAAGGACGGTAAGACGGTCGCCACTGCTTCCGCGACGCTACAGACTAACGACAAGCAAGTGACCGAGGATGATGTTGTAGTTGACAGAACAAGTGCTAAGACGAAGGCGCTCGAAGAGATCGATTTCTCTCGTCAAAAAGAAGCGCTGGTGTTTGCACAGGGTGGCTTGGGACCGGTTGAAACCGAATCTTAGAACAGCTATTTCTCCGATCAGACTCGTTCGATGTACGGTCGCAACCTGAGATTGTTTGGAACTGTTCCGATAAGGCACTCGCGTTGCCCCATTTTGGACTTTCTTCAAAGCTCCATGGCATTTTCCAATGCGCGCGAGCTCAGGACAAGAAGCAATGCTTTGAATACGATGGACTAGATTGGGCAGCTCCGACCCGAGTGTTTCACTCGATCCCACCGACCGCGAGCTCTCCCCACGTGCCTCGCCGGATGTTGATTTTCGTCTTCGCGATTTCCTCACTCGCCAGAGACCAACAAATCTCCACTATCCTCGACGTACAGGCTGTGCCGCCTGAATATTAGTAAGCCGCGAGTATGGGAATGGCGTCGACCCGTTTGACACATGACGCCTATCGGTCATTGGTGAGGGATGATGACCTGTACAACCGTGCCTGGGCTCGTATTTTGTAAGCTCAATTCACCGCCCAGATCTTGAGCCCGCTGTCTCATTACCCCTAACCCTGAGCCCATAGCTTCGGAGGGGAGCGATGCGCCAACTTGCGAAACACCTTTACCGTCATCACGAACGACCACAACCACTTGGCCTTGGGACGCCGTGAGCGAAACCGAAGCCCGACAAGCGCCAGAGTGCCTGAAGACGTTGGTCAAAGCCTCCTGAACAATTCGGAAAATCGTAGTCTCTAGTTCTGGCCGAAGCCGCGGAAACTGTGCGGGATCCACCTCAAGTGAAGTGTTGATGCCACTGCGCTTACCGAACTCGTCGAGATACCAGTGGACAGCTGAAGACAGACCAATCTCATCCAGCAGTGGAGGATGCAAGAGATGAGAAATGCTGCGGATCTTCTGGATGATGCCCTGCATTAGCGTGCTTGCTCCCAAACGCGCGCGTTCATTCACCTCAATTGGATCACTTCGCAAATCCATGTGATCCACCATCATCTTTGCAGCGACGAGATCTTGTCCCAGATCCTCGTGCAGTTCGCGGGCAACCTGACGCCGTTCATCATCTTGCAATGTCATCAGTCGACTGGACAGGTGCTGAAGCCGGCGATTTAGCTGATCCAGCTGGCGGGACTTGCGGTGCAAGTCAGCAAACACGCTTACCTTGGCGCGTAGCACTTCGGGATTCACTGGAACCGAGATATAGTCCACTGCGCCGCGCCGGTAGCCTTTAATCTTGTCGTCATCTGTCAGATGTTCGGCGGATACGAAGATTATGGCGGTTTTCTGAAAGCGAGGATGATTTCGAATCATCTCAGCGACTTCAAAGCCGTCGAGTTCCGGCATCCTTACATCCATCAACACGACAGCGATGTCGGTTTTGAGCAGCTGTTCTAGAGCTTCCTTGCCTGAACTAGCCTTTATGAGGTTTTCGCCCAGTTCGCCGAGAATCGCTTCATAGCTGAGCAGCTTCTGAGGCTGATCATCGACCATGAGGATGTTAACTTGTTCCATCCGTGGTACCCGGCGTCTCAAATCATGATAATCAACAATTGTACTGCTCGTCAGCCGGGTGCGCCCGTTCTCTGGGACTTTGCGTGGATCTGAAGGTATTGTGATTCCGGAGGTGATGGCCAGGGGTGGTTGCCGGGTTGCCCAGCGTCAGACCCACTCGGCGCTATGCAGTTTTCATGGTGGTTACAGATGATGGCAACTGCTTTCGCGCGGCTTCCACCGCTGACAGCAGATCAAGAGTAATTCTCGATTTCACAACGTATCCAGACACGCCAGGTTGAGGTGACAGATGCACCATAAAACGAGGATCCTGTTCGGTGACGACTAGAATCCCACAATCTGGCAAACGTTCATGAATGCATCGAGCAACTTCGAATCCGTTCAGGTGCGGCATTGATACATCCACCAGAATCATGTCTGGTTCGAGTTCGAAGGCTTTCTCGACTGCATCCCGTCCGTCTACTGCCTGGCCGCAAACAACCCATCCGGAACGGGATTCCAGAACGGAGCGCAAACCATTTCTGATTGCTTCATTGTCATCTGCAATCAAAATTCGAAGAGGGTTCGGCATGGGTTTGCCTCGATCCAACCAACGTCTTCACCGGCTTCAATCAGCCTGGCGAATAAGCTCTAAGTCTACCGCCTATCTAATTGCTCTTCACAATTTGTTTTTCGATCTTCAGGGGTCGGGCAATCGGAAAAGTTGTCCCTACGTGCAAATGGCAACTGCAAAGGACGTTAGTCGAGGCTCTTTCGTGCAAATACTATTTGGTTCGGAAGGGTGTTTCATCTCCTGTGATTCAACGATAACCGTTTGATCCGCCACGGAGTAGATAAAATAGTCCCCAGGAGAATTCGAGTTCAAACGAGTCATGCGAGCCTTTGCTTCCTCAAGGCCTGCGACCGCTTCAACCCATTCCGGCTGGCCGTCTGCCAGCCTCTTGAAAATGTCGAGAGTGGGATGCAAGTGTCCTCCGAGAAGAGCAGTGAAACCACCACTCCACGCTCTGCATCTTGGGGACCATTCTCCCATCGGCTATGAAGCGACCTGCTTTCAGTGGCTTGGAGACTCAGAACAATCGAACGACAGCGTAATCCTTGCGTTGCCGCCGCGAAAATGTGCCGATCTGGTGCTGTTGGGCATGAATTCATGGGCTCTGCCCGCGCTGGTATCCTCCGAATACCCCTCAATAGAACAGAATGCAGGGCCTAGCCTGTATAGACGATTCGTACAAAGGAGTATCCACTCAAAGATAGAGAGGCGAAAGGCCTTGGATGAATGGTCTTGCTTCCGAACGAAATCATATTTTGAGGCGGTACTTTTTTGTCCACAACTGTCGATCAAGGGAAGATTAGGCTAGAGCGGATGAGCGTTCGAATTCTTATTGTCGACGATAACGCACCCATCCGAGCCAGCCTCCGCCTCATGCTCGAAAGCCATGTCGACTGGGAGGTTTGCGGGGAGGCCGCGACCGGGATTGAAGCGATCGAAAGATACCGGCAACTCAGACCTGATCTCATGATTGTCGATGTTTCGATGCCAGTGATGAACGGACTCGACGCATCTCTGGAGATACTCAAGTTCTCTCCGAAAATTCGGATTCTTTTGTACACGTCTTATCTGACGCCCCAGCTCATCGAAATCGCCCACAAATCGGGAATTCGCGGGACGGTTTCCAAGGACGCAATGCATCTGGTATTGCTTGGTCTGGAAGCATTGCTCCGCGGCGAAGAATTCAGCGGTCCCGCAAATTGATTCGGCCTTTGCCACTATCCTTAGATCGCAGGTGGTCCCAGTCACTCCATCGAGGCACGCCTTTTGTGTCCACCGTGATCGATCTTCGCGCGAAGATGTCAGACAAAATCTCATGCTCCAAAGGACTCAGGTGAAAACTGCTCCGATCCTGCGATCTGGTGAACGGACGAACGCTACCGGGAAACCAGTGTGCAACAAGATCCTCCTGTCGATCCCGAATGCCGAATACAACGAAATTCGTCCTTGTCTGGAGTATCTCGCTTTACCGAGCCACCTCACACTTCACGACCCGAATGAAAAACTAAAGTACGTCTATTTTCCGAATGGTGGTTTGGTCTCTTTGATCGTTCCCATGAAAGATGGACAGACCGTTGAAGCAGGAGTGGTCGGGAACGAGGGAGCGGCGGGCGTGCCCATTGTCGTGGGCCTGACGAGAAGCCCCGTACGCGAGATTGTGCAGATTTCCGGCGATGGCTTCAAACTGAGAACGAGCGCGATGCAGGACATCTTGAAATCTATTCCAGAATTTCAGATGACTCTCACCCGCTATGCGGTAGTTCAAGGCATGCAGGTTGCCCAAACGGTAGCGTGTAATCGACTGCATCGTATCGAACAGCGGCTCGCGCGTTGGTTGTTAATGGCCCAGGACAGGGTGGATTCCGGCTTGGTAGCCATGACCCACGATTTCCTCGCAACGATGTTGGGCACGAATCGTCCCACGGTGAGCTCCGCGGCCGCATTGTTGCAGAAGCGGAAAGCCATTGAATACGTACGTTGCGCAGTGAGGATTGTGAGCCGAAGGAGACTAGAGGATTCTGCCTGTGAGTGCTACGGAGTCATCCAGCAATTCAATTCAGAACTCGGACTGAAATAGGGTAAATGTCCGGCACATGACCGACAAGATGGATTCTCGACAAATAGAGTTTCGGCCAGCGGGAGTAGTACGTGTGAGCGTAGTGCTTAAATCCAATCCCGGTATCGCGAAGGGCTCTAGTGCCAGCAAAGCAATTGCCAGTCACCAAGCCGGGCACGCGGAGCGATGCGGCTGGGAGACTGGTAAGCAACAAAATCCTTGCTTCCATTCCCGATCATGAGTACCGCATTATCCGCCCTTATCTGGAATATCTTCCTTTACCTGAGCACCACACGCTTCACGAACCCAGCGAGATACTTCGATTTGCTCATTTTCCTAACGCCGGTTTGATTTCCCTTCTGGTGGCTACCGAAGACGGGAAGACGGTCGAAGCGGGAATCGTCGGAAAGGAAGGAGTAGCCAGCATACCGGTTGCTGTTGGACTCACCAGAAGCCCGTTGCGTGAGGTAGCACTTGTTTCGACGGACGCGTTCAAGGTGGAAGCTAGCGCCATGCTCAACATCTTAAAATCAACTCCGCAGCTGCACTTGAGGCTGAGTCGCTACGCAGTGATCCAAGGTTTGCAGATTGCGCAGACAGTTGCCTGCAACCGCCTGCACCACATTGAGCAGCGGCTCGCCCGGTGGTTGTTGATGGCGCACGACAGGGTTGGTTCGACCCCGATCGCCATGACTCACGATTACCTCGCAACAATTTTGGGCACGAATCGACCGACCGTAAGCGCTGCGGCGGCCATTCTCCAAGAGAGAAAGAGCATAAAATATGGACGTGGGAC
>DASYZA010000329.1:0-16028 GCA_035946775.1 Candidatus Sulfotelmatobacter sp. | reverse complement strand
CTGAGCGGAGCCGCGACGCAGCAAAGCAAAGTCGCGGCGCAGTCGAAGCATCCCTGCCTGATCCCACTCTCGATGTAAATGGGTGCCCCATTTCTGGCGGTTTTTGCCAGAAGTGGGGATTTTCATTGGATCTGCCAACAGAGCGCCGAAGATCGCGCCTGATCCTCTGTGTCCTCTGTGGTGAGTGACTTGCGCGTTACTTCAGCGTATCGGCGGTCTTCTCGGTCCCTTTCTTCACATCGTGACCCATCCCCTTGACGCCCTTCTTCAACGCGCCGCCCGTCTTGCTCGCGGCCTTCTCCGTATCCTTTCCCGCAGTCTTTGCGCCTTTTTCTGTATCTTTTGCCGCCGCCTTGGTGCCTTTCTCCGTATCCTTGGCAACAGCTTTGGTATCTTTTCCAGTAGCCTTGGCCGCGCTCTTCGTCGCGTGCCCCGCTTTCTTAGCTGCCTTATCGGTATCCTTGGCGGCAGTCTTGGCGCCCTTCTCGGTATCCTTCGTCGCAGTCTTAGCCGTATCCTTCATTTCGGTCCCGGCGGACTTCGTCTCCTGCGCAACTGCAAACGTCACAAACATCAGAGCAAACACAACCATCGCAACCCACTTCATTCTCATGGGATTCCTCCTTGCTATAACGGATAGTTGTAGCGGTATCGAAAGTATGCGCCTTCGGATAAGACGAATCAACTCAGCCACAGTCATCAAAGCCCTCGAACCGATGAAGGAAAACGTGAAAAGTATTGTCATTCCGAACCGGCAAAGCCGGTGAGGAATCTGCTGTCGCCTGCAGCGGCACAGAGGTAATTCTGTTCTCTGCGGCAATTTGTTTACCCGCAAAAAAATCCGCGCCCTGCCTCCTCCTTAGAAGGCAAGACGCGGACTGACCTCAAACACTTTCCGCTATCGCCGAGGACCAGGCTGCTGCCGCGAACTCATCGCCCGCGTCTGGTTGGCATGTCTTTCCTGCATCTGCTGCGTCTGCTGCTGATGCCGTTGTTCCATCTGTTGTCTCTGCTGCGGGTTATTGCGCCGCGCCATCTGCTGGTCTTCCCTTTGTTGCCGCTGTTCCAGCTTCTGCCGGTCTTTTTGCTGCTGAGCGTACATCTTCTGTTGCTGCTTCTGGTATTTCTGATCCTGCTTCGCATTCCCCGTATTAGGCGCTCCTGGCCGTTCGATCGGCGGCAGATCCCGAGCGTGTCCATACCTCCCGCCGCCTCCTCGCGCTGGTTCAGGTCCGCCACGCGCCGGCTCTGCTCCTCCTCTGAGTTGACCCGGACGATCGGTTGCCATCACCGCTGGCCGCCCATGGTTCACGCTTGCCCGCAGCTCGCGATTTGAACGAGCCGTCTCCATATGGCTCATCTGTTGCGCCGATGGTCCCATATGCCGTTCGCGCGCCGCAGCCTCGTCCCGCCCAGTTGGCCGCGCCTCGATTCCCCCTCTCCCTCCGTTGTAGCTGATGCGATTCTCTGTGCGATTGACAACGACTCTCTCGTTATAAACGTTATGAATGTTCACCACGTTGACGTTCGTGACCTCACGGTTATAGAAGAAGCGTCTTCCTTCCCACCGCCCACCCTCGTAACCATTTCCGAAATAGCCGAACCCGTAGTTGATCCCTCCATAGAATCCAACTTGCGGTCCCCACCAGCCTGGATGAAACACGTACACTCCATCACCCCAACCCCACCACGGCGGAGTCCACAAATATCCCACCTCCGGTGCCATCACCCACGTTCCCGGAACCCAGTAATAATCGTCTCCGTCCCATGCCCAATATCCAGGCGTCCATATGTATCCGTCGCCCGGACAAATTGGCTGCTCGTATACCGGCAACGCCGGCGGCGCAATGCCAACGGAAATCACCACCTGCCCCACCGAGGCCATCGACATCAATAACACCGCTAAACCCACGAGAATAGTGTTCTTCATAGGAGTCATGGTTATGTCCTTTTGTGAAACTCTACTGTATACAAAAAACCCGCAACGCGAGTGTTAGTTGCGGGCGGTTGATAATGCGGATGTTCTAAGGAGATTTACTCTCCAGGCTACTGTTCGTACCCTACTCACCTGCTTCGCCTTCCAGCGCCGTCAGAACCTCCTCATCGACATCCCACTTCTTAAGAATCGCAAAAATTGTTTTCGATCGAAATCCCGCTCGCATCAATTGCCGGAAAATCCGCGCCGTCTCCTTCTGATCGCGAGGTTTCACCATCCGCTTCTTCCGCAGATATTCACGCGCCAGCTTCTCCTCATTCACGGCGCCGAATGCGTCATCTACTGCTTTGTCGATCACCGCTCCATGTACCCCCCGCGTCTTCAACTCGGTGATCACTCTCGCTCGCCCAAATTTCTGATTGTCCCGCCGCATTGACGAGTAATACGCCGCATACTTCGAGTCGTTCAGATAACCCTGGTCCTTGAGCCGTCTTATTACCAGTTCCACCAGAGTCTCGGCATACTCCGATTCCGGCTCTTCAATCCGCCCCCGCATCAGCCGCTTCAATTCGGCCACAGTCCGCATTCGCCGCGCCAATGCACCCACGGCATAGTCGTACAACTCATCTTCGCTATAAGTCCGCCGCTTGGGACGAGAAAACGTCATGCGCTAAAGATAGCGTACCCTGTGTAACCCTGTGTTCCCTGTGGTGAAAAATTTTGTTCGGCGGAAGAGCGGCGAAAACCAGGTTTCAAAGTTTCAAGGTTTCAAAGTGGGCCTGGCGCCGACCTGTATCCCGAGGTTTTCCCATCCTGCATCAACTACTACAGAAATGATTGTGAGACCTTCGTGAACCTTCGTGTCCTTCGTGGTTAAAGCTTTTTGACCGGCAGAAAGAAAAAGGGCGCGACCAAAAGCCGCGCCCAAACTTGAAACTGGAAACCTGAAACTCGAAACTGTTCTATCTCCCCCCAAACCCCGCTGACTGCATCGACTGTCGCGAGATATCCGCCGTCGACGCGATACCCTGCATCCGCAGCTTGAAGTCATCGGCATTCGAAGCGTTTTCCAGCGCCGTCTCGTAATTCACCAGCCCGGCCTGGAACAGGTCCCACAGCGACTGATCGAACGTCTGCATGCCGTATTGTGAAGTGCCCGACGCAATCGCATCGCGAATCGACCGCGTCTTTTCCGGTACCAATACGCATTCCCGGATGAACGCCGTATTGATCATCACTTCCACCGCAGGCACGCGGCCTTCCGAATCGCATCGTCGCACCAGCCGTTGGCTGATGATCGCCCGCAGCACCGCCGCCAGCTGCATACGAATCTGCTTCTGTTCCGGCGGAGGAAAAATCGAAATCACGCGGTTAATTGTTTCCACGGCATCCAGCGTGTGCAACGTCGAGAACACCATATGGCCGGTTTCGGCCGCATGCAGCGCCGTCTGGATCGTTTCCAGGTCTCGCATTTCGCCCACCAGGATCACGTCCGGATCCTGACGGAGAGAGGCTCTCAAGGCCGCCCCGAACGAAGGCGTATCCACGCCAACCTCGCGCTGATTCACATATCCCTTTTTGTCGCGGTGCAGGAATTCGATCGGGTCCTCAATCGTCACAATATGTTCCGCGCGCGACGAGTTCACCCGATCCACCATCGCCGCCAGCGTCGTCGACTTACCGGAACCGGTAACGCCAGTGACCAGCACCAGCCCGCGGGGCATGTCGCAAACCTGCTCCACCACCTTCGGCAGGAACAACTCATCCAGCGCGCGAATCTTCGTCGGAATAACGCGGAGCACCAACCCCACGTTGCCGCGCTGCTGAAAAATGTTCACACGGAAGCGTCCCAGTCCGGCGACGCCGTACGCCATATCGATTTCCGTAGTCTCTTTGAATTTCTGTTTCTGCCGCGCCGACATCATGCTGAACGCCATATTCAGCATGTCTTCCGCGCTGATTCTGGGCTGATCCGTCAGCGGCGCCAGTTCGCCGTCAATGCGCAGGTGCGGATAGTTTCCCACCTTCAAATGCAAGTCGCTGGCTCGCCGTTCCGTCGCTATGCGTAGCAGATCATCAATATTCATGCGGAGTTTTTCCCATGGAAGCCCACCACCCGCGGCTTCTCACTTTGGACCTTCTCTCAGCATCATCGCCCGAATCGTCACCCCACCCAAGATGACCTAGGTAATGGACCCACCCCGCGAATCCGGACACGACCTCCTGTCCTTCTTGGGAGAAGGCCGCTTTGATTTCCCGCTATGCGGCAAGAAGAAACGGTGGCGCAGGATCCTACTTGGAGGACCGTCCCTCCGAGCGCCGCATTACTGCGCAAAAATCAATGGGACTTTTAGCCTTTGGGGAAAAAGGGACTCATTCCGGGTGCTCTCCATCACAAAATCCGTCCATATGAATGGCCCAAAACGCATCCAACTCACTTAGGAGCAAGTTGTGAAAACTCTGTTTCTTAGCATCGTTCTCTGTTTTGCGTGTGCCATTCTGGTTGCGGCGCAGAACTCCAACTCCAACGCGCAAAACGCTCCGGCATCTCACACCGTTCAAACCGTTCGAGGATGCCTCTCCAAGAGCGGAAACACTTACATCATTCTCGGCGGCACTCCCCTTCGCCAGTTCCGAATCGAGAGTGGAGACACGACTGCGCTCCACGGCAAACAGGGACACACCGTCGAGGTCACCGGTCGCGTCGGACACGTCGAATCCGGCGAAACCACTCCACCCACTCCCGCCTCAACCACGGGTGTGGGTTATGACACCATCGACGTCCAGTCCGTGAAGGACGTCTCCCCCAACTGCGGTTAGCCGCGTCTGATCTCGTGCTGGATCGCACCCGTGGAAGAGTGGCGCTTCAGCGCCGCGTCAGCGACCCTTGAAAATGGGGCTTTAGCCCCTTGTGCCCAAAGAAAAAGGCCGCCCACAACGGGCGGCCCGTAACACCACCGAACTTCCTACGCCGCGGTCTCCGCCGGAGCCGCCGGGACAAACGGCTCATCATAGCTGCCGCCGTAGATCGCAGGCACCTTTGATCCCATCGGCCGCAGATACGTCGTCAGCTCTCCGCGATGATGGATGCTGTGATTATTCAGGAACCCGAGATAGAACACTGACGGCAGATTGAACACGCCCAGAAAGTCGACCGGCGTCATCAACTGCTCGGCAGTCATTCCTTGCACGCGCGCAATCCCGCGTTTCATGTTCTCGTCGTACCAGCTCACGGTTTCTCCCGTCGTCGCCAACTTCTCATCCTGATCCATTTTGCTGAAGCTCAGGTCCGCGATCGCGTCGAGAAACTGCACGTCACAGTTTGCGAGATGCGACGCCAACTCCCGCGCCGTCCGCGCATGCGGATCCGGCCGATAATCTGCCTTGTCATCCGGAACCGCGGCCAACACTCTCTTCGTGCACTCCGCTTCCCGCGCAATTCCGTCGAGCATCAACGCACGATAGCCGAGCACAAACTCTGGAGTCATCCCTTGGGACATAATCATTCTCCTTCGTAACGTATGTTTTGTTTTCTTCCGGGCAGAGAAGCCAAAGGGGCGCCATCATGTAGACGGCGCCCCTGGGCTCGAATTAACGCTCGAATTATACTCCGACCGGCTGCTTGCTGCGCACCGGAACCGGCGTGAACCACCCGTGACGGTCGTTCTTCTCGCCCCGCACGATCGCGTAAAACTCCTTCTGCAGCGCTTTCGTGACCGGCCCCATCGCTCCGTTCCCGACCTTGATCTTGTCCACCGACCGGATCGGCGTGACCTCCGCCGCCGTGCCCGTGAAGAACGCTTCGTCGGCAATGTAGAGCATCTCCCGCGGAATCATCTGCTCCACGATTGGAATATTTTGATCGCGAGCGATCTGCAGCACCGAATCGCGCGTAATCCCCGGCAGCACCGAGTTCCCCAGCGGAGCCGTGATCAGCTTCCCGCGATGCACCAGGAACAAATTCTCGCCCGACCCTTCGCTGACGAATCCATTCTTGTCGAGCGCGATGCCCTCCACATATCCGTTGGCGATCGCTTCCATCTTGATCAGCTGCGAGTTCATGTAGTTCGCGCCCGCCTTCGCCATCGCCGGCAGGGTGTTCGGTGCAAGCCGCGTCCACGACGAGACGCACACATCCACGCCCTCGCCCTCACTCGCCAGATATTTCCCCCACGGATAATTGCAGATATAGACCTCGACCGGGCAATTCAGCGGATTCACTCCCGCATCGCCGTATCCCCGAAACACGATCGGACGGATATAGCACGGCCACGCTCCGTTATGCCCCACAGTCTCGACCATGCCGCGTACCAGTTCGTCGCGCGTGAAAGGAATGTCCATGCGATAGACCTTGGCCGAATCGACCAGCCGCTGCATGTGTTCGACCGCGCGAAAAATCGCCGGCCCGCTGGGCAGTTCGTAGCAACGGATGCCTTCGAAAACCGACGAACCGTAATGAACGACGTGCGACATCACATGGATGGTCGCGTCGTCCCAGTTGATCAGTTTTCCGTTGTGCCAGATTTTGTCGGTCTTCTGGATGGCCATTCAGACTCCTTACGCAAGTGAAGTAGCAACGAGGCGGAGCCTTCCTCTGGCAGGGAAATCGAGGCGCGAACCCAACCCACGTTACCCTCCATTATATCCGAGCCCTCCGAAGGCTCACGAAGCACGATGGCTGGGGATTTTGACTTTGCTTTTGTATACCGCCTTATATCGATGGGTGCCCCATTTCTGGCTGCTTTTGCCAGAAGTGGGGATTTTGACTTTGCTTCGGCTTTTGATTGTGATCTAGCTTTTGCCTTTGCTTGTGTAGGCACGGACGCCCCGTCCGTCCCGGTCGCGAAGCGACCGTGTCACCCCCTGAAGCGACCACTGACCTTGGGCTCCCATCTCGGCCGATTCGCAGAGGTTCCCGCCTACTTCGACGAATCCATGTATGGTCCGAAGGGTCTCCATTTCTCGCGCGTCTTGTCCGCGAGAAGCGGGTATTTCGATCCCACTCCGCCTCGTCATCCTGATCCCACTCCGCCTCGTCATCCTGATTCCGCCTTGTCATCCTGAGGAGGGCGTTGTTTGCCCGACGAAGGACCTACGCATTTCGCCGGCAGCACCGACACTCTTCGCGGGCGGCTGTCATCCTGAGCAACGCGAAGGACCTGTGCACTCTGCCGGGAGCGCCCTCTAGCCCCTAAGTGCCACGAACTCCACTTACGTGCCCTTTGCATTTCACCTAGGAAGAGGGCCCGCGGCCAACGTCACAAGCCGAAAAGCACCGTGGAAGAGCGGCGATGGGTGCCCCATTTCTGCCCGCTTTTGGCAGAAGTGGGGATTTTGACTTCGCCCGTGTGGCGCGGGCGCCCCCGCCCGCGAAGGGTTCAATGCCCAAACTTGAAAGTCGAAGGGTAATGGTCAATGGTCTGCTTTCTCAAAGTACCGCATATCCCACGCGATCACGGGCGGTGCTGTCGTCCCGTGCTATCGTTGATCTTGGAGACGAGCGTGAACGAACCGGAGTCTGTGCAGGAAAAAGGTAAGGCTCAGAACAGTCGAAAAAGAGAGTATTTCGTTGCAGTGGCGCCGATAGTCAGTTCTGTGATTTGCGACTCTCTTGCGCGAATGGAGCCATCTGTCTACGGATTCAAGTGGCTGCTGATTTTTGCTTTCGGAGGATTGGCCGCCGTCGCTGGTGTATTTAAGTTGCGACGACTTATTCATGGGATCGGTTGGGTTTTCCCAAACTCGGACACCGTCATCATATCGGCGATGAGCGCGCAAATCTGGACGTATTTGATATTCACTCATGCGCTTTGGAAGTAGAACCACGCGGCAAGTGTTGCAACATCGCCTTCACACTCAAAACCCCCATCGCCCGAAAATGCGAGGACAGACAGAAAAATGCCCCAATTCATGCCCCACCCCAAAGTTTTCCACAGCTTTATTTTTCGATTGTGACATGTAACCTTTACCCTCGTTTTTAGCTCTGCAAAAGTGGGAGCATGTCTCAGCGCCCCACTCACCCCTCCCAACCCCAACCTCCGGATCAACCCAACTCGTTCCCAAATCGAGAAGCGTCCACACCAGCTCCTTCGTGTTCCTTGGTGCCCTTGGTGGTAAATCCGCCTTCCCCAAACCAGGAAAATGCCCCGCAAGCCCGCCCGTGTAATCCTGTGCTCCCTGTGTTGAGTCCAAAGCCGGCCAGCCCTTCTATCCCAAAACGGGAACTCTCCGCTCACGAACAGGAAATCGCCCACGTCCGAGCCAAGCTTAAAGCCTTAATTATCAAGAATTTACTTACAAGTCCTGTGTTAGCAAGATTTTACATGGACTTGGTCATCAAAACGCAACCTAACTCCAATGCTGCCAATACTTTCCGGCACAACTACCAAAAAATTCTCGACAGGATCTCTATGGCAAATCCAAATTCTTGCACTCATATCAAGGTCTCCGGCGTCCGCTGCGGCGCCCCGGCTCTCCGCGGAGAGCAATTCTGCTACTTCCACCAGCACGCCCACCGTGGCGTTCGCCGTCCCCCGCGCTCGCGCCTCCATTCCATCGCCATCGTCGAAGACCACGACTCCATCCAGGCCTCCATCATGGAAGTCATCGACGGACTGGTCCGCGACCGCCTCGACGTCAAGCGCGCCGAACTCATCCTCCGCGCCCTCCACATCGCCTACAAAAACGCGCGCCACATCCAGTTCGGTGCGTTCAAAGCCGTAAAGGAGATCCCCAACTATCCCGAGCCCGCGCCCCCCGAGGCCGAAACGCTTGCCGAGCACGACGCCGACCGCGACCTGCCCTTCACCGCCGCCGCACCCATGCAGTCGTATCAGCAGCAACAGGCCGCCAGCCGCAAGTGGGCTCGCATCAGCGCCCGCGCCGAAGAGCAGCGCCAGCGCGAAGCCGTCATCCGCGCCAACCTCGACCGCGCCCGCATCCACCCCCCGGACGAGCCCGTGTCAGTACCAACACACCTGGGATCCACCGAAGATTCCTGGGACACCTGCGGAACGCAAGAAGCCGAAATGGAGACATCCTCCGCACTCAAACCAGCTCATGCCAATGTAGGGGCGGACGCCCCCGCCCGCCCCGGTCGCGAAGCGACCGTGCCCGCAGCAGACGTAACCACAAAATTCGCGCAGCCGCCAACGTCGGCACCATCACAATCCCCAAAGCCGTCACAAACTGCAAAGCCCTCCGATCCCGAACCATCGCATCGCAAGCCGCCACTAGGAGTGAAGAATTTAGAATCAGAAAAGGTCGGACCCAACAGGAAAAAAATGGCCGCAGCCGCAACCACCAAACCAGCTCCGAAGGAGCGCAAGAATGCAGCCCAGCGCGCAAGCGCTGGGTAGCCAGCCAAAAAGATGGATAAAGCCCCGAAGGGGCGAAAGACACGTCACCCTACGATGACGACTGATGACGATCGCAATCTCAAAAAAGGTGGGACTCTGAAAAGACCCGCTCAGGACGCGTTCGGGCGTTTCACCTGTGTGTTTGCGGGTCGGAAATTGCCGCCGCTGGAATGCGGGGCAGTGTTCGCCACGATCGATTGTACGCTCGGCTCGATTCCGCTTTCCCAGAGAAGGTGCAGAACGTACTCTCCCATGGCATCGAACGCCGCAAGCTTGTCGTGTATCTGGCAGTCTTTACGGAGTTGCTCTTTCCAGAGTTCGAACGCAATCGCCGCCGTTTCGCCGTTTCCCCCAGCCATGGCCACCCCCGGACAAAGGAGAGAAGTCACTTGCTTCCTTACTATGAAAGCCCAAGACTGGCGGGCAGTCAAGAGTTTGATATTAGTTGATATCAAGTAATATCATTCGCCTATGAAGAAAAATACAGACCGAACCGCCCTGCTGATTCACTGTTCGGTCGAAGAAGCCGAGCAGATCCGTGATGCCGCGCGAAAGCAGGAGCGCACCATCAGTTCCTATGTGCTGCGGGCCGTACGAGGCCGTCTGAATGCCGAGGCGCAGATACAAAAGACTCAGAAGGACTTCTTTCAGAACTATGTCGAGAAAGCACCGGGCCTGATCGGTATGCGGCCGCCGAAAACGAAATGAAGCGGTCGCCGATTTGCGAAAGCCGGAAGCCGAGCGGCGGATCAGTTGAGCCATTCGGCGGGAATGTACAGTTGTGGCTTCTCGTCGGAGTCGGTGCGGTCGGCGAGCAGTTGCTGCTCGACGGCTTCGAGCAGTTCGAAAAGCAGGTGGCTGATCCGCTCGGGCTCGTGCTCCAGCACCAGGTCGCGCGCAATCGAGCGCCAGTAGCGCGTTCGGGTTTGAATGTCATCTGCCATGCGTGGTGAAACCGTAACATTCCAGATATAGCGCCTGCATCGGGTCAAACTGGTAGGCAAGGAGATTTGGCGCACCTTGGCGCGTGCGCAAGCTGGACATTCGAGTGCGTGCGGCGCAAGCTGAAATTTAAAGGCGCAAGTTAGAACGGTTATGAGGTGGTCCGATGACAATCGAAACCCTGCACGGTTGCGAATGCCGCATGGTCGCATGCTGGATCTGTGGCAGGCAGATGATCCTCGAAGATTGCAAGTCGGACGACAGAGGCAAGCCAGTCCACGAAGACTGTTACGTGCTGCTGTTGCGGGCCAGTGAGCAGACCCGGAGCGCAGCGTAGGGACTCGAACCCAGAAGGGATCCTTTGCCGGCGAATGCGTGGCGTTGAATCCGGAGGCGCAGCGCGATCTTCCGAAAGCCTCTGCCCCGGAATTTTCATTGATTTCCCGCCCGAAATCGTCCTAACATTGCGATCCCAGGAGGGTTCCCCGATGATTCCCTCTGTCCGGTTTCACAGGTATCTGCTGCAGTTCGCCGCAATCGGCGTCCTCACCTCGGCGGCATTTTCGCAAGCGCCGCCCAAATACGATCGTGCGACAGAGACTACGCTCAAAGTCACCATTCAGGAAATCAAGCTCGTGCCTCCTTCGGGCGGCAAGCCTGTCGCTTATCTTTTGACCAAGAACGGCCCCGACAAGGACAAGGATGCGGTGCAGATTTTCCTGTGCCCGAAAAGTTTCCTTGACGAATTGGGGATCGCGTTCAAGGCCGACGAATCGGTCCAGATCACCGGATCGAAAGTGAAGCAGGACGGAGCCGACCTCATCCTGGCGCGCGAGGTCGTCAAGAACGGCGAGACGCTGACGTTTCGATTTCAGGACGGCAAGCCGGCCTGGTAGCGCGCTGCGAGCCCGGCGGACGCGAGGTTAGCCAGCCAAGTGCAGAGGTCCTTCGTGCGCCAAGAGCGCCATCCTCGATCAGATCCTTTTTCGGCGGTCTATTTATTGCAAAAAAGCTGCGGCCCGAAAATTCCGAGCCGCCTGACAGCCGACGCGGCTGTCGCTACATGGATTTTGCTGATGGCTGACAGCTGAGAGCTGACAGCCTCTACGTTCCTTCGCTCCAGCCCGCCAGATACTCTTCCTGTTCGGGCGTGAGCTTGTCGATCTTGATGGCCATCGATTCGAGCTTCAGTTTCGCGACGCGCTTGTCGAGTTCGTCAGGAACTTTGTAAACCTTCTTCTCGAGTTTCTTGGCGTTCTTCACCATGTATTCGACCGAGAGGGCCTGGTCGGCGAAGCTCATGTCCATCACGCTGGCCGGATGGCCTTCGGCAGCGGCCAGGTTGATGAGGCGTCCGTCGCCGAGCAGGTTGATCTTGCGCCCGTCTTTGAGAGAGTACTCGTCGACGAAGTTGCGCGTGGTGCGCTTCGAAGAGGACATCTTCTCAAGCGTCGGGATGTCGATCTCGACATTGAAGTGCCCCGAGTTCGAGATGATCGCGCCGTCTTTCATGACTTCGAAGTGCTGCTTGGCGAGCACGTTCTTGTTGCCGGTGACGGTGCAGAAGACGTCGCCGAGCTTGGCAGCTTCGTCCATCGACATGACGCGGAAGCCGTCCATCACGGCCTCGAGCGCTTTCGTCGGATCAACTTCGGTGACGAGAACTTCGGCTCCGGCGCCGCGGGCGCGAGAGGCGAGGCCGCGGCCGCACCATCCGTAGCCGGCGACGACGAACTTCGATCCGGCGAGCAGGAAATTCGTTGCGCGGATGATGCCGTCGATGGTGGACTGTCCGGTGCCGTAGCGGTTGTCGAACAGGTGCTTGGTGTCGGCGTCGTTGACGGCGACGATGGGGAACTTCAGCACGCCTTCCTTCGACATGGCGCGCAGACGGATGACACCTGTGGTCGTCTCTTCCGTGCCTCCGATGACGTATTCGAGGCCGTCGGTGCGCTTGGTGTGCAGCACGCTGACGAGGTCGGCGCCGTCGTCCATGGTGATCTGCGGCTTGTGATCGATGGCGGCGAGGATGTGCTGGTAATAGGTATCGTTGTCCTCACCCTTGATGGCAAACACGGGGACGTTGTAGTCGCGGACGAGCGAGGCCGCGATGTCATCCTGCGTGGAGAGCGGGTTGGAGGCGCAGAGGACTACTTCGGCTCCGCCATCACGCAGGCAGATGGCCAGGTTGGCAGTCTCGGCGGTGACGTGCAGGCAGGCCGAGATGCGGATGCCCTTCAGCGGTTCGTTCTTGATGAATTCCTTGCGGATGATCTGCAGGACCTTCATCGACTGGTTGGCCCACTCGATGCGTTTCTTTCCCAGATCGGCCAGTTCAATATTCTTGATGTCGCAGTTAATCGCGGCGGTTGACATGCTGCTCCTTATTAGCTCCTAGCTTGTAGCTGCTAGCTTCTAGCTTGTGATTTGTGGCGCGCTTCGTGGCGCTTGGGGGATAACTTTTATTGCTCGACTAATGTGTAGTCCGCACTGTTGTTAGGATACCCCAAAATTGCGTACTTTCTTTACGAACTCCACGGCATTACTTCGAGAGCTCTGCGGTTCAAAGCTTTGCCGCCGAGATCGCTGGGACTGCCGCTGAGATCGCCAAACCTTGAACCACGAAGGACACTAAGGTTCACGAAGGATTTCCTTTGTGTTCCTTGGTGGTTGAGTTCTATTTCCTCGCGACGGCTGGTTCGCGCAAACCGGCGTCGCTGGCCAGCTTGGCCGCTTTGTCGGTTGCTTCCCAGGTGAAGTCTGGGTCGGTGCGCCCGAAGTGGCCGTAAGCGGCCGTCTTGCGATAAATCGGACGGCGCAGATTGAGCGAATCGATAATGCCGCGCGGCGTCAGCTTGAAGTGCGAGCGGATGAGATCGGGGATGATCGCCGGATCGCATTTCTCGGTTCCGAACGTTTCCACTAACACGCTGACGGGGTCGGCCACGCCGATCGCGTAAGCAAGCTGCACTTCGCACTTGTTGGCAAGTCCGCCGGCAACGACATTTTTCGCGATGTAGCGCGCCATGTAGGCTGCGGAGCGATCGACCTTGGTCGGATCTTTGCCGGAGAAGGCGCCGCCGCCGTGACGTCCCATGCCGCCGTAAGTGTCGACGATGATCTTGCGGCCGGTGAGTCCGGTGTCACCCATGGGTCCGCCGATGACGAAGCGTCCCGTGGGATTGATGTGGTACTTGGTGTCTTCGTCAAGAAGCTGCGGCGGAATGACGGCCTGAATCACGTGTTTCAGAATGCCCGCGCGGAGTTCGTCGTTGGAGACGGTCTCGGCGTGCTGGGTGGAGATGACGACGGCGTCAACGCGGATCACTTTTCCGTTTGCGTCGTATTCGACTGTGACTTGGGATTTGCCGTCGGGCCGGAGGAAGGGAAGGGTTCCGTTCTTGCGCATCTGCGAGAGGCGCATGGTGAGCTTGTGCGCGAGTGAGATGGAAGTCGGCATGTAATCCGAATTCTCATTCACGGCGAAGCCAAACATCATGCCCTGATCGCCGGCGCCTCCGGTATCGACGCCCATGGCGATGTCGCCGGACTGCTTGTTGATGCTGGAGATCACGGCGCAGGTATTGCAGTCGAAGCCGTGGAGGGCGTTGTCGTATCCGATGGACTGAACGGTGCCGCGGACGACCTGCTGGAAATCGACGTAGGCCTTGGTGGTGATCTCTCCGGCGATCATGACCAAGCCGGTCGCGGTGAGAGTTTCGCAGGCGACGCGACTGACGGGGTCGTCGGTGAGACAGGCATCGAGGATGGCGTCGGAAATCTGGTCGGCGATTTTATCCGGATGGCCCTCGGTCACCGATTCCGAGGTGAATAAATAACGATTCTTAGATGGCAAGTTGTGTCTCCTTTTATATGCGCGATCGTCTTATGAGCCAATCGTCGCGCGGCCCGCGCTGTAGTAGAACCTGGACCCAGCGGGCGGCGGAAATCCAACTGGCCGCGTTAGGGGCGGCACACTGGGAGGACGTCCTTGGAAAAGGCTATCAGAGGGGGTTCGGGGAGGCAATGATTTTGGGTGTAAGTGGAGGTGGGAGAGTTAAGTAGCGGATTTTCGGCGGTGGATGGGGAGTGGAGGGCATCGAAAGCCCCGCACCACAGAGGGCACAGAGGAACACAGGGGAACGTCGGCGCCGATTCGCCTCCGCTTTGCTCATCTCTGGCTTTACATTCAGGGATAAGCGAGAGAAGGGCCGGGTACCCTGGTGTGAGATCATCTTCGGTTTGCGTGGCGTTGATCTCGAACTAGGGAAAGAAAGGCCGGGTATGCGAATCCTGATTGTGGGAGGTGCCGGGTTGATGAGCGCGGGGACGGCCCGCGATTTGTTGTCGGGGTTGTCGTCGGGAGTGAGCGGAATTGTGGCAGCCGATACAAGTAGCGAGCGGCTGGAGGCGCTGAAGAAATCACTTAATGACCCGCGATTGGAGACTCGCGTCTTCGATGTGAACGAGGGTGCGGCTTTGATGGGGTTGTTGGCGGATTGCGATCTATGCATCAACGGTGTGCCCACCTTTGCCGGATTCCAGATGGCAATTTTTGAGGCGTGTCTGGAGGCTCGGCGCGCTTACGTCGATTACGGCGGGATGGGTGTGTATACGGTGAAGCAGAAAGCGCAGCACGAAACGTGGAAGAAGGCGGGAGTGACCGCGGTGGTAGGTCTGGGATCGGATCCGGGGCTGTCGAACATCATTTGCCGCGCGGTAGCCGACCGGCTGGATCGCATCGAGAAGATCAACTTGTATTGGGCGGCGACAAAGATTGGGCCGGACAGCCCGGTGCTGGTACCTCCTTACTCTGTGTCCACTGTGCTGGCGGAGTATGCCAATCCGAGCCAGCAGTTCCTCGAGGGAAGGCTGCAGGAAGTTCCGGCGCAGGCGGGAGCGGAGACGATTGATTTGCCGGAGCCGTGGGGACGGACGACGTTTATTCATTCCCAGCACTCGGAACCGCTGACAGTCCCGTTTTCAGAGGGGATTGCGGAGAAGGGGATTCGCGAGTTCACGTGGAAGCTGTCGCTGCCGAAGCGCGATCACGAGGCGTGGATCGGATTGGTAAAGGCTGGCTTCCGGGCCGAGGATGAGGCGATCACGGTGAATGGAGTCGCGGTGCGTCCGCTGGAAGTGCTGCAAGCGGTGATCGACCGCAATATGAAGAAGAACAAGAGCCTGATTCCGGCGCAGGAGACACATGAGATCCATTTTGCGATCGGTCAAGGGACGCGCGACGGAAAGCCGGCGCGGGTGACGTGCCGGGTGATTGGTCATCCGCACCCGTTGTACGACGATTATGTCGACGCGGGGACATCGATGAATATGTCGATCGGGGTGCAGCAGATGATGAAGAAAGCATTGCGTCCGGGAGTGTGGGCGGCCGAGGAATATTTCGAGGCGGATGCGTTCTTCGCGGAGCTGCGGAAGAGACATTTTGAAATTGAGATTGAGACGGTGGTGGTCGAGAAGGCGTGAGGGTGTTGTGGCACTTCATCGCAGCGCGAGTGTGCGGCTCGGTGCAAAAGCTTCTTCGTTGCTGGTCTCTGTTTAAATTGTCGTTGGAGTGCGTTGATAGGTATTCGACAAATCAAATCTCTAGCAAATCCCTGCCGACAATGATCGGGCCACGAAAATATCTGCGTGCCGCATCAATCCACATCTCGTCCGTCACTTCAGGGTCATCAGGGGGCACGAGATGAGAGAGCACTAGAGTTTTGACCGCAGCGGCCTGCGCAATTCGACCCGCATCTTCCGCGGACGTCTGATGGGCGAGGATGCTGGCT
>DASYZA010000328.1:0-71264 GCA_035946775.1 Candidatus Sulfotelmatobacter sp. | reverse complement strand
ATCACCGCGGCGCAAAAACGAAAAACGCCCCGCATCTACAATCTCTCCGGCCGCCCTGCTTTAGCGGCCGTTACTTAATCGACAAGAGGTGACAAAGTCTCGTTGCAGTTCATACGACATTTTCTCGTTGCAACAACACTTGGAATATGCGGACTCCGCCCACCTGCCTCGGAACTGCTCGACCTCCCCTCTCATTTCAGCGTTCGCGCTAACGGTCGGACGAAGTTATTCGGATCTCCGCGGCTTGCCTTGGCGGTTTCGGTTCTTGTTGTCACAAGCGATTTCCACAGTGCCTGAGCGAACTAACAAAGCCGAGCTCGCATCCCATGTTTCGGGTGTACGGGGAGGAGGTCCTTCGCCGCGCTCAGGATTTCGGGTCCCGGCTCAGCCACCGCGGAGACGCCTCAACTTGCTGATTCTGCCTCCAGCCTCTACACTACAAGTTTTCCAATTCTTTCCAATCGCCTGACTTGGATGCCCGCCCTTGATGGCCCAATCGGTCATCGTGCGAGCATGACAAATATGGAAGAGGAGTGCATGGGTAGGTTCCGTTCCAGCGGTCCGTGGTTGGTAGTCGCAATCTCGTTCTTTCTAGGTCTTGCTGCTTGTGGCGGCGGCAAAGCCGGCCCGCCTCTCTATCCCGGGAAGATCGCGCTCACTCCTTCCGTGACCAGTTCCATGAATCTCGGAGACACGGCCAGCTTCCTCGCAACGGTTCAGACCGCCTCCGGCACAAATCTAAGCACCACGGTCACCTACACCTCCAGTGACACCTCGATTCTGAATCTCTCCTCCAGCGGAGTGGCATGCGCCGGTCACTGGGACGTCAACTTCACCGTCTGCATCCCAGGTGCTAGTGGAGTGGTGGCAGTCACTGCCAGCGCGCTTGGCGGAACCAGTGTTCCCACCTACGTCTTCGTACATCCTCCCATCGACAACGTCACCGTCAGCGGAATCCTGCTCGATGGAGTTCCCGTCCAGGAACCCTGCCTCTCGCAGGGGCAAACGATGACTCTCGAGGCTCATGCGTACAGCCAAGGTTCAGACATTACGGGCTCGGTAGGCCCGTTCACCTGGACCGCCAACAACACCACCGTCGCAACCATCACACCTCTCACCAACACAACCATCAATCCAGCCACCAAGACGACCTACAACTTCGCGACTAACCAGGCGACCGCATTGGCGAATACTCCCGGCATCACGTATATTTACGCGTCCGCCAGCGGAGTCACCAGCACCACTTTCTTGCAGCCGCAACTCACGAACGCGCAGGGTGCTTCCGCCCCGGCTCTCGACTTTTTCTCTACCTGCCCAATTCAGAATATTGCGCTGGAAGTGAACCGCGCCGGCTCCGGACAGACCAGCCTTTCTGTTGCCAAGGGCACGACGGCTCAAACGGTCGTTGCCACCTTGCTTGACATCATGGGCAACAGTTCACTCCCGAACAACGACGGTGGCCCCGTTCTCAACAAGGTTCCTCTGACCTGGACGTCATCCAGCCCAGGTGCAATCACCCTTGCAACCGCATGCACTCAATCCTGCGGGCTGACTCTGACCTCGCCCGGTGCCGCCACAATTACGGCATCCTGCTCGCCTCCAAGCTGCAATATCGGATACCCGGTGGTTCCCGCGACGCTTTCAACAACCACACAAATCCAGAACTGCACCACCTATTTCACGGCGCTTTATCCGACGTTCGCCGGATGTCAGTTTCTCATCCCCACTGCCGTCTACTCTTCGAACGAGTTCGTTGTGCCCGGGACCACCGCCCCGCTTTCCCCTACAGGAGCGGTTTCCGCGGTAATCACCGGCGCCAACTCCCCCGCTTCGATTTTCGCGGGGAGTACCGGATGCGCTCACGTCTCGCCCACGGTATGCAGTGCTTCGGTCTACTATTTTTCCAGCGCAAAACCGGTTGCCGGCAGCGAGAACCCCACCCCGGTTCCGCCCAACTCATTCATGTTCGATCCTGCAGGACTGAGAGTTTATACGGGAAGTGATTTCGGGGTTGAGAGTGTGAATCCCGCCAGTTTCGGCACCACCACGGCCGCGTTCAGTTCCTTGGGAACCGCGACGGGACGAGTGCTGGCCGTTTCGAGCAACGGCAACTCCGCGACGTTCTCCGACACGCTCCACACTCCGAATCAGGTATACATCACCGGAAACAGTACGACGCTTAACGGTACCGTCGGCGGCCCCGTCGCACTTGCGATCCCCAACGCCACAACCGCAGCCTATTCACCCGACGGGCTCAGAACATTCATTGTCGGCGGCACCAGTCTCACCTCTCTTTATATCTATTCGTCCCTTCAGGCACTGCAAGGACCGTTTGCCCTCGCCGGTCCCTCCAATGCCATCACATTCTCTCCCAACGGAGCGTTTGCCTTTGTCGCCCAATCGGTAGGCAGCGCCGGAACTATCACCGCCTTCGCCACCTGTAACAACTCGCAGGTCGCAACATCTGTCGCGTTGCCGGCGAATCCTATCCTCATGAGGGTCCTGCCTAACGTGCACATCGATGGCACGGACTCCTACGGCTACAAGATTCCTGACGGCATTCACCTTCTCGTGATGGATTCCACCGGATTCAACATCATCACCTCGACGATCTCGCAGCCTGCTGCCGGAACGGCCTGTCCCCAGGGCCTGACTTTCACCAGCAACGACCTGGCGCGACCCGCCCAGCGCATTGAACTGGGCCAGTCCATCAGCCAACCATTCAGCTCCGCCAACTTCTTCGCTTCTCCTGACGGTGAACAGCTCTACGTTGTCAATCCCGGAAGCTCCAGCATTCTGGTCTACGGGTTCATCGCAGGGGCGGTGACGGGAGGCATTCCACTGGTAGGTGGCGCAACACCGGTCGCATCCGACGTCTCCGTCGACGCTTCCACGATCGCCGTTATCGGCAACGACGGTCTCATCCATCTCGTCAGCACCTTCACCGGCGGCGCCGACCTCAACCAGGTCTCTTTCCCCGATCTCCCCAGCTACCTGAACCCGTTTTGCACCATCACTCCAAGCTCGGGCCCCTGCACGCTCGACACGGTCCTAGTGAAGCCATAGCAGTTTGAGCACAGTCAGCCGCAAAGCGGCGAAGGAATACAACCCACAGAGCGAACTGTGGCTGGGAACGCACAATATTGGGAAGCCCTAAAGGGCGAAAGTAAAGTCAGCCGAAGCGCTAAACCCGCAAGGAAGGAAGGGATGCTCGGTGACTAGCTACTTCGCGCTAGCCTCCAACTCTTTCCCGACGCTATCCAGCACCCCATTCACAAAATGCACCGACTCCGGAGAAGAAAATTTTCGCGCGATCTCAAGTGCCTCATTGATCACCACGGCCTTCGGCGTCTCCGGATATGCCAGCAGCTCCGCCACCGCTGCCCGCAGTAAATTCCGATCCACAGCGGCCATCCGCTCCATGCGCCAATGCTCCGCATGTTTCTCGATCAACTTGTCGATCTCTGAAACCCGGTCGCTGGCCACACGAAAAAGATCATCGGCAAACCCACGTACCTCGGCGCTGGCCGATCCATGTTCGGCCCAGAACGTCCGCCGCACTTGTTCGGCATTCTGCTTCCCCATGTCTGACTGGAAAAGCATCTGCAACGCAATCTCGCGAGATTTTCGCCGTGTACCCATGAATCAGTTGTCAGTGGCCAGTGTACTGTAGGAAGGATTAACTACGCTTGGTTTTAGTATTCGTGCGGGGTTTCGAGCTCTTCTTGTTCCCTGTGTCATTCCGATTCTTGCCTCTGTCATTCCGAGCAGAGCGAGGAATCTGCTTCCTGCTGACAGCTGAGCGCTTAGCGCTGACAGCTGCGTTCAAGGACGCCATCTCCACGGCCGCCAGTGCCGCCTCAAATCCTTTGTTTCCCATCTTCAGTCCGGCGCGATCAATCGCCTGCTCGAGCGTGTCGCAAGTCAGAACGCCGAAGGCATGGGGCACGCCAGTCTCCTGCGCGGACTGCCCAATTCCGCGCGTCACTTCATTGACGATCACGTCGTAATGCGCCGTATCTCCGCGCAGCAAGCAGCCAATACAAATCAGGGCGTCATACTTCCCAGTCGAAGCCAAAGTCCGCGCTGCAGAAGGAATCTCAAATGCCCCCGGCACGCGAACAATATCGATGTCCTGCTTGCGAGCACCGGTTCGGATCAGCCCATCGCATGCACTCAGCAGCAGCCGCTCAGTAATAAACGAATTGAAGCGAGAGACCACAATCGCGAATCGTTTCCCGGCGGCATCCAGCTTCCCGGACATGCCGGAAACAGCCCCGTCCGGTACCCGTTCAGTCTTCAGATGTGTCTCCTTTGTGGTCCTTCGTGTCCTTGGTGGTGAGAGATTTCAAGACTTCTAATCCGCGAAATCCGCGTGAATCCGCGGAAAAGAAGTTACTTCCCTTTGAACTGCGGTGTCCGTTTCTCCAAAAACGCCTTCGTGCCTTCGGTCTTATCTTCCGTCGCGCAGGCCACCCCAAACAACACGGCCTCGAGATAAAGGCCCTCGGCCAAAGTCATCTCCATACCTTTATTGACGGCTTCCATCGCATACTGCACGGCCAGCGGAGCATTCGCAACAATCTTCGCCGCGATCGCCTCGGCGCGCGGAATCAACTCAGCAGCAGGCAGCACCTCATTTACCAGCCCGATGCGATGCGCTTCCTGTGCCGTAATCATCTCTCCCGCCAGCACCATTTGCATCGCGATCCCTTTGCCCACCAGCCGCGGCAGGCGCTGCGTCCCGCCGTAGCCCGGGATGATCCCAAGCTTCACCTCCGGCTGCCCAAGCTTCGCGTTCTCGCTCGCCAGCCGCATGGTGCAGGCCATGGCGATCTCGCATCCGCCGCCGAGGGCAAATCCGTTGATGCAAGCAATGACGGGCTTCCCAAGATTTTCGATGAGGTTCAGCACATTCTGCCCGCGATGCGTGTATTCCTTCCCGGACACAGCGTCGTGCTTCGACAATTCGCCGATATCTGCCCCAGCGATAAACGCCTTTTCGCCAGACCCGGTAAAGATGACCACGCGAATTGCCGCGTCGCTTTTGATGTCATGAAACGCCGCGCGAAGCTCTTCCATCGTGGCCATGTTGAGAGCATTGAGCACCTTCGGACGGTTCACGGTGACATATGCAATCGCGTTCTTTTTTTCGAGAGTAATGTTTTCAAAGTTCATAAACTTCCAATCTACCGCGGATTCACGCGGATCAACGCGGATTGAAATCTACCACGGAGGCACGGAGCCACGGAGAAACGCTGAGAAACGATTCCTCCGTGACTCAGTGTCTCCGTGGTGGATTGTTCTCAAAAATCCGTGTGGATCCGTGGCAATCCGTGGCTAAAGTTTCTGCGCCTTCGGCTTCTCCGGGTCCGAATAATCATAGAACCCGCGCCCTGACTTCCGCCCATACCATCCAGCCATCACCAGCCGCTTCAGCAGCGGAGGCGACGCAAACCGCCGCTCCTTGAACTCGTCATACATCACGTGCGTGATGTAGTAAGTCGTATCGAGCCCGACAAAATCCAACAAAGTGAACGGCCCCATCGGATATCCGCAGCCCAGTTTCATGGCATTATCGATATCCTCGATCGACCCGACGCCTTCTTCATAGGCGCGGATCGCGTCCAGCAGATACGGCACCAGCAGCCGGTTGACGATGAATCCCGTCTTGTCCGACGTCCGCACCGGAACCTTGCCCAGCTTCTTCGCAAACGCATAAGCCGACTCGTACACATCATCGGCCGTTGCGATCGTGCGCACAACTTCGACCAGCTTCATCAGCGGCACAGGATTAAAGAAGTGTAGCCCGATGAACCGCTCTGGACGCTTCGTCGCCGTCAGAAGCTCGGTCACCGAGATCGAAGACGTATTGGTCGCAAAGATCGCGCTCGTCTTGACGATCCCTTCGAGCGACCCGTACATCTTCTTCTTCTCTTCGACATTCTCGATGATGGCTTCGATGATGATGTCGCAATCAGCCAGATCCGCCTTGGAAGTCGTTCCCTTGAGCCGCTCGCGGATGTCATTCTTCTGCTCGATCGTGATCCCGCCCTTCTCGACCGGTCGCTCGGCGAACTTATTCAGAGACTTTTCAATCCCGGCAAATCCCTTGTCGAGATACTTCTGCTCCACTTCGAGCACCGTAACGTCGAACCCAGCCATCGCCGCAACCTGTGCGATGCCAGATCCCATCAATCCACAACCCAGAACCCCAACTTTCTTAATTTCCATCGTTCCCTCGTAGCGCCGCCAACTTGGCGGCTGTCGCGCCGGTGTCTCGCCGGCGATTTTGTCGTTCCCTGTGAAACCCTGTGTTCCCTGTGGTGAGTGTTTGAATCCGCGTAGATCCGTGTAAATCCGTGGCAAAAGCAGTTAACTCATACTCTCCACCACCATCGCAATTCCCTGCCCGCCGCCGATACACGCCGTAGCCAATCCGTACTTCTTCTTCCGCCGCCGCAACTCATATAGGAGCGTAATCACCAGCCGCGTCCCGGTTGCGCCCAGCGGATGTCCCAGTGCAATCGCCCCGCCATTCACATTTACCTTCTCGCGATCCAGCCCCAACTCTTTCTCGACCGCCAGGTACTGCGCCGCAAACGCCTCATTCACTTCAATCAGATCAATGTAATCCAGCGAAAGCCCTGCCTTCTGCAGGGCAATTTTCGTTGCCGGCACTGGACCTCTTCCCATCAGCTTGGGATCCACGCCCGCGACACCCCAACTCACGATGCGTCCCAGGGGCTCCATGTTGCGTTTGCAAACTTCGTCGAGCGACATCACCACAACAGCCGCACCGCCATCGACGATGCCGCTGGCATTTCCAGCCGTCACAGTTCCGTTTTTTCCAAACGCCGGCTTCAGCTTGGCCAGCCCTTCCATTGTCGTCTGCGGGCGCCGGTGATCATCCTCCGTCAGCATCTCCCCGGTGGCTTCGCCTTTGTGGTTGCGCAGCGACACGGGCACGAGTTCTTCCTGCAGACGCCCAGCTTTGTACGCATCCTCCGCGCATTTCTGCGACCGCAGCGCGAACTCATCTTGCATCTCGCGCGTGATCCCCTGTTGCGATCCATAAAGCTCCGCGGTGTTTGCCATATAGGATCCGCAATAGGAATCGAGCAGCGCCACCATCAGCGAATCTTCCAGCTTGCCGCCCGGAGCCAGCGTAAATCCATCGCGCCCGCGAATCACAAAGGGCGCCTGCGACATCGCCTCCATCCCGCCGGCGAGCACAATCTTCGCCTCGTCGGTCTGGATCATCTGCGCTGCCGACACAATTGACTGCATCCCCGACCCGCACAACCGGTTCACCGTCAGCCCTGGAGTCTCGATCGGAATCCCCGCCCGCAGTCCCACGTGCCGCGCTCCATACAGCGCGTCTCCGGAAGTCTGCTGCGCGTTTCCGAACACGACGTGATCGAACTCTTTCGGATCGATCCCCGACCGCTCAATCGCGCCTTTCCCAGCAATCGCGCCCAACTCTTGCGCGGTAAAATCTTTCAACTTCCCGCAATACCGCCCAAAGGGCGTACGCGCCCCACTGACAATCGCAATCTCTCCGGCTTTCAACATGATGGATTACCCGCAGAGCCCCAACCGGACCCGGTCAGAGCGAATTCGCCAAACCATTCAGTCTAGCAGCGAAAAAAGAATTTTGCCCAGAAGCCGGTTGAGCTATTGGGCGATTGATCCATTGAGTGATTGGGGAATTGTGAGATGTAGTGCTGGCCGGACTGAAATGATTCGCAGGCCAGCGACGATAAAGGAGGGGTGAATTTAGGCAGCAGTCCAGAACGGCACAAATTCGAGGACTATTTACCGGCTGATCCAGCAAGGTGGAGCTCAATTGCCAAATTACCCAATTACTAAATTACCCAATCACCCGATGACTCAATGGCTCAATCCCCCAATGACTCGATGGGCCCGATCGCCCAATCGCTAAATGTTATGCCACGGCTCCCGCCGCCAGCGCCGCCGGCCCTAACGCGACCACTTTCCCTAATCCCTGCGCCATGGCTTGCGAAAGCGCGTGCTCCACGCGATTGATGACCTCGGTGACCACATCCACCGGATCAAACTCCGTCCGCACCACCGCTTCGGCCACGCCCGCAGAGAACAGCACCGGTTGCGTCTGCGCCCCGTCCTTCGCGGGCCAGCGTAGTTCACCAATAATCTTCCGCAGCTTCTCGATCGCAAGCATCGCCTCTTTTTCTGCGGTCTCTCCCAACAGAATCGCGATCGTCATCATGTCGTACCGGAATGCCAAGTCGTTCGATCGGATATTCGCCGCGAACATCTGCCCGGCCTTTTCCATCGCTGCCTGCACGTCAGCCTCGCCATGTTCTTTGATCATCGCGGCGCTCTTGCCAAACTGCAGCAGGACGACTGTCAACGCTGTCGAATTTTGCACCGCCCTCTTGCTCTCCGCCTGAAGCAGGTCCAGATATGACGCCCGCTTCAGCAGCCCCGACTTCTCGTCCGTGACCGACAGGTTCTTCACCAGTCGCCGCAGCCCGGCGTTGTTCAGCGCAATCACCATTTGATCGGCCAGCGTCTTCAGCACAACCATGTCCGACTGCTGCCACACGCGCGGGCGGTTATGTACAATCACGAGAATTCCGGCTCGATCTTCCCCATCCGTCAACGGAATCGCCAGCACGCTGGATCCACCAATTTCCGCCAACCCCTTCTTCGCACTCTGAAGTTCCTGAGACTTTGCTGGATCCTGAATCACCATCGGATCGTGCCCTTCAATGGCGCTATGCAACGCATTCATCATTTCCCCAACCGCGCCCACGCTCGCCCGCTTGAGTCCATCCGCGCAGAATTCGTCCATTGCGGTCGCCGGCATTCCGGCCTTGCCCATCACCGCGATGCACCGTGACGCCTCCCACTGCATTCCAATTTCCTTCACAGCTGTACTCAGCACCGCAGGCGCTGTGTTCTGGTGATACAGCTTCCGTGTAATCTCCGCCACTTTCGTAAAGGTCCGCACATCGGCTGCCGAATCCCCCACAGACGCTGGTGGCGCCGCCGTAACCGACGTTGCAGCCGGCACAGGAGCCGCCGGGGTCGCCGCCACTTGCGCTGGGGGCAATGGAGCCGATCCCGAATAGCGCGGCGTTACCCCTGCCGACAGGTACAGCCTCTGTAAATCTTCGTTCCGCTCTTCTTCCCGCGGAAACAATTCCTGGATCCTCTGCAACCGCTCCACCGCTTTGCTGCGCATTCCGTACTGCACCAGGATCTCCGCCTGCAACATCAGATCCTGCAATGTGCCCGCACCGAGCGTCTTTTGGTCAATGGCAACCGGCTCTTCCGGCGCTTTCGAGGCCGAGCTGAATCGAGCCGCGATCACCTTGTATCGGCTGTCGTCAACCTTGCCCTTAATCATGTCGAGCCGCTTCAAATGCCCCGGCTCATAGGGGTCCACTTCTGCCGCGCGGTCCAGGCACTCCGCCGCTTTCGCAAACTCTCCTGTGCCGCAATACACGTCAAACAATTTCAGCAATGTCGAGCAATAATCACTCTCGCGGTTCGACGAGTTATACAGCTCGCTGAGAAACTCAAGCATCTCCGACGACGCCTTCCGCGATCCGGTAATGTCTTCCATGATCGCGATGAACTGCCGCCGCTCTCCGCGCCTTCGCTGGAACTGCTCCAGCTTCTTCGCCAGCGCTACCGCTTCTCCATCCTGCTGGCCATCCAGGAAACTTCCAATCAGCCCGATGACTTGCTGTACGCGCGCCGGATTCGCCTCGAACAGCTGCCAGACCAGCGGTTCCGCTTCCGCAAATCGTCCCGCTCCCACCAGCGCATCGGCATAGGCCTCGCGGAACTCCGGCGTTACCGGACCAGAATTCATCTGCGGCTCGAGAATAAAAATCGCCGCGCCCACCTGCCCTTTCGCCAGCAGCGTCTTCGCATATGCCAGTGCGATCGCCTGATCCGAGGCATCTTCCTGGTACGCCCTCTCATACCACTGTGCCGAATCGCCGCCCTCGGCCTCCGCAGCTTCCGCAACTTTTTGGAACGCGCTCGCCGCGACTTTTCGATTCCCCAACTCCGAGGCCAGCTCTGCCACGCGCAGCAGATTCGCCTGGGTCGGCTCGATCGCCACAATCCGGTCCAGCACTTCGGCCGATTCCTGTTTCTTACCCAGCTTCGTCAAGTCGAGCAATGCCGCTTCATACGTGCCCACCGCGAGTTTCTTGTTCGATCCTTCCAGCAGTTGCCCAAAACGAAACTTCTGCTGCCACGTCGGACTCCCATGCCGCGCGAGCTTCTTATAAGTGAGACTCGCCCGGGTGGCATCACCCGCCGAAACCTGCCGCTCAAACAGCTCGCCCAGCAGTTTCACCGCCTCGGCATTACGGCTCAGCGACAGACACAAATCCGCCGTAAGTTGCCGCACTACATCATTTTCCGGATCGTCTCGCAGGACCAGCAGGTATTCTTCGAGGGCCTCGGCCGTCTTGCCTTTTTGCAGGAGTTTCTCCGCGCGTTCAATGCGCTTCCCTAGCTCGGCTCGGTCCAGGCGTCGTGTAAGTTCAGGCATGCGAAAAAGGGCGGAGTAACCCTGCTCCGATTCTAGGAGTGCCCCGGCCCCCCAGCAATGCGGTAACGCCGGCCCGCGATTACGAAGGTCATGCCTGAAATGCAAGAGACTCGCCGAGGCCAACTCGGAAGTCCGCCCAAAAGGGCCTTGTCACTCCGAGCTGCAGCCAGCCCGGTGGTGAAAGAGCGGCCATCAGCGCCACGTTAGGGCGGAGAGAAATCGTGGGCCTCAGCACCCGCGCCTACTGCCGCCAAAGTCAACGGTTTTCTGCTATCTTCCTAGGACTCGCATGCCCACCGAAGTTGAATCCTCTCAATTCCACGAACAAGGCCTGCGCCATCAGCTCTCCGCCTCTCAAATGGCGATGGTCGCGGTTGGAGGCTCCATCGGCACGGGGCTCCTCCTCGGCTCAGGCGCCGCCATGGAGATCGCCGGCCCAGCCGCGATTCTCAGTTTTCTAGCGGCGGCCTTCATAAACTGGACCGTTGCCATGGCTCTCGGCGAACTTGCCTGCGCTCACCCCGCCGCCGGGTCGTTCGGCGTTTACGGCGATCTCTATCTCAACTCCTTCGCCGGATTCATCGCCCGGTCCGGATACTGGCTCGGACTCGTCCTCGCTATCGGCACAGAAATGATCGCCGCCGCCACCTACATGTCCGTCTGGTTCCCCGCGGTGCGGCCATATGTCTGGATCATCGTCTTCGGCGCAGCTCTTCTCGCCGTGAACCTCCTGAACGTCGGCTCGTACGCACGCTTCGAATTCTGGCTCTCGATGATCAAGCTTGCCACCATCGTCGCCTTCATCCTGATCGGCGCAGCTCTCCTCAGCTCTCATCGCGTTACGCCGCAATACAACACGCAAGGCGGATTTTTCCCAAATGGATTCTTTGCCCCGATCGTCGCCCTTACTTACGCGGTTTACAGTTTCGGCGGAGTGGAGATGGTTGCAGTCACCAGCGGTGAAACGCGCGACTCGAAAGAAATCCCGCGCGCCGTTTGGATGACCTTCCTTACGCTCACCTTCGTCTACGTCGGCGCCATCATCATCCTGCTCGGTGTCATGCCATGGAATCACGCGGGAATCACCGAAAGCCCATTTGTGACGACATTCCGCACCGTCAAAATTCCTCACGCTGCCGGCATCATGAATTTTGTAGTCCTCACCGCGGCGATCTCCGGAGCGAACGCCACCCTTTACGTCGCGTCGCGCATGATCTTCTCCCTAGCCCGCACTGGATGGGCGCCTTCCAGCCTTGGCCACCTCAATCACGGGGGCTCACCGCAGAACGCAGTCCTCCACTCCTCGTTCGGAATTCTTTTCGCGCTTGCCCTGGTTCTCTTCGCTCCCGAAAACGCGTTCCGGTACATGCTCGGAGCCGCTTTCACCGGAATGATCCTCTCGTGGCTTGTCTCTTTCGCAGCCCACATCCAGTTCCGCCGTCACCGATCTCCTGCTGATCTCGCCTCACTCCCACTCCGTTCCCCCCTCGGACTCTGGGGATCTGTCATCGGCCTCATCACCGTGTCTGTTGCGCTGTTGCAGACATGGCTGCATCCCCTGATGAATCTCTGGAGTGGTCTCGCACTTCTGGCCGTTTTGATTTTTGCGTTCCTGATTCTTCGCACGACAGCGCGCCGCCGCGAACCGGAACGCTCTGCATAATTTTGTCGGCGTATGCCTGGCGCGATTCTTGGCCCGAACAGCCCTAGTTTGGACGATCACTCCGCATTGTTGCTTCGACACTCCGACTACCGCATGAAAACACCTAATTGAATTGTGTTATCTGAATTTTCTACACGTAACCGGCGCGTGATCTCACCTAAGTTAGTCGGATTAGGCAACCACCCGATACAGGCCTACATCTACTTGGCACATATTCACTCACTAGGCAGGTTCAGTCACGCTTAAGTAAAGAACGCTATGAAATCCGCGGGATTCGACTCTGCATGCGCGTAATCCCGCATCAATAGCCAGATCCCGGGCTACGACTCCTAATCAGGAGTCGCACCCGTTCCCCGCTCGAACTTATTGGCGATGTTTTCTGTCGTTCTGTCGCTATTCGACTCAGCTGTATTCCCCCACTTGCCCGCGCCGCCCTGCGCGTCCGACGCTTCCTATTTCGAGGAGATTTTCAATATGAAGTCGTATCTGGTTTCGCTGTTCCTGGTCTTGACCCTCGTTGTCGCTGGCCTGTCATTGCTTCCTGCGACCTCCTTCGCCCAATCCCTCACCTCCGGCAGCCTCGTCGGGACAGTTACCGATCCGAGCGGAGCCGCTCTTCCCAACGCAACTGTCACCCTGAAGAACAACGACACGGGCGCGACACAGAACACGACGAGCAACAGTACCGGAGCGTACCGCTTCGGTTTACTGAATCCGGGCAGTTACAGCGTGAGCGCTAAGTCCCAGGGGTTTCAGGGAGCTCAGCAGAATGTCAATGTTGCCGTTGGACAGTCGAGCACCGTCGACATAAAGCTTCAGGTGGCCAGCGCTGCTACTACGGTTGAAGTCACCGCCCAAGGCAGTGTTCTGCAGACCGACAACGGGAACGTCTCGACAAACATCAGTCCCGAGATCGTTGCCGAAATGCCCAATCCCGGCAACGATCTCAGCTACTACGTCCAGACGGCACCTGGCGCCACCATGAACACGCAAGGTGGTTATGGCAACAGCGCCACGTTTGGAATCTCCGCAACCTCGAACCTGTTCACCGTTGATGGCATGAACGAGAACGATCCATTCCTGAACCTGAATAACTCCGGCGCAACCAATCTTCTGCTCGGCGCCAACGATGTTCAGACCGCGACGATAGTCAACAACGGATATACCGGTGAGTATGGAACGCTAGCTGGCGCGAACGTAAATTACGTAACCAAATCAGGAACCAATAAATTCCACGGCAATGCCGAATATTTCTGGAACGGCCGCGTGCTGAACGCGAATGACTGGTTTCTGAACAACGCGGGCGTGCCGCGATCCTTCGACAACGCGAATCAGTGGGCCGCGTCCTTCGGAGGCCCGATCGTTAAGGATAAGACCTTCTTCTTCCTCGATACGGAAGGACTCCGCTTGCTCATTCCCACGTCTCAACCGGTGAACATTCCCAGCCCGCAATTCCAGGCATATACGCTCGCCAATATCCCGGCTGCCGAGGTCCCGTTCTACAACCAGACTTTCAGTATTTTTAACAAAGCTCCCGGCGCCGCAACCGCGACCAACAGCTTGCCAGGCGGCGGCTGCGACGGCACGGTGACGCTCGCCGGCGGTGCGCCCTGCGCGTTGAAATTTCAATCCAATATCAGCAACCTGACAACCGAATGGCTGATGACCGCCCGCGTGGACCAGAACATCGGCAATAGCGACCGCCTGTTTGTCCACTTCCGCACCGATCACGGACTCCAGGCTTCGATCACCGATCCTTTCAGCCCCGCGCTGAACGCGCAAAGTGTTCAACCGCAGTACGAGGGTCAACTCCAGGAAACCCACCAGGTCGGAGCGAATGGCGTCAACCAATTCATTCTTGCCGGATCGTGGTACAGCGCAGTGTTTGGTCCGCCCAGTCTTGCGAAAGCCACAGCGATCGCCCCGTATGATCTTGACTTCTCAGGCGGGTACTTCACAACTCCTGGTAACTCGACCTTTTATGGCACTTGGCCGCAGGGCCGCAACGTAACCCAATATCAGATTTCCGACGACTATGGATGGCAGAAAGGCAGTCACAACCTGAAATTTGGTGTCAACTTCCGCCGCAACGATCTTACCGATTACACTCCGGGCGGGTTCTTCTCCGCGATTCCGCTGGCTATCTTCGCCACCCAAAGCAGCTTTGCCAGCGGGACCGTGGATACCTTCGAGCAAGGTTTCGCATCGCGCCCGACACAGCCGTTGGCTCTCTACAGTCTCGGACTCTACGCGCAAGATGAGTGGGCCATCAGCCGCTCCCTGAAATTGACGCTCTCTCTCCGCGCTCAGCACAATTCCAATCCCGTGTGCCAGACGAACTGCTTTGCACTCCTCGATGGGCCGTTTTTGAACATTTCTCACGACCCCACCCAGCCGTACAACCAGGCGATCCACAGCGGCTTGCATCAGGCGTTTCCCAGTTATCAGTCAATCAGTTGGGAGCCTCGCATCGGCTTTGCATGGCAGCCTCTGGGACACGCCAATACCGTCATTCGCGGTGGATTCGGCCTCTTCTCCGATGTCTTCCCCGGAACCGTCGCCACCTCCTTCGACACAAACTCACCGCTGAAGAATACGTTTCTCACCACTGGCCTGGCGGCGCCTGGAATACCGGGCAATGCCCAGTCCGCCGCTGTCGCCTCCAATGCGGCATTTACTGCCGGATTCAATTCTGGTCTGAACTTCGGACAGATCCAGGCCTCTCTTCCTCCGGGAGCATTCAGCCCCCCGGCGGTGACCAACCCCAACTCCAACATCCGCTATCCGAAATATGAGGAGTGGAACCTCGAAGTACAGCAGGCACTCGGAACCAGAAATTCTCTCAACATCAACTACGTCGGGAATCATGGTTACGATCTTGCAGCCACCAACATAGGGTTGAACGGCTACTGCGATCCGACGACCTGTGCTCCGTCATTGGGCGCAACGAGCTTTGTTGGTCTACCCGCAGCCCCACCTGACACCCGCTTCAGTACTGTCACGGAAGTCGGGAACTATGGCGTTTCCAACTACAATGGATTGACGGCGTCGTTCACCCGGCGGGTTTCGACCAGCTTCCAGTTGCAAGCCTCCTACACTTGGAGCCACGCGCTCGATGATGTCTCCAATGGTGGATTCCTGCCCTTCAACCTTGGTACGAACGCCAGCGTTCTTACACCCCAGAATCCTTACTGCTTCCGGTGTTACAACTACGGCAATGCCGATTACGACTCTCGACATCAATTCAATGCGACGTACTTGTGGCACACGCCAAAGCTCCACAATTTTTGGCTGAATGCCATTGCCGATTGGACAGTCTCCGGCACCTTCTTCTATCGGACGGGGTTGCCCTTCACCGTAATCGACGGAGCCGACTCCGGCGCGCTGGCCGGCTTCAACTACGGCAACACAATATTCGCCAACAGTAATGTAGGACCCTTGAGCTGTGGCACGTCCGCGGTAGCGAACAATTACGTGGCCAGCACACCGTGCATGAGCCCGGCTCAGTTCACTGCTCCCCTCAATGCGTCCGGAGCTTTCGGCTTCGGAAACCAACGCCGGAACCAGATCTACGGACCATCCTACTTCGACACTGATTTGACCCTGATGAAGAATTTCCGAATTCCCAAGTGGGAAGGTGCCGAACTCCAGATCGGCGCACAGGCGTTCAACGTCCTCAACCATCCCAACTTCGATCAGCCGGTTGGCGATATTAGCAACCCGCAGTTCGGATTGATCAACCGCACGGTGGCCACGCCCACCAGCATCTTCGGATCGTTCCTCGGAGCCGACGCCTCCCCGCGCGCCCTCCAGATTCGAGCTCAACTACGTTTTTAACCCGCAACACCCGTACAACCACTCGCGGCCCGGTTTCCTCCCCGGGCCGCTTTTTTCTGCTCGATTTTCGAATGTGGTCTCCCCACCCTTGTCGCGTTTTCTGCGACAGAATGGGGATTTTGACTCGCGACCGCAACCTCGAAGAGCGGCGCTTCAGCGTCGAGTTAGCCCAATCAAAACAGGGGGCTTTTAAGCCCCGTGCGCGTGTATAGTATTCTCCTTTCGTCGAAACCGAACCAAGGACACAACATGGGACGAATCCTGGGCTTTTTATTCTTTTCCGCCACTCTGCTCGCCGCACAAGACCAGATCTTCTATCACGCGAAAATCTTCACCGCCGACCCGCAGAATCCCTACGCCGAAGCCGTCGCCATCAGCGACGGAAAAATCCTCGCAGTCGGCAATCTCCCAGAAGTCGCGAAAGCCGCGCCCAACGCCACGCGCACCGACCTCGACGGTAAAACTCTCTTTCCCGGATTCATCGACTCCCACAGTCACACCATCGACGGAGGCTTCAACCTCACCAACGCCGATGTCGGCGAAACCGTCGACACCTTTCCCGAACTACAAGCCTTCGTCGCTGATGCCCTAAAAGCCAAACGTGGCATGCACGGCGAGATCCTCGAGATCCTGGGGCTGCCGCTCAAGTTCTGGTCGCACACCGACGCCCTGAATCAGGACTTCAGTACCGGCCCGTATGAAAAACAGCCCCTCATCTTCCGCGGCATGGACGGCCACACCGCCTGGGCCAATCGCGCCATGCTCCAGCGCGCCGGCATTACCGCCAATTATCTGAAGTCTCTGAACGCCGATCAGCGCAGCTATTTCGGATACGACAAGAACACCTTCGAACCCAAGGGATTCCTCGTCGACGCCGGCCAGGAAAAAATCGACAAGCTGATGCCGCCGCCCACTGATGCCGAAATCCTGACCGCCGGACGTGCCGCTCTGCAATACGAATACAGCCTCGGTATCACCGCATGGCTTGAGCCCAGCGCCCCCGAGAATTCTCTCCGCTCCTACAAAATGCTCTCCGAGCACGGCGAATTGAATAGCGAAGTGGTCGCCTTCCCGCGGGTCCTCGCCAAAGATCCTCCTGCAGAGCTCGCCTTCGTCCACAAGCAGCAACAAATCTACGGAAACATCCCGCACCTGCACGTCACCGGAATCAAGGTTTTCGCCGACGGCGTGGCCGAATACCCTTCGCAAACCGCGAATCTCACCAAGCCCTACAGAAACTCCGGACGCAACGGTGAACTCCTCTTCGACCAGAACACCTTCAACCAACTCTGCATCGCCGCCGACAAAGATGGACTCATCATTCACGTCCATGCCATCGGCGATGGCGCCGTCAAGGCCGCACTCGACGGGATCGCTGCGGCCCGCGCGGCAAATGGAGATTCTCACCTTCCCGACACGCTCACGCATGAGCAATTCGTCCGTCCGGAAGATTTCCCCCGCTTCCGCGAACTTGGAGTCGTCAGCGCGCTCCAGCTCTTCTGGGCCGAAGCCTCCAACGACACCATCGAAATCCTCAAGCCCTACGTCGACCCCGCGATCTACAAATGGCAATACCCCGCCCGGTCCATCCTCGACAACCGGGGCATCATCTCGGGCGCCAGCGACTGGCCGGTCTCCACCGCAAATGTTTTCCGCGCAATCTACAAAGCCGAGACCCGCAAGGGAGATGAAGGAGTACTCGACCCGAGCCAGGACATGCCCCGCGAAGCGATGTTCTACGCTTACACGAGAAACTCAGCCAAAGCTCTCAACTTGGATTCGATTGGAGTAATCGCCCCAGGAAAAAGAGCGGATCTGGTCTTGTTAGATCGTGACGTGTTAACGGTGAGCCCCGAAGAAATGCAGCAAACGAAGGTAGTCTGGACAATGGTCGCCGGAAAGATTGTCTACAAAGCCAGGTAAACAAATGAAGAAGAGGTGCCCGCCGCCCGGGAATTTTGACTTTGAATTCCCTAGCGGCGCCGTCGCGGTGGCGTCTCGCCCGCACCGTCCGTAATTCCGAAGTAATTGATTTTCAATCGCCCGATGGCTCAATCACTCAATGGCGAGCGTCTCGCCCCGCACTCACGGCTTGCACTCCCCCGAGTCGCCTTTCATGTGCTCCATCAGCCCTTTGGCTTTCCCATAATCCGGATTGAACTCCATTACGCGGTCCAGATATTTCCGCGCAATGTCCTTCTGTCCATCTGCACAGAACACGATCGCCAGATCCACCCCGATCTCGCTCCGGTATGGTACTCGCGAAAATGCCGCTTGCCATAACTTCACGGCATCGCGAATGTTACCGCCGCGCGCTTCCAGAATTCCCAAGTTTGTATCCGCCGTATTCGACAACGGATTTCCCTTCAAAACTTTGGCATAAAGCAACTCCGCATCCTTCCGGTGCCCATGTTTTTGCTCAACGAACGCCCACGCCTCAAGCACATCAGGATCGTCCGGGCGATCCTTGATCGCCTTGCCAAGATACTTCTCTGTCTCGCCCTCCGCACCCTGCATGCCGCGTTGCGCGAGCGAATACCAGCCCAAAGCGAGATCCCGGTTCGTTACCTCCGCCGCGTTGTCCTGCGGAAAAGATTCGAGCGTCGGCCCCGGCACTCGCGTGATTAGTTCCGGCATCTGCGGATAGCGCCGGATCCGATGGTCGGTCCCTTCTGTGTGCGCCACGTCCGCGCTTGGCAGGGACGGCATGTGGCAGCTTATGCAATCCGGTTTTTCGGGATGATGGCTCGCTGCGAATGCCTGCCGATGACAGTTCAGACACTTGCGGCGGTAGTACGCCGCCTTCTCCGCTTCGGCCGGCTCTTCGTGCGAATCATGACAACTGCCACACCACATGCGATCGCCCGATTTCTTTTTGCATGCGCTCATCGACAGAGCCTGAAACTGGCTCAGCGCCTCGGGCTTATCCGGCTCATTCTGACGAAGAACGAAATAATGTATGTAGTCCGAGAGCCTGTCTCCAGGCTGGAACTCGTAGACGCGCTTACCTGGCTGCTCGACTGCGGTGGCTCCCTCGAAGTGACACTCCATGCAAATTGAGTCACGCCGCTCTGGCGGGAGCTTCGCGGGATTCACAATCGTTCCCTTACCCGCTATATGTCCGTCACCGGCGCCGTGGCATCGCTCGCACGTGATCCCGTTATGCAGAAATGGCTTGCCCGCGAACTTGTTCGCCGTTCCTGGCATCGGTGTCTGCATCCCGCTGGTGTGGCAATTCAGGCAACTCTCAAAGGCAGGCAGATTCATCGGAATCTCTTGCGCATCCATATAGGCCGGCGTCATGTTCCAGCGTTTCTCCCGCGTGTACCAGTTGATCGGCGCCTCAAACAGGTAGCCATCGTCAGGAAAAAGATAAGTCCGCCCCTTTTTGCCTGAGCCGATGAAATACCGCAGTTCGCGTTGTCCGCTGAGTTCGCGTTCGCGCTTATAGCTCATCCACACGCGGCCGTCCTTCTCATAAATCCGATACTGCACGCCCGAAATGTCGTCCTCAAACTCGCCGGTAATCAACCCCTCGGCGGCCGGACCACTCGCCTGCGCCATAATTGTCTTGCTGTACGACTTGTAAATCTCCGCATGACACGACGAACATGCCTCATTTCCGGGAACGCTGTTGCTGCTTTGCGGAATAGAGGCGCCTGTTTTCGAAACGGCAATTCCAGTTTGCGGAGTAGCGTTGCTCTGCGAAGTCGCGGCACTAGTTTGCGCAGGAGCAGGAAGCCGCAGCAGCGCGGGAAAAAGAAAGACGAAAAGGACGATCCTCCGGCGAAGACCCCCGGCCCACCTCATTCGCCCATGATAATCCGTACACCGAGGTCCGGGCGGCTGTCGGAACTTCGACTGTCTCGCGCCGTGCCCAGGTGCGCGCTCTTCTTCGCGCTCTTAGCCAGCACTGCGCGTCTTTAGCGGTTAAAAGTTTTCATCCCAAGCAGCAAAAATCCGCAGGCCCGCAACCCACTATCATGCCCGCCCCTACATCTCCCCCACCGATCCTCTTCGATCTCGACGGCACTCTCATCGACACCGTCTACGATCACGTCCAAGCCTGGTCTCAAGCTCTCCGCGAACATGGAGTGCAAATCCCCGACTGGAAAATTCATCGCCGCATCGGCATGAGCGGAAAATCCCTCGCTAAGCAACTTCTCCGCGAACCCGAGGTGCGCAGGCACCGCATCGACATCGACAAAGCGGAGTCTCGCCACGACGCGATCTTCCTCCGATCCGCCCGCGATCCCCGCGTTCTGCCTGGCGCACAAGACCTGCTCAATCACCTCACGCGACATCGGGTCCGCTGGGCCATCGCCACAACGGGCAATCGCAACCAGACCAAACATCTGCTCGAAAACTTGCGTCTGCCCCAGAATGCGGTCATCATCACCGGAGATGACGTCGCCCAGGCTAAGCCCTCGCCCGACATCTTCTTATCCGCTGCAGAAAAATTACGGACGCCTCTCGAAAACTGCATCGTAGTCGGCGACGCGACCTGGGACATGATCGCCGCGGGACGCCGCCGCTCTCTCTCCATCGGCTTTCTCAGCGGCGGATACAGCAAGCAGGAACTCGAAGAATCCGGAGCCTTCCGGGTCTACTCCGATCCCGCCGACATGCTCCTCCACATTGAAGACCTCGGCCTGCCCGGAAAGTAGACGAATGGATTTTGTCGTTCGGAAAGATTTCGCCGGATTCGTAGCGCTTTGCCGTAAGACAAAAAAGGCGCCGGAATTTTCCCGGCGCCGTTGAGAACGTCTCGCGAGATGCGGATCAAGCGAGAAACTGGAAACTTGAAACACGAAACTGGTTCTACTTGCTCTCCGCCACCCCCGGTTGCGGAGTCCCAAAATCCCTGCGATTGTTCACTGCCGCCCGCGCCCCACGCGCCGACGGCTGATTCACCGCCGCCGCTCCGTACCGCTCGAGCAGCATCGGAGCCATCGCATTCTCGGCTTCCTTCACAAAAATCATCTTCTCTTCAGAAGCCATATCGACGCGCACGAAGTCTCCCAGCTTCACTTGCCCTGTAGCGACAAGGTTCGCCAGCGGAAACACCAGGTTCCGTTCGATCGCCCGCTTCAGGTGCCGCGCGCCGTACCGCGGATCGGTTCCTTCCTTGAGCAGATACTCCTTCACTGCCGAAGTGCAGTTGAACACAAACTGATTCGTGCCTGCTGACATCAGTACGCGCTGTTGCACCATGCCCAACTCAATATCCAGAATCTGCCGCAAATGCTCGTCGCGCAGTGTCTTGAATACCACTGTCTTGTCGATGCGGTTCATGAACTCGGGCGTGAACTTCCGCCGTGCCGCCTCGACCGCCGTTCGCTGGATCTTCTCGTCGAACGATTCGTCGACCTCGACCACCTTCGGAGCAAATCCAAAACCGCCATCGACCAGATTCATCATCTCGCCGGCGCCCAGGTTCGAGGTCATAATAATGATGCACTGCGACAGATCCACCCGCCGGTTATCGCCCAGAGTCAACGTCGCCTTGTCCAGGATTCCCAGCAGCAACTGCCACAGCGAGTCCGACGCCTTCTCGATTTCGTCAAACAACAGGATCGAGAGCTTCAGCTTTTCCGTGAACCACTGGTTCAGCGCTTCTTGCGTCAGCAACGGATGCGTCTCGCGGTGTCCCAAATATCCCGGAGGCGATCCAATCAGCTTCGCAATCTCGTGCGAGTGCTGGAACTCTGCGCAGTCGATCTTGATGCATGCCCGCGCGTCCCCGAACAGCGCCTCGGCCATCGCTTCCACTACGCGCGTCTTGCCCGATCCGGTTGGCCCCAGAAACAGCAAATTCCCAACTGGACGTCCCGGTGGATTCAACCCCGCCAGGAACATCTGATAGATCTCTACAACCTTCTCAACCGCCTGATCCTGCCCCACAATCCGGCGGCGAAGGGCGGCTTCAAACTCTCCTGCATCGTTGCTGCGACGGTTCGGATCGAGCACTGTGGCGAGATTCGTTCTCATAAAATCGTGTCCGCTACCCCGGACGTCCCTTTCGGCCTTTTAGGCTCTTCTGTTAGATGTATTTCCGGACTGTGTGGGCCAAACCACGTTCGCTTGACCTCATCCTGGATTTCCCCGTGCTGTCCAGGACCTGGAACATCCGGTACCCTTGACAGAGCAAGCAGTTAGCCACGGCCCCGTCCTAACTCCACAGAATCACAAGTCCTTAATCCGCATTAGCTTAGCCCAGCCTCCCCCAGCTTCCATCTCCCCGGCTCCTGACTCGATAAAAATGTGAGAGAAAACCTTTGCACCATCAAGGAAGGAAATGTGTCGAGTAACCACTTGCGCAGAGTACCGAGTGCCTCGTAACGCACCAAACCTTGTGCGGATTGGGTTGGGTGGTTGTGTGGTGACGGGCGCCTCGCACGTCCAGCGACGGTGAAGCCGAGCACACACTCAGGAGCAAAGAGTGAACGACCCTACACAAGGTGAGTCAGGACTGACCACTGACCCAACTGACAGCTGAAAGCTGTCGGCTAAAGTGTTACTCCACACGTAACTAGCGACTCGCTGACGTCACAGCTACTATCGATTCGTAAGTGGGGAGGATCACTTGCGCTCTTCGTCTGTACGCGTCCTTACGGGAATTTCCTGTCTTCTTTTCGCCGGAGCCGCCTGGTACCTGGCACCGCATTCCAGCAGTGCCTTCACCGCCAACGCCCAAACGGCTCACACTGCGAAGCCCGCCGTAGCCGCCAGCAGCGCGGCAAAACTGCAACCGGCCAGCGTGTCGAACACTACGGGTGTTCCGGCACCAATCGCGGCTCCCGGTACCGAGATCTACACCGCCAAACGCGGAGAAGCGATCCCGACCATCGCTCACCGTTACCTCAGCCATACTTCATACCTGACATCCTCCGAATTAGCCGATGCCATCCGCTCCGCGAATCATAAGTCGGACGGATCCAACATCCTGAAAGCCAACGAGCAGATCATCATTCCCGGCATCATCCCCGGTCCCGTCACAGAAAAGACGATCCCAGTTCCCAGGGACTTTGAAGTCCGCGCGGTATATCTCACTGGATTCATGGCCGGCAGCGATCACGGCATCCGGGTGATCAAGCACTGGCGCGAAGTGGGCGGCAACGCCGTAGTTTTCGATATCAAAGATTCCGACGGCAGCGTGACCATCCCGTTCGAGCACCCGCTGCTCGGGCAGCATCCGGTCTACATCCACGACGTGCCGAAACTCGTTCACTTCCTCCATAGTCAGAATATGCACGCCATCGCCCGCATTGCCATCTTCCGCGACGAGCGCCTGGTCGTCGCGCATCCCGAACTCGCTGTCCAGTCACGTAAGAATCACACGGCGTGGCGCGAGAACGGCAAGCTCGTCTGGACCGATCCGTCGAATCCCAAAGTGCAGGACTATGACATCGCCCTCGCCAAGTACGTTGCCGGCCTAGGCGTCGACGAAATCCAGTTCGACTACGTCCGCTTCCCGGCCGAAGGCGACCAGCAAGACGCCGTATTCGAATTCCAGAAGAACCAACCGCAACCAGCACCAGACGCGACCAAAGACTCCAAAGATCCCGCTAAAGATGCCGTCCTGACGGTGGCGAAAGCCGACGGAGGGACCCTATCTCAGCCGGCAGCGACAATGCAGTCGAAGGTATCTCAGTCGAAAGCCGGAAGGCGGAAAGCGCAAATTCCGCAGCCAGCTGAAGCACCCAAAAACCGCGGCCCCCAACGTTCCGACGTCATCGCGGGTTTCCTGAAGAAAGCCTACTCTGAGCTCCACCCCACGGGTGTCCTCCTGAGCCTCGATGTCTTCGGCGTCATGGCGTGGCAGCGCCCGATCGACCTTTCCCATACCGGACAAGACATCGTCCAGATGGCTCATTACTGTGACGTCCTCAGTCCGATGATCTATCCCTCGCACTTCTTCGGGATGGACGGCATCGCGCACCCCGGCGACGAGCCGGCCCATTTCATCGGCGAATCCATGGACCGCTTCGAACTCATCACCAAGGGCTCCGGCGTCGTGATCCGTCCCTGGCTGCAAGCCTTCCACTGGCGCACGAAAACTTATTCGCCGGAATACATCAAGATTCAGGTGGAAACCGCCAAAGAAAAAGGTGGAGTAGGCTTCCTCTTCTGGAACGCGGCCAACGATTACTCGAAGCCCTTCACCGCGATGCCCGAGATGAAGTCGGCCAACGTCAAAGAAGGATCCAAGGACCCACGCTATTTCCGCGGCGATGAACTCCCGTCGGCGACAGTCCAGGCCTCCCTGAATCCAGCGCCCGGCACTCGCTAAAGGACTTTGCCGAATCTTCTTGCCCTGAAGGCGTGCGCCTTCCTCGCGCCCCAAGACTTTGGCCCCAGGGAAGTCGACGGGGCGATTCTGATAGCGGCGAGCACGCGCCTCCACACCATCTACTCCGTTTGTTTCATTCGCTTGACCTCCATAGCGTTGACGAACATCTTCATTCATAATTCACGGCATGGCGCTGGTCGTTTTTCTGCGGGGGGTCAATGTAGGCGGTCACCGGACGTTTCGGCCAAGCGTGCTGGCCCGAGAACTGAGCGACTACGACGTGGTGAATGTGGGAGCGGCCGGGACGTTTGTTGTCCGAAAGCCGGGGTCTCGGGCGAAGTTCCGCACAGCGCTGCTGCAGAAGTTGCCTTTCGACACGCAGGTCGTGCTGTGCGACGGACGCGAGTTCACGCGCATTGAGAAAGAGAATCCGTTTGGAACCGAACCTTGTCCTGCGGACGTGGTGCGGTTCGTGAGTATCCTCGCGAAAGCCGGAGCAGTTTGCGAGATGCTGCCAGTTACGTTCCCTTCCGATGGCGAGTGGCTGGTGCGGGTGATGGAGTCGAGAGGCCAATTCGTTTTTGGCATGTATCGACGGCACATGAAGACTATCGGGTATTTGGGGAAGATCGATAAGCTCTACGGCGCGCCGGCGACTACGCGGAATTGGAATACGATTGCGGCGGTCTTGAAAATTCTGAAGAATGGTTAGGCGGCTTGCGGCGTTGGACCTGAGGCCTTGAAGCTTTGGATACGCGGGCGGGTCGCCCGCGTCCACACGAGCAAAGCTCAGCCTCCCCCACCTGGAACAGAAGCCCGGCGGTTCCATGAGAGCTCAACGCGGCGCTGAAGCGTCGCCCTTCCACAGATCCCTGCGCCTGCCTCCCTGATGCCTGCCCCCTTGCCTTACTTCCCGGTGCCAGAGAGGGTGATGGTGTGGCTGCCCTTGGAGGTGTTGTCGCACTCGGTGACGGTCGCGCTGCGGCTACCTGTTGCGCTTGGTTTGAACGTGACCGAGATCGTGCACGTCTTGCCGGCAGCCAAGGTCTTGCCGATTGGACAGGTGTTGGTTTGAGAGAACTCGGCGGCATTTGTGCCGGTGATGGTGATGCTGCTGACAGTCAGCAGATCGCTGCTGCTGGTATTGGTCAGCGTCGAGACGATCGGCGAGCTTTTGCTGCCTACGGCGATGCTGCCGAAGTTGTCGTTGCTAGGGCTGAGCGTTGCAGTGGGTGTGCCTCCGGAGCCGGTGAGAGTCAGCGTGTTCGATCCCGAGGAGGTGTTGTCAGTGATGGTGATACTGGCACCCTGCGTTCCAGTGGCTGTGGGCTTGAAGGTCACGGTGATGGTGCAGGCCGCATTGGGAACGAAGGTCCCGATGCAGTCGTTCGTCTCGGTGTATTCGCCAGGATGCTGTCCGCTGAGAGCGAGCTGGGTGATGGTGAGGTTGACCTTTCCGACGTTGGTGACGGTGGAGGTCATTTGGGAACTGGAGTATCCGATTTCGACGGTGCCGAATTTGAGTGTGCCGGGATTGACCGTCACGGCGGGATAGGCGCCCGAACCGGAAAGACTGACCGATTGCGGACTGTTGGTGGCGTTGTCGGTGAAGGTGATGTCAGCGGGGCGGGATCCGCTGGCTTTGGGTTTGAAAGTCACGATGATCGTGCACGACGCGTTCGATACGACAGAGGTTCCGCAGTTATTGGTTTGCGAATAGTCACCGGGATCGGTGCCGGTGATGGCGATGGCGTTTGTGCCGCTGAGAGTGAGCGTGCTTTGTCCGTTGTTGGTGAGCGTGAACGATTGCGACGTGCTTGAGGAGCCGACGAGTACGGATCCGAACTGGAGATTGTGCGTCGACAGCGTAGCGGTCGGTGGGGTGAGGCCGGTTCCAGTCAGGCTGACCGTTTGCGGGCTGGTCGTGTCGGAGTCGTTGATGGTGACGCTTCCGTTAATGGTGTTGGGGATCGGCGGCGTAAAGGTCACGCTCACGGTGCAGGTTTTTCCGGCGCCGAGGGAGGATCCGCAATTGTTGCTGCTAATGGAATAGTTGCTGCTCGCGATGATGCTCGTCATCGAGAGGCTGGACTTGCCGTTGTTCTTGATGGTGAAGCTTTGTCCATCACTGGTGGTGTTGATCTGTTGCGATGGAAAAGAGATCGAGTCGGTGGAGAGATGGACCGACGTGCTGGGCACCACAAGGTTCACGGTGACAGTGCGCGTCTGGTTGCCGCTGGTGCCGATCACGGTGATGGGATACGTGCCAATCGGCGTCGCCGTCGTGCCGGTGATCGTCAGCGTGGCTGTCCCGGAGATGTTGACGGAAGAGATGGCAGAGGCGGAAAGTCCGGCAACTTCGGAAACTCCGTCGACGGTGAACTTCACAGTACCTTTAAAGTTGAGCAGCGGCATGACGGTGAAGGTGAAGGCAGCTTGGCCGGCATTATCCATAGTGACTGTGTTGGCGTTGGCGATCAGCCAGTAATCATTGGCATCGGCGAGGACGGCGCAGGCGTTCTGGGGACTGCCGGAAGGTTGCTTGAAGGTGGAGTTGAGATCCTCGAGGGTGGTGGTCTGCCATCCGCCGAGAGATTCGAAGGTGGAGAGATTGGGGACGGGAACGACAAATTCTCCAGTGCTGTTATCGGGGTTCCACCAGGTGTTGGTGTTGGAGATGAATCCGGAGAGGAAGGTGGTCCAGTCGGAGCCGTTGAGGGAGGCGTCGGAGAAGAGAAGCTGATTGGAGGCGGTGCCTTCGATGATGTTGTTGGTGTTGACCAATCCCTGGGTGATCAGGTTGTAGGTCTGTCCGTTGAGCCAGTCGGAGACCTCGATGCCGCCGGCTTGTCCGATGACGGAGATCTGGGAGGCGTTGTTGTTGTAGATGACGTCATTGGTGAGTGAGACGGATTCGGAGTTGCGCACACCGACGCCCGCGCCGGAAATGGGTGAGGTCTGGTTGCAGACGTAACTGTTGGAAATCGAGATGGGGCCAGGATCCTTTTCAGCGAAGACTCCGCTGAGAAGATTTTCACTCGCGATTAGGCCGGAACCGGAAATGGAGACGTTGTCGTCGTCCCAATGAATGCCGTAACTCTGGTTGTACTGGGTGGTGAAGGTGGTGAGCGTGTCGTTGTGTGCGGCCCAGGGATGGAACCCGGCGACATTGCAGGCGTAATAGGCGCCTTGCGCTCCGCGCCAGTTGTTATAGGCAGCGAGATCGTTTTGCCAGAGGCCGTACTGCGTCTCGTAGCTCTGGAATCCGCTGTCGCCGTTGTGCAGCGCGCTACTGTTTTCGACGGTGAAGTATGTTGTGGGATTGTCGATGGCGAGGGCCTGTCCGTTATTCCACTGGAAGGTGTCACTGTCGAAAAGAATGTTGGTGGGGTAGTACGAGTAGGTGCCGGTGACGGAAACCGCAGGATTGCTGCGGCAGGAATTGGCGTATTGGAAAACGATGCCGCGGACGACGAAGTTTGATTTTCCGGCGAGCGAAAGCAGAGTGGGCTCGGTTGCGACTTCGACGCTGGCGGTGGACATGTTCGTCTTGGCGGGAGGCCAGACGTAGATCAGATGATTCGTGGTGTCAACGTAGAAAGTGCCGGTCTGCATCTGTCCGACGGAAAGGACCTCGGTAAGGATGGCACCGTTCACCGCGACCATCTCCTGACGAAGCATGATGTTGGGCTGCGGATACGTGCCGGGATCACATCCGGTGACCGTGGCGCAGACTCCCCAATTGTTGTTCCAGGCGCTCGTGTAGATGTTCTTGTTGCCGGAGTAGGCGGTCCAACCGGTGTAGAGGATGCTGCCGCTGACGATGGCTTTGCCGTGATGCGTGGCCTCAAGCGTGATGGGAAGCGTGGTGTCGGATGAGGATCCGGTGAGGCTGATGGACTCGCGATAGGTGCCGTCGTTGATCCAGACGTGCGTGCCTTTTCCGCCCTGGTTGTTGGCGACGGCCTGCGATGCGGCGTAGCCGATCGTCTTGAAGGGAAGAGCCTGCGTGCCGGGATTGCTGTCGGAGCCGACGTTGGCGTCGACCCAATACGAAATAGTCTCCAGGGACTCGTTGACGTTGGCTTGCGCCGACACGAACTGCGTAAGCAGAACTGCAGACAGCAATAGACCGATGGCGGAAAACTTGAACATATGGGGGAAAACTTTAGACTTCTCGGTTGTAACTACAAACTCGTACATCTCGGCCAGAGATACCAGCCTTTGGAGGCCTATGAAACCAATTCATTGCGCTTGGCTTCGGAGCTTGCCCTGCACCTGATGTGAATCTGGAACTGCAGGAACAGAACTTGATGCTGGCGCTCAGAAGCGGAAATGTTTTGTCAGGCTAAAGGACGTGATGGGGAATGTCCAGAAAAAGTTGGATGAAAACTTGTCCAAGGTGCATCTTGGGAATCGTCCAAAAAGCCTGCGGGGGGCGATGTTGGGGCTACGGAAAATAAGGACCAACGTGCGCGGATAATGTTGTGCGCAAGAATTTGCATGTGCGCAAGATATTGCAAGGCTCACCACCTCCAGGTGCGAGATGCGGAGCCAACTGGCCACAGCCTACTCACCATGGCGGCTCTGGCGGCGGAGCTATTCACGATTTTCTTTTGCTCGAACCCTTCCCGCTTGTCGTCGAAGAACCTCTCGACGACGCTCCGTTCGCCGTGAGCAATGGCGACGGCGCCTGATCGCGTCGATCTTGACGTTCATCGCTTTGGAGTCGGGCCTCCGCTTGTGGCGAATGAGATAGACAATGGTGAACATGTCGGCTCATGAGTTCCTCTAATAGTTGTCGGTATCGGAAGGATGAGGAAGCGAGGCGCATTCCCTGCAACACGTTTTTTTGCACCGCAAACAGTGCAGGACTTTCTTACACCATTTGCCCTATCGACACTCTCCACCGCGGTTTTGACAATGAGGACTGGAGATTTAACTCAATGGCTTACGAAAAAGACACTCTGAAGCAAGGAACCGATAACACAGTCGATAAGGTGAGCAATTATGCCCAGCAGGCCGCCGGACGGGTCAGTGAAATGACCGACCGGATGAGCGATCGGGTACAGTCCGGGGTCCGACAGATGGGCCGTCAGGTGCGCCAGATGCACGTGGATGAGACGACGATTCCCGACGCATTTCACGGCGCTCCGAAGGTAATCTCGCCTCGCGTGCACAAGTGGCTCGACGTCGCTGTGACCGGATATTTCATCGGGATCGGCATATGGTTCGCGGTCCGGGGTAAAGGCCGCGCAGCCACGGCGGCATTCGTCAATGGAGGAATGGTCGCGGGCGTGTCGCTGATGACCGATTATGACGGCGATGGCAGAAAGCCCATCAGCTTCAAGATGCACGGCACGATGGACGCTGTGCAGGCCACGACCGCCGCACTCGCGCCTGTGCTGCACGGGTTCGCACACAAGCCCGAAGCTAAATATTTCTGGGGACAGGCCGCCAACGAAGTCGGCGTCATATCGATGACCGATTGGGATGCCGGCATGCCGGAATCGCAACGGCTGAATGCAGCGTAGGAACGGCCAGTGGCAGGGATTACGTGGCACCAGTGCTCAGTTTCGAGTTCTCAGCTCGCAGGAGATCTTCCCGTCAGTATCCACTGATCCCTAGCCTCTGATTCCTCGTCCCTGCGGAAGCAGTTTTTTTCCTTCAGGATCCACCCCGTCGACGACGGCATTGGCCTTGGCTTTGCGCCAGACGCTGGCGACGGCAATCGTCCAGAAGGGGACGAGATCCACGCCGGGAACGAGCTTCGCGAAAAACGACGGCAGGAATTCCCAGTGCCATCCGAGCAAATGGACCATTAGTCCGGCAACGCCGAAGTCGAGCAGGTCGTCGGCCGGGGAGAGCGCGCCTTCGGCAAACATGGGCAAGAACACCAGTTGGAGCGCGTCCGCCACCAAGGCCACAAGCATCGCGGTCTTGAACTTCGGACCGGGCGAGATCGTGATGGATTCGTCCGACATAAACACCTCCAACCTGCTACAGGGTCTGGTTTCATTTTAGATGATGTGGGGAGGGATCAAGGGCTAGGGATTAGTCGTCAGCGTCAGTGGTCAGTAATTACTCCGTGCTTCCTCAGATTGCCGATCGCCGAAAAGAAGGACGGGGCGGCTTGCTGCCGCCCCTGTGGCTAGCGGGGGGGACTAAAACAGCTTGTCAGTAGCGCTCGTTGTGGATCCAGAGGTCCACTTGCTCCTCGACCGAGAACCGCTCCGGAGCGGGGCGCAGGAATTTGGAAGCCATGGAGAAGGCGTGCACCTCCAGGGGAACGGTGAAGTGTGTGCGGCCCTTGACGAAGCTGTGGACCCACAGTTCGGCGTAGCGCTGCAATCCGAGCTTCCGGATCTGAACGGAGTGGACGAGCGCGTGGAACAGAGCGCGCTCGGAGAGTTCCTGATTGAAGGCAATCAGGTCGAGAAAGGTCACCGAGTCCATGTGAGTGATCTCAGGCGGTTCGAAGCCTGCGGCACGAACGTCCGAAAAGAAAGGGGGCACGGTGACGCGTGCGCCATGAAGTTCGATGACGCGAACCTCATCGAGCAGCGACGAGGAAAAGTACGGCCACATGGAGGCCTTCATGTGCGGGCTCAGAGTGCTGCCAACGGGAAAATAATGATTGCGCTGCTCCTGCAGATATTGAGCGAGCCAGCCGACAGCTTGAGCGATCTGCTCGGGTGTGGGTGGAGGCGGTGCCTCCGAGACCGTTGTGAGTATCTTTCTTTCTACGTCGATATAGAACTCTTGCAGAGCGCTGGCGGTCTCGGCGGACTTGCGGATGAGGTCGCGACGACCGAAGCGCGCGAGGTCGTCGCAGGAGTACTGCAGCCGCAGTTGATGGACAGCGCAATGCGCGTTGAGCAGTTCGAGTTGCACCTGCTGGAGTTCGGAATTCAGTTGCACGGCAGAGATACGGGGCCCCGGGTTGTCATAGGACGACATCTTTGAAGCTCACTTCCTGATTCGAAAGTTGGGTGCTAGTGGGCGGGGACACACGAGCTGAATCTCTTATATCTCAATTACGTATACAGTGTCAATATATTAATTGCGAGCACTTAGGGTTTGAGGGCTGGGGAAGTCGATGGAGCAGAAGAAAGGCCGCCGGGCGGGACGCACCGACGGCCGACCTTCCAGATCCACGGACCTGGGAATTGCGATAGGGGAGGACCGCAGTGGTTATCCTACCCAGGTTATGTTTACATTGTCAATATAATTTGGGCATCATAATAAGGCTTATATGGTGACAGCGGTAACGAAATAGGGAGGATTTCGATGCCGAGGTATCCAGACCCGGATTTGGAAGATCGTTTACTACATGCGGCTGAGGTTTTATGGAGGCGAGGTGGCACGAAGGCGCTGACGATGCGGGCTGTCGCGAAAGCGGCGGGCAGCAACACGCCGGCGGTGTACCGGCGATTTAAGGACCGGCAGGACCTGGTGCGTGGAATTCTGCTGCGAGTGGCGGAACGGCTGCGAAAATACTTCGCGCAAGGTCGAACGGCCAGTGACATGGCCGAAGCGTATCTGCAATTCGCGCTGGAGAATCCGCACGAGTACGAATTGTTTTTCTCCGAAGCGCGCATGCTGAACGTGCCGCGCAAGCGGGGGATGCCACCGAAACCGATTCGCGAGTCACGGCCGAATTTTGCGTTTGTGGAAAAAGTGCTGGCAAACGAACTGGGCGGCGCTCCCGAGGATTACACCCGTCTGGCTCTGCAGTTGTGGGCGATCTCGCATGGGACGGCAGTGATGCTGATTCAGAACACCGTACCGGATGGCCATGAAGGAGAACTACAAGAAGCATTCCGGACTGCAGTGCGCGCTTTGATTGAGGCGGCGAGGCCGGAGAGAACAAAGTAGGCCGGAAGTCAGAATGCAGAACCAGATTCCATTACCCAGCGATTGCTTTCCCATTCTTGCTGCCTCATTCTGGTTTTTTCTTCTGAGTTCTTTTGTTCTCAGTCGTTCATTCTGATTTCCCCACTGACTTCTACCTTCTGCATTCAGGGCGGACGTCGTTTCTGAAACTGTTCTTATCTCTCGATTCCCTTCGGTTTTCTCTTAGTGATCTATGGTTGCGATTCTGCCGATAGAAGAATCGAAGCTGTCGACTGAGTGAAGCCTGTCGAAGGAACGGCAGGTCGGAGCGGAGATGCGCGGAAATGACGAAGATTCTGTTGGTGGAAGACAGCAAGTTCTTGCGAATGGCAACGGAGCGGGCGTTGGCGCGGGCGGGATACAAGGTCACCACGGCGGAAGATGGCTTGGAGGCGATTGAACTGGCGCAGAAGGAGAAGCCGGATTTGATCCTGCTCGACATGCTATTGCCGAAGATGACTGGGCCAGACGTTCTGAAGTCACTGAAGAAGAATCCCAGGACCAAGGAAATCGCGGTCGTTGCGTGTACCGGACTGTCAGAGAAGAATGCAGAACGCCTCAAGAAAGATGGAGCTTGCGCCTTTCTGGAGAAAGAGCACCTCGGGTTAGATAAAGGCGCCGACGGACTCCTGGCGGAAGTTAAGCGGATCCTACGGGACTTGGGGCGTGAGGTTCCGGGTGGCGCTCGCTCGCAAGCGGCGCCGCTGCAGGGGTGACGGAGTCGTCGACTTCCTTTTCAATCAACTTGTCCTGAATCAACTTGTCGAGTTTTTCGGCCATGTCAGGGGCGGTTCGGTTCCAATAATCGTTGTGCCCGCCGAGGCCGATGCACATTTCCGCGCGCTCGGTCTTCGGTGGGTCAGCGTCGCGGATGATGGTGACCTCATCCTTCTTTTTCTGTGAATACTGCCCCTGATCGAGCCCGCGAGCGTTGCGGCAGTACCAGCGATCTGACCAGAGCATGCGGCCGACAAAATCTCCGCTGCGATAGGCGTTGAACCAAAGCTTCACTGCTACACCGAGATCGGAGATGCGGGGCCTATCTGGAAGGTTCGCCAGGGTAGGCGCCGTAGCAACTGCTTTGGCGACCGGGCGCACACCGTTGTCAGGTTCCTCGCGCACCCACCAGTAGATATGTGGGAAGAATCGGTTCAAAAGCTGGCGCAACGGATTGCCGAAGGTGAAAAGGCGGATCGGAATATCTGGGGCCTTTGTCTGATCCTTCTCGCCATAGCCGAGCGGAGCTAATGCAGGGTCGGGTTCTTCCTTCAGAAAGTGCAGTAGGTCGGCGGAGATTAGCGCGCCGAGACTGTGCGCAACAATGACCACTGATCCGTAGTACGGGCGTGAAGGGTCCTGACGATCTTTTTGCGCGGCGATATAACGCAGCAAAGAAACATACCGTTCGGCAATGCGGGCACGAGGAGCGTTCTCGAGCGGAGAGGTACGGAGGTAGTTATCGACATCGAGCAAGATGTCGAGCGGAGCGCGGCCGTAGCGATAAATAATGGCAGCGATGGCGGCACCGGAAATGGCAACTTTCGCGCCGATCAGGTCGAGCATGCTGAGCGATTGGGAAATGGCGTGGTCCAAGAGCTCTCGGAGCCAACCGTGCTCTGCCGTGTAGGAGATCAGATATTGGTGGGAGTACAAGTAATCGAGGGAACCGAAGACCAGCGGCACGATGAAGATGGAAAACCAGAACAAGCTGGTTACCGCGCGGGTGGAATCGAGTCCGCGGGAGAGCCAGTCTGCCAGTTGCATGCACTGGCGATTGCTCGCGAGATTCAAGGCAGTGCCGTCAGGGATCAGTGAGCGCGCTACAGCCCAGCCAAGAACCACGATGGCAATCACAATCAAAAAAATCATGACCGGCAGGCCACTGCTGGTGCTTGCAAGCAGCAGGGCGCGGGCCAGGAAGTGATACTCGGTGTATCCAGCAATGCCGAGTTTATTCTCCAGCAGGAAAATCCGATAGACGCAACCATACCTGCGGTCACGTCTCATTCCTGCTGGTTTTTCGAGCACTTCAAGACGTGACTCCAAATCAATAGGAATTTGACCGGCAAGGCTGCCATTCGCTGCCAGGACCTGCTGTGCCTTATCAAGGCGGTGTTGGAGAAGTTTCTGGTCGTCAGCGGAGAGTTCGGGGCAGGCAGGCCCGCCAGCAGGAGCATCGGTACCGGCTGCACAGACGCTGTCTGTGTTGATGCTGCCGTTGTCGCATTTCTCTCTCGCTTCGGGAGTGGTTCGGTCTGACAACCATCGGGATTCCGCGTCAGTGGGCACGACCAAAGCAGTGATCGAATGAAATGGCGACGGGGGATAGCTGATTCTGACACCGGCGAAGAGACCGAATGTCCTGTTGGTGTAGGAGAAAGCTCCGGCCCAAAGAAACACCGTGACCAGAGCGATCATGGAGGCCGAGACTGCTAGCGACAGCCGCGCCGTGCGGAATGCCGCACACGCGCGAGCGTAAGCCGCGAGTCTGGACGCGCTGTCTTCGGCCTTCGCTTTTCGAGACGATGTTGCTGCTTTGCGCAGCGGCATCAAACACAAAAACTGCAGGATCCGTGCACCCAAAGCACAAAGCAGCAGCAACACCCAGGCCAGTGACAGGAGATAAAAGACGACTTCCATGGTCCAGAGGCTGGCTTGTTCGACGGGGTTGGGCGTCGCGGGATCGTGCAACAAGGGGACCAGAAAGATGACAAACGCAACTGCACACGCGGCTCCCAAAAATACAGCTGTGCCAAAGGCGCCGCGCCGTACGGATTCGTAGCGTTTCATCAGGAGAAGCAAGATGATTTCGCCGAGCAGCCATGACTCAACGGCGAGAGCGACATCGCCGCCGCGTGGCCCGAGGTCAACGAAACGGAACAAGAGCCAGGAAATCAGGAAGCCCGAAATGTAGGTTCCGGCGAGCATCCCAAGCCAACTGCTGAAGTGGCTGGGAACACGACGGGGACGAAACAAGAGTGCAAGGAAAACAATCAAGCCAAACAGCGCCGCGGCTAAGAACTGATGATTCGCACCAATTTTTAGTGGCAGGACGACGAGACCAGCGATCAGAAGAATCAGATTGAGAATTGGGACGAAGATGACCAGAAGGCGGACGGCCATGGCTTGAAGAAAGGAAGCGAGGCGCCACCGAAACTGGTGAATGTGCTCGATCACCGCGTAATCGAGGGCGGTACGCGAGAGGCTGGCCAGGTGAAAGAGCAATTGGTACAGCGCATTGAAGAAGCTGAAGATGCTGCCCTGAGGGCGGGCCAGATCAGCCCAGTAGCATTCGTAGATGTCGACTTTGCGCGGCGGTTCTCCTTCAGGAGTTGCGCGCTCGGTGCGAAGGCGGATCGTATCCCAGGCCTGACCGTCTTGCGTGGACACGTAACCGGCGAGCTGGGAGCGCATGAATTCGCGGCCGAGGAAACTCCGGTCCGTAATATCTTTGGCCGCATCGCCAGGCTTGCGGCGCTTCGAGAAAACTTCGGCGGCGTATCCGCGGCTTTCTGCATAGAAATGGAGGAGCCGTTTGACGCCGGTCCAGATTTTGTCGCCGAGGGTTGCACCTGGTGTTTTTTGGACGAGTCGAGCCTGAGCCTTTTCGGCATCACTCACCAGAACCCGTTGCAACGGAACTTGGATAAATTCTTCGGTGTATGACTTATAAGGCTGCGCGACATCAGCGCCATCAGGCCAGTCGACCCCTTCGCGCAAGCGAAGCCTTCCGAGTCCAAGCAACAAGCTGGCGATGTGGCAAGAGATGGAATATGGCTTGCAGTAGCCGACGCCGTGAACAGCGACGACCGCGACGGGACGAGGAGGGTCTCCGCTCGGCATAGGAACTATCCCGTTGAACTACTTACCGTGTGGGGGAAGGCCGCGTGATGGTACTTCCCTTCCGGACACACGGGATCGAGAAATCTGATTTTGTTACGAAAACCGAACGACGGCCGACAGACCTTTTGTAATGTGCGAACTCAGATCGCCCCACGAAATCGAGGCCGCGCGACATTCAGGATGGACGTTGCTCTACTCGTACCGGAGCGATACCACCGGATCGACCTTGCCCGCGCGGCGTGCGGGGATATAGCAGGCGACGAGAGCGACCAGAATCAGCGCGGGCAGCACGACCGCGAGGACAAGTACCTGTGCTGCTTGCACGCCGGGCACTAAGCGCTGGAGAACACGCTGGCTGCCGATGGACGCGAGCAGGCCAATTCCAATCCCAGCCAGGGATGATGGCGAGGCTCTCGCGAAGAACGAGGCGCACGATGTCGGACGAGCGGGTGGGCCTGACGTCCTGGACCCAGTTCGCTCTGAAGCGAGTGTGGCACGAACGTGATGCCAGTATTTGAGTCCGGATATTGCTTCTGCAGCCGCGCACTCATCAGTGCCAACTCCGCTTGCGCTCCGGAGAGAGTTACGTCAGGGCGTAGGCGCGCGTCGACATGAAGAAAATGGGCAGCGCGCCACTGCATGCGGGGCTCGGTGGCTTGGCCGAGTGGAGTGAAAACGTCCACATCACCATCGAGTTGGAGGCCGGGTGGCGCAATTCCGACGATTGTGTACGCTTTGCCGTCATACGTGAGCGGCATGCCGACAGCTCTCGGGTCCGCGCCGTAACGGCGCTGCCAGAGACGAGTGCTGATAATGGCGACCGGAGCAGCAGCGACCTGATCCTCTGCGGGAAGAAACGAGCGGCCCATAACGAGAGGCATACGCAAGACGGAGAAAAGATCCGCAGAAATCAGACGACCGTCAACGTATTCTGGTTCCCCCGGCGCACTGACGGTTGCGCCGCCATAGGTCCAGGCCGTAACACCTTGGAAGGAGCGACACTCCCGCTGGCAATCGAGGAAGTCCGGATAGGAGAAACCCCATCGATCGCCACGCTTTTCGGCTTGCACGTGCAGGGCGACGAGGCTCTCAGAGTGCGGATACTGGAGCGGCTTCAGCAAAACACCGCTGACCAGCGTAAAGATCGCGGTTGTGGCACCGCTTCCGAGAGCGAGGGTGAGAATGGCAATGGCTGCGAATCCGGGGTTCTTGCGCAATTGCCGGAATGCGTAGCCAAGATCCTGAGTTAAAGAAGCAATCATTTTCCCTCGCTACCATCGGCAGGTATGGTTTTCCTTCCAGTGACAAGCTGTGACGGAAGAATCCCCCAGCGGTTGAATCGCAGGAACGGGAGCATCTCGCTTTCCAATCGCTCGTGCTGGCAAACCCTATATTTGTCCGTACTTCAGGGACCAATGAGCGTGGCCACGTGTTCGATATGGACGGATGCCGTCCGGAACCGGACGGCGCTGGCCATGAGAATCGAAGATCCACGCGGCCCTGTTTTGCTTGGGTGCTGCTCGGTGCATGCCCCGTGTGATCGAGGCTGCTCTCGCTCTTTATCTGTCCCAGTCTTGGGTCCACCTTCAAGGTTCCTTCATAACAAAAGTAATCACGAGGAGGTTACTTTTTGCACTCGGGGTTGCTATATCAAGGGAAACAAAGCGATTTCTACGGGAACTCCTGACTGGGGTGCGGAGTCTATCACTAGTGAGAGTTTTGGCTTCGCTTAGCCCAGGACTCGCCTTTGCGGACAATGAAATTCCGGCCGCAAAAGGGGTGGAAAATCCTATAATTGGGAGATCGCCATCATGGCGGGAGTAACCACCTTGGGTGAATTAGCGAGTGCGATTGGCGCGCGGTCGCAGGCGGAAGCAGCGATCGTTGCGGAGCTAAAGGCTGGATCGGAAGCGGCCTACGCGTGGCTGATTGGGGAATTCCAGCAGCCCGTCTATGGGCTGATCTACCGGGTAGTGAATGATCCCGCCGACGCGGCGGACACAACACAAGACGTGTTCCTGAAGGTGTTTCGCGGGATCAAACATTTTCACGGCGAATCGAGCCTGAAGACGTGGATTTACCGGATTGCGCTGCACGAGGCGGCGAACCGCAGGCGGTGGTGGTTCCGGCACAAAGCGAAGGAGACTTCGATAGAGCCGGCAGAATCGGAAACCGGAGCGGCCGGAGAGTATGAGTGGAAAGTAGCGTTGACGGATCCGGCGGATTCTCCGTTCGACAGCTTCGCGCATCGCGAAGTGCAGGAGCGGGTGGAGAAAGAGTTGAGGAAGGTTCCAGAACCGTACCGCACGACGCTGGTTTTGCGTGATCTGGAAGAGATGTCGTACGAAGAAATTGCAGAAGTACTGGAAGTTTCATTGGGAACCGTGAAGTCGAGGCTGACCCGCGGACGAGAGGCGCTAAGACAACGACTGGCACCTTATGTACGCGAGGTTGGAAACGAACTGGGGTTGACTGCACCGCAAGAGAAGAGAACGCAGAGGCAGGTTGCTGCAGGGGGTAGAAGGGCCGAGGTGATGCCATGAGCGGCACTGGGATGACAGGCACAGAAACAAACAATTTGACGTGCCCCCAGGCGAAACAGTTGTTCTCGCCGTATCTGGATGGAGCAATGACGGGCGCCGAGATGCTCGGGCTACAGAGTCATTTGAGGGAATGCGCAGATTGCAATCGGCACTATGAATCTCTGAAAAAGACGCAGCAGTTGCTGACGAGCATGGCGCGTCCGAAGGTCCCGGCGGATCTGGGATTGAAGTTGCGACTGGCGATTTCTCGGGAAGCCGCCATCGCGCAGCGCGGCCGGTTCGAGGGTCTGATGGTTCGTTTCGAGAACTCGCTCGAGGCATTGATGGTTCCGGTAACGGCCGGATTCTTGAGCGCGGTAATTATTTTTGGAATCGCGATGGTGTACTTCGTCGCCCCGTCATCATTGAAAGCGGACAATGATGTTCCGCTCGTGATGGTAAACACCGCGCCGGAGTTGCAGCCGAGCGCGTTCACGATGATGGATTCCATTCAGGACGACTCGCTGGTGATTGAAGCGTACGTGGATGCGAACGGGCGCGTGCAGGACTACAGGATCCTTTCAGATTCCGGCGAGTCCAAGGAAGTGCTGCCAGAAGTGAAACAGATGCTGATCTTCACCACGTTCCGTCCTGCGTTATCGATGGGACGTCCGACAGCGAGCCGCGCGGTGCTGTCGTTTTCCAAGATCAACGTAAGAGGGTAAGACACGTACCCAGTACTCGGTACCCAGCTCAAAACAGGGGCGGAACTTGCATTCCGCCCTTTTACTTTTCCCAATTCTCCGCGATAGAAAAAATCAACCACAAAGGACACTAAGGTGCACGAAGGAAAGCTACTGCGAGATTTCCGTCGTGAGCCTTGCGGTGCCGTACATTCGTGCTACTGGCAAGAGTCGCTTACTTTGTGGAGACTGGTCACCTTCAGATGGCCGTGCTCGGCGGTGTTGTTCTTCATGCCGGTGTCGTGACCCATCTGCTTGGCGTCTTCTTTCATGTTGTGCATCTTCTCGTTGGAGACGACGCCTTTGGCTTCTACGGTCTGATTCACGTGAGCTCCGAGGTTGACCGAGCTGTTTTCGTGAATCTCCCAAGTACTGCCGTCCGTTCCGGTGAGTAGGTATTCGTTGCCGCTGCTGGCTTTGGTGAGACATCCAGTAATGGTGCGGACCTCACTCTTGGAATTGGAATTGGTATCGTCTTGCGCAAGCGCCCAGACGGATGTTACAGCCGCAATCACCACACACATCAACACACGAGTCCATTTGTTTGACATACGTTCCTCCTGGTTTTTCCCCAAGCTCAAGAAACAGGGTGGGGTATGTACCTAACTTGACCGGGGTAAGTTGCGCGCGGGTGACAGGAAGTTGCCGAGCAGAAGACTGTAGATCTGGTTGAGAAGACTTTCACCGCGGGGAATACCGACGGCCACAGGAAACTCCGGCACTTTCTGTAGATGCGTAGGGACGCTTCGAGCCTTCGACGGCGCTCATGCCAGGCCTCCGCAACTAGGACGTTTTCGCTCGTGGTTTCTGCGCTCAGCAAGGCAATTCACGTCGAGCTTACTGGCCCGAGCCGGTTGTGTTCAGGGTTTCCGGACTGTACGGCAAATTGTTGTTGACTGTGATGACGCCGGTTTGGGTCCCGGTCTTGGTTGGCGTGAATGTAACCGTGAAGGTGCAGGACGCGCCCGCCGCTAGCGTGCTGCCACAATTGTTTGTCTCGGTATAGTGACCGCTGATTGTGATACTCGAGATGCTCGCTGAAGAACTGTAGGTGTTGGTGAGCACGGACGTCATGGTGCTCGAAGTTCCCACCGTAGTATTCGGGAAAGTGAGCTTGGCAGGATTGAATACGAGCGGAGCCTGTCCACTGCCGTAGGTATTAATCTCCTGCGGATTGGTGGAGGCATCGTCAGTGATTTCGACCTGGCCGTTCTCGGTTTTGACCGCGTCGGGAGTGAAGTTGATCGTCACCGTGCAACTCTTATTCACTGCTAAAGATTTGCCGCATGTATTCGTCGCGGTGTACTGCGACTGGGTAGGGAGGATGCTGGTGATGTTGAGCGTTTTGTCGCCGGTGTTGGTAATGGTGCGAGTAAGAGGAGCGCCGGTGGTCCCTACAGCAACTGCACCGAAGTCGGCGTTGTGATTGTCGAGCGAGACGATGGCGCCGTCGTCGGGACAGGTTCTCTGATTGAGCACGAGCGGCGGCAATGGCGTTTGCGTGAAGTTGAAGGCATCAGTCATGTTGGCCGCGTTTGCATCCCGCTGGCTGAGATTGGTGAGGTTGAAGCGGCGCTCGATGAACTTCAGCACAGACGAAAACTCATACTGCGTATGTATGACGTGCCCGGACTTGGCGAATGGAGAAATAATGATCATGGGCACGCGGGGGCCAAGGCCGTAGTAGTCAGGCTGCGGCGGATAGACCGGATCGTAGAAGCCGCCAAAATCGTCCCAGGTTAGGAAAATAACGGTTGAATTCCAGGCGGGAGAATTCATGACGGCGTTGATCTGGCTAACAGTCCAGTTTTCGCCGTTGCAGACGCTTGCAGAGGGATGCTCACTGTAGTAAACGTTGGTCGTAAGCCAGCTTACGGCCGGAAGATTGTTGTTCTGTGCGTCCGTCTGGAAGTTGCTGTAATCGGTAACGCGCTGGGTCCAAAGTGAACCGTTCCGGATGTGGTTGATGGAATTGTAGGTGTTCCAGTCGTAGCCGTCCTCGTTATACGAGGCGGCGTAACTCTTCCAGGAAATTCCTGCGTCTTCCAAGAGGTCGCCGAGGGTTGTGTTATCGATGCACGGGAAGATCGTACTCTTCGTACCGGTCGGAGCGGTGGTCTGCACGGTCGAACCCGCTTCGGCGTCACATCCCCAATCGGGCTCTTTCGGGTGACCGGGATTGGTGGGGTTGGAGGTGATCTCATCGCTGTCGGCGGCGATGGTGTAGAGGTGATTCGGGAAACTGTCGCCGTGCAATCCGGAGAAAGTCATGTCGGAGAGGGCGAAGGTCTGGGCGTAGGTCCAGTAATTGGGAATGTCGGACTGCAAATACTGTCCCATCGATTCGTAGTCGCCTTTCACGTTTCCGTACTGCACGAGGTCGAATTGATTCATGAGTCCGCCGTTCATGGCGGTGATGGCATCGTTCCAGGTATGTCCCATGTCTCGGACGCGATCCGGAAGGTGAATCAGACTGACGATGGAACCGTTGGAGACAGGTCCACTGGTCGCTCCCGTGACGCCAGGAAAGGTTCCGAAATAACTGTTGAAGCTGCGGTTCTCTTTGATGATGAAGATGATGTGCTGAACGAGATCTATGCCGCGGATCGCGGTTCCGGTGAGACTGACAACCTGCGGGCTGCCGCTGGCAGTATCTGTCACGGTGACTGTGCCGGTAATCGTGCCGGAATACGTGGGTGTGAAACTGACAGAAATTGTGCAGCTCTTGCCGGCTGCGAGACTGGTGCCGCAAGTGTTCGTAACGCCGTATTTGGCGCTGGCGGTAATGCTGGTAATTGTCACGTTGGAGGTGCCGGTGTTCGTCATGGTGACGGTCTGGGTGGAACTCGTCGTGTTAAGGATCTGCTGACCGAAAGTAAGGCTTGTGGGAGAGAAGGTCACGGTGGAACTTGCAACTGCGAAGCAAGGACAGATCAGGACGAACAGCCCGAGGAGTTTTCCCGCAAATCTCATAAGTTTCCCCACCAACTCGAGGGCGCCAAGTCTACTGCTGGCGTCGATTAGATGACAGGATGAAAGAATTTTCACGATTGCCGGATAGGGCACGCTGTGCTCATATGCGGAGGTGACTGCGATCAAGGCGCGAACTCGTGGGCCGGGTAGCATGTTGCTCTTTGCACCGAACCGGAGATGGCATTGCCGGCTGTACTCATGTCAATTGGAGATGAAAGTAGCTTTCTGCCAGAGCCCTCTCGATGGAGAGATCGCTCTCAATCCGCGACAGTGGAGCTCAGGCAGCCAAGGAAACTGGCCCAGATTTTAGAAAAACTGACACGGGTCTGAGGGCCTAACCTATTAAATGACATAGGTTTAGCGGTGCGCGGTCTCCAGAATTTGGTAGATTGCTTTGAAGCCAGAAACGTAAACACAACAAACTAAACAGCTTATGTTGTGTCTGTTTTGGTTTTTAACTTGCACGAAACAGTAGAGTCCAGGTAACGTTTGGCCCGACCCCCCGGCGGGCGTTGTGCGGGGTCGAGCAGTTCGGCCATTCCTAGCAGTTCACAGTTCTTCCAGTGTTCAGGAGAAAAGCAAATATGAAAAAGGGCGTGCGAATTTCAGTCAGTTTCGGATTCGTACTGACATTGATAGGCCTACTTGCCTTGTGCGCAGTTGGCGCGTTTGGGCAGGCAATCGATGGAAGTGTCGTAGGAACCGTACTAGATTCCAGCGGTGCAGCGATTGTCGGAGCTGACGTAACCGCGACGAACGTTGCAACGAACGTTTCAACCACCAACAAGAGCGGCGCTTCGGGCGATTACCGTTTCGATCACCTACCGGTCGGCACCTACCGGATCAGCGTAAAGATGACCGGTTTCAAGAGCGCAGTTGAGCAGGTTGTCGTCGAGTTGAACAAGACGTCGACCCGCAACCTCTCGCTCCAGCCGGGAACCACGAGCGAGACCGTTGAGGTCTCGGGAACGCCGCCCGCCATCGATACGACCACGAGCCAGCTCTCCACCACCTACGAAGACAAACTGCTGAAGGACCTGCCGTCAGCGACCGTAGGATCGGGCGTGCTGAATGCTGCGTTGTTGCAAGCCGGCGTAGCTAGCAGCGGTGGTCTTGGCGCAGGGTCCGGGCCGTCCGTAGGCGGACAGCGTCCCCGCGAGAACAACTTCACCATCGAGGGTACCGACAACAACGACAAAGGCGTAACCGGACCACTGGTTTACGTGCCGAATGACGCGGTGGCGAACTTCACGGTAATTCAGAACCAGTTCAGCCCGGAATTCGGGCACTCCGCCGGTGGACAGTTCAACCAAGTCATCACCAGCGGAACCAACACGATTCACGGCGGCTTGTACGAGTACTTCCGCAACCGGAATCTGAACGCGATCGACCAGAAAATAGCCAACCAGGGTATCTTCACGAATCCACGTTATGACAACAACCGGTTCGGCGGCATGGTCGGCGGGCCGATCATCAAGAACAAGCTGTTCTACTTTGTGAACTTTGAATACAACCCGATCGGTCTGGCGGCGTCGCCGAGTTCAGCAGCATTGGCGCCGACAGCTGCGGGATGGAACCAAGTTCTGGCGATTCCCGGGGTTTCTGCCAGCAACATCAACGGGTTTATGAAATTTGCCACAGCCCCGGCCGCCAACGGGGACACCGTGACGGTGAACGATTATGTGACAACTCCGGGAACTCCAATACCGCACACTATCCCAATCGGAGTCGTGCCGATCGTCGCACCTGCATTCCAGAATAACCGAGCTTTGGTAACGTCGATGGATTGGGACGTCAGCGACAAGGATCAGGTCCGCGGACGTTACATCTACAATGAAATCAAGACAATCGATACGTCAGCATTGCTGCCGGTCTTTTACACGCCGTTCCTCCAGCCTTATCACCTGGTAACGCTGGCAGAGTTCCACTCGTTCACGCCAAATATCGGCAATGAATTTCGCGTGGGATTCAATCGCACGGGGCAGAACTATACGGTACCGGGCGGCGCACTCGGGAAGTTCCAGAACCTGGATGCATTCCCGAACCTAACTATCGATGACCTCGGGAGCATTAATGTGGGGCCGGACCCGAACGCTCCGCAATACGCGATCGAGAACACCTATCAGTTGGAAGACAACTTCTCGTGGGTCTACAAGAACCATAACTTCAAATTCGGCGTAGATCTGCGCAAACAGATCGATCCGCAGAAGTTCATTCAGCGCTCACGCGGCGATTATGATTGGACGACCTTGGATGGATTCGCCAACGACCAAATGCCTGGGTTCGGGCAGCGCAGCTTTGGTTCGGTTGGCTATTCGGGCGACGACAAGATGTACGGATGGTATGTAAATGACATCTGGAAGGTCACCCGCAATCTGAGCTTGAACCTGGGGGTGCGCTACGAATACCTGAGCGTGCCGTTCGGGTGGACGCAACAAAGCCTGAATACCGTTGCCAATGATCCCGGGCTGATCACTTTCAATACGCCACAAGCGCCGAAGAAGGACTTCATGCCGCGCATCGGATTTGCGTATTCGCCGGGTAACAGCGGCAACACGTCAATCCGTGGCGGTTTCAGCATGGGCTACGACGTTCTGTATGACAACATCGGAACGCTGTCTCGTCCGCCGCAAATCGGGTCGACCATCAACTGCCCGGACACTCAAGGCTTCTGCCATACCACGGGCTTCCTATCCCATGGCGGAATTCCACCTCAGCAATCGAGCGGCATCACCACTTTGAGCCAGGCGGATGCACGCGCGAATACCTCCTCTTATCTTCCGGAACACGTGCAGTATCCGTATGCAGAATCCTGGAACCTTGGCATCCAGCATGTGTTCAAGAACTACACGGCGGAAGTTCGCTATGTAGGATCACGTGGCGTTCACCTTGACACCCAGAACATTCTGAATCTGGTAACGTACGTGACTCCGAAGAACTCGCTGCCAACCTACCTGACCGCTCCATCGCAGGCAACGCTCAATTCGCTTCCGCTCACGCTGGATGGCCCGGGTGGATTACTCGATCAGAGCTACAACTGCGCCACGACTTGTCTGTTCGACCTGCGTTACCTGAACGATGGGTTCCAGAGCCCAATCACGGGCTTCATGCCGTGGGGTGCCTCGACCTATCACGGGTTGCAGACCCAGATCCAGAGGACTCTAACGAACGGGCTGCAGTTTATGGGTGCTTGGACGTGGAGTCATGAAATTGACAATTCGACGGCGGACTTTTACTCGACCGTCATTACCCCGCGGCGGCCGCAGGATTTCCGCAACCTGCCGGCAGAACGGGGTAACGGACTGCTCGATCATGCTCACCGCTTCACGTTCCAGTTGAGCTACGACGTCCAGTGGTTTGCGCACGATTCCAACTGGTTCAAAAAGAACATACTTGGGAATTACCAGTTCATTCCCGTGTATACCTACGAAACGGGCCAGTGGGGAACGGTTCAGAGCGGCACCGATGCCAACCTGAACGGTGACTCGGCACCTGACCGGGCGATCTATAACCCGAAGGGACAAAAAGGAGTCGGCAGCGATGTAACTCCGCTGACGAACAGCGCCGGGTATACGGTAGCGTATCAAGCCGTCAATCCGAACGCGCGATACATCGTTGCGAGCTACGGCGCGTATGCGACCTCATGGCGTGGCGACGTACAGACACCGCCGATCAACAATTTCGATATTTCGGCGGCCAAGCACTTCACATTTGGCGAACGCTATCGTGTCGATTTCATGGCCCAGGCGTTCAATCTGTTCAACCACCCGCAATTTGTCACTGGCTACGTTAATGACATTGCGAGCTTCGGAAACACGGGATCCCGGAACTATCTGCTTCCGGCCAGCCCGACGTTCCTGAATGCCAGCCAGAACTTCTCCAGCAATCCGCGTACGATGCAGCTGGCGCTGAAGTTCACGTTCTAAGTCAACGAAACTCACTCATCCGGGAGGCTCGAAAGAGCCTCCCTTTTTTATTGGTCAGAGCGTTGGTATCACGGGAATGGGACGACAACCTGCACCTGGTTGGAATAGGAACTCTCGACGCCGGAGGAATCAACGGCAGTGGTCTCGTAGTAGTAGGTTTTGCCGGAGGAAACGGTGTTGTCGCTATAGCTGAGCGCAGGATCCAGAGAGGAATTGATCTTGGAATACGGGCCTGAGGAAGCATTGGCCCGATATACGTTGTAACCCGCGATCGAGCCGGACGTACTCGCATTCCACGACAGGTCGATGATGTGTTGGACTGTGGCCCCGGAACCGCTGGCGCTTTCGGTCGCCGACGTTGAGTTACTGGCGAAGAACGAGATGTTCGCGGAAGCCGTACCAGAAGCGGTCGGAGCGAACGTAACGGTGAAGGGTAACGACTGACCCGCATTGAGGGTCACCGGCAAGGTAAGTCCGCCGAGGGTGAATGCGGAGTTGTTCGAACTGGTGGAGGACAGCGTTACGCTTCCTCCGGTGGCCGTAACGCTTCCGTTCTGCGTCTGGGTGGTTCCGATGGTGACGGTCCCGAAAGTCATAGAACCGGGCGTGACGCCGAGGGTGCCGCTAGAAGTCGTGCCATTTCCGGTGAGGGAAACTGTGACGGTCGGGTCAGCGGCATTGGAAGACAGCGTGAGCGACGCGTTGTCGGTTCCCGAGGTCGTGGGCGAGAAAATTACGGACAGGCTCGCGCTGGCGCCGGAAGCCAGATTGTAGGGCAGGGTCAGTCCAGTGACGGTATAGCCGCTGCCAGCGAGGGCTGTAGCCGAAATCGTCAAGCTGGCTTTGCCAGTATTCGAGACGGTGAGAGCCTGCGTCTGGCTGCTGCCCACGGGAACGCTTCCCAGGTTCATGCTGGAAGGAGCGGTTAGATAGCCAGTAGCGGAACTAGAACCGCTTCCGGAAAGCGAAGCGATGGCTTTGCTGCCGTATCCGTGGCCGCCCGAAGCTGCCCAATACGTAACGCTGATACTCCCGGTGAACGAACCCGCGGTCTGTGGAGTGAAGGAGACCGAGAGATTCGCGCTTTGTTGCGAACTTAAGGTAATCGGAAGGTTGGGTCCGACGAAGGCAAAGGCGGTACCGGATATGGAAACTTTTACGATTTTTAACTTCGATTTTCCCGTGTTGGTAACTGTCGCGGGCATGATCAGGCTGCTGCCGACCTGCACGCTGCCGAAGTTAACGTTTTGAATGGAAACCGGGTTCTGGGCCTCGGCTGAAATTGAGAAGACTGCAACAAACAGACAAATAGCGTACAGCAGTCTCAGGGGGGATCCAAGACGGCACATTTAGTTCGCTCTCTTTTTGCACGTGCTCCAGGAGCACGGCGGGGGGATTTTAGAGCTATAGCTTGGTCGCAGGGACTAATCCCAATTGCGCACAAGTGTTTTCATTCTTTCGTGAAGGGAGCGTTGCGGGTAGGTCACCAAAGCATTAGGCCAACTAATTTCCAGGACAGCCGGGAGGACTGTCCCAAAACGGGATTGAATCGGCAGCGTGTAAGCGCAGGGATTAGACCGAAATCGGATGGATCTTGTAAAACGTGGGAATGGATAACAGAATGGCGCGGCCCTCCCGGATAAGCGAGGTGTTATGCGGCCAAAGGCGCGCGCTGCCGAAGAATCACTTCAGCCTTCAGCCAGTCGTCCAGGGCGTGGCCATCAACCCGGCCGCGTTCTTCATAGAAGTGAAACGCCAGTTCACGGATTCTTTGATCATCGGTCTTTGTCAGATCGAGTGTTGTTCCGCGGGGGAGCAAGGAGGGCGGTTCGTTCGCGAGTATGGAGTCGCCTACCATCGAGAGGGCGTTGTTGAGACTCTTCAGCTTCATTGTTGCTCGCGAAAACTGGCTGGCGTTTCAGGCCGCCTCAGAATACAGCGTTCATTTGGATTCCGAAGCGGCCTGACCTTGCTACATCAACTTGCTGTTGAAGATAGTAAAAACGCTTGCGCAATTGCGGCCAATACAGGAAACCGATTAGGAACTATTGAGATATAACGTATATGTTACAAAAAGCCTAACATTGGAAAATGGCAGGTCGGAGACGACGAACAGTTCCAGTCATGTGATACTAGTGCATAGCAACAAAAATGGATTCGCGTCTCCGCCAGGATGGGCTGACACCAGTCAAGCCATTGGGAAGATAAAATCCAATCTGAGCCGAGACAAACTCGCGGCTCAATCGCTCGCGACGGGCCGCCCTTTCCCCATCTTGGTTTGACCCTCCGCGCTCAGAGACCTTAAACTTAAGGGGTTCTCCGCCTATTTTCCGTTCTGGGTGGTCCATCGGCCACTTTGTGGGAGGGATTCCTGAGTCGGTTTGTGCATTCTGTAGTTCGAGTCTATGTAGCGATCGCTCTCTTGGGGCTTGCAGCGCCATTCTGTTTGGGCGATACCAACACCCCTATCACGATGGATACAAGTGAAACTCTGTTTGCCGTGCTGACGGCGATGAACGCGTGCGGGTACGACGCAGACCTGAATCTGTCGGATCCGCAACGGCAGAACATCCGGGCAGAGGTAACGAGAAACCTTAGAGATTCGGAAGAAGGGCTAGCGGCGCTCACCGGGATGTGCGACTGGTACGTCGGGCATAAGGCGTTCGATCCGCAGCATGACCTCTCGCAATTCGTCTCCCTGGCTCTGTACCTGGAGGGACCGCCGCAATTTATGCCGCGAGTGAAGGAGGACGATATGCCTCCGGACGCCGCAGCCATCTCGAACTTTGGCACGCTGCTGGAAAAGTTTTACGAAAAGGCCAATCTGCATGGCATATGGGAATCGCATCGAGCGAACTATGCGTCGTTGGTCGCGCGATATCACGATCCCATGGCGAAGATGGTGTTCGATACGGATATCTATTTGAAGCTGCAGTCAGGCGGCTACCTGGGGCGGACATTCACAATTTATCTGGATTTTATGGGCGATCCGAACGAGGTAAACGCCCGGAACTACGGTGCGGATTACTACGTGGTCGTCTTCCCTGCTCCGGACGCGAACTCGCAACAGGCACTGAAGATGGAGCAGATACGGCATACCTACCTCCATTACCTGTTGGATCCGATGGCGGCGAAGCACTTTGGACATGTGAAACGCCTGGAACCACTCCTGCAGTCGGTGAAGCGCGCGCCTCTGGAAGAAAGCTTTAAGACCGACATCTCGCTGCTCGTCACAGAATGTCTGGTTAGGGCCATTGAGATCCGAACCATGGGTACCAAGCAGATCGCCGAGGCGATGCGACAACAGGCAGTGGATGATGCAGTCAAGCAGGGATACATCCTGACGAAGTACTTCTACACAGCCCTCGTCGCGTTCGAGAAGGACCCGGCAGGATTGCGGGCGGCGTATTCAGAGATATTGGACGGCATCGACCTAAATCAGCAGAAGAAGGCGGCGAACGAAGTGCAGTTCGCTGAGAACACGTCGCCTGAGTTGGTGCAGCTTTCCCGGCTGGAAGACCGTCGCATATTGACGACGGCTGAGAAGCGGCTGGCAGCGGGTGATCCAAAGGGAGCACAGGAACTGGCGCAGCAGGCACTCGATCGCAAGATCGGTGACCAAGGACGAGCTCTGTTCATAATGGCGCAGGTCGCCGTGGCAAACAAGAACCGCGACGGAGCCGTGGAAAATTTCCAAAAAGCGATTCAGGTGACCAAAGATCCGAAGGTCGTGGGATGGTCGCATGTGTATCTGGGGCGGATTCTGGACATGAAAGAAGACCGCGAAGGCGCCATGAATGAATACCGCGCGGCACTCACGTCGGGAGCGGATCTGCCGGAAGTGAAGGCCGCAGCGGAACGCGGGTTGCAGCAGGCGTACGAGCCGCCGGCGAAACCGCAGTGAAGGGGTCTCTGCATTCGGTAGTTCCACCCTTCGAAAATCACGAAGCATGGAGCAACCACATTCATTCTCTGCGATAGAATGCTCGGTTACAGATTCAGCTTGCATTTGCACGTTCTTTGGTCGAGGAGAGCGCATGAAGCGTACAGCGATCGTCATGGCGGTGTTGGCATTTTGCATTGCATCGTTCGGACAGGCAAAGCCGGCAACGCAGGGGAGTAGCACGGCGCAGCAGAATTCAGCAGGACAGGGTGAGGCCGCACCGCAGGGCAAGCGCCCCCCTCAGGCAAAGACGCAGCCGGAGTATCAGGCATTCAATGCCGCGCTGGCATTGACGGACGCTGCGGCGCAAGAAAAGGCGGCGGACGACTTCGCAGCAAAGTTCCCCGACAGCGAGTTGCGCGTGATTCTGTATAAGGCGGTGATGCAGAAGTACCAGCAGACGAATAATGCCGACAAGATGCTCGCGATGGCGCAGAAGGCGTTGAGTTGCGATCCCGATGATCCGGAAGCCCTGGTAGGAGCGTCGCAGGTATTGGCCGAGCGGACACGCGACACGGATCTTGATAAAGACCAGAAGCTGGCGGAGTCAAAGAAAGACGCAGAGCGAGCGCTGGCGACCGTGGATACGGATGTGCCGACGGCAGGATATCCGCCGGAAAAGATCGACATGTATAAGCGGTATATCAAGTCTGAAGCGTATGCCATTTTGGGGACGTTAGCATCGAATTCGGAGAACTATGCTGAGGCGGAAGCCGATCTGCGCAAGTCGATTGATGTATTTCCGGAGCAGGTGGATTCGATTGCGGTATTGCGGCTGGCGATAGCGCTCGATAAGCAAAACAAGACAACGGAAGCTTTGAAGTACGCGAATCAGGCAGTGGACCTCACGAAGGACCGTCCGGATTCGGCAGCGGGCAAAGCGGCTCGTGCGGAACAGGACCGGCTTACAAAATTGACGGGAGGGACATCGGCCGCTCCCAGCGGAACTCCAAAGTAGTCTTTCGCTCTCGGTCCCATTGGTTACAGGAGAGCGAAGCCAGGTCAGATCCCTCCGGAGCTCTTTGTTTCTATTCCAGGTATGAAGGAACGGGAAATCACGGCGTTGGAAGAAGCTTTGGGATACCACTTCCGGCGCAGGGCCGTGATTGAGCAGGCGGTCACGCACAGCTCGCAGGCGCGGGAGATGGAAGCGCAGCAGGTTGGCGAGAGCAAATACAAGGTTAGCGATAACGAACAACTGGAGTTTCTAGGCGACGCGGTGCTGGCGCTGGTCACGAGCGAGGAATTATTTCAGCGCTTTCCGCATTTTCGGGAAGGTGAGCTCTCGAAGTTGAGGGCGCACCTGGTCAGCGAACGGCATCTAATCCAGGTGGCACAGCAGCTTGAGCTGGGCCACTATCTGCGGCTGGGTCGAGGTGAGGAAAAGAGCGGCGGACGGGGAAAGACCGCGCTGCTGGTGGATGCGCTGGAAGCGATTCTGGCGGCGATCTATTTGGATGGCGGGTTGGAGGCGGCGCGCGAGTTTGTATTACATAACGTGATTGCGCCAGAAATGGAGCGTATGGAGCGCGGCGGCGGTACGCTTCCGATCACCGACTTCAAATCGGCATTGCAGGAAGCAGTGCAAAGCCTGGGATTGCCACAGCCGGCTTACGTGCTGGTGGACGAAGCGGGGCCGGAGCACAGCAAGACGTTTACGGTAGAGGCCCGATTGCAGACGCGCGAGCATAAAAATCCGGAATTTGTGGGTCGAGCGCAGGGTTCGACCAAGAAGACAGCCGAACAGGACGCCGCGCGGCAGTTGCTGACGTATCTGGCCTCGCGATCGAAGACAGTCGAGGGGAAAGCAGCGCGCTCGCTGCAAGCAGCGGATAATAAGTAGTGTTCATGGATTCACCAAACCAGCCCACCGTTTCTCCACTCGAGCCTGGGATCATCGCGAGCCCAGCGGAGTCGTCCGTTCAGACCCAGGCGCCCGATGCACCTGTGGAAGCGCCCGTGCAGGGTGCAAATCTGCAGTCTGGAGCACCAGGTCCCGGTCCATCTAGTGCGGAACTAACTCAACCTGCTCTTCCGCAAAGGCGCCGCATCGTCAGTGGCTTCGGTGAGGACCTGATCAGTTCCATTCAGTCCCTGGCGGGAACCGTGGTCATTGCGATTTTCGTGATCACGTTCGTGGTACAGGCGTTTCAGATTCCGTCGGAGTCGATGGAGAATACGCTGCTGGTGGGCGATTACCTGTTGGTCAACAAGCTCTGTTATGGCGGGGCAGGACTGGGCGACCATCTGATGCCCTATCAGAAGATCGCACGGCGAGACATTATCGTGTTCCATTACCCGGTGGACCCGCGGCAGCACTTCGTGAAGCGAGTGATTGGATTGCCGGGGGACCGGTTGAAGCTAGTTAACAAAAAGGTGTTCATCAATGGAAAGCCACTGGATGAGCCCTATGTACGCTTCATCGAGCCGCCGAACAATTTGTTTCGCGATGATTTTCCGAGAACCGACATTCCGGCCTATGGCTTGGAAGGTAAATGGTGGCTGGAAATGAAAAAGCTTGTGGAGGATGGGCAATTAATCATTCCCGAGGGCAACTACTTTGTTATGGGGGACAACCGCGATGACAGCCAGGACAGCCGGTATTGGGGATTTGTGCCCCAGGAAAATATCATCGGTCGGCCGCTGGTGATTTATTGGTCGGTCAAGGATTGGGACCATAGTACGGAGCCAACGTTCTCGGGACGGTTGCAGCATCTGGCGTATGCGGTCACGCATATGTTTCAGATCACGCGCTGGAACCGGACGTTGCGGCTGGTACACTGATTGAGCTGTTCCTCAGGGCCTTAAGCCCGAGATGTGATGGCTTTAAACGGCACGAGTGCACCTCGTGGTCATGCCGGTTTACCTTTTAGAGAAGGCAGGAAAGTGGCGAAGAAAGAAGCGGTTTTGGAAAAGAACGAGGTTGAAGAGAAGCCGAAAGAGACTACAGTCGAGTTTCTGGCTTCGCTCGCCGCTGTGCTGGTTACCGGACTTTTTATCATCACGTTTATCGTGCAGGCGTTTGAGATCCCCTCGAGTTCGATGGAAAACACGCTGTTGATCGGGGATCACGTCTTTGTGAACCGAATCCAGTTCGCGCCCAAGACGAACTGGATTGGTCCACTGCTTCCGTATCGCGATGTACATTTCCGCGACATTGTTGTGTTTCTCTCTCCGGCTGAGCCCGGTCTTTACGTAGTGAAGCGGGTTATCGGTGTGCCCGGAGATCGGATTCACCTGCGGAACGGGGTGGTTTACCGAAACGGACAGGCGCTGGATGAACCGTATGTGCTGCACGACCGGGACACCGTCGATCCATATCGCAATAATTTTCCCGCAGTGCCTCCGACGGATGATCCGAATGTCTGGGCAAACTGGGCCATCGACCTGCCGTCCTATATTCAGGGCGATGACATTGTCGTTCCTCCGGGACATTACTTTGCCATGGGGGATCATCGCGGAGTAAGTCTGGACAGCCGCTATTGGGGTTTCATCCCGAAGGAGAACATCATCGGGCGGCCTATGTTCATTTATTGGTCGTTCGAAACGCCGGACGATCAGTACCGGAAAACAAGCTGGGGCGACCGGATGTTGTTCTTCGGAAAGATCGTTTTGCACTTCTTTGACCAGACACGCTGGAGCAGAACGCTCAAGATGGTGCGATGAAGCCCCCCGAACCTCAAGTGAGGGCGCGGTGAAGATCTTCTCTTCCAAACCAAGGGCAGTGCTCGCGGGAACATTGATTGTGCTGGCGTTGTTTCTGCTGCATCCGGGCGCAACGCGGTTGAAGTCGCGTGTTATCACCTCCATCAGCGCCAGTGTGGGCAGGCCTGTCGACCTGAGTTCCGTTCACATTCGACTTTTGCCGCGGCCGGGTTTCGAAGTGGAAAACCTGGTCGTGTACGACGACCCGGTATTCGGTGCCGAACCGATGATTCGCGCGAGCGAAGTCACAGCAGACTTGCGCCTGACTGCTTTGTTGCGCGGACGCATTGAGATTGCGCGGCTCGATCTGACGGAGCCGAGTCTGAATTTGGTTCACCGCGAAGGCGGATACTGGAATTTAGGGGCGCTCATTCAGCGGGCAACGCATAGTTCGTTGGCGCCGACCGGAAACGCCACCGCGCATCCGCGGCCTCATTTTCCTTACATTGCGGGATCCTCCGGAAGGATCAACTTTAAAAACGGACCGGAGAAAAAGCCCTACGCATTCATCAATGCCGATTTCGCCCTATGGCAGGATTCGGAGGACTCTTGGGGCGGACGGATGAAGGCTCAACCCTTCCGCAGCGACTTAAATTTGACCGATGTGGGCCAATTGCAGGTGGAGGGCACCTGGAAACGCGCGCAGATGGTCCGCGAAACTCCACTGGAGGTAAAACTCGAGTGGTCGCGAGCGCAGGTGGGGCAAGTTACGAAGTTCTTGACCGGTATCGATAAGGGCTGGCGGGGCGCAATCGATATTACCGCAAGCTTGAGTGGGAGCCTCTCGAAGTTAAAGATCAGCAGCACGGCTGCGGTGGATGATTTCCGGCGCTACGACATCACTTCGGGAAAGTCGTTGCGACTGGCTGCACGCTGCGACGGGGAATACAGTGCGGAGACTCACGAGTTTCATCAAGTACTGTGCAGCGCGCCGGTGGGCGACGGCGTGCTGACGTTGACGGGTGATGTCGGGCTTCCCGCGACAAACAATTATGTTCTCTCGCTGAAGGCCGAGGATGTGCCAGCGATTGGCATGGTGCTTCTGGCAGAACGGCTGAAGAAGGGCTTGCCCGATGATTTGACGGCGGAGGGTACGCTGCATGGAGTGCTGTCGCTGCAGCAGAGCGGATCGGAATCTGTCGCGCGATGGGACGGGCAAGGAGAGATCGCGAATTTTCGGCTTACATCAGAGCAGACAAAAGCGGAATTGGGTCCGGTCAATGTTCCGTTCGTGATCCTCGACGATTCCCCAGAAGGACGGAAGCGCGCGAAAGTATTGACGAAGATCCGGACAGGGGCGATCTTTCCCAAGGGGGCTCATTTTGAATTCGGGCCGATTGCCCTGGGTAGCGCCCATGCAACTGGCGCAAGCGCGCGCGGCTGGCTGAATCGAAGCAGTTACAACGTTGTGATGACCGGCGATGCGGAGGTAGCAAGGACATTACGACTTGCACGGATGATGGGGTTCCCGGCGATTGCTGCTACCGCCGAAGGACCTGCGCAGCTGAACCTGCAGATTGCTGGAAACTGGACGGGAGCGGAAAGCAGCCAGGGATTGGCATTCGCCGCTCCGCAGATTACAGGCACGGCAAAGCTGCACAATATCCGCGTCACACCGTGGGGAATGGGCGATCCGATCGAGATTTCCGCCGAGATGCAACTGGCACCAGACGGCGTTCACGTACGGAAGCTGAACGCGAAGGCGGCGAGTACAACCTGGAGCGGAAGTCTGGACATGCCACGAGGCTGCGGACATCCTGAAAGCTGTACGGTACATTTCGCGCTCAATGCAGACCAACTCGCACTGAATCGCATGCGAGATTGGGTGAGCGGACGATCGAAATCGCGGCCGTGGTACCGGGTGTTGGAGACAGGGCGGAGCCCAGGCACGTCGTTACTAGCGCGCTTACATGGAACGGGGCAGATACACACTAGTCGGTTTGTCGTGCATGAGGTCACAGCTACCAACGCTTCCGCAAACCTGGACCTCGAAGCTGGTGTGCTGACAATCTCCAGTCTAAAGGCTGATGTGTTCGGAGGTAAGTATCGCGGGAATTGGGAGGCAGATTTCGGTGCGAGTCCGGCATTGTGCAGCGGCAGCGGAAACCTCAGCGGCGTTTTGCTCGCGAAGATTGCCGATCAGATGAAGGATGGTTGGATCGCAGGAACCGCGAGCGGCAGCTATGAATTGAAAGGTCCTTGTTCGGGCGACTTCTGGCAGTCGGGGTCTGGGACGCTGCAGGTCGAAATGCGAGATGGCGTGCTGCCCCATGTGCTGATCGGAGACGATCCGGCAGCCCTGAGAGTGACGCGGCTGAGCGGAACGGGACAATTGGCATCGGGCAAAATTGAGTTCAGTTCCGCGAAGCTGAACTCGCCGTCTGGAACATATCAGATCAGCGGATCGGTATCGCTGAACCGGGCGGTTAACCTGAAGATGACGCGAATACCCATCGATGGCACGCATTCAGGGTACGATATTACCGGCACCTTGGCGCGGCCGCAGGTCACGCCGCTTTCGAACACAGAGCAAGCACGCCTAAAGACCCCTGCGAAGTAAATCTCAGGGCACGTACGCTGGACCGCGCAGGACCTTTCCCGGCAGCGCTCCCGTCATTTTGCCTTGTTCGATTACTGGGACTCCGTTGACCAGCACGTACTCCATTCCCTCCGACAATTGATTCGGATTGTCGAACGTCGCACGATCGCGCACGGTTGCCGGGTCAAAGATCACAACATCGGCCCACATGCCGGATTTCAGGACACCCCGGTCCGTGAGGCGCATACGTTGCGCCGGGAGCGCAGAGAATTTCCGGATCGCATCTTCCAGGCTGAGATCATGATCCTCACGAACATATTTGCGGAGAATTCGTGGGAAGGTGCCGTAGGCGCGCGGGTGCGGGTGCGCCTGGCCGAGAATGCCTTCGGGAGAAGTTCCTTCGGAATCGTTGTCGATCGACACCCACGGCTGCTGCAGAGCGAGAGTAACGTCGGGCTGGGACATTCCGAAAACCGCAACGCCGGTGGACGGATCTTGAATCAGGAAATCACAGAGGGCATCGATTGGATCCTTGTTCCAGAGCTTGGCAATCTCGGAAAGGCGCTTGCCTTGCAGCGGCAGAAGTTTGGGATTCTCGACTGCGCCGATGATGATGGCATCGGGGCCAGGAATCTCCTGCCATTCGTTGTCCCAGGCTTTGGAGGGGGTGAGCATGTCTTTGCGGATGCGGGCGCGGGTGGCGGGATCTTTCAGGCGTTCAATCAGCTTCGCAGTGCCTCCATCATGTGCCCAGGGCGGAATGAAGGCTGAGAAGTCGTTGAACCATGCGGTGTAGGCGTAGGTGTCGGCGCTGACGTCGGAGCCGGCGGCACGGGCTGCATTGATCTTTGCGACGACTTCGGGCATGTGTCCCCAATTCGTCTTTCCGGAGACCTTGATGTGCCAGATTTCGATGGGAATATGAGCCTCGCTGCCGATGCGGAGGGTCTCGTCGATGGATTCCATGATGGCATCGCCCTCGCTGCGCATGTGAGTCGCGTAAATGCCTCCGAGCTTTGAGGCTTCGGTGGCAAGGGCGATCAGTTCGTCAGTCTTCGCGTAGGGCGCCGGGGCATATTCGAGCGACGTTGACACGCCGACTGCTCCGTCTTTCATTCCGTCGCGGACCAGAGCTTTCATTTGCTCGAGTTGTTCAGGTGTGGGTTGAACGTCGTCGTCACCCAAAACCATGCGGCGAACCTGTGTCGCGCCGACATAGCTGGCGAGGTTAATCCCCATTCCCTGCTTCTCAAGTCGAGCAAAATACTGGCGAAGAGTTCTCCAATCGGGCGTGATATGGAAATGTTCGTAGGTGTCGCGGCCTGATTGAATGATCGCGTCATTGAGCGGAGCAATGGAGCCGCCCTCGCCCGTGATTTCTGAAGTGATGCCCTGGTAGATCTTCGACGGCAGGCGTGGATCGACGAGGATGTTCAATTCAGATTGGCCGAGCATGTCGATGAAGCCGGGAGCCACCACGCGGCCTTGGGCGTCAATTGTGCGTTTCCGGGCAGCTACTGAAAGGTTGCCGATGGCGGCGATCTTGCCGTCGCGAATGCCGACGTCGCCCGAATACCAGGGAGAACCGGTGCCATCGATGATGTGGCCGTTAGTGATGACGATGTCGAACTGGGTGGGAGTTTGCGCCGATAACGAAGCACACGACAGAAGGAAGAGGATCAGAAGGATAACTAGCGTTTTTGACATTCGTTTCGGCCCCTTAACATTGCAGATTTACACGATCGGCGGGCGAGTCGCCCGCCGGGCTGTCTCCGAGACTACGGCGGTACTGCAGACTGCACCGATAACAATCCAGGTTGCCAGCGCCATCCATTCGTATTTGCTAAAGGCGCCGGGGATGGCTGGAATGACTTTCATCAAAGCCATCATGATGGCAACCGCTAATCCTACTGCCGCGATGCCACGCTCGGGCAAGGACAACGTGATCAGATCTGGCCTGGAGCGTGCGAGAGCGAGGCAAGAGGCACAGGTGGCGGCCCATCCAATCGCGCAGGCTACGGAGCCGACCTCAGTCACGGGAACGAGGATTGCGTCTCCGAGGAGCATGCAGGCGGCAGTTGCAATTCCTACCGCGAGGACGGCGACAGATGGAGTCTGAAATCTGGTGTGCACTTCCCCAGTAGCAGCGGTGATCATTTTTCGACGGCCGAGGGCAAAAATCAGCCGGCTGGCGGCGACGAAGTTTCCGTTGAAGCATTTCACCAAGGAGAGTAAGGCGGAGGCGAGGATGATGTTAACGATCCATCTCCCCGAAACACCCGGCGATCCGACTGCTTGTTGGAAGGCGACAGCCGTCATAAATTTCGTCTTGATGAGGCTGTGCCACGGGGCCACGAAGGCCACTGCGGCTACGATGGTCGTGTAGAAAAGGATGCCGATTACGATCGCCATCCAGATAGCGCGGAAGAATCCGCGGCTTCGAAATTCGGGGCCAGCTTCCTCCGCCGCCTTGCCGACCGATTCGAAACCCGTCATGAAGTAGGGCACGATCTGGACGACCAGGATGACTGAGATCAGCGACGAATGTGTGAACAGAGGCGGAAAGTTCCCAGTCGATCCGCGGCTCACTCCGAGCGCCACGAAGACCATAAAAAGAAAAAGTGTGCCGAATGCTGTCCAGTTTTGAAATGTAGCGCTCAGGCGGACACCGCGATAGTTGAGGATCGTGAGCAGGGCCGTTAACGCCAGCCCCACCGCGAGATGCGGAAGATATACGGGGCGGCCTGCGATCCGGTAGAGCTCGACGGAATCAAGTCCGGGAAAGATGTAAGCGGCGATGCGTCCGATGGCAACGGCTTCCCAGGGACAGACGATGAAGTAGGCGAGAGTCATCATCCAGCCGGTGGCGAAGCTGATCGGGCGGGAGAATGCGGCCGAGTTATAGGCTACCTCCCCAGCGGCATCGGGCATTGCGATGACAAGTTTTCCGTAGACCCATCCGATGGGAAGCAGGAGGGTGCCGCCGATGGCGAACCCGAGCACCGCGCCGAGTGGGCCGCCACGCGTCAGCCAGTCGTCCATGATGACGAGCCAGCCGACCCCGACCATGGTGCCCCAGCCCAGGGTGAAGTAGTCGACGGCGCGGAGTTTTCGGGCAAGGGTGGTCACGTTGGGTTTGAGGGGCGGCGCGAATTATAAAGCATTTCGATTGTGCTATGGTTGAGGGTTTGACTGGACGTCCTTACTAAGAGAGAGGCGCAATGCCCCGATTTGAATATCGCGCTCTGAACCCTACGCCTGCAGCCGAGAAGTCGTTTCTCCAATGGATCGATGAATTGGACCATCAGTTCATAAACCGCGACCCGGAGCGCCGCAGCAAGGTGGTCACGGAGGCTTTGCATCAGCTTTATATGGGACGACCCAATCTGGGTGTTGCGGGCGGATTGACCGAGCAAGTGGCGATGCACTCGTTCGATCCGCGAAACACGACACTCGAGCCCGAGTACTACGGCGATGTCGATGCGGTGAAATATGCCGAGCGCAAGCCGCTGATCTGGTTCTGGATGATGTTCGACCGCTCGCCTGCGGGGTTGAACCACTGGCTGGGATATCGCGTTCGAGCCATGCTGGCACGACATATTTTCAAACATTGCGGGAACAACGTGAAGATCTTCCACGGCGTGGAGTTTGCGTTTGGCTATAACCTGACCGTGGAAGATGACTGCGTGATTCACAAATATGTACTTCTGGATGACCGAGGCGAAATCATCATTCACGAGGGATCGTCGATTTCGGATTATGCCAACGTGTATTCGCATTCGCATGATCTGAATGATGGAATGATTGTGGACAATCACAAGACGGAGATTGGTCCGCGGTCCCGAGTCACATATCACGCGACGGTGTTGAGCGGCGTGCGGGTGGGCGAGCACGGCATTGTGGGATCGATGGGAGTTGCGTCGAAAAGTGTGTCGCCTTACCACATCGTGGGCGGCATCCCGGCAAAGGTGATCAAAGTGAAATCGATTGCGCCGGAGGAACTACAGCGGGCCGAGAAAAACGGACTTTAGACTTCGGATCTTCGACCTCAGACTTCGGGCTCTCGGGACCTTGACACGTTTACCATGACTAGTTTTCGGCTTCCGTTATTGGAGCGCTGGAACGGCTGTTTACCTGCGCCGATTGCGTGTTTTGCGTGGTAGTATCGAAGCCAGCCCTGCATGACATTTCTACAGTTCATAGAGGTTGGAGTCAACTGCATTGGCCGCAGTGTCGGTGATGGCGGGGCTTCCTGAACAATGAACGATCCTTTGAAAACCCGCAAGCGCGTACTCAGTGGTATGCGCTCGACCGGCAAGCTGCATCTGGGGAATTATGTCGGAGCTCTGCAGAACTGGGTGCGCATGCAGGCTCAGTATGAGTGTTTCTTCTGCGTTGCCGACTGGCATGCCTTGACAACCGATTACGCGGACACGTCGAAGGTGAAGGAGAATTCTCTGGAAGTCGCGCTCGACTGGCTGGCGGCCGGTATCGATCCCGAAAAGTCCGTGGTGTTCATCCAGTCGCATGTGCCGGCACACGCTGAGTTGCATCTGCTGTTCTCGATGATCACCCCGCTGGGCTGGCTCGAGCGAGTGCCAACGTACAAAGAGCAGCGGGACAATATCAAAGACAAAGATCTGGGGACGTATGGGTTTCTGGGATATCCCGTGCTGCAGTCGGCAGACATTTTGGTTTACAAGGCGCATTTCGTTCCGGTGGGGGAGGACCAGGTCGCTCACGTGGAGTTGACGCGGGAGGTCGCGCGCAGGTTCAACGGATTTTATGGCGATGTTTTCCCCGAGCCACAAGCGTTGTTGACTCCCGCCGCCAAACTGCCGGGGACCGATGGCCGCAAGATGTCGAAGTCCTACGGGAATACGGTGATGTTGACCGACCCGGAGCCGGTGGTGCGGCAGAAGTTGAAAACGATGGTGACGGATCCAGCGCGAGTTCGACGGTCGGATCCGGGAAATCCGGATGTATGTCCAGTGGGCGATCTGCACAAGATTTTCAGCAACAAAGAAACGATGGCGAGAGTGAATGAAGGCTGCCGGTCGGCCGGAATTGGATGCATCGAATGCAAAAGCTGGGCGGCGGACGCGCTGGTGCAATTGCTGAATCCGATGCAAGAGCGGCGACGAAAATTCGAGGAAAATCCGCGGCTGGCCTGGGATATTCTGGAGGCTGGCACGCAGCGGGCGCGCAAGGCGGCCGGAGAGACCATGGATGACGTACGCGCCTCGATGGGGATGTCACTGGGGTATGAGGAGTTAAAGAAGTAGTCACTTCTTGAGTGAAAATGAGCCTGTGGCGAGACAGTGCATGGGTCCTTCGCTTCGCGAAAGATGACAAATTTAGAAATAAGCGGACGACGATCGGTGAGTAATGACTGAGGAATCCAAAATCTCTCTTGCGAGTGATGCAGCGGCTCCGCCCGCTCTCGTCGTCGCTCCGCCTTCTGCCAACCACAAAGATGCGGCGCAAAAGGAAGAGAGCGACTTCCCTTTTGCGGTTGCGGTCGGAAACGTTTATGAGGGGCCGCTGGATCTGCTGCTGGATTTGATTCGCAAGCAGGACATCGCCATCTACGACATTCCGATTGCGAAGATCACCGCCCAGTACCTGGCGTATGTCGAAAAGATCCGCGAACTGGATGTAAACGTTGCGGCTGAATTCATTTATATGGCCGCTGTACTGATTCACATCAAGTCGAAGATGCTACTCCCGAAGGATCCGATGGCGTCGCCGGAGGAGCAGGAGGATCCACGAACGGAACTCGTCAACCGTCTGCTGGAACACGAGAAGTTCAAGTCGGCGGCACAGATGCTGCTGCAGAAACAGCAGATTGAAGATGCGGTGCTGTCGAATCCTTCGCTGAAGGAATTTATGGAGGCGGAGGGAACCGAGCCGGAGCTTGCCGCGGACGTGATCGATCTCGTCAAGACGTTTCAGCAGATTCTCGAGCGCGTGCGCACGCGCCCCGTGCTCAATGTTGATGAGGAGACAGTCACCGTTGGACAGATGATCGATTATCTGCGGCGGCGGCTCTCACTCGAAGATCGTCCGATCCGGTTGAAACAGGTTTTGATGCGCGTGCAATCGCGGCAGGCTTTGGTTTGCATGTTTCTTGCTCTGCTCGAACTCGTACGGTTACAGGCGATTCAGGTACGGCAAGACAAAATGTTTGGCGAAATCGCGATCCGCAAGCATACTCACTTTGAAGAAGTGATGAATGAACGGGCCGCGGTGAGAGATGACTGGAGATGAAAAGCAGGAACTAGGGGCCAGGGATCAGGGCCAGAAACCAAGCGCCTGATCCCCAACCCTGATCCCTAATCCCTATGTCTTTGAGAGCTCAACTCGAAGCGATTATTTATGCGGCGGAAACGCCGATCACGCTGGAGCAGATGACTGCGTTGGTGAAGGAATCCATTGTGGCCGAAGGCGTTTCCGACGATGCGGAGATCAAGTCTCGCATGCGATCCACGTTGGTGGAACTGATGGGCGCTTACGATTCGGCCGATCATGGAATTGAAATCCGTGAAGTTGCCGGTGGATTCCGGATGTCTACCAAGCCAGAGCAGCATGAAGTCGTGCGCTCGTTTGCAAAGAGTCTGAAGCCGCCGATTCGCCTGTCGCTGCCGGCATTGGAGACTCTGGCTGTGATCGCTTACAAGCAGCCTGTCACGGTGCCGGAAATCAATGACATTCGAGGCGTCGATTCCGGGGGTGTGATTGGAACTCTGCTCGACCGCAAACTGATCACCACTGCGGGTCGCAAGCAGGTGATCGGACGGCCAATTCTCTACAAGACGACCAAAGAATTCTTGATGCGCTTTGGGCTCAAGGATGTAAGCGAGCTGCCGAGTATGGAAGAATTCGAGAAGCTGGTGGCGGAGTCTTTCCAGGCAGAGTTGATTCCGGCGGAGAGTGTGGCTGCTGCCTCAGAACCACAACCCGAGGGTGAACTGCCTGCTGCAGCGCAGAATAGCGACACTCCAGTGACGTCTGCGGAAGAGAATGCAACCGCCGAGGAGAAGGCGGGATAAGCCGTACGGACCTGATCGCTGAAGCTGCGTTGATTGCGCACCGAAAAGCTTCCACCACAAAGGGCACTAACGGACACGAAGGAAAACCCTGATAGGTTCCTCCTTTAAGCTTTTTTGTCCCTTCTCGTTCTGTTCAGCACTCCTTGGCATTGCGCATTCCGTCTGACTTGCGCATAGTAGTGCTATGGCTCTTGAACGGCTCCAGAAGATTATTGCAGCGGCCGGGGTAGCGTCGCGGCGCAAAGCCGAGGAGTTGATTACGTCCGGATTGGTGCAGGTCAATGGAACGATCGTCACGGAACTTGGCACCAAGGCCGATCCGGATGTCGATCATGTTCGGGTGAACGGGAAACTGCTGAAGGGCGAGCAGCGGCACACCTACCTGTTGCTGAACAAACCCAAAGGATATGTCACAACCGTCAGCGATCCGGAGCAACGCCCGACTGTGATGGATCTGGTCCGGCGAGTGAAGGGCCGTGTCTATCCGATCGGAAGGCTCGATTACGCGAGCGAAGGTTTGCTGCTGATGACGAATGATGGCGATCTCGCGCATCGGCTCATGAAAGCGGCCTCGCATGTGACGAAGACCTATCTCGTGAAGGTGGCGGGCACGCCGACGGAAGACGCCATCGCGAAATTACGAGCAGGCGTTTCGATCGCGACGGATGATGGAAAGCGCGTAAGGACCAGGGCAGCGGCGGTACGGGTCGTCAAGGAAGCGGCGAATCCATGGTACGAGATCACGCTGATCGAAGGCCGGAATCGGCAGATTCGGCGCATGTTCGAGGCGGTCGGTCATCATGTAGAAAAGATCAAGCGAGTGAAATATGGGCCCCTCACGCTCGATGTGCCTCCGGGTGAGTTCCGGTCGCTGACGTTGAAAGAGATTGAGCGGCTGAAGTCGGCGACTCGAAGCGGCGAAAAGAAACCTGTTTGACGATGCGGCGTGCATGAGCCGATTCTTCGATCTTGTTACCAAACCGGTGCGGGAGATTGGTGGCTACCCAGCAACTCCTCCGGCGAAACCTGCCAAAGACGAGCCTCAGTTGATCCGGCTCGATTCCAATGAAAATCCATTCGGCCCTTCACCCAAGGCGCTCGAGGCAATGAGTGCGGCGCTCACGAGAGTGAGCACGTATCCAGAAGACGATTGCGGTCTGCTGCGGCGTAGGCTTGCGGAGTTACATGATGTGCCAACGGAGCAGGTGCTGGTTACGGCGGGGTCGACGGGAATGCTGTCACTCTTATGTGAAACGCTGCTTGGCGCTGGGCTGAACGCTGTCACCAGTGAGCGGTCGTTCATCGTTTACGGGATGGCAGTGCACGCAGCAGGGGCACAGCTAATCGAAGCCCCCACGTCTGGTGACGCTATCGATCTGGATGCCATTCAGCAGGCGATCAACGAGCACACGCGACTAGTTTTTCTAGCGAATCCGAATAATCCGACTGGGACAATTCTCGATGTGAACGCTCTGGAGAAGTTTCTGGATGAGGTTCCCGGGCATGTTGTAGTTGTGCTTGATGATGCTTACTACGAGTTCGCAGTAGATTTTGGCAACCGCCGCAAGTCTGAGTATCCGCGATCGATCAACTACCTGAAGCAGGGAGCGAGCGTGGTCGTCCTACGGACGTTTTCGAAAGCACACGCTCTGGCCGGATTACGCATCGGGTATGGGCTCGGTCCGGCGGAGTTGCTGAACTTTTGCTCGCGCCTGCGGAGTACGTTTTCAGTTTCGTCGATCGCGCAGGTAGCGGCGCTTGCTGCATTGGACGACCTGAATCATGTTGCGCGCACGGTTGGAAACAATGCGGAGCAGGCGCAAATCCTGGGGGTCGCCTTGTCGGAGATGGGCTTCCGCGTGGTTCCGACGTGGGCAAATTTCCTCTATTGCGATCTGGGGAGGGATGCGGCGGGACTCTCGGATGAACTACGCGGTCAAGGCATCAGCATTCGGCCGCTTGCTGGGTGGGGAGCGCCGACGTGCGTTCGGGTGAGTATCGGGGCGGCGGAACAGAATTCCGCGCTGCTGGATGGGATGCGGAAGTGTCTTGGGGGCGGCGAGTAGAAACGTTTAGAGCAGGCTTTCAAGGTTTTGGGGGGGGAATTTGACGCCCTTCTTCAAAGCTGAGCTGCGAAGGTCGCGAAGATATCCGTGAGGGCGCAAAGGACTTCACAAATCTCGCGGTGCTTGGCTGCTAGGACATCGTAAGTCTGGCTGCGCCGTACAAGCCGGCGTCGCTGCCTAGCAAGGCTTGCGTGATGATCGTTTTCTTGCGCGTGTAGTTGGCGATCTGGGCGGCAGCTCCTTGTTTCTTCGCCATCGGATCGTCGGGTGCGGACGCGGCATAAACGAGTGATCGTTCGCGTAGTTCCTGAAACATTCTGGGGGCGAAGGCATTCCAGGCGCTAACCACGCCGCCGCCGATCACGTACATATCCAGGTCAAGAACGTTGACAAGATCGGCCATCAGCATTCCCAGAGCACGTCCGAACCGGTCAAATATACCTAGCGCGTCGGGATCGCCCTGAATCGCGAGATTATAAATGGAACGGGAACTGAATTCCGGATCGGAACTGGCGGCCTTGGCAAGTCCAGGAGCTTTTCCTGTTTCGATGGCTTCGCGAGCCATGCGGACGACCCCGGTAGCGGAGGCGTAGCGCTCGGCGCATCCGCGATTGCCGCAGCCGCAGGGATAGCCTTCAGGTTCGATGGTGACGTGGCCGAATTCTCCGGCCATGCCGCTGAGCCCATAGAACAGCTTGCCGTTGAGAACGATTGCACCGCCGATTCCCGTGCCTAGGGTCAGCATCGCCATGTTGGTGGCGTCACGTCCGGCGCCGAGCCATTTCTCACCGAGGGCGGCGACGTTGGCGTCATTGTCGAGGAAGATGCGAGCGCCCAAACGGCGTTCAATTTCGTCGCGCACGGGATAATCCGTCCAGCCGGGCAGATTCGCCGACTTCCGCATCATGCCGGCTTCGACGTCGATGATGCCGGGAACGCCTATTCCGGCACCGACGAAGCGGCCGGTACCCCGATATTGATCGGTCAGGCGGTGGATGGCATCGCACATCTCGCCGATGACGTAGTCGCGTCCCATAGCGATCTTCACGCCGAGAGTGATCTTTTCCAGAAGCTGCCCTTCTGTAGTGATGGCGGCCACCCGCAGATTGGTACCGCCCATATCAACACCGATAGAGTAGTCAGGCATAACGGAAGAGAGTACCAGAAACCGTCTTGGTTCGCGGTGACGACCACCCATTCGCCGGGGAGTGCTACCATAATTGGTTTGCGCATCCCGCCAGAAAAGGTGTCCCTTATGCCAGAAACGACGCTGCAATCCCAGGCTCCCACCCCTTTGACAACGCTCACCGAAGATGAAGTTTTGTTTCGCGACAACATACGTCAATTCGCCGAGGAGAAAGTCCGTCCGCTGGTGAAAGAGATGGACGAGAAGGGCATCTTTGAAAAAGAGCTGATTCACGACTTCTTCCGGCTCGGACTGATGGGGATTGAAATCCCCGAGCAATATGGCGGAGGCGGAGCGAAATTCTTTGAGGCCATTCTGGCGGTAGAGGAACTCTCACGCGTCGATGCGTCTTCTGGCGTCATCGTCGACGTGCAGAACACGCTCGTGAACAACGCCCTTTTGCGGTGGGGGAGCGAAGAGCAGAAGAAGCGCTACCTCCCCAAGATGGCGACGGAAATCGTCGGGGCGTACGCGCTCAGCGAGGCAGGCTCTGGGTCGGATGCGTTTGCGTTACAGACCCGGGCTGCGCTCAAAGGCTCCGAATACGTGTTGAACGGCCGGAAGCTGTGGATCACGAACGGAAAAGAGGCTGGACTTTTCGTGCTGTTTGCGACGATCGATCCGGGCGCTGGGTACAAGGGAATCACGGCGTTCCTCATTGAGAAGGATTTTCCTGGCTTCACCGTGGGGAAAAAGGAAGACAAGCTGGGCATTCGAGCTTCGTCGACTTGCGAGTTGATTCTGGAAGATTGCCGTGTACCGAAGGAGAACGTGCTGGGCGAACCCGGCAAAGGATACAAGATCGCCATCGAGACCCTGAATGAAGGACGCATTGGAATCGGCGCACAGATGATCGGGTTGGCCCGCGGAGCCTGGGAGTTCGCTTGCAAATACGCCGTGGAACGCAAGCAGTTCGGGAAGTCAATCGCCGACTTTCAGGGTATTCAGTTCCAGATTGCGCAGATGGCGACAGAGATCGAAGCAGCCCGGCTGATGGTCTACAACTGTGCGCGTATGAAAGATGCGCGAGTGAACTTCGTCAAAGAGGCGGCCATGACGAAGCTCTTTGCGTCCCAAGTGGCCGAGCGGGTTACGTCGCTCGCGATTGAGGTCTACGGCGGGTACGGGTTCACCAAGGACTATCCCGTCGAGAAATACTGGCGCGACGCCAAGATCGGCAAGATCTACGAAGGAACCTCGAACATGCAGCTTGCGACCATAGCCAAGCTGGTGCTCGGAAAGTAGAAACACCTGTCGACTGAGCGAGCCTTACGGGGTGAAGTGCAACTCTACCGTCTCCTTCGACTCCGGACCGGGAGCGTACTTCCACTCCGAGACGGCAGTCTCGGCCGCCTGTACGAGGATTGGACTACCTCCCAGAGCCTCGACCTTCTTTACACTGCCATCCGGGGCGACTTGAGCGACGATCTTTACCGTGCCGCCCAGATTGATCCGCTTGGCTTCGGATGGATATTGCGGGGTTACCTTTCGGAGCACCTTTCGGTGGCTGTCTTCCGACGATTGTGGGCTCTGCGCCGCAGACACGGCGACGAGGGTGGTGGAGAGGGCTGTGAGTAGAAGCAGCACTTGCCGCATTCGCATACGTTAGGATTCCCGATATGATTTTACGTGTACAGCGTCAATGTAATGATTGTAGGGAAACGGTACCCTGCTCCGAAAGTAACGAGGGTAACCGGAAGTAATCGGCAGTCCTGCGCCGCAAGGCTTTGACCGCAAAGCGCGAAGAAAAGCCGCCGAGAACGCAAAAGAACCTGCGGTACTGCGAGGCTCTATAGAGGCGACAACACCTCTTCCTCGTTGAGGAAACTCCGGACATGCTTGGAGATAGCCAGACTTTCTCAACCAATCATTCTTGCTCTTTATATGCATCGAGTTGCACTTCCGGCTTTATGAGAATGGGGGTACTCCGTAGCTAAAATACCCGTTTTCATTCATTTACAGCTGGTCAGAACGTTGGCTGAATGGATGCACTTAGCCATTATGCCTGCGTACCAGGCGCTTTGAACCGGGGGGACACTTGACGACGTTATTCGGCAACTACGAATCAGTTGAGCTGAAGGCGATTGCTGAACCAAAGGCAAAAAAGCATGGCTGGTTGCCGGTGCTCACTGTTCTTTTCATGATTTCCTACGGCCTGATGACCATGCTGATTGTCGAACAGGGTCAGACCATCGAATCGCAGCGCGCTCTGATCCGCGAGTTGTTCCGCGACAGCACGGAGCTCTCAGCCGTCAAGAAGATGCAGGTCCAGGAACGCAACCAGACTCTGGCGCAGAACCCGTCGACCCAGGCGCAGAATCCCGGGACCCAAATCCCATCAGTCCAAATCCCGTCAACCCAGGGACCCCAGGCTCAATTGAAACACGCCCCGTCTTCCCAGCAACGTGCAGATAGCCAGTTGAAACCGAAAGGCCAGTTCCAAATGCCGTCCAAACCGGCATCGGACCTGGCAGACAGCCGTCGGGCACTGATCACGATCTAGCTCGAACGGCGTCAAAGTACGAATGTGTTCTGTGGTTTTTAGTTCTGTGGATTGAACAGTGGAAGCGGTAGTTACAATGAAGGTTCTGACCCTAGCCTTGTTGTTAAGTTTGCCCGTCGGCACCCTAATGCCGCAAAAACCGCTGCGCCAGCCTGTTTCCCAATTGGCAAAGCGGACAAATGGCGGACGCTGGTACTTCGCTGCCAGCGGCCATGCCGTGTACTGTTACGGACCTGTCATGACCGTTCCCGGGCCGAATGGCAATCTTCAAAAAGTGGCCACTTTCTGTCGCAATGGCAGCGCGATTGTGCCTCTGAAAGACTAGCCTGAATTAGACAGCCCCATCACCGTTAACCACCCCCGCTATCAGGCAATCCTCTTCACAAGAGCTCAACCGCTAAGAACGCAAGGGTACGCCAAGATCGCGAAGAAAAGCTCTTTCTTCTGGTTTGGCGGGCTTAGATCGGACGACCCTTGAAGAAGTAAATCAGTTCGATGATCAGGATTACGACGACCATCAATTCGAGCACGAAGGCGCGGGACTGGTTGAATTGCTCAATCATGAAACGATAGAGGTCTTCCGCCGTCTGAAGCTTTTCCTTGACCAGGTCTTTGTAGTCGGGCACTCCTACTTTTTGCGCACAGAGCTTATAAAGGCGCGCCGAAAACATATCGCTGAGGAACTTGATGGCGTTGTCGGCGCGTTCTGTGAGTTCGTTCACGTCCAGCAAAACCGTGTGCAGTTTTGACGCGGCGCGCGCCGTACGCCAGCGCGACCACCATCCGTTGCCTCCGACTTCGAGGAAGTCGTAGACATTCTCGAGTTCACGGGTGAGGAATTCGTCGTAGTGCCTGAACTCAAGCAGCTGCGAGTTCGCGTATTCGAGAAGCTGAACGGCGGTTTCGGCTCCTGCCTGCGTGTCGTAGATAAAAGCGGCATTCCATCCGATCACAGCAAGATCGCTGGGATAGTACGAAATCCGGGATTGCAGGATTTCGGTACGCTCGCCTTCGCTCAGCGTGGCGGTTTCCCCACGAACAATCTGAGAGATGGGGCCTCGCTGCGTGGCGAGGAGTTCCTCGGCAGTGGGCGATCCATCGATCTCGCGCACGTGAAAGATGAAGTAGTCTTCTTGGAGCCAATCTGCTTCTTTGTAGGGCTTGATCAGCGCTGGCGCGGCCCGTTCGAGGCGCTGGCGGATGACCCGGCTGGCCAACTTCTCAAAGGTCGTGTCGGAGGTCCAACGGGCAGAGAGCTCAACGAGTTTGTCCCAGTCGCCCGCAAAGGGCAGTTCGAAAAGAAGGCTGACGACGCCGTAGTCGTAGTACTTGATCTCGCCGCTGAGGCGTTCGCCGGAGTCGAGAACGAGCGGCTCAAGGCGGTCGACGGCCGGAGGCCGCTGATAGCGAACGTATCCGGGGGCTTGGCTGCTTTTGAAGGTGGCTTGGGCGTGACGCGCCTGCAGCAGTTGGCGGATCACGTCAAGGCGAATCTCTTCGCAAATGTCGTACTGGATCAGCACGAGAACGGATCCGCGAAGCGGACTAATCAGGGGAGCCCGCGTCGTCTGCTGAATCTTGACGGAGAGGTCGTGAGCGACGTCGGGGCTAACGATGGTTGTGACTTCGCGGTCCATAGCATTTATCAGTTCCCAGTTGTCAGTTCGAGGTTGGTGACTTACGTGGCGGACAACTGGAGCGGGAGACTTGCCAGCTCTGGTTCTATTATCGCAGGAGGGTCGGGGGTTGGGGTAGACAGCGCAAGTCATTGAAAAGGATGTGGTTAGCATTTGCACATCCGGATTGCGAGTTATTTCGACTCTTCCGGGTGAGTGTCTTTCGCTCCTTCGGAGCTTGTGCGCTTATGGAGTTTTGTCCAGCCGGGAAGATAGTTGACAGTTTAGACCGGGGACATAGTTGACAGATTTTGGTCCGATTTTGGGGATGGGGTTGCAGGGGAAGGGGGCAGTTCCCCTTCCCCTGCTCCCAGCTCTGTAGAAGCCCAGTCTCGGC
>DASYZA010000327.1:0-3960 GCA_035946775.1 Candidatus Sulfotelmatobacter sp. | reverse complement strand
CGTCACGAAACTGCGCATCGATGGAGTTCACTCCCGCCACATGCACTTTGACCACTACCTCGCCAGACTTCGCTTGTGGGATCTGCACATCGACGACTTCCATCACCGACGGATCCCCAGTATGCGATACGCGAATAGCTTTCATGATTTTCATTTATGTCGCGGCCTCGTCGAATCAGAACGAAGTCCGGGGCCTGAGGTCCGACGCCCGACGCCCGAAGTCCGCTTTTAAGGGATCAGCAGCAACTTCCCGGTCGTTTTCCTTCCCTCAAGTTCCCGATGCGCGCGCTGCGCCTCCGCCAGCGGATACGTATGCTCAATTCGCAGCCTCAGCTTTCCCGCTGCGATCATTCCGAACACTGCGCTCGACCGCGCCATTAACTCCTCGCGTGTGATCGTGTAGCTTGCCAGCGTCGGACGCGTCACATACAACGATCCCTTTGCCGACAGCGCAATCAGATCGAACGGAGGCACCGCGCCGCTCGATCCGCCATAAAGCACCATCATCCCCCGCGGACGAAGCACGTTCAGTCCCTTCTCGAACGTCGTCTTGCCCACCGAATCGTACACGACATCGACGCCCTTGCCATCCGTCAGCTGCTTCGTCTCCGCTTCAAAATCCTGCTGCGTGTACAGAATGATTTCGTCCGCCCCCGCCTCGCGTGCCAGCTTCGCTTTCTCATGGGTCGAGACCGTCGCAATGACGCGCGCGCCGATGTTGTGAGCCATCTGCACCAGCAGCAGCCCGACTCCGCCCGCGGCCGCATGCACCAGCGCCGTCTCTCCGCGCTTCAGCGGATACGTATCGTGCGACAGATAATGCGCGGTCATCCCCTGCAGCATCGCCGCCGCGGCTTGCTGATCGCTCACGCCGGCTGGAATCGGCACCAGCCGTTGCACCGCTATCGCTTCATACTCGGCGTACGCGCCCAGCAGATGAACCCAAGCCACGTGATCGCCGACTTTCACCGACCTCACATCGGGCGCAACCGCCGTGACAACGCCCGCGCCCTCCTGCCCCAGAACAAACGGCAGAGGCGCTTTGTAACGGCCCTCGCGGTTATACACGTCGATGAAATTCACTCCCGAAGCGGACAACTTCACGACCGCTTCTCCCGCCTTCGGCTCCGGAACCGGCAAATCCACCAGCTCCATCACCTCGGGCCCGCCTGTTTGCTTGACTTGAATGGCTTTCATGAGATCCTTTGATTCCGCGGCGTGCCGAACGACTCCGCCAAAACGCAGCCTGAGGATTTTAAACGGTTCGCGACTGGTACGGGGCCATTCGATTACGTGGGGACAGCCGCCTCGACTGTCCGGCGGCCCGGAAGTATCGGGCCGCATCTGTTTTCCGCCTGGAATTCACGCCGCCTGGACCGTCGCTATTTTTTGTTTTCTGGATGCAGCCCCGCTGCCGCCATCACTGCCCGCCCCAATTCCTCCGCAGAAAACTTGATCTCGCCCGCATCTTCCTCACACGCCGCCACGAATCGATAGCCCCTTCCCACAACGGTCTGAAGCAATTGCGGCTGCGACGGATTGTCGTTCAGCGCAATCCGAATCTTCCGGATCGCCGTATTGATCCCCTGCTCCACGTCGACGAACACGTCTTTGCCCCAGAGCACGTCGGCAATCTGCTCGCGCGTCACTAACTCCCGCCGATGTTCAACCAGGTGCATCAGCAGCTGCATCGGCAGCCCCTCGAGCTTCACTGCCTCGCCCTTGCGATAGAGCTGGAAATGTCCAAAGTCGAGTTCGAACTCACTGAAACGTACTCTCTGTTCCGGCATCGATTGCGTCCGTTCCTGCGGATTCTTTTATCCCGCGCGATTCCTGTCAAGGATTTAAATCACGTTTCTTCAGATCAATTGATACGGCTTCAGACTGCCTCTATGGACGTTTTTCGTCCGCGGGAGCACGATGCAGACATCTTCTGGAGGTTATATATGAGATACGCCAAGTGGATTACCGTTCTAATGCTGGCCATCATTCCGTCGATTGCCGGCGCCCAGGCGCGCAGCAACGAGCGCCTCGTCGCGCAGGTTCCCTTCACCTACACCGTGGCCAACACGGTCATACCGCTTGGCGAGACCACGATCCAGTGGGCCGATCCCACCATGCGGGTGCTCAAGATCCAGAACGCCAATGCTGGCATCACTGTCCTCGTGCCGGCGAATACGGCGGACGGCAAAAACGCAGCTGAACAGTGCTCTCTTGTATTCCATAAATACGGCCGCCGCTACTTCCTTGCCGGGATGAAGATCGGAGGCTCCGCCGACCTCTACTCGTTCGGGCCGAGCAAGTCGGAAGGCGAGATGTTCGCGCAGAATATACCGGCTACTGAAGAAATTCTCCTTGCCTCACTGAGGTAGTGCGGAGACACACGAGGTATTTCAAAAACCGGGAATCCGCCACGATTCCCGGCATTTTTATTTCCGCATCTCACGCCGGGATCGGTCGTTCCTGCTACACTTTCGCATTCCCAGCAGGGAGGCTCTGATGTCCGAGACAACTCCACAAACCTATGCCAACCACACCCGCTTCGATCCATGGTTTCATTTCTTCCTCGTCCCGGTTTTCGTCATCGCGCTGATCAGTTCGCTCGTTCACTTGTTCACTCATCTCGGCAGAAACTCGCTGCGAAGCAATATCCACTCTGTCGTGCTCGCGGTTCTTGCGTTTGCGATGCTGGTCCTTCTTTTCAAGGTCCGCCTCTATGCTCTCAAGGTGCAGGATCGAGTGATCCGCCTTGAAGAGCAGCTGCGCCTCATGCGCGTTCTTCCCGAGCCGCTACGCTCCCGTATTCCTGAATTAACTGTCGACCAGTTTTGCGGACTTCGTTTTGCCTCCGACGCTGAACTTCCCAAACTGGTCGAGTTCGCCTTGACGCAGAAGCCTTCCCGCAAAGAAATCAAGAAGGCCATCCAGAACTGGCGCCCGGATTATTGGCGAGTGTAGTCGGCACAGCCCCGAAGGCCGGCCGATTCTTGTTCGGATTTTGGAACTTGTTTCTTCTGTAACGTTGGTGTTATACCTTTTAAGCTATACTCTTCGGACATCGGTCACCGTGGGGAGTCGTACGATGTCACAGAATCCTGCGCCGAAACCTGCACGTCCCTGGCGTCAGATCGCCGAAGAAGCGTCCCAGGAATTTAATTCGGAGCGAATGCTTGAGCTCATGCGCGAACTGAATCAGGCTCTCGAAGAGCAGGGGATCGTTCCGCCTGAAGATGTTGGGGGGGAAAAGAAAACGGCATAGTCGGTCCATGCCGTATTGCCTTGGTCGAGGGAAAGTGGGGTCGAACCCTTGGGCATACTTCGCAAGGCAGAACACATTCGTTGTCCGTATTGCGTGGACGCGGGCAACTTCAAAATCATGACGCTGCAGAGCGGCGGGGATTGGTATCTCTGCGACAATTGTGGACATCTCGCCCTTCCCTCCAATCCGATTTTTCATTGCACCTGCGGCAAGTGCGTCGGGCTCGAAGAACGAAAACGCCAGGCTGTGAGCCGCAAGAGCTTGGTGGATAATTTTCAGGATGGCCTGTCAAGAATCCTGCGAGGCTCCGGTCCGCGAGACCGTAGCTAGTCTGCCCAATCCGCCGCCCAAACGCACTTTGCCTTAAGATGGCGCGCATGACCCGCTACACCATGACCGCCGCGATTCTCTTCACCATCGCGTCCGGCGCTACGATCTCGGGACGCCCCTACACATACCAGGTCGTTCACACCTATCCGCACGACCCCAAGGCTTTCACGCAAGGATTGATCTACGTCGACGGACACCTTTACGAGAGCACCGGTCTCAACGGCCGCTCTTCGCTGCGCATGGTCGATCTCACGACCGGGCGGGTCCTGCAAAAGTACGATCTTCCTCAGGACTACTTCGGCGAGGGCCTCACTGACTGGGGCAGCACGCTGATCCAATTGACCTGGAAGGCGCACACAGCCTTCGTCTAC
>DASYZA010000326.1:0-127420 GCA_035946775.1 Candidatus Sulfotelmatobacter sp. | reverse complement strand
CTTTCCCGCGTTGCTTGGAAATCCCGCACACCCCGCGGGATTCCCACTTTCCCACAGCCTCGACTGCTGCTGGCTTAACTTAAAACCGGACATTTCACTTGCTACAAAAACCGGACATTTTAACTTGCTAAGAACAGATGCAGAGTGTTGCAACATGTGGAAAACTGTCCTTGAACTCTCCGCGCACCTGTCTCCATCGGTGCTTGATGAAAATGTCAGGTTGGGGAACATTCCATGCGCAAACTTTAGAAACTTAGGGTTGAGCCTCTTCCGCCTTGTGGCTTTCAACGGAAAGCTTCCGTAGTGACAGCCTTTCGTGGTGTGCGAGCAGGAGCCCTGTCGGGACCACCGCAAAAAAAGTCACAAGCCAGAGCAGGATCCCACAACTGGCGGCCATCTCCGGCGGAACATCGAAAACGCTGGAAAGCGTTGCGATGGTCGCCATCTGTGATCCGCCGCCCACGGCGGGAAGTTGCAGCATCGATCCCAGCATGCTCGCGAAGATCAGGATCAACAACTGCGAGACCGGAATTTCGAGCGCGTCCACGCCATAGGAATGCGTTACCTCGTGATACGCGAGCGCGATCATGTACCACATGCCCACCGAGACCACCGTGAGCGACAGAAATTCGACCGGCCCGTGGATTGTGTTCAGCCCCATACCGAATTCACGAACCTTCATCGCGAGTTTGTGGCCCAGGTTCGCTGACAAATGCGAAAAGCGCTGCTCCACCCAGCGTGCGGCGTTCTCGCCGTTGCGCCCGACCAACACGGCAGCGATCGCAGTCGCCCCGACCACGCCAAATAGTATGAAGCCGGCCTCGCGAAACCTCTGGTAGTACTCAGGGTGCGGAATGGATTGCAGTGCGCTCGGCAGGAATACCGCGATTGCCATCAGCACTGCGAAAGCGCCGATATCGAAGATTCGCTCGACCGCCCAGACCGCAAGTTGAGATGAGAAGGGAAGATCTGTCCGTCGGGCAATCAGGTAGGGACGAATGAATTCTCCAGCGCGGCCAAGTAAAGCGATTCCGGTAAACCCGACCAGGGTGGGCGAGACCATTTCAGCCACGCTGGTTTTCGGCCTCACGGGGCGCAAGAAAATCTTCCAACGGAGGGCCCGCACAACATACGCCAGGTAAATCAGCACGATTCCATGGAAGACGTGCCACTTCTTGATCCGATGCGTCTGGCTCCAGAACGTATGCCAGTCGAAGGTTCGCCAATGCCGGTATTGCAGATAAACCAGAACAGCCAGAATTATGAAGACGACAACGCTGGCCAGAATGCGTTTTTTATCCATGTAAGGGGGAGATCTCTGCGCCGCGCTCTGACTGCGCAGAGTGAAACGGCACCACTCAAGGTAAATGAGTCAGCCGCAAGGGTCAAACCTCTGGGCGACACCGGGCTCGGAGTGGAAAACTTGGTGCGACGATCAATTCGTCCCGCGTAGCGTCGTTGCCTTAGACTCGGCAGTCTGGCTCACGCGCGAAACTTTGCTTGAAGGACTACCGGTGCGCCGCTTACTTTGTGCTACGTTCGTCTTTGCTGCACTGGTCGCTTTTTCCTGTGCAGTTTTCTTCTTATTGAAGTCCCGCACAATACGCGCCACGTATGCCCGCGTTTCATAGTAGGGAGGCACGCCGCCAAATTTCTCGACCCGTTGCGGTCCCGCATTGTAGGCCGCGAGCGCCTTCACCAGATCGAAATTATATTTCTCCAGCAGTTCGCGAAGATATCTCGTGCCGCCATCAACATTCGCCTGCGGATCAAATGCATTCGGTACGCCCAGTTGCGATGCGGTTCCCGGCATCAGTTGCATTAGTCCCTGCGCGCCCTTGGGTGAAATGGCGTGTACCTTAAAATCACTTTCGGCCTTGATGACGCTGTTCACCAGATCCGGATCCAGCTTGTAGCGTCCGCTGGCTTCGGCGACTACCTGGTTGAGATCGAGCGCCGGAGTTGTAGATAAGCTAGAAATCTTAGTCGCAGTTCCGGAAGGCGAAGGCCGGGAGCCAGAAGCCCTCTCTTCTGGCCCAGCTTCAAAATGCTCGATCTCTGCCGTAGGTACATCCACGAAGCTCGATCCATCGGCATTGACGTACAAGCGCGTGACATCACCCAAAACCTCATGTCGCACATGTTTGATCGAGAATCCATTCTTCAGAACAGCGACTTCGCCAGCAAGGCAGGGAAGAGCCGTCAGCGCAAGAAGTGCCAACCCGAGGACCGCCAAACGAGTTCGTTTCCGAATATCCATTCCCATTTGCTAGCGACTGGTCACTGGCCACCGACCACTGCTCTCAAACGCCAATTCCACTGCCGCCGCTACGCCACATTCATGATTTCCCCGGGTGATGCGCCATCCTCTCGCCCGTAATTCTTCGCATGCATTTCCCATGATAACGGGATGCCCGGCAAACTCAAGCATCTCAACGTCATTGTGGTTATCACCGACGGCCATGACCTCTTCGCGCCGGTAACCCCTGTATTTGGCCCATCTTTCCAGCGCATGACCCTTCGAACACCCGGCGTTAAGCACATCGATCATCGAGAGATCCCGCACGGGGTACTCGGTCCGCAGGATTGTCACCTTGCCTTCCGGATCCGACGTATCGAGGGCCCGCAGCGCGGCACTCATCCGCTCCATGGTTCCGCAGAACATCGCCTGCACGGGGTCAGTCACGAGCGCTTTCTCAATCGGTATCACGAACTCGATGAACTCCATGTTCTTCTCGAGCCACCGGCGAATGCTGGCGCCGAGTTCGTCCAAGTGCTCGAGAACGATCGCGCCCTTGGTCTCCTTATCAAACGTAAGAACGGTATTCCCGCGGAATTCTTGCATCGCGCCGCAAAGCTGGCGGCATGTCTCGGCCGGCATCATGTCGCGATGAAAGGTCTCGCCGCTTAGGGATCGCGTGACCGCACCGTTCGAACTGATCAGCCACAGATCGAAGCCCAGTTGTTTCGCGATCGGCAGGGCGAACGAGTGCCTCCGGCCGGTCACCAGCACAATCTCAATTCCAGCGGCGTGCGCCCGACGTAGCGCGGCAAGATCGCCTTCAGAAATCTGAAATTGAGGGTTGAGCAGTGTTCCGTCGATATCGGTTGCCAGCAACCGTATGGAAGGTCTGGAAAGAGTCACTACTGAAATTTTAACATCGTGAGGCCCAGCCAACGTTTGTGTGTCGGCCCGCGGGGGTTACGCCCGGACCCTGCCCAGCAAGCCGCTTGCTTTTCGAAACCACGGCCGCTCCCGCCGTCTCAGATACCCTGGCATGGTCGGCTTCTTTTCGAGAATTCTCTGTGCCCACGTGCGTGCCTCGGCATTGCGTCCCTGGGACTCCAGGAACAACGCGTAGTGATAGTAGGTTTCCGACAGCGTGGAAATGCGCGTCGCTTCGCGGAACATCGCATTCGCTTTGTCGGCTTGGCCAGTCTGCGCATAGGCCCAGGCGAGCAGCCCCTTGGCCCGATGAAAATCGTAATCCGGATCAGCGCTGACGGCCCGCTCCAAATCTGGCAGGGCGGCCGCGAAATCTCCTAATTCGATTTCCGCGATCCCTCGACGATAAAAGGGGTCGGGTGAATCGGTCCGCGCGGAAATCGACCGGTCATACGCCGCTTTCGCCCGGGCGAAATCATGATCGTCCAGATACAGCAGCCCGAGTTCCTCATAGTTTCCCGCAGACGGATTGTCAATGATTGCCCGCTCCAGTTCATGAATCCGCTGCCGCCGCGGGAAGACTTGAAACGAACTCCGTAGTAGCCCCGCATCCGGAATTACTTCGACGACGATGTAGATCAGGGCGCCGATCCAACCCCCAAAGAGAATGACAAACAGCCAGTAGAAAGTCGGCCGCCTCCGTATGAAATGAACGATCGCCGCGATTTGCAGCAGTATCGCCCACCACGAAAAGGCGAAGAAAAGGAGCGATCTCATGGAAACGGAACTATAGCATGTGGGGCGGCCTGCTCCATCGGCGCAAGCCAACCACTAGGCGTGGAGAAGGCGTCCCTGCGGGACGCCTCACCCACTACTCTCGAACTACTTCTTATTCGTTTCCGCCGCAGTGACGGCGGATGGTGCTGGCGGGGCAGTAAGGATTTGCTTCACAGCGGGGGAAATCTTGTCCGCGTTGGCGCAGAGTAAGCTCACCTGCCACATCTGCGTAGTCGATAGCGTTTTGTCGAACGCTGGCATGCCCGTCATCCGAATTCCACCCGAGACCTTGAAGTAAGTCTCGCCCGGAGGATCATCGGTCACGCCTTTTCCCTCCATTAGCTTCGGAGGTTTCGGAAACATTCCCTGCGCAATGGCTGTTTGTTGCGTTCCAGGTACTCCGTGACACACGGCACAATGCTCTTTGTAGATCTGCGCTCCAGCGCTGTAGGCTGCTTCATCTGCCGTGATCGGAACTGTCTTGGGTGCTTCTTGGTCCACTCGCGCGTGCAATGCCATGTTGGCAAACTTCTTTTCGAATGGCATGGGAGTCGCCGCAGTCGCAACCGGTGCCATCCCGGTGGAAAAATAGAAATACGCACAAATCGGAATGATCGCCAACCCAATGATCAGTCCCACCACAAACTTGCCCATGGACGTTCTCCTGATGGAATAAATGCTAAGTTCCCGATACTACATGAGACAGCCCGATACTCGCTGGCCTAAATAATGTAAATCGCGGCGCAGCATCGCCGTGATCGCGCTCACTGACGAGGAATGAAGTCCGCCCTACGATTCACCCAGCACGTTTTGGTCCGACGATTTTGATGACCGGAGGCGCGCCATGCTGCTGATCTTCGGTTTCCTGATTTTCCTTTTGCTTGCTTGCCTCAGCCTTTTGATGCCGGCATTCTGGGCCCGCCAGATTCAGCAGGACTATGCTGACCCTCGGCCTGTGAATTGTCCCGAGACGAATCAGCAAGTTGCGGTCACGATCGACGCCGCACACGCGGCCGCGACCATGCTTCGGGAGAGGCCGGAGTTTCGCCTCTCCGACTGTACTCGCTGGCCCGAGCGCGCCCGTTGCGCACAAGCCTGCCTGCCGCAGGCGCTCCGCAAAGAACCGTACACGAAATATGAAATTCATCCTTCGGGAACCCCGCGTCCCATCTACCATCTTCCGGTCCTCCTGGCCGCATTTGCTGCCTGGTACATCGGCCTGCTCTGGCATTCCCACTTCTTCTTCCGTGGACGATGGGGCGAAGCCTTGGGCCTCACCCCCGCGCAGGTGAAGGAATTAGTCATGTGGTACTCGCCGCACCTGCTCAGCATCGCCGCCTGTCTGCTGTTTGCCTACGGGGTCGCCTGGCTGCAGATCTGGTTCAGGCGCCGAGGATTCTGGCACGGCATACTGTCTTCAACTTTGTTGTGGCTCGCCCTGCTGCTGGTAAGCCTGCCGTCCATGACAGGCCTTCCTCGCGACCTCCTTGTGATTGAAACCAGCTATACGCTGATCGCTGCAATCATAGTCGGAGCGATCATCGGCGGGCTGAGCGGTAAACTGGTTCTGGCGCCCATCGCGGCCGCCGACTGGAGGCATAGCGCAGATGTTGTCTGAAACAGCCGAGCTACTCCAGGCGTTTCGAACCTTCATCAGCGCTGCCGAGCACGGAGCCACTATTCCACCCGTCTGTGAGCAAGACTTGAAGAATCTCCACGAGCTTTGCGTCGAACGGGCGAAGCGATATTGCGGCAAAGACGGCGTCATCAGCATTGAGATGACGGCGCGCGTGTGCAGCCCTGGTGCGAACCTCCCCGCCGTTTGGTTGCGTCACACGCAATTGCGATCACTGTATCGTGAGGGTCTCCTTTCCGAATGGCAGCACGGTACGACTCTCGATGATGCTGTCTTTCACCTCGCAGCTATTTTTGCTATGACGGGCACTCGACTCGATCATGAGGCCTTCCTCCAGAGCTTGCGAGCCGCGACGGCGGCGTGAGCCACGTCAATCTCCGGTTCGCGAGCGATTTAGTGATTCACAATCGACCTGCTCAATATCTGAAACCCTCAATCTCTCAGTGACTCAGTTGCCAAATCGCTCAAATCGCCAGCGACAGAAACTTCGAGTTTGAGGGATCATCCTTTTACAAACTCCCGACCTGCGGGTGACAAGCCCTCTTCGCGGTATTCGTATTCTGCGTTCACCGTGATTCGAATCCCTGCCGTGATCGCGGAATTCAGCTCAATTCATTTGGAGTGTGAAGTTATGAGCAAGGAAGCATCGCGCTCAACCGCAGAGACAATTCAATTGTCCGTCAACGAAAACTCGACCGCGAACGGCTCCAGCCGCCGTTCGTTCTTGAAGAATACGGTAGCTGCCGGAACCGCGGCTGGAATCGGTGCAGCGATTCTCGCCAGGGGCGTTCCGGCCATCGCAGAAGACCGGAGCGGATCGCTTTCCAAAGGCGACGCCGCCATCCTCCGTTTTGTTGCCGCAGCGGAAATCATCGAGAGCGATCTGTGGCTGCAATACCAGGAACTTGGTGGAGTTCAAGACGACGAGGTTGCCAAGCTGGCCAGCAAACTGATCCCCAACTATCCCGCGAAGGCGACGGGCGGGAACCCTCTCTACATGCAAGACCTGGTACCGCTCGACCAAGATATGTCGCAATACATTCACGACAACACCGAAGACGAATTGACGCATGAGGTGTTTATCAACAAATATCTGGAGTCAAAGGGTTCCGATCCCATCAGCCTCGACCAATTCCGAACCTTGCCCAGCAGCAAAGCAACTGGCGCTAATCAATTCGGGCGCCTGACTAACTTGATGCAGTTGACGGTTGATACCAGTTGGTGGACACGGTATCGCAGCCGTCGCAAAAACCCGGACTTCGGAGACACCTTCACCCACGCCATTCCGTCCTTGGCGGTCGGGCAACATCCTGCTATTCCAAGAACGGACGATGATGCCAATGATTCGAATTTTTTTCAGGCCATCGTAAACACAGCGGGGTTTCATTTTGCTTTCATTGAGCAAGGAGGAACCAGCCTCTATCCGCAATTGGCACAGCGAGTCACTGATGTGGAGGTCCTGCGCATCCTGCTCAGTATTGGCGGTGTAGAGATCGCACATTTCCAGACTTGGCACGACAAGGCTGGCAATGCGCCGGTTTTGGACGCTATTGATCCCGTCACAGGAGTGAAGATAAGTTTTCCTCATCTGAATTCGCCGCCACTCGGTGGAGAAGACTTTCAGACGAACCTGATCATGCCCGAGCCGACTGTCTTCCTGAGCCGCCACTTTCCAGCCTGCTCCATTATTCGTCCGACTGAGACGAAGGGAGCGGCCATGGGAGCGGTGAACGCACTCACCGGGGACGGGCTTTTCATCGGCCAGTCCAAGCAGTTCATGGAACTGCTGCGAGACCTGGCAGCAGACGCCGACAACGCCCGCCGCGGCGGTCACTGAGGCAAGGGTACGGCGGACGCTTGTCCTGAGCAAGGGTCCTCGTCGCCCAACAAGCAATATGTTACTCCGGTCGCAAAGCGACCGTGTCTATCTGCGCTGAACAAATGTTCGGAGGTGATGGCGCGGGTTCAGTTTCGCCCGCGCCTTTTTCGTACCTGTCGTTCGCGGTGTCACAAAAAGGAGAACTTATGTTTGAAGGTTTATTTCAGCCAATGCACTTGCTGGTAGTATTCGGAATCGCCCTGCTGGTCCTCGGTCCGAAAAAACTGCCGGAACTCGGCAAAGGTCTTGGAGAAAGTATCCGCGGTTTCAAATCAGCAATGGCCGCCAAAGAAGAATCTGCGGAACCGAAAGCAAAAGGCGAGAACTAAGGACTAAAGTCCGAAGTCTGAGAACTGAGAACTGAGAACTGAGAACTGAGAACTGAGAACTGAGAACTGAGAACTGAGAACTGAGAACTGAGAACTGAGAACTGAGAACTGATCTCCGTCTCTCTGCTACACTCGCCAGTCATGCTGACGCATCTCGAATGCACCCGCTGTGGCGAGCATTATCCCGGCGACCGTCCGCAATCCGTTTGCCCGAAAGATGGTGGCGTTCTCTACGCGCGCTACGATCTGGCCGCGATCAAGCGGAGTTTTTCCTCTGCCCGGCTCGCCGGACGCGCGCCGACCATGTGGCGCTACGATGCCATACTTCCCGCCGCCGATCCCGTGTCTCTCGGCGAGGGTTTCACGCCCATGCTTCCCAGTCGTGAATTCCCCAACGTCTATATAAAGGACGAAGGTCTCAATCCCACTGGATCGTTCAAAGCCCGTGGCCTCTCGGCTGCCGTAACCATGGCTCGCCACTTTGCGTTGAAAAAGCTCGCGATCCCATCCGCCGGCAACGCCGCCAGTGCTCTCGCTGCCTATGCCGCCGCCGCAAAAATCGAAGCCCACATCTTCATGCCCAAAGATGTTCCCGCCGCGAACCGCATCGAATGCGACTACTACGGCGCACACGTGACGCTGGTCGACGGACTCATCAGCGACTGTGCCAAAAAAGTGGCGGAAATGAAGAAAGAAGGCTACTGGGAAAAAGACGGCTGGTTCGACGTCAGTACTACAAAAGAGCCGTACCGCGTCGAAGGCAAAAAGACCATGGGATACGAAGTCGCCGAGCAACTCGGATGGCGCATGCCCCAAGGCATCATCTATCCCACAGGCGGAGGCGTCGGCCTGCTCGGCATGTGGAAGGCGTTTGACGAAATGGAAGCCCTCGGCTGGATCGGCTCCGAGCGCCCCAAGATGATCGTTGTTCAAGCGTCAGGTTGTGCGCCCGTCGTGAAAGCATGGGAGGAAGGGAAGCAGTCCGTGGAGATGTGGACGAATGCGGCGACGCTCGCTTCCGGCCTTCGCGTTCCCAAGCCGTACGGAGACTACCTGATTCTGGACATACTGAAGAAGAGCAAAGGAACGGCCGTCAGCGCCACGGACGCCGAGATCCTTGAAGCCACCCGACACTGGGCGAAGGTCGAAGGAGTTTTCGCCGCGCCGGAAGGCGCCGCTTGCCTGGTTGCCTATCGCAAGCTACTGGCAAGCAAGTTCTTCAAGCCGGAAGACACCGTCGTCCTGTTCAATACCGGCAACGGCCTGAAATATCTGGACGTTTTCGATACCAGTGTGGCGCGGGCGCCCTCGCCGGCGAAGCCCGCCCAAGCTGCGAAACCGGCCGCCCGCCAAATCGGCGGTATCATCGGCCCTTATTGAAAAATCTACGCGGAGGTTGCCGGTTGCGTCCCGAGCGCTTCCAGCACATCCACCGCCGAAGCGTATCGTCCCATAGGCGCGCTGATCTGGGCTCCCTGTACCATCTGCCGCGCTGCAATCAGCATCTCGCGCGCGATTGCCACGCCTTCCGCTCGCGCCGCCTCCGGTGTCTGCGCCTTCGCCATGCGCTCCAGAATTGCATCGGGTACCGAGACCCGCAGCTCGTTCTTCATGAACTCTGCATTGCGCACGCTGACCAGAGGCCAGATCCCCGCGACCACCGGAATCCGGCAATGCTCAATGCGCCGCAGAAAATTCTCCAGTAGTCTCAAATCAAACACGGGTTGCGTCACAGCGTATTCCGCCCCGGCCTCGACCTTGTACTCGAATCGCTTGATCTCTTCATCGAGATCGGTCATTCCCGGATTCGCGCCCACTCCAATCACAAAGCCGGTTCCCGTTCCGATTGGATTTCCGCCGAGATCCAACCCATGATTCAGGCTGCGCACGATGTTCACCAGCCCGATCGCATCCACATCGAAAACGGCGGTGGCATCCGGATAGTTGCCCATTTTCGGCGGATCGCCGGTGATGCATATCAGGTTGCGAATCCCGACCGCAGCCGCACCCAGCAAATCGCTCTGAATGCACAGCACGTTCCGGTCGCGGCACGTGTAATGCAGGATGGCGTCGATCCCAACCTCGCGTTGAATCAGCAGCGACAAAGCCTGGTTGCTCATGCGCGCGGAAGCCCGCGGGCTGTCCGGAATATTTACGGCATCCACTCCCACCGACTTCAGGAACCGCGCGCCCTCGACTTCCTTGCGGATGTCTGTGCCCTTCGGCGGCACGATCTCGACCATGGTCACAAATTCGCGGCGCGCCAACTTTGCGCCCAACGGCGATCGACCCTCGACCGGAATCGGTGGAACCGCCTTTGGGGTCTTATGACTCTCACTGATCTGGCCGGATGCCGTTTTTCCCCGCGCTTCTCCCACACGCAACGCAGATTTCATGGTCCGAATATGATCGGGCGTTGTCCCGCAGCAGCCTCCAACCAGCCGCACTCCCGCGGCCACAAACTTCCGCGCATAGCTCGCCATGTATTCTGGCGAGCACAAATAAATATTCCGTCCATCCACCGAGCGTGGAATACCTGCATTCGGCTGTGCAGCAAGGGGCAGGGAAGTCACGGCACGCACGCGCTCAATCGCATCCAGCATCGCGACCGGACCCACGCTGCAGTTGCAGCCGATTACGTCGGCGCCCCACTCCACCAACTTGGGCGCAAAGGTCTCCGCATCCGAACCGTCCAGGCAGTTGCCATCTTCATCGATCGTGACCTGTGCCACGATCGGCAACGACGCAGATACATCCTTCGCGGCTAGTATTGCCTGGTGAATCTCTTCCAGATATCCGAACGTTTCCAGAACCAACAGATCAACTCCGCCCTCCAGCAGCGCCGCAATCTGCTCCCGAAAAGCGTCCCGCGCCTCCTGATAAGAAGTTTTCCCCAAAGGTTCAATCCGGCTTCCCAGCGGGCCAACCGATCCCGCAACCCAAACATCGAAGCTTTTGGCGGCTTCCCGAGCGATTCGTGCACCAGCGAGATTCACGTCCCGGACTTTGTCGGCGATGCTGTGACGTCCCAGGCGGAACGAGTTTGCACCAAAAGTATTGGTTTCAATGATTTCGGCTCCCGCCTGCAGATATTCGTGGTGAATACCGCGAATCAGGTCGGGCTGCGACAGGTTCAGTTCATCGTACGATCGATTGATAAAAATGCCCTTGGCATAGAGCAGCGTCCCCATGGCTCCATCGCAAAGCACAGGGGACTGCTTGATCCGGGCAAGAAAGTTGTCTGCCATATGATTGCTGAGAATACAGGATGAACCACTTTTCGTGCATCCTGAACTGCGAAACGGTGTGGCTTATAGGTGTGGCTTATAGATGAATTACGTGCCGATTGGATTCTGCGGCGCGAGTTCTTCGCCGCAGGTCTGTTATAATCCACCATTTCGCGATTAAATCTCTCGTTTTCATGCCGTTAGGAGCCTGCTGTTTGAACAAAAGCATCCTTACCGTGCTGGCCGTTCTATGCGTAGCGTTCACCTTCGTCTCGTGTGCTGGAGGCAAGAAGTCGACAGCCCATAAAGCCAGCGGCCTGCCCGAGCGAGCCTTGGTCTCACAGGGCGTTACCAGCGCGACCACCTTTGGCGGACTGGTGCTGATCGACGCCAATCACGATACGATCGCTCCAGTTGCTCCCTTCCCGGGCGGAAATTCTCCAGGACTGATGGAGATCTCGCCCAGCCGCAACATCGCCGCAGCGTTCGATGCCGCCAGCAACTCTATCTTCGCCGTCGACACCACTACTGAGACGTCTATCGGCAGCGGCTCCGGTACGAAACTCCTCGGACCCACCACCAGCTTTGTAGTGCCGACCTCGAACCAGATTGGATTTGCGGCAGTCCCCACAGCAACGGTCAACGGCTACGCGTTTTCTGGCGCTGTGCAATCACTGAATTTCTCAACCGGGTCGGCAAACGTTATCGCCGTCAACGATGCCCAGACCGTTGTTTCCAACACCACTGGAACTCAGCTGCTCGTTTTCAGCGGTGACTCCAACTCGGTAACGGTCCTCAATCCCGTGAACGCGGTTCCTCCGGTCGACACCAGTTGCTATACCAATCCGCCGAACTCAGTTTGCACCGTCGTTCCTGGATTCGACCGGCCCGTGTATGCACTCGTGAATAATGACACGGCTTACATCCTCAACTGCGGGCCGCAATGTGGAGGAACCCAGGCCAGCGTCATGGTTTTCGATCTGTCGTCGCTGACGATCACGAAGACCATTCCCGTCGATGCCGCCACGTGGGGACTTCTGAACAACACAACTCTCTATGTTGCCGGAACTTCGCCAACCAACAACGCATGTACGGGACAGAAAACCGCAGCGACCACCTGCGGACGTCTCAACATCATTGACCTGAACGCGGGAAAAGTTGTCGGCCGCGCCGTCATTACCGATGGTATTCACCAGCGCATGGATTTAACGGTCAACAACCAGCTCTTCATCGGTTCGCGCGATTGCACCAATATCGGCAATGCCAACAATCCCGTGGGCGAAGTGCGCGGCTGTCTCACCATCTATCACACCGACACCGGCGCGGTGTTTTTTCCGCCGGATAACGGGAACGTCGACGGCTTGCAGGGATTCACAACCCGATACATCGAGTACGTCGCCGAAGGGGGCAACTTGCGGGTCTATGACACGATCCACGGCGACATTCTTTTTATCGACGTTTTTCTTCCGCAGGGAACCATCGACGTGGTCGGCTACGTGGGCGACGTGAAAGCAATTGACTTCTTCTAGATTCGGCTTCCTGAGCACCAGCCCACATCCTGTCATGCCGAGCGCAGTCGAAGCATCCCTACCGCCTCAACCGCGGCCTCCAGTCTGGCGAGTACCTTAGAGCAGGCCAACTCTACCAATCACGAGCTGTGCCCATTGCACTGCAACACTCCCAGATAAGCGCTCCAAGGTCCCACGGCGTCCCGATACTGATACGCCATGATCCGGGAAATCTGATGTAAATGTGTCAGATCATGTGCCGCCCAGGTCGCTAGCAGTTGCGACATCGTCACCGGCCCCAGCCCGGGATGCAGCCCCGGCTTCTCGAAGTCTTCTGGCTTCAAATTGAGGCTGCGCAACGCAGCAAGACTTTCTTTCCGGGCCTTCGCAAACTCATCCAGCAACTGCTCGAGCGACTTGCCTTGAATCTCTTTCTTGTGTCCGCCGCGGTCGAACGAATCAAACGCCCGCGAATTGCCGGATTCCATGATCCTGCGCGCACGCGGAATCCAGTCGGTGCGTTCTCCGTGGATCAGATGCCCAACAACCTCGAAAACTGTCCAGGAACCTTCACCCTCGGTTCGATGGGTCCAACTCTCTGGCAATCCGCGCAGAAGAGCGTTCAGCGACGCCGGAGTGCGCGAAAGAATCGCGATTGTTTCCTGCAAATCGAACTTGCTCACTTTTGAATCGGCTCCAAAGTCAGCTGATGCGTCTTTGCCGCCTGCACTGCTTTTGCGCTGAACGGCAGGGTGAACGTTGTCCCTTCGTACCAAGCCTTCCACTGATCCATGTAATGCGGACTCAGAAAATTCCCGCCCTGCCCGGTCACCGTATTCAATGTGGATTGATCGAGATCAGCCATGTTCGCAGTAAATCGTTCCGAAGGCCCGTGAAACCGGGTGACCGCTTTTACCGTATAGCCGCTACCCGACTGCTCCCTTACGCCCGGTCCTGACCACCGCGACACAATCGGAATTTGCTTCAGAATCGGATGCTGAATCTGAACTGCATTGAATGTCCCCCAATGCCATGACGCGAGATTGCCGGGGACGTCCGGCGCATTCACTGCCGCCTCAACCGCCGCAGTTAGCAATTCGTCATAATTCGGATACTTCTCCGGCAGCCAACGTTTGGGTCGATGCAACATAACGTTCTCCAGCCAAACGGAACGCTGCAGCCATGAGTACGTCGTCCAATCCACCGCAGGTTTTTCGGTTCCCGCATAGAGTTCGGAATCCGTACCCTTGCCGGATTTCGCCGCCGCCCCCAACTTCGGCTCGAGAATGAGCCGGCGCAGTTCGCGGACCGCGCTCTCCGCAATGGTGGGCGCTGCCGAGGAAGCCAGCATGCGGCCGTCCCAGCTTCGCATAAGATCCGCCGCCTGCTTTGCGCGAGCTGAAGGTTTCGACGCGTGATCCACGGCGTAGACGAGCCGCTCGGCCGCAAACAACATCGGTTCTGAGTGAATGTCGGTCTCGAGCGCCAGCATGTCTGCGGGAGAAAATTTCCGCCCGGATTCCAGCACGTGATAGATCCGAGCTGTACGCCAGGGCGCTTCCCATTCCATGCTGACCGAATACGGATAGCCGTCCGGCGTAATCCGTCCGTTCGCGGTCGCGATAATCCCGGACGGCGGATTGTAGAGATTCGGCAGCTTGTCGAATGGAATATACGAAGTCCACTCGTGCGCATCGTCGGCGCCGCTCACCGGAAGACTGCCATCTCCCGCGGCGCGAATGGGCACTTTCCCGGTCGCGTGATAGCCAATGTTCCCGTCCACATCCGCATACACGACATTCTGCCCCGGTGCATCCAGCTGCGAAAAAGCTTTCGTGAACTCATCCCAATTCTGTGCAGAGTCCACGTCGAAGAAAGGAATTCTTAGCCCGTCATACAAAGTCCAGCGCAACGCCAGATTCCGCGTCTCTCCCGGCACGAGTTCCGTGATGATGGGCCCGTGCCGTGTGATCTTCACATCAACGGTAACGTCGGGTGCGCCCTTCACATGGATCGTCTCCATCCGATGTTCCGGCTGCATCCAGCCCTTCGGCGTCTGATATTCGCCCTGCGCGTTGAAGTTCTCGATGAAAACGTCGGTGACGGTCGGTCCGACATTGGTGAATCCCCACGCGACTCGCTGGTTGTGGCCGACGACGACATAAGGCATTCCTGGAAGCGTCACGCCGGCCACATCCAATGCACCCGAGTGCAAGTGCGCTTCATACCACAGGTTGGGCATCTGGTGCCCAAGATGCATATCGTTGGAAAGCAGCGGCTTTCCCGTGACGGTGTGCTCGCCGGACACGACCCAGTCATTCGATCCATTCACCGGCAATGACTCTTCCTTCGACGCGGGGCCTTGCGTAACGGAATTGTCGGGCGAGTCTTCCTCGTCATCATCAGAATCATCCGAAGGTTGCTTGTCCGGTTCGTTCACGTCTTCGCGCATGACCGTAGGAGGCCGGTCATGCCACGAACGATTCACATACAAATCTGCCGTCAATTCGGGCCCGAGCTTGGCCAGGACTTTCTCGTGATTCAGCGCGTCGAAAAAATAGTGGTAATTGAGGTCCTTCACCATCGAGTTCGCGATTACTAGCGAATCTTCTGCAGTCCACGGTTTGGGTGTGTAACGCAGAATCAGGAACTCGATGGGAAGATGCTTTCCCTGCGTGCTGATGTAGGCGTTCACGCCACGCGCGTAAGCGTCAAAAAAACTCCTGTCCCGCGCGCTTGCCATGCCTAGCGATTTCTTCGCCGCGGCTCGCAGCCCAAGAATCCTCTGTTCCCGATCGATCTTCAGCGTCTCCGAACCGAGAATCTCCGACAGTTCTCCGCTGCCGAACCGCCGCATGACGTCCATTTGCCAGAGCCGGTCCTGCGCCGTGACATAGCCTTGCGCAAAAAAGACGTCCTGGATGGAAGCAGCATCAATCGTTGGCACGCCGTGCGCATCGCGCGTAATAGTCACCGCTCCGGATAGACCCGAAAGTTGCAGCATCCCATCCAGTTGCGGTAGAGCAGCATGGGCGACGTAATACCCGTAGGTGGCAGCCGCTAGGGCGACCAGAACCAGGAACACAACAACCCACAAGAGAAGGCGCAGCAAGGGAGAACGCCGGCGGGCGGGCGTTCCGATTTCAGCCATCGTGCTCATAGACGGAATCTTCGATTGTATTCCACACAAGGCTGGCTGGTGTTGAAACTGAATTTCATTTTCAACATCCCGGTGGTATTCTGACTCGCTACCCACCATGCTCCAGCGCCGTATTGACGATCAGCCCACCATTTCCCGCCAGATGGTCCGCGAGGCCCAGGAGATCCTCCATCGACACCTCAAGGAAGTCGGCCTTAAACAGACGGCCCAGCGTGACACGATTCTGCGCACGTTCCTTGAAACCCGCGACCACCTTTCCACCGACGAGCTTCACCGACTGGTTCAGAAGAAAGATGCGGGAATCGGGTACACCACCGTGTATCGAACTTTGAAGTTGCTCGCCGAGTGTGGCCTCGCCAGCGAGGTCGCCTTCCACGACGGCATTGCCCGCTATGAACACCAATACAACCGCCGCAGCCACCATCACATGGTCTGCACCACTTGTGGCAGTTCCGTGGAGTTCTTTTCCCAGGAAGTGGGTCAGCTCGAGCAGGAAATCGGCCGCAAGTATCACTACCTCACCACCCGCCATACCTTCCAGATCTACGGAGTCTGCGAAGACTGCCGCAAGAAGAACGGTTCGGCTGATTCCGTTTAGTAGCTAATTCCGCCCCCGTGTTGCGGGTGGACCCAGTACAATCACCAAAAAAGGAAAACGACCATGAGCCAGCAAGGCAGGATCCTCGGCATCGGCGGGGTATTTTTCAAGTCCGCGAATCAGCAACAGATGAAGGAATGGTACGCAAAGCATCTCGGATTCGTGGACAGCGGTTATGGTGTGACGCTGCCGTGGCGTGAAAAAGACAATCCGGAAAACGAGCAGATGACCATCTGGAGCATTTTCCCCGGCAACACCAAGTACTTCGAGCCCAGTTCCGCCTCGTTCATGATGAATTACATCGTTGACGACCTGGAGGCACTGCTCGGCCGGCTTACCAAAGAAGGCGTCCGCATCGACCCCAAACGCCAGGACGAAAGCTACGGCCGCTTCGCTTGGATATACGATCCCGACGGCAACAAAATCGAACTCTGGCAGCCTCTCAATCCAGACAAGTAGATGCTGGTTACAGACCCAGCATTGCTCCCGGCGCCAGCAGATTCATGGGATACGCTGGAATGTTCCGCAGGATACCAAACAGAACGATTAGCGCGAAGACGACGCGAATCAGCGCAGGAGATAGCATCGGCTGCGGCAGCCCACAGCCGCACCACAGACGAACCGCCTCCGAGGTCAATCCGTAAATCAGATACGGAAGGAACAAGATCGTCAGCGGATTCATCGCCCACGCCAGTTGCAGATTTCCGTGCATCAGTGCGTGCAATGCCCGCAGCGATCCGCACCCCGGACAATACAACCCTGTAAAAAAGTGAAGCGGGCAAGGAGGGAAGACACCGCTGGTTGCCGGATCAAAAATCCGCAACATGACCAATCCCCCAGCGGCCAATGCCGTCAACCCAGCCAGCAGCGCTCGCCTGCCGTCAAGGCTCTCGATCCACTGCTTCATCGATGCAGTCCGCGTACAACTCCCGCCATAAATAGCGCGGTAGAAAACACGATGAAAGCAAGGCCGACTCCGAATGACACCCAGCACCAGATTTTTGCATTCTTCGAGGCCGCTTGCGCGCCCGCATAATCCCCCGCCAGCAACTTGCCGTTCACCTGCGCCGCGTAGATGATGGCCGGAATTCCCGCCGGAATGCAGCAGAGCACTGTAGTAAGAATCGCAAACACAAGATAATTCGGCACCGTTGTTCCCGCTGGCGGCATCACCACGCCGGTAACCGGTAGTGGCGCTGGCTGAACACCCGGCTGCAGGCTTCTTCCGCACTGCACGCATACCGCGGCATTGTCCGCGTTACTCGCTCCACATTGGGGACAGAACATTCATTTCCTCCTCGCACAACGCAGAACCGAAAAGATCAGGACGAACAATCAATGCAACTCTTCGCCCGCTTCCAGGCACTGTTGCGGCGATCCGCCCGGGTCCACACGAATTACGGCTGTTTGATCCGCACAGAACGCGCGCACCCCCGTCTGATGCACCCGGATCGGATACGCCACCACTTGAAATTTGTCATTGCCCGGATGATCAGCGCTCGAACTGCATCCCGAAACTTCAAACGCATAGCCGTTCTTCAGTCCCTTCGCGAGATCGGCCGGGATCAGATTTGCACCCTCAAGGGAGGAAAGAGAGCAGGTGTACCCCTCTTCCGGATGCTGGACGGCATACGTCATTTCAGCCGTCGTCAGCTTCCGAACGCTCGCCACCGCAGACGATTCATTCGCTGCAATTCGCGCGCGCAGCAAGTTTGGGATCGCAATCGCTGCAATGATCAGAAAGGGAACGATTGCCAGCCCTGCATATCCAAACACCAGACCAGCGATCGCCAGCCCTTCGCCTTTCAGGCGCCCCGCACTCTTGCGGATATCTGATAGTGAAATATGCCCCAGAATGACCGCGACCACCGAGAGAGGAAAGAAGAAAAAGAACAATCCGCAGATCAGGCTGACAATTGCTTTTCCACTGGTCTCTTGCGAAACGGGCACAGCCGGTGAAACCGTCGCTCCCGGAGTGGGGCCACCAGGATCGGCCGCTCGCCCGCACACACGGCAGAACCTGTCTTCCACGTTCATGCTGTTGCCGCAAGCCGCGCAGAACTTGCCCATTCGCCTCTCGATCGTCCCCTGTTCTCAAAGCTGAATTTTCACGAACCATACTCCCGCCTCCAGCATGCGTCAATGCGTTAGCTTGGTTCTCCCTGATTGTCGCGCCTGCCCGCTTCTGATATGGTGCCCCCGATAGTGGAATGCCCATGGACCAGACCGAAGTCGAGTTGAAACCATGTCCGCATTGCGCCGCGCAGATGCCCGAGACCGCTTCCTTCTGCCCGGGCTGCGGACGATCTATGGCGTTCCCCGTTCGCGCCCAAGGCACTGTAGGCGTGTTTCCCGAGAACATCGCCGGAGCACTTGCGTATCTTTCCTTCATTCCGGCAATTCTGTTTCTTCTTCTCGATCCCTATCGGAAGAATCGCTTCGTACGGTTCCATTCCGTGCAATGCATCGGATTCTGGATTGGCCTCGTTATTCTGGCCATCGCCCTGAAACTCGTCGGCATGCTGCTCTTCATCATTCCCGTCCTCGGCCCGCTGCTCGTCACCCTGATCGACGTTGTCGCCATCCTCGCTGCCTTCGTGATCTGGCTTGTCCTGATCGTTAAAGCGCTTCAGGGAGAACCCTTCCAGCTTCCGTTGTTAGGAGACTTCGCCGAACAGCAGTCCGGCGATAGCTCAACCCCGCCAGAAAACTGAATTCTCCGTTGCATCGCCCCAAGCTTTTCTGATAGCTTGCGCCTGCGAAGTACGGGCCGTTACAAGTCAGGAGTTTAAGTATCTGGAGGTCGGTTTATGGCGTTTTGCAATATGTGCGGAACACAGATCACCGACAACACCACGGTGTGTGCGAACTGTGCGGCGCGCATCCCTCCGCGGCCCGCAACTGCCGTGCCCGTGCAAGGCATGTCAGATAATGTCGCGGGCATGCTCGCCTATGTGACCATCATTCCGGCCATCATTTTTCTGGTTGTAGAGCCCTACAACCGGAATCGCTTCGTCCGATTCCATTCTTTCCAGTGCCTGTTCTTTGCCGCGGCCGTGCTGGTGATTCATTTCGGTTTGGGCGTTCTGGCCGTAGTCCCGTTTATGGCTGTCCTCACTTTTCCGTTCCATATGATCGTGAACCTCGGTGCATTCATTCTCTGGATCATCCTGCTCATCAAGGCCAACCAGGGACAGATGTATAAGCTAGCCTTCATCGGTGACCTCGCAGAGCAACAAGCGAGTGCGATGTAGTTTTTTTCTTTGCTTCCTTAGCGGCATTTCTTCGCGATCTTGGCGGTTAAAAAGGCAGCCGAATCCGAGATGATTGCTCGTGATCGACGCAAGGTCATGACGGGCACGTTTTCCCGCGCTTGACTTTCTTCCTGTAAGCTGGCAATCCTATTAGCTTTTACCAGCGACCTGAGTCGGCCCACGAAGGAAGCCTCAGCCGCGGGAACTTCAGAACGATCGGGGACTGCATTGCGAGTTCGGGTCTTTTATCACGACAAGTGTTTCGACGGAGCTTGCTCCGCTGCGCTCTTTTCACGCTTTTATCGCGAAAGAATTCGCAGTGAGGTAGACTTCGAATTCACCGGCCTCGTTCACCGTGCCGGAGCCCTCTTCGATGAGAAACAGTTCGATGGCGACGAGAACGCCATCGTGGACTTCAAATATTCCAGCTCCCCCAATATCACTTGGTGGTTCGATCATCACGAGAGCGCTTTTCTCTCTCCCGAGGATGCAGCGCATTTCGAGCAGGACCAGAGCAACCGCAAGTTCTACGATCCCGATTTCAAATCCTGCACCAGCTTCATCGCGATGATCGCGCAGCAGCGCTTTGGATTCGATCCCGCGCCGGTCGCCGACCTCGTCCACTGGACTGATGTCATCGACGGCGCCCTCTACCCGGATGCGAAGACCGCCGTAGAGATGGAAGCCCCCGCGATGAAGCTCACCATGATCATCGAGTCCGCTCCCGATCACGGCTTCGTTCCCAATCTCATTCCTCTACTCGCGTCCAGATCGCTCGGTGAAATTCTCAAGGAACCGTTTGTCGCGCCACTGCTGCCGCCGCTACTCAGGCGTCATGAGCTTTCCATCGGCATTCTCAAAGAGCGCACCGAATGCAAGGACGGCACCATCTTCTTCGACGTTACCGACCACGACCTCGAGGGCTACAACAAATTCGTTCCCTATTACTTGCATCCTGAGTCGGTCTATAGCGTGGGTCTGAGCAAGAGCAGTTTCCGTGTGAAAGTGTCCGTGGGATCGAATCCATGGGCCCCACAGGAACCGGAAGTAAATCTGGCCCGCATCTGCGAGCGTTATGGCGGAGGCGGTCATGCCCGCGTCGGCGCGATCTCGTTCCCCGTCGATCAGCACGCCGCCGCGATCCGTGCCTCGCAAGAAATCGTCGACGAACTACGCGCCGCCATCCGTCAAAAGAAAGGCCGATAGAGAAGAATTTCTCGACGTGCAGTTTTATTCCCCGTGTTCCTCTGTGTCTTCTGTGGTGAAGGATCTTGCATCCGTGACGAAGTGAGGTAATCCATGCGAAAGATTTTTCCGATCCTGGTAGCGCTGGGTGTTTCCATGTCGGGTGCCTTCGCCCAGAATCCAAACCAACTCCTCGCCCTGAGCAAGACCGACCACACCCTCGCGATCGTCGACCCCACCACTCTCAAGGTTCTCGCGAAAGTCCCGGTCGGCAACGACCCGCACGAGGTCATCGCCTCCACCGATGGCAAAACTGCCTACGTCTCCAATTACGGCGGAGGCGCCTACAACACCCTCGCCGTGATCGATCTCGTCAACCAGAAGGCACTTCCTTCCATCGACCTCGGGCCTCTCCGCGGACCGCACGGCCTCGATTTCGTAGGAGGTAAGCTCTGGTTCACCGCCGAAGCCGCCAAAGCCTTCGGCAGCTACGATCCCGCCACGCAGAAGGTCGACTTCATCCTCGGCACCGGACAGAACCGAACCCACATGATCTATGTCTTTGACGATCTTAAGCACATCATCACCACGAACGTGAGCTCCGGGACCGTAAGCATGATCGAGAAGACGCCACCTCGCACCGGCGGCGGCCCGCAATTTGGACCTCCCGGCGGCGACTGGGACGAAACCGTCGTAAAAGTCGGCAATGGTTCCGAAGGATTCGACGTCTCTCCCGATCACAAAGAGATCTGGGTGGCGAACGCGCAGGAAGGTACCGTCTCAATCATCGACGTCGCCAACAAGAAGGTAATCGACACGCTGAATGCGAACGTGCAAAGCGCAAATCGCCTGAAGTTCACTCCCGACGGCAGCCGAGTCTTCATCTCCGGACTGCGCCTGGAAGACGTCGCGGTTTTCGATGCCCATACCCGCAAAGAGATCAAGAAAATTAAAGTCGGACACGGTGCCGCCGGCATTCAAATGCAGCCCGACGGCACACGCGTATTCGTGGCCAGCACTCCCGATAACTACGTCTCAGTCATCGATCTGAAGACGCTCGAAGTAACGGGGAAGATCGACGTAGGCGGAGGCCCAGACGGCATGGCCTGGGCAGTGAGGAAATAAAAAGGTTTCCCTGTGAAACCCTGTGTCCCCTGTGGTGAAAGACTTTGATCTGCTGCGCTCTATTGCACAGCGGCCCCGCCAGAAGCGCAAGAAGCAGGATTCCCATCGGAAGCCGTCCGAATCACTCCCGCCTGATCCGCGCAAAACGCCTTCCTGCCAAACGTGTTGCCATTCGCCGCCGAAAGATGGAAACTCGCGGCCGGAGCCCCGCTGCATCCCGATAGCGTAAATACAAATCCATACCGCTTCCCACTCGCCAGTCCGCTGTTGATCAGCATGGCCTGATGCTCGTTCGGTTCTCCTCCACCAAATCCGTCGAGATCCGACAATGTGCACGTATAACCAACTCGCGGATACGTCGCCGCATATGTCGTCTCCGCTGCCAGAATTTGGCGCATCGCAGCCAAGACTTGCGCATCGCTCCCGGCAATTGAAGTGGCTGCTTGAGTCTGCGGTGCAAGCGTGGTCGTAACGTTCACCTGCGGCTTCATCTTCTCGGTAATTGCCTTCAGGAAGTCCGGGTCCGTTAGTGGAACTTTTATCGTCACTGCAATCTCATTCAGCTTCCAGATCCGTTCCTCCTGCTTCATCAGAAACGTGAGCCGCGGCATGAATGGAGTCCGCTGCGCCTGCCCATCTTTGTACGTCTGGAACGAGAGCTCGATGTCGTCCTCATCCCCGCGCAAAGCGTCATTCTCGACCGTAATTTCGAACTTCGTTCCGTTCTTCGAGTCTTCTCCGGACAGCAGCACCGAGCCCGTCTCGAACGTCTCAAAATGCGTGCCTTGAGTCTGCAACAGCGACGCAAACGATGAGTACTGCTGCAGTCCGGCCGTGGCTCCCGATTTTTCCAGTGCCGCCAAAGTCACGGCCGGAAGATGCTTCACCAGCGTGCCCGGTGTCTTGCTGAAGAACATCTCCAGCAACGCCTGTCGTGCCGTTTGCGGAGCCGCATTCTGTTGCGCGACTCCTGGGGTGCACAACGCCCCAATCACCAGAAAAGACGCGAATATTCGCATGCCAGAATCTCCGGCCTGATCCTGCCATGCCCCTGTCCGTCCATCCAGTTACCGAGGTAAGGAAGAGGTAGGGAAAATCCCTCAGCATGCCCCGTACCTGCACGTATGGGACCCGCCGGGGCCGCGTGATACCCTGCAGTCTCAACTACTCATGTCGCTGCCCGGAACGCCAATCGATCGCCATCACCGCAATCAGCGACGCGTCCTTCGGGCGGTGGCCAGCGTCGAATTTTTCAAGGGCATCTTTGTCGTACTGATGGGCCTCTGCGCTCTCTACCTTCTCCACAAAGACACCTGGCTGATCGCCGAGAGTCTGCTGGCTATGTTTCACATCAGTACCGACGGCCGGTATGCCCAGATGTTCCTTGATTTCGCCGATAGCATCACCGACGCGCGCCTTTGGGCTGCCGCTGAGGTTGCCTTCGCTTACGCCGCCCTGCGATTCACCGAAGCCTATGGGTTGTGGAAGCAACGTACCTGGGCCGAATGGGTTGCCTGTATCTCAGGAACTCTACTGCTCCCGTTCGAAATTCGGGAGCTCTTCCGCGGAGTCACTCTCTTCCGCAGCGCGCTACTCATCGGCAACATCGCCATCGTTCTCTATATGGTTTATGTGATCCTGGAAAGCCGGCGTGAGCGCAAGAACGCCCGCCAGGCGACCTCAGCTTCTGCCTAGCCCAGAAGCCTTGTCCAGAGCGGCTTTTGGCCTGAAAAGTTCTGGAAATTTCCTGGTTTCAGGTCCATAATCAGCCCAGTACCGTGGTAGCTCGCCGGAGGCCGCAATGCGCTTACGCCTTGGTTTCCTTCTTCTGGCATTTGCCGGAACCTGCTTCGCCCAGGACACGAATTTCTCCACCGGACCGCAATACCTGGTCACCAACGGTTCTCCTCTATTCAATCAGTCAATCGCGACACCGAGTCTCACCTTCAGTTCTGCCATTCACGATCCTTACGTCACTCAAAGCGAACTGGCATCATCACTGATCACGAGTGCGGTTAAGGCTCCTGCCTCTGTCGACGTTTACATGGGCGACGTGATGTGGGGAATGCATCCGCCCAGTGAAATCCTGGCCCACCGCGTCGATACTCCCAGCCTCACGGCCGACCAAACTGCGTATTTCGTTTACGCAACAGCGACCTACACCGAGACTCCTCAACCACAGCCCCCCACGGTTCCCGTCGCGACCGAACTCAACCCGATGGTCATCGAGATTACGTCGCCCGCACTTCCGGTCAACTTGCCGGCGAGCATCTTCGATCCTGGGGTCACGGCTTTTGCCAATGCCCCATCCCTGCTGGCCCGTGGATACGGTCTGTCGCTGGGCGAGGTCGCCCGTTACTGGAAATCCCACAAGCACCAGGCCCCGCGCGTCTTGACGAATCAGGATGTTCCGCGCAAATGAGATTGCGATACTGGGAGAATAGGCTGAAAAAGATTGGAAGAGGTATCCGATTACCTTCGTGAACCTTCGTGTCCTTTGTGGTTAAGCATTTCTAGCCGTACTTTGTTCACTCCAGCCGCCCTCATTTTCCGCTTCGATTGCTCACATCGAATCCATATTTGGCGAGCAGGTCCGAAACAGGTGCACCCTCCACATACGATAGAAATTGCCGCGCGGCTTCCTTATTTTTCGATGACCTCAAAATCACGCAGGCCTGCTCGATCGCCGGATATTCACTCGCAGGAATTTCGGCATAGCGCCCTTTGTCCTTCAAGTTTGGAGACATCGCAAGCGAAAGAGCCAGAATCCCGACATCGGCCGACCCCGAAGTCACGAACGATGCCGTTTGGGCGATATTCTCACCAAGAACAAATTTGTCCTTTGCTTTTTCGTAAATGCCTTCCTTCTGCATCGCTGTGACTGCCGCCTGGCCGTACGGAGCATGTCGCGGATTCGCAATCGCAATCTTCTTCACCGTCGGATCCAGCAACGCCCGCAACCCTTTACTCACGTCGATCCTTGAATCGTTCGGAACCCAGACCACAATTTTTCCTCGCGCGTACTGGTAATACGAACCCGGCTCGATCAATCCGGTAGCTTCCAGTTTTTTCGGATAATCAAGGTTCGCCGAGAAGAACATGTCGAACGGAGCGCCGTTCTGGATCTGCTGGAAGAAGTTGCCCGAGGAGCCGTAAATCACTTTGACAGTCTTTCCCGTCTCTTTCTCAAACCGCGCCGCAATCTCCTGCATGGCAAATTGCAGATCCGCGGCCGCCGCCACCGTGATCTCCTGTGCTTGGCAAGTCGGGCATAGCAATTGAAGAAGGGAACTGGCAAAGACGAGAAACACCAGCGGAGTGCGCCAACCAACCGCTTTCCTCATATCACACTCGAAGAATCATCACTTCCGTAGCCTTGATGAGCGCAGCGGCAGTCTGGCCCCGTTTCAGATTCATTTCGCGAGCCGATCTGGCGGTGATAATCGACGTAATTCGCTGCTCACCGATGGAAATCACGACCTCGGCCATCAGGCCACTGATTTGAACGCGCTCTATTCGCCCGACCAACTGATTCCTGCCGCTGAGTCGCCGCATGTCCAGCGTTCGCTCCGGAGCGGTCTTTCCCCTCGTCCGAAAAAGCAACCGATCCACCTCGGCCTGCGGAATGCGATGGTGTCCACCAGCGGTCCGAATGCTGCGAATCTTCTTCCGGTAGATCCACTGCTTGATCGTCGGAAAACTGACTTGAAGTTCTACCGCCGCCTCCCGAGGCTTCAGCAATTCTTCAGTTGGCACCTTCGGCGATTGAGTCTTGCGGTTCTTCGGCATTTGGCCGAATCCTAAACTCGCAAGCTGATCGCGGTCAATCAAGGCAACGATGTGAGGTCATCCTCCTCAATTTGGACGAGAGCGCCTGCCAATTTCCACTCAATTCTCCTCAGAACATGAAACGCCCACCCAATGTCGGAGCAAAGTTGTTGTTATAGAAATACGGAACGCCCGGCTTGTGAGGAATGGCGATTCCCAATCCGCCCGTCACCCACGAATAAGCAATTCCGGCAAAACCGTCGAAACGCTTCGTGAAGTGATGATCCGCAAAGAGCGATCCCTCATTGAGAGTGCCGGCGCAGGAGCTGCGGTATCCGGCGGTCGGTGAGCAGGTCGGCGGAGAACGGAAGTCATTCTGCCGTTGTTGATACCACGATAAAGTGAAATCGGTTTTCGTGCGGTAGGTGTACTTCGCGCCAGTCCACCAGATCTGCACCAACTTTTCAGAATCAAGATTGTTGTTTTCGACCCCGCTCATGACATAACCGCCCTGGGCCGAGGCGCCCACGCCCAAGGGATCGTGTGGATTGTTCTGCCATATGTATTCGTACCCGGCAAAAAACTTGAACGGGTCCCACGCATACTTCGCGGCAACTAAAATTGCGTTATTGTCGGTCACGATGCCGTACACGGTGTCGGTCGTTCCGATCACGTTGTCGCCCGTGATGGGGTTTGCGTTGATGCTGTTGGTGGTCGACTGATAGGGCTGCGTCTGGCTTTGCGGGCCAAGCAAAGGATTCAATACGCTGATCGCCTGGTTGTAATGTTGGAAGACAGCATCCGCGGAGAAATTCCCGTAGTTTCCGCCGAGGTCGAATCCAAAAGCATTGTTATGCGCCGACTCCGCCGTACACGTGGCCGCGGTCCAGGTTGGCGAAGCCGAGTAGCACCCGCCAGAACCATCGGCGAATTTATACATCGCGCCGAACCGGACTGGGCCATCGGCAAGGCGATACTTTATGGCGTCATCCCAGCGACTGTCCTCGGTGTCGCCTCCGCCCGCCATTGTGCCGTTATACCCGATGTAGGAAAAGGCATAGCTGCCGCCGGCTGGATCGTAAAGCAGCATCGCATCCGTACCGAGAGCGCGCTGACGCCCGAACGTCATCGTTCCGAAATCCTTGGACGATACGCCGCCATAGAATTCGTCATTGAACGGTTGGCCCGCGCGTGCGCCGTCAACCACGAACGAATAACTCTTTCTGGGAAGGCCGTTGTTGATGGTCTGGGTTGCCGATGCATTTGCCAACAGGCCGGACTGCGGATTGATTCCAGTCGATGCGTTGAACACAACTGCCCAGCCAGGCCGGAACTCTTCTTTGCCCCTGATGCCGAAGCCCGTCTGTGACAGGTTGTTCGGTGCGACGAGAAATCGATGCTGGTAGCCATTCCGGTTCACCAGCGATTCGCCTTCGTAGTTGTAGCCGTTTTCCGGTAAACCGTGGCTGACCCAGCCGAAGCCGACGTCATACGCCCCATACAGGGTGATTCCGTGCCAGGTCAGCGTGCAGTCGGTGGTTGCGAACTCATGGCCGCTCGTGCACGGATCGGGCGCATTCTGCTGGGCAAAAATCATTGATGACGAAAACAAAAAAATAGCCCCGATTAACAGGTAACCGTTGCGCATTCCCACCTCGAATGAAATTGTGCGACAGGATCATCGAGTGTATACGGAATACGGTTACAGTGTCCATATCTATACGATTTGGTATGGTTCTATAGGCAAGCGCAGCGATCGGCATTCTGGTCTGGCTTCCTTCGTGAGCCTTCGTGTCCTTGGTGGTGGTTGATGTGTGTTATAGGTCGGCTTGATGGCTCTAGGAAGCAGTCGTGTAGTCGCAAGACGCGCTGCCTCGCTCCTGTGCGCCCTTGCGAAACCTTTGCGACCTTCGCGGTTTGAGATTTCTCTCGGGCAAGCGGCGCATCGTTTTCCACAGCCGCAATGTGACATCTGACCTTGCGCGCAAAATCGAAACAGCTCATCCTTGCCAAGGCGAAAGCAGTACGAGAAGTAGTCGAGCAAAATCAGGTAACTACTTGCGGCTCAAGATTTTGCCCGCAAGTGATTGAGCCCCATGGATTACTTCTCAAATTTCCGCTAACTTCATGATTCCAATAGACCCCAAGGGGGAGGGGGTATCCCGCTCCGCTATTAGCTTTCCCATTTTGGAACTCTCAAAAGCATTCGATTTTCGCGCACCGGAAAGATTTTTCCGCGTCTGATTTCCACAGCCTGTCACTCCGGGCGACTAGCCTCTCCGCCCCGCGTGTTAGCCTGAAACGCTCCACCAGACATCATTCATGAACTCCGTAAATCGAACTCATCTCGACCTCCAGGCCGTTGCTCGCCAGATCATGCAGGAGCACGGTTTCCAGCCCGACTTTCCCGCTCCAGAGTGCGCGCAACTCGCCACCATAAAAAATCAGTCACCAGCTTCTGACGGCGAGACGGTTCGCGACCTGCGAAACCTGCTTTGGTCTTCCATCGACAATGACACTTCGCGCGATCTCGACCAGATTGAAGTCGCCGAACGCGCCTCGAACGGCGATGTGAAGATCATGATCGGCATCGCTGATGTCGATGCCTACGTCGCCAAGCAAACTCCTCTCGACCAGCACGCCGCCCGCGAAACCACAACGGTCTACACCGGAGTCCGCAACTTTCCCATGCTTCCCGACGAACTCTCGACCGGAGTCACGTCGCTGCTCGAGGAGCAGGATCGTGCCGCAGTGGTGATCGAGTTTGTCGCCGACCCGGAAGGAAACCTGAAATCGTCCGACGTTTATCGCGCCACCGTCCGCAACAAAGCTCAGCTGCAATACAACTCCGTAGGTGCGTGGCTGGAGCGAACTGCTGTCGCTCCGCCCAAAGTCGCAGCTTCAACCGAACTGCAAGAGCAACTCAGGCTGCAAGATGACGTCGCGCAAAGACTCAAGCAACAGCGCTATCAGCACGGCGCGCTGAACCTGCAAACGGACGAAGTTCATCCGCTGATCCTCAATGAACAGGTCGTCGACGTCGTGAAGCAGCAGAAGAACCACGCGACAGACCTGATCGAAGATTTCATGGTTGCCGCCAACGGAGTCGTCGCTCGATTCCTGGAGAATGTCTCGTCACTGCGCCGCATCGTGCGCACGCCGAAACGCTGGGATCGCATCGTCGCCCTGGCCGCAAGCAAGGGCGAAACGCTTCCGCCGCAGCCGGATTCCAAAGCTCTCAATGACCTGTTGTTACGCCGCAAAGCTGCCGATCCCGATCACTTTGCCGACCTCTCGCTGACCGTCATCAAACTGATCGGTCCCGGCGAATATGTTCTGGAGCGTGCGGGCGAACCTGCTCCCGGACATTTCGGTCTTGCCGTGCAGGACTACACGCACTCGACTGCTCCGAACCGCCGCTTCGCCGACGTGGTCACGCAACGCCTGCTCAAGGCGAAGCTCGCGGGACAATCGAATCCTTATTCCGACGGCGAACTTACCGCCATCGCGACAAATTGCACGGTGAAGGAAGATGCCGCGCGCAAGGTCGAACGCGAAATGTCGAAGCGCCTCGCCGCTGTCGCCATGCAGCACCGCGTCGGCGAAGTCTTCGACGCCATCGTCACCGGAGTCACCGATCGGGGAACGTTCGTCCGTGTCCTGCAGCCGCACATTGAAGGTCTATTGGCGCAAGGTGCACACGGTCTCGACGTCGGCGACAAAGTCCGTGCCAAACTCATTCGCACCGATCCACAAAAGGGATACATCGATTTCGCTCGTGTCTGACGTGCCGCCGATCGCCTGTTCTAAGCACCTCTGAAGCCAATAGTGTTGTCGCGAAACGCACGATAAGCTTGCCAGAGGAGGTAGTGCGGACTTTTTTGGGCCATATGCAGTCGCGATGGCGCCATTTCGTGTGCTTGCCCCTCGCCGTGGTGTTTCCCGTCTCGTTGATGGCACAGGATGTCAGCGGCGCGATGTTGCATGGAAGCGAGAACGGCGTCTTCGTGAACGAGAGTTCTGCACCACCGTCCATCGCCGTCTTCGAGAATGACGAAGTAAGGACGCTGAGAAATGTCGTTGCGCGCTTGGAATTGACAGGCTCAACTGCTCAGATCAATGGCGAAACTATGGTGCAGTTCCATTCCGATGAACTCGCGCTCGACCATGGCAGCCTCTCGATCGCGACCAGTCGTGGATTGCGCGTGCGTGTCGGTTGTATCACCATCACGCCGGTCAACACAGCCCAACCGACGCAATATGACGTCATCGACGTAAACGGAAAAGTAACCGTCAACGCTGTGAAAGACGATGTCTACATCGACGCTCGTCAGAAGAACCTTGAGACCGGAAAGGATGCAGCACACCGTGACCGCAGCATCGTCCATCAAGGCGAACAGAAGTCCCGCGACGAAAAATGCGTGGGAGGCGATGACGTGGCGCAGCCTACCCAAGGTGTCGGCGGCATAATGAACTCCCTCCCGGCGCGCATCATGGCACTCGGAGCCGCCGCTGTGGTTGCGTGCTGGGGCATCTGTCACTACGACGACCCGGTCAGCCCAGCGAAGCCATAAGCGTCCTCATCGGCGACACTCGGAGCGGCTGTAAAACCGAGCGTATAATAAACCGTTTGCGTTTTTTAGGAGTTTTCCCGCCATGGAAAGAGCCACCCAGCACCAATTGCAGCTTGCCCAGCGCATGTCCCGGCTCGGTACCGAAACAGCCTTCGAAGTTCTGAACAAAGCCCGCGCCCTTGAGCGGCAGGGCAAGAGCATCATTCATCTGGAAATCGGCGAGCCCGATTTCGATACGCCTTCGAATGTCGTTGAAGCGGGAGTCACCGCGTTGCGCCAGGGATGGACGCATTATGGCCCATCTGCGGGATTGCCGGATCTGCGGCAAGCGCTCGCCGAGTATGTGAGCCGCACGCGCGGCGTGAAGGTCTCGAGCGATCAGGTCGTCGTGGTTCCCGGAGGCAAGCCGATCATTTTCTTCACGATTCTCTCGCTCATCGATGATGGGGATGAAGTGATCTATCCGAATCCGGGCTTCCCGATTTACGAGTCGATGATCAACTACGTTGGCGGACGCGCAGTTCCAATCGCGTTGCGGGAAGATCGTGACTTCGCGCTCGATGTCGACGAACTGGCCGCGCTCATCAGCAATCGGACCAAGCTGATCATCATTAACTCGCCGCAGAATCCCACGGGCGGCGTGCTCGGCCGCCGCGACATTGAGCAGATTGCCAAGGTAATTGGCGATCGGAACATCATGGTTCTCTCCGATGAGATCTACAGCCGTTTGCTGTTTGACGGCGGCGAGCACTTCTCAATCATGACGGTTCCTGGCATGCAGGAACGCACCATTCTGCTCGATGGATTCTCAAAGACGTATGCGATGACCGGATGGCGAATGGGCTACGGAGTCATGCGTGCCGATCTCGCCGCTCATATGACACGCCTGATGACCAACTCGAATTCCTGCACGGCAAGCTTCACCCAAGTCGCGGGAATCGAGGCGATCCGTGGAGATCAGAGTTCTGTGGATCGGATGCGCGATGAATTTCAGCAGCGTCGCGATGCTTTTGTGGCTGGTCTTAACAAGATCAAAGGATTCTCCTGCCGTATACCGAAGGGCGCGTTCTACGTCTTCCCGAACATTACAAAGACGGGCTGGAAATCAAAGCCGCTGGCGGATACGCTGCTGGAACAAGCAGGAGTTGCAGCGCTCTCGGGAACGGCGTTCGGCGAATTTGGCGAAGGATATCTCCGCTTCAGTGTGGCGAACTCTTTGGAGAACCTGCAGCAGGCGCTGGAACGGATCGATGAGTGGACGAGGAAGAACTTGTAAAGTAGCTGCCAGTTGTCAGCTCTCAGCTTTCCTCTTTCTCGGGTTTGGGCCACACGTTTCGTTCAACACAACTGCTCCATTAGGGAATTCCTATGCCAACGAAGAGCAAGCAGTCTGCGTCTAGCTCCCCCAAGTCCACTCGCCCCGTTGCGCCCGGATACGGATTTCCTGAGGGTAAAAAAGGGCTGCTCGCCTGGTCCTGGGCGGAGCAGCGGCTGAAGAAATCACACAATTACTGGATCACAACCGTCAGGCCGGATGGCACTCCGCACGTCATGGTGATCTGGGGAATGTGGCAGGACGGACGGTTTCTTTTCAGCACGGGCAGCAAGTCGCGAAAGGCACAGAACCTGGCCGAAAATCCGAGATGCGTTATCTGTACGGAGAAGGCAGAGGAAGCTGTAATCGTTGAGGGCGTCGCGGAGATCGCCGATGTGGAAGCCCGGCGGAAGATGATTCCTGCCTATGAGCGGAAATACGATTGGGACCTCTCGAAGATGAAAGACGACATGCTCTCGATGAAGGAACCGGTGTTTGCGGTTCGTCCGAAGGTTGTGTTCGCCTTGTGGGAGAAGTATTTCCAGAGCAAGTCCACCCGCTGGCGATTCGAATAGCCAGAACTTATCTCCTGACAAGTAGTCCCTTGTCATTCCGAAGCGTCGCAGTTTGGCGCGAGGAATCTGCTTGTTGGTGCGGCGCTGCAGGCGACAGCAGATTCCTCGCTTCGCTGCGGAATGACAAGAACTATCAAGGGTCCCAAGGTCGTGTGCTCACCTCCTAGTGTGATTGGAATCACCGCCTGCTTCTGCGCCCGATGGCTACCCTCTGACAGGCACGTCGTCCTGCCATCTTCGTGTGGCAAAGGGGGATTCCATGGCTCTCACCGATTCCTGTACGGGGAAAGTAATCCGCGATTATTCCATCGACCAGTTGGTCGAAGCCGCCGACCTGATGCGCGGTTATGACCTCGTGGCGCTGCATGCTGCAGGGTCGGGCCATGCGGGCGGAACGCTTTCGATCATGGACATCACTGCCGCTCTCTATCTGAAGATCGCGAACCATGATCCGAAGAATCCGAAGTGGCCGGACCGGGACCGCATTATCTGGTCGACCGGACATAAGGCTCCCAGTCTGTATCTGGGGCTTGCGTTCGCCGGCTTTTGTGGCAAAGAAGATGTGGCGCTTCTGCGGAAACTGAGTTCTCCATTCCAGGGACATCCGCATTGGCTGAAGCTGCCGGGGGTGGAAGTTTCGACGGGATCGCTGGGACAAGGGCTGAGCATCGCAGTGGGAATGGCGCTGGCGGCGCGCCTGAACGATAAGCACCACAAGATCTTCTGCATCATGGGAGACGGAGAACAGCAAGAAGGACAGGTCTGGGAAGCAGCCATGGAGGCGGGGCACTACGCGCTTGACAACATCATCGCCATCATCGACTGCAATCGTTTGCAAATCGATGGTCTGGTCAAGGACGTTATGCAGGTTGAGCCGTTGGCCGCCAAATACGGCGCTTTCGGCTGGGATGTGTTGAGAGTGGATGGGCACGACATGGAGCAGGTCGTGGACGCGTTGCAGCAGGCGAGATCGGTGAAGGGACGGCCGGTTGTGATCCTTGCGGATACGGTCAAGGGGAAAGGTGTCAGTTTCATGGAGGACCAAGCGGGCTGGCACGGGAAGGCTCCCAGTTATGAAGAGATGATGAAGGGACTGGAAGAACTGGAACTGACAAACGAGATTCCAGTTCAGCATTTGCTCGAGAAGGCCAAGGCATACCAGGCAGAAGTCGATCAGAAGCTGGAAGTCAAGATGCCGAAGTTCAGCCGGAACTATTGGTGGAATTCGGGTGACACCATGAAGGTCAAAATGGAGCCGACCCGCAAGGGGTTCGGCCAATCGCTGGCGGCAAATGGCGACGACGATCGAGTCGTGTGTCTCGGGCTGGACATCTCCGGATCAATTACGATCAGCGATTTCTATGCCGGAAAGCCCGAGCGCAAAAAACGCTGGATCAGCATGGGAATTGCTGAGCAGTCGGCCACTTCGGCCGCGGCCGGACTGGCGAGGGAAGGGAAGTTGCCCGTGCTTGGGACGTACGCGACTTTCGCCGCTGCACGCAACCTTGATCAGATTCGCACATCCGTTTGTTACGGGAACTTCAATGTGATGATCGCCGGCGCGCACGGCGGAGTTTCCGTCGGCCCGGATGGCGCGACGCATCAGGCATTGGAAGATGTGTTTGCCATGCAGGGATTGCCTAACATGTCGGTGGTGGTGCCCTGCGACATGATCGAAACGCGAAAGGCAACAGATTATCTGCTGCTCAAGCATGCCGGGCCGAAGTACATTCGGTTTGCGCGCGAAGCCACGCCGATCGTGACCGACGAGAAGACACCATTCGTATTCGGCAAGGCGAATGTGATTCGCCTACGCTGGGAAGGCCCGAGCTTTCTTGACGCGTTTGACACGGTTCTAGCCTCGTACTACAAGAACGAAGACGAGGACCTGAGCATCATCGCCTGTGGGCCCATGGTTCCGGAGGCGCTGCGGGCAGCTTACATTCTGAAGAAAGAGTTTGGCTATGAGGTTCGCGTTTTGAACTTGCACACCATCAAGCCCATTGATGCAGAAGCAATTATTCGTGCGGCGCACGAGACCGGCGTAGTGTTGACAGCGGAAGAGCACCAGATTGGCGCACTGGCCTGGAGAGTCAGCGGCGTCCTCACCGAGAGCCCTCAGTTGTATGGAGTCCCGGTGATTACCGGTGCGATCGGAGTGAAAGACAGGTTCGGAGATTCCGGAGCTCCCTGGGAGCTGATCAAGGAGTTCGAAGTCAGCGCAGAGCACATTGCGCATAAAGCCGTCGAACTGATGGCGGTGAAGAAGAGACCCTTTGTAAGTAAAGAACAGCCGTCGATGGCGGGAGTGCGGTAAGCCTCTTGTCATTTCGGAGCACGCTAGCAGACTTCTGCGTTCTCCTAGGGCAGAAGCAGATCCTCCCTGAGACTTCGTCTCAGGTCCGAACGACAAAGGGCTTGGTCGCCTGCCAGAATCATCCATTACTTTCGTTACCCTTGTGGAACCCTGAGGGACATCGGTAGCTGCGTTCTTCCCACCTATAATCGCGTCAAGCCACACCAAACTTGCATCGTGAAATCGCGCATGTAGATCCGCGAGATCGCGACGCGGTGGCCCCCGAAAACAGCGACATTCGTATGAGCAAATCCCGAGATTTGAGGGAACAGGCCGGACCATGGATCTACAATCCGTGGCTCGATTTAATTGTCGGTTGCGGAGCATGGTCGCTTCCGCTGCTGCTGATTTCCTATTTGTCGCTCGCGTCGAGCGCGCGGACGTGGTCGGTTGTCTTCTATGCGCTGGCGTTGTTTTTTAATTACCCGCACTACATGGCGACGATCTATCGCGCTTATCACCGCGCAGAAGATTTCCAGAAATATCGCATCTTCACCGTGCACATCACCGCCCTGGTTCTGTTGACGCTGGTGTTGTCGCATTTCTGGCTGCGCCTTCTGCCTTGGATCTTTACGATCTATTTGACATGGAGTCCGTGGCATTACAGCGGGCAGAATTACGGACTCTTCATGATGTTCGCCCGGCGAGCCGGAGCCACTCCGGATAAGCGCACACGCGGGGCGTTGTACGGAGCATTTATCGTCTCCTATCTGGTCTTGTTTCTCGGCTTCCACACTGGGGCATCCAGCGATCCACTGTTTATCTCGATGGGCATCCCGGCCGTCGTAAGCCGGTCGGAGCAGATCATCCTGATCGCAGCTTTTGTTGTGCTGTCGGTCTTCGGATTCAGAAAACTGTCCAAGGATACTGGCTGGCGACCGTTGTTGCCGTCGCTGACACTCTTCTCGTCGCAATTCTTGTGGTTTCTCTTGCCGGCATCGATCTCATTATTGCGACATCTTGATATCCCGCAGAACCGGTACAGCACCGGCGTGCTGGCGGTGATGCACTCCGCGCAGTATCTGTGGATTACCAGCTACTATGCGCGCCGCGAGGCAGCAGGTCAGGGATCTGAGAACAACCGCCACGTTTGGCGCGGGCTGGCGTATTTCGGCGTACTTATTGCCGGCGGAATTGCGCTATTTGTGCCCGGGCCTTGGCTGGCAAGCCGAGCCTTCCACCAGGACTTCACCGCCAGCTTTCTGATCTTCACCGCGCTGGTAAATATCCATCACTTCATTCTGGATGGTGCAATCTGGAAGCTACGGGACGGCCGAGTTGCAGCGTTTTTGCTCAATTCCCGGGAGCAGGTTGAAGGTTCGCTCTCCAATGCCGGAGGGTCGCTGGTTTCAAAGCTCCGCTGGCTTGTAGGAGATAGTACAGTCGCGCGCAGAATACAGGTGAGTGCAGCGGTTATGCTGCTGGTTTGGGGAACCGTTGACCAGGCGCGACACTATCTTTCGCTTCGAAATGACGATATCACCGCGTTGCAGCGCGCGGCCGCACTCGACTCGTTTGACAGCCAGCTGCAAATGCGGCTGGCGCGCAAACAGTTGGAAAATGGGAATCCGCAGCAAGCCGAGTTGGCGTGGCGGCGAGCCATCGAGATCACGCCTGCCGATCCTGCGCCGCGACAGGCACTCCTGAAGTTCCTGGTCGATGAAAAGCGATTTGATGAGGCCCTTAAGCTGACCGAAGCGTCACTGAAATATAGTCCGAACGATCCTAACTTGCTGGTGGACCACGGGATTTTGGCTTTGCAGTTCGATCACGCCGATCAGGCATTAGCGGATTGGAATCAGGCGCTGGCGATTGATCCCAGCCAGAGGGTTGCCCATTTGTATCTGGCGCATGAACTGGACCGCGAAGGCAAGGCTCGGGAAGCGGCGGCGCACTATCAGTGGTATCTGGAACGAATCGGGCAGCAGAGTGTTCAAAATCGCCCATCGGCGGAATTTATTATTGGGATCGTGTTGCGGATGGCAGAGTGCCAGGCGCGCTCGTCGCAGACCGACGTTGCCCTCAAATCCTACGAAATGGCCGAAAAGCTAGCGGTGCAGACTGCTAAGCCCAAGCTGGAGAGTATCGCAGACATGAATGAGGCGGGTCTCGACGCGCAATCCGGCAGGCTGGATGAAGCGCTGCGCCTCTATCAGCGCGCGCTTCGGCTGGACGCATCGAACGGAGACGATGCGGCAACCGCCGCCGACTGGTTCGCCTACGGGCGTTTCCTGGAGGACTCGGGTTTTCCGGACCGGTTGGCGTATGCTTGCCTAGTTAAGGCCCAGGCGTCCGCGAGATCGGCTCAGAACTCGCCACTGCCACACTCCGTGACCGACATGCGAAGCAGGCTGGAAAAGAAGCTGGGTGCGACCGCGGCGGAGATACTACGCCATCCAGAGCCCGCCTGGGAGGAAGCATTGGAGTACCGGCGATAACTCCTAGGGAAATCTTTGCATCCTATGAGGTAATTGACAGTAAGAATCCAGTGCTAAACAATTAGCCATCCCTGCAATTCATAGTTACAGTGCTACTGAGGAGGTAGTGTATGGCCGATGAAGATGGACACGTACAAATGGAGCCCCAGTCCAATACCGGCAAATGGATTCTGGTGATCCTGGCAATAGTGATTGTGGCGGGTGCCGGTTATGCGCAGTACAGCAACCACGCGGCAATCCAAAAACTGACCAGCGACCTGACTGCGAGCCAGGCGGAAGTGAAGGAACTGCAGAATCGTATGCAGACCTCCGAAGCGCAGGAGGAGACTCTCGCGCATCAGGCTGGGATGACCAAGAAGGAACTGGCTCAGCGCACGAAGGATCTGCTCGCAGAGCAGAAGGCGGCCGAGCAGCGGTTCCAAGCAGAGCAGACCGCACAGAAGGCACAGATCACGGCCGTTAGCGGCGACGTTGCCGGGGTGAAGACCGATGTTGGCGGCGTGAAGACTGATGTGGCGTCGACCAAGGCGGACCTGGAATCAACCAAGGCCCGTCTGCAGAGCGCGGTTGGCGATCTGGGAGTGCAGAGCGGGCTGATTGCCAACACCCGAGCTGATCTGGAAGTTCTGAAGCATAAGGGCGATCGCAACTACTACGAATTCACCTTGCTCAAAGGGGCCAAACCGCAGCCCGTTTCGACGGTTAGCCTGCAGCTGAAGAAGGTTGATCCGAAGAGGGGCAAGTTCACTCTGAACGTGACCTCGGACGACAAGACGCTGGAAAAGAAAGATCGGAACATCGCGGAACCGATCCAGTTTTATTCCGGGCGTGACCACCTGTTGTTCGAACTCGTGGTCTGGACTGTCGATAAGAAGAAGGCCACGGGTTATCTGAGCACGCCGAAAAGTGCTCCAGTACCCGTGACGGCCAGTGGAGTCTCAGGAAGCGGGAATTGAGCTCGGCATTTTTTCCCGGCGCGCACGTGCTGTTACAGATTTTCGTGCGTACGGGCGTGATTTATCTGCTGGTTCTGATCGGCGTACGTCTTAGTGGTAAGCGTGAGGTCGGGCAGATGACTCCGTTCGACCTCACACTGCTCCTGCTTCTTTCCAACTCCGTACAAAACGCGATGACGGGGCCTGATACCTCTCTGATGGGAGGTGCGATCGCGGCCGGCACATTGCTGGTTTTGAATTACCTGATTGCGGAGATGTCGGGAGCAAACCGGCGTTTCCGCAAACTGATCCAGGGACAGCCGACATTGCTGGTTCACGACGGCAAGGCGATTGAATCGCATATGGCCAAAGAGCACGTCAGCATCGATGAACTGAACCGTGCTCTCAGGGAGCATGGGATCGGCGGCGTCGACCAGACGGCGCTGGCCGTGCTGGAAGTGGATGGATCGATCTCGTGTCTAAAATATGACGAGATCAAGCCGGATGCGAGCACGCATCTGGCGCGCAGAAGATTTATTCAGAAGAAGCAATAGGGCCCTGCTGCCGTTTCTTTCGACGCACCTGGTGAAGGTTCGCTATTCCACTTTCACAAACTTCAAGCAAACGGGCTGCCCGATTTCGAGGGTCTTCCCCGTCGGCGTGAGCTTGCCGGTTTTCTGATCAATCTGGAACTCGACGATGTTGTTGGAACTCATGTTTTCTGCGAACAACCTGGTGCCGGTGGGATCAATGGCGAAGTGCCGCGGGGCCTTCCCTTGCGTCGGTGTGATATCGATCCGGGTCAGCGTACCTTTGCTCGGGTCGATGGAGAATACGGCGATGCTGTTGCCGTCGCCACGGTTCGAAGCATAGAGGAATTTGCCGGACGGATGGACCGCTACCTCGGCGTCTTCAATATCTCCCTTGAAGCCGTCCGGCAATGTCGATACGGCCTGCAATTTGTGCAGCGCGCCTTTGCTAAGGTCGACGGAGAAGACTGTGACCGTTCCCTTGATCTCGCTGACCACATAGGCGAATTTGCCCGAGGGTGCCAAAGCGAAATGGCGGGGACCGGAACCCGGATCCACCTTGGCGTAGGGAGGATCGTTGGGCGTTAGCGTTCCCTTAGCGCTGTCGAACTTGTAGACCAGCAACTCGTCGAGGCCCAAGTCATCGACAAACGCGAACCGGTTATCGGGCGAGAGATCGATGGAGTGGGCGTGTGGAGCTTCCTGGCGCTGGGGATTTGCGCCATGTCCCGTATGCTGCAGGAAACTGGAGGCTTCGCCAAGCTTGCCGTCCGCCTGGACAGGGAAAACCGCGACGCTTCCGCCGTCGTAGTTCGCCACGAGTACCCATTTTCCGGTCTTGTCGACCGAAATGTAGCAAGGTCCGGCGCCACGCGACTGCACTTCGTTGAGGAACGTCAGCTTGCCGTTGGAGTGGTCGATGGAGAATGCGCTGACGCCTCCGCTATTCGGCCCTTTGTAGTTGCCAAGTTCGTTGACCGCGTAGAGGAATTTTCCATTCGGACTGACAGCGACGAACGATGGATTCGTGGTTTCCGCAGCGAGTCCGAGAGGAGTGACCTCGTGAGTTGCGGCGTCGTAGCGATAGGAGTAAATACCCTTGCTCTGGCTGCCTTGTTCGGTGTAGGTGCCGACGAAGAAGAGGTATTTGCCATTTTTGGCTCCCGCGGCAAATGATAGCGACGCCAGCGCGAGGAGCATGAGGACGAAAGAAGTCAAAAGGCGACACGTAATTTTCATGCGTTTATAGAAACGCATCCGGGCCGGTTCGCGCAAGAGGCTATTTTGTGAGGACGAGGGGAACCGTGTAGTTATAGGGCCAAATGATCACACTCACGGACTGGCGCTGATTGAATTCCGCTAGAGTTTTCGGAAACGCCACAATGATGGTGCGATGGATGGTGTCTCCCACCTCCATCCGGGTTTCGGGAGCTAGAGCGGGCTGGGAGCCATTTCTCAGGTCGGGGAAGGCCTGAAAATAGCGATCGAAGTCGACGGCAGAGACCGCATCGACCTTGGTGTCTCCGGTTGGCGTTTTCAAGCCACTCTGCAGTTCGCGAATGTACAGGGCCTTATCGCTGTCGTTGTGCAACGTAAAAGTGAGCGCGACCATGGTCGAATTCTGCCCAGTGTCGACTGCGACCACGTTGTCGAGAGATCCGGAGCCTTGGGGTTTCGCGCGCTTGAGGAACGAAGCGATCAGCACAACGACCAAAACAGCGCCGACCGCGATGAGAACGATCTTGGCGGGGGGAAGATTCTTCTTCGCGGTACCATACTCCTCGCCGATGTTGATCGTGGGACCGACGGAAGGAGGAGGCGTAGCGGGCTGCCCGGCAGGCGTTTCGGTTGTGGTCGTCTGAGGGGCGGAACCCTGAGCGGAAGGAGGTTGAGGAACATCAGACATAGATTTATTCCGTTACTGGCCTGATTTTACGCCTCGCAGACGACCGGTTTACCACCTTGACTATTTTTTCTCGTCGCTTGTAAGTGGAAGTTCCGCGACGACCTCCAGATCGCGGTCGCCACTCTCCCACACCTTCTCTCGCATAGGTCGCGCCAGGATGATGCATCCCTGAGATGCCGTTCCTGGTGCAGCTTTCGAATCTCCATGGATGAGGAATCCACTGCGGCCGAATGTCTCGGTTTCTGACCTGGGCGTGAGTCGAAGGACGTAGGGGCCGTGCTGCGGTGTGTTCACAGGAGGGCCGGAGATTGTCCAATTGCCCTTTGGGACTGGTCCGATGTTGTGGACCGATTGCATTTCCGGGTTGTTCTTGCCTTCTCCACAGCCGGAATAGCCAGTGCCAATGGGCTCGCCGTCGTGTTCGAGTTCACCGGTCTTCTGGGTATAAGTCCAGGCTTGGCCATTAATTTCAGTGATTTGCAAGGTCTCGCGCTGTCTATCTGAATCCAACGAACTGCTCCTTTGGTATTTGCGAGGCCAGTATGTGCGTTTGAAAATCGAGGGTAAAGGTTATGTGAACATAAAACGCTTGTGGAAAACTCCGGGGTGGTGACCTTACGAAGTCGTGGACCAGCGTACCTTTGGCTGCTTCGGAGGCGCTATCGACAACTGGAGGAAGTTGGGCAAAGTCCGAATTCGTCACCAACCATGCTTCATGGCTTTGGCGAACGTTTGGGGTGAGAGCGTGTTCAGCACATCATCCTTGGTCAGCCAGGCGCGGCGGGCCTGGAGCACTCCGAAGCGAATTTTGTCCATGTGCGAGGTGTGGTGGGAGTCGGTATTGATGACGATCTTGACGCCATGCTGCTTCGCTTGGCGGAGGTGAACGTCGTTGAGATCGAGACGGTCGGGATAGGCGTTCAACTCCATGGCGACCTTGTGCTTGGCGGCTGCGGTAAGGACGGCGTGCATGTCGAAGCCATAGGAGTCGCGGCGGAGAAGGATTCGGCCGGTCGGGTGGCCGATGATCGATGTGTTGGGATTCTCAATGGCTTTGAGCAGGCGCTCCGTCATCTTCGCCGGTTCCTGGTTGAACACCGAATGTACGCTGGCGATAACGATATCCATCTGAGCTAAGACGTCGTCGGAAAGGTCGAGGTCGCCATCGGCGAGGATATCGACCTCAATTCCGGCGAAGATGGTAATGCCGTCGATTTGCTTATCTGCTTCGCGAATGCGCTGGATGTGCTCAAGCGCGCGCTTGTCGTCGAGTCCATTGGCGAAAGCGAGATTCTTCGAATGATCGGTGATCGCCATGTACTTGTAGCCGCGTGCCTTGGCCGCTTCGGCCATCTCTTCAATCGTGTTGCGGCCATCGGTTTCGACGGTGTGCATGTGCACGTCGCCTTGGAGATCTTTTTGTGAGATCAGTTGCGGCAGAGTGTGGCTTTGCGCGAGATCGATCTCACCCAGGTTTTCGCGCATTTCCGGTGGGATGTAGTCCAGCTTCAGCTTGCCGTAAATTTCCTCCTCGGTACTGCCGGCCACAGGCTGGCCGCCCTCGAGTATCGCCAGACTGTACTCGTTCAACGTGTATCCCATCTTTAGAGCGCGCTGACGAAGCGCCACGTTGTGGGCTTTCGATCCTGTGAAATATTGCATGGCCGCGCCGAAAGATTCTGGCGGGAGCAATCGCACGTCTACCTGCATGCCGTTGCGCAGATGAAAGCTGATCTTGTTGTCGCCACTGGCGATCACATCCATGAGAGGCGGATATTTCGCGATGTAGGAGATTGCTTCCTGGCGGGCGGATTCATCGCAGCAGGCCGCCCCTGTGACGAGGATGTCGAGATCGCCAATCGTATCGCGTCCGCGGCGCAGGGATCCAGCCGGAGTGATCTTATCAATGCCTTCAAACTTTTCTATATATGCGGTGAGCTTCTCGCATTCGAGTTCGGCGGCGTCGATCAGGAATCGTCCGCCGATACGTCGGTAGTCTTCGATGGCCTTCAGCAATTTGGCTTCGTGTTTCTCGCCCATGCGCGGTAGTTCGCGAATCTTGCCTTCGCGCGCGAGTTTCTCGACGCCATCGACGTCGCTCACCTTGTAGGCACTCCAGATCAAAGCAATTGTTTTCGGGCCCAATCCTTGAATTTTCAAGAGCTGCAGCATTGACGGATGATATTTCTCGAGCAGTTCCGCCTGGACCGCCAGCTTGCCGGTATCGAACAGTTCTTTGAGGTTATTGAGCATTCCCTTGCCGATGCCAGGAATGGAAAGAACTTGCTTCGGGTCGCTGATGATTTCCTTGATCTGCTGCGGGTGGTTTTCAATAGCTTGTGCCGCGTTGCGGTAAGAACGTATGCGAAAGGAATCCTGTCCGTCGATTTCGAGCAAATCGGCAGTTTCGAAGAGGATATTGGCGATGGCTTTGTTGTCCATGGAACAAACAAGGGTAAATCAGAGCAGGCGAGGAGAGCTACAGGCGAGGGAAAAAGCAGGGCGTGAACAGGCCAAAAGAGATGCCGTCGAGGAAACGCGCGGAGTGCGCTCTCTCGACGGCTGACGATACTTCTCGTTTGACCGCAATGTTAGTGCGGATTGCGAGAATGACGTAAAGAGACTTGTTAAGCCGCTTTAATTACGTTTGCCGCCTGGGGACCTTTCTGGCCCTCGGCGATCTCAAATTCAACCTGGTCACCTTCCTGAAGACTTTTGTACCCCTCAGAATTAATCGCGCTGTAGTGAACGAATACGTCTGGCCCATCTGCGCGCCCGATGAAACCATATCCTTTGGCGTTATTGAACCACTTCACGGTCCCTTTCAAACGTTCCACGAGCCCCTCTTTCTGCACGACCTCTGTGGGGGCGGAGGACGTGCCCGCAGTAATGAGATGCATTTTGGGGCGCAAGGTTTTGTGCTGTCAAGAAGCTAGCGCGAAAAGTGTGGCGCAAGAATTCGCACAACCGATTCGTGCCATTGCGCAACTTAACACGTTTATCAGCGGCTCGTTTTCCGTAGTCTTAGGCCGGTGACGCGTTGCACATGATCCAGCCATAACACCGACGAAATGGTCTTGGCGTCGCGAATCGTTCCTTTTAACACCATGCCGATTGCGGTGGGAAGAGGCACCATTCGTTTTTGAATCACCTCGTCGTCTTCTGGTTCGGCCGCGCCGCGCCGAAGCCCGGTAGCCATGTACACCGACATGGTTTCCGCCATAAAGCCGGGGCTGGCGTAAAACTTGAAGATGCGATGCCAATGTTCGGCGCGATAGCCGGTTTCTTCGATGAGTTCGCGTCTGGCGGCGGTGAGTTCGTCTTCCCCAGGATCGATGCGGCCAGCAGGCAACTCCCACAGATAATCTTGCGCGGCATGACGGTATTGGCGTTCGAGCAGCACGCGAGGAGTCGCGGCGGAATCGTCGACCGCTAAAACGACTACAGATCCCGAGTGGTGAATGAGATCGCGGCGCACCTTAATGCCCCCCGGTTCGACAACGTGATCAGTGGTGACCCAGAAGACGGGCCCGCGGTACACCGTGCGCGAGGAGACGATACGTGCTTTGGTTCTTTTTGGGGAGCGTGCTTTTGAGGAAGAAGGCGATTTAGCCATGAAGACAATATAAAGCAGCGTCGATGCGATCGCTTTCTGATCGTCGGTTAAGGTTCTGTTATGCTGCCCGGCATGGGGCGGAAGCCACACATTGCCATCGTAGGGCCAGGGAATCTGGGCACATCTTTGGCGTCTTCATTGAAAGAAGCCGGCTATACGGTTGACGCCATCATTTCGCGGCCAGAGAAGAAATCACTCGCCAGGGCCAGGAAGTTGGCAAGCAGGATTGGCGCGCGAGTGTTCTCCAGCCTCGACAAAGTACAAAGCAAAATTGTTTGGTTCTGTGTGCCAGATTCGGAGATTGCAAAGGTAGCGGCTTCGCTGGCATCGACTTTCCAGGGAAAAGGAAGGGTTGCCCTTCACTCCAGTGGAGCTCTCGCGAGTGATGAGCTGGCCGCATTACGAAAAAAAGGAGCGGTGGTTGCTTCAGTGCATCCCTTGATGACGTTTGTGCGCGGGTCGCGACCGTCGCTTTCGGGAGTTTCCTTCGCGATTGAGGGCAATGCAGCGGCCGTGAAGATATCTCGGCGAATTGTGCGTGATCTGGGTGGGCACGCTTATCTGATCAAGAAGAAACAGAAAGCCGCCTATCATGCATGGGGAGCTTTTACCTCGCCACTATTGACCGCGCTGTTGGCGATGGGTGAAGAGGTGGCGGTTCTCGCGGGTGTGAAGCGAAAGGCTGCGCGGAAACGGGCGATTCCCATACTTCAACAGACACTGGCGAACTACGCGTCGTTCGGAGCGCCAGGAGCGTTTAGCGGACCGATAGTCCGTGGCGATGTCGAAACGGTAAGAAAGCATTTGGAAGTTCTGCGAGAAATGCCGACCGCGCGAAGGAGTTACCTGGCGCTAGCAGAGGCGGCGACGCAGTATCTACCAACGAAGAAAAAGGCTGTACTTAGGAGACTGCTTTCTGGTCTCGAGGCCTGATTCGCCACGTCCACACCAACAGGGCCAATACCGCGAAGGGAAGAGATGCGGCAGTACGAATTGGCAAACTGAGGAAGGCAGACGAATCCAGCAGTCCCTGCGGCAAAATCGGATGCAATAACAGAAAAACAGTCGCCAGGGCCCAGGGCCAGAAGAGCACGACGATGCCTACGGATTGGAGAATTACAGTCGCGCGCCCAGCCCGATACAGTGCATGACGATACTTAAACAGAAGCAGTATCCCGGGAAGCAGGATTACGTGGTCGTACACGGCCTGTCCTGGAAGCATTACGATGGTCGTAAGCGCGAGCAAGATACTGATCGCGATCCAAAACTGATCATCCTCGGTTCCGGTCGTCCGGGTTTTCCAACAAAACATAAGCGCACCCGCCACAATCAACAGCGTCAAGGCGGTATTCACATAAGGACTTATGGATGGCGGGACTTGGGATGACAGCACCAAAGCAAGCAAAGGTGGGGGAGTGTACCGATGGTAAGCGATGGCAGTTCTCGTCCACTCCTGAATCCAATGGGATTGGACCAGAAGAGGTGCTCCCACGAGTAATGTCATCGTGGAGAAAAATCCTATGACGAAACTTTTTCGCAAATGCAGGGCGTGAAAGCTCCAAAACAGCAGATAGAGAATCAACAGGACGGTAACTTGGGGCTTCACAGTTGTCAAAGCCATGAGAAAACCCGCGAACAGAAAACGTCCTTGCTTTAGCGCATGCATCGAGGCGGCGAGCACGAAGGCCACGATCAGGCCAAGTTGATCCGCGTACAGGCCCTCGAGCACCGCATAACTCGATAGAGTAAGAAGTGCTGTCGTGGCGAGGAGTTTTTTTTCGAGGCCCCACCCAAGGGTTCTTGCCCACCACAGAATGCTGACGAGCGTAATCCCAGCCAGCACGCAAACAAAAACAACACGCAAGGTGACAAAGGACACGGAAGCTGCTGGCCAAAACAGTAAGTCCACAAAGATGGGGTAGGGAAATGTACGGCGATCAATCGGATCAGAGAGACGCCTTGGGTCGAGAGTGCGCCCGTACAAGCCCAGTTGAATTTGTTCAGTGACCTGTGGGCTGTAGGGACTTGATCCGCGAGCAAACCACTCTCGAGTGCTAAGCCATATTTGGTACAAGTCATTGCCAAAGGAATAGCCGTTCCCCAAACCTTTGGCTGCCCAGACGGCGTTCACGCGAGGCATGAACAAGAATTCGTGGTAATAAACCATCGAGAGTGCGCCCAGAAGAGTGGCACATACAAGAAGGTTAAGAGAGGAACGGTTTTTTCTCACGAGTCGCTGACAATTCGATCGGGGGGATGCTGCGAATTAGAGCACGGCGTTGGTGTCGGTGCAAGGAGCCTATGGTGTGGATGTGAACAGATGCCCAAGTTTTTCTTTCTTGGTTTTCAGGTATTCTTCGGCATGCGGGCTGGGCGTCACCTCACAAGGGACACGTTCAACAACGCGAACTCCGGCTTTCTCGAGAGCCTCGACCTTATCCGGATTGTTCGAGAGCAGGCGAACTTGAGTTACGCCGAGAGCCTTGAGGATTTCTCCGGGCAGAGCGAAATTACGCTGGTCCGCCTTGAATCCGAGCCGCTCGTTGGCCTCGACGGTATCGAGACCGGAATCCTGGAGTGCATAAGCTTGGAGTTTCGCCATAAGGCCAATGCCGCGCCCTTCCTGCTGTTCGTAGATGAGGATTCCGGTGCCGGCTTCGGTGATCCTCGAGAGAGAAAGCTCTAGCTGCTGGCGGCAATCGCAACGTAAGGAATGAAACACGTCACCGGTCAGGCATTGGGAGTGCACGCGAACCAATGGCGGTGCCGATTTCACGTCTCCCATGACGAGGGCGACGGCTTCCTCAATGGTGTGGTCTCCATTAACGCCCGGCCCGCGAAAGCCGTAAATGCGGAAGCTGCCCCAACGGGTAGGGAAATCTGCCGATGCAACTTGCTCAACTGCGTTTCGCTTCACGTTCTCAATTATAGCGGCTCGCCGTAGGGCAGACCGCATTACCCGCGTGCCTTGAAAGGGAAGATGGCGTCCTGCTTAGAGGGAATAGGGCTGCCGTTTCGCGTAGCGGGATGGAAATGCCAATTATCAAGGGCGGCAAGGCATTTGGTGTCGATATCAGAGCCCAGACTTTGGAGGACAGTTTTGCGGATGATCTCGCCGCGCTCGTCAATGGTGATTTCGATAACTTCGTTGCCGGCCGAGATCGGGAGTTGCCAAGGGTATACGATCGGGTCGTAAGTTGTGACTGGCAGTGCTGGCCGGATCTCATCCCCGTAGAACTGGCCGCGACTCAAAGTGCCGTAAGTCGCGCCGGCCTGCGCGCCGTGGCCGAGCGCCGAGAGCGTCTGAGTTTTGGACTGGTCCTCCTGCTCGACACGCGCGAGCGGCGTCGAGTTTGGTAGCTTGGGCACTTGAGCCGGTGCTTTCCACGTTAACTTCTGGCCGTACCTTTCATGGCGATATTTCTGAGTAGCGAGATCGGATGAGCTGTGAAAGGCGTCGTCAGGAGACTTGCTCGACCAATAGAGTCGTGTGACCGATTTGCCGTTTTGTCCGAATGCGACGGACTGGGGATTCAGCAGCCTCGGCTCAGGCGCATGCAACATCCAGGCCAAAAACGCGCCGTGCAGCAGGAGAGAAATGCCGCGTATCCAGCGCTGTCGGTCCGCGCAAGCGGGTGTCGATGGTGCAAACATTGAAATTCCCCAGACCGGATAACCTGCCTACCGCTAGTTAGACGCACAAACGCGGAGTTCGTCAAGAAAATTGATCACCCAATCGATCAGAAGGAGTCACCGGCGTTCTTCTCTTCGAGCGCCCAGAATTGGTGCTGGTCGAAGAACGCTGATAAAATGAGACAGCAATTCCGACCCACCCCGAAGGGGCTATAGCTCAGCTGGGAGAGCGCATCGTTCGCAACGATGAGGTCGTCGGTTCGATCCCGACTAGCTCCACCAATTCACTTTATCTGCAGGGTCTCCAACATCTTCTGATACGTGGGCTGCAGTTTTTCGAATTGATCTTCGGGAGCGATAAAGACCATGTGCAGCATGCCACCTTGTGGCCGCGCTACCGTGACGAGCCAATCTCTCTCCGGCAGTGCTTTGTCGCCTTCCCGGATCGGCGAAGTGCCAGCCAGCATCGTTGAGAGGCCGTCGGCTCCTGCCACGGTGATCTTCTTCGGACTGTCATAGACGCGCAGGCCAGGATTTGTTTGCTGCAGGTTCTGGATTAGCCCCTGAGTAGCGTCATTGATCGAGGTGGCATCCACGTTCTGCGCGCTTTCGACGATCACTCCATAGGCGATTGCGTTCTGTCCTACTCCGGCGGCGGGAGCTAATGTGGCGGAGTTCTGTCCGGCTTGGGCCTGCCAATTGGCCGGGTAAGAGATGCTGAAATCAGTGCCCTGGAATGGCTTGAGATCGTTGCTAGGCTCGACCTGTTGAAAACTGACGTTGGTTAGGGGCGCGGAGGTGGGAGGGGTGGGCCCACCGGCGGCCTTGATATCGTCTGGCACGGAGTGGGTTTGCTGATTCTGCGCGGCCCACTGTCCACTTTTTGCGCCCGCAGAAATCTGTTCCCCTGTATAGGCCTTGACTCCCTTGGCACGCTGCTTGATGTCGGCAAAGACGGGATTGCCGATGAGATATTGCTTGGGCGGCCAGTCGGCAATTTCCTTATCGACCGCTTCCACGCGATTGCCGGGGTTGGGATGGTCACTTAAAAATTGTGGCCCGCCATTGCCCGCCATTTTCTCAAGCTTCTGGAAAAACTCAGCCATGGCGCGGGGATTGTAACCCGCTTTGTACATGATGATTGCGCCCACAGCGTCTGCCTGAGCTTCGTCTTTCCGCGAATACCTCATGAGCAACGTGCCTGCTCCGAACTGGATCCCCATTTGGGCCAGATCGCCGACGGCGCCTCCCAGCAAGCCTCCGAGAGCACCAAGGACGTTGGCCCATTCCTGCTTGGGAGCCTGCTTGGCGGAATGCTGCATGTATACGTGGGACATTTCGTGGGCCAGAACACCTGCCAATTCCGCCTCATTATCAGCGGCGGTGATCGTTCCCACATTGACGAAAATCGGGCCGCCGGGGAGCGCGAAGGCGTTGATGTCGCTTTGCTGCACCACGTGGAACTGGTAGGGCCAGGATTTGTCTGCCGGGATCACGGTGACGAGCTTCGCTCCCAGTTGCTTGACGTACTGTGTTACCGGGTCGGAATCAGGGAGCACCGGCATCTGCTTATAGACTTCGGCTGCGGTCTTGAGCCCGAGCTGTTCTTGCTTGTCCTTCGTCATGCTGGCATGACCCGGATCGGGGAGTTCGGGGGGATGGGTGTGTTTGGCTGACCACGCAGGTGCTGCGAGAAGCAATGCGAGAAGCACAATCGAAATACGTGCTGGAATCCGAGAGTTCATAGCAACACTTTCCTAACCATTGGGATAAAAGCGGCGCTTCGGCCGAGCCATCATTGGTCCTCAGTGGCCTGTAAAGAACTCGGTCATGTCAGGCGCGGTTCCGGTCATGCCAGGAAAGTTACTAACGCCCGATACCATAAGGATAAGCCGAAGCGTGCTCTGGTGTTGGTAGAGCGACTGCGACTGAAACCCTTTTTTCGCTTGCGAACTGATGATCAGGGTGGAAACGTGTCCTCCTCCATGATCCAGATCCGTCTGATCTCCCTCATCAAAAGTGATGAGCAACAAGCCGCTATTCTGAAACCCGCCATTCGAAAGCAAAGGTGCAATATTATTTTGAAGCCATGAATCGGCTTGTGCAACAGTGCCGTTATGCGCATCGTTATTCGTATCGGGGGCAACGAATGCATATTGCGGCAGTGAGTTGTTGGCGAGATCGGTGGCGAACTGACTGAAGGGAACAATGTTTGCGGCCTGACTGCTGTCGTTCTGGACGTCGGAGAGGTAGCTGAACGGATTGTGATGGCGCAGATACGTTCCCGAGTCTGCACCGAGATAGCCCTGCGAAGGTATGGATTCCAGGTAAGCTTTCCAGGATTTCCCGGCCTTGACCAGTTCGCGCACGATGTTGTCATCGCTGATCGTGCCCGAAAAGTTGTCGTCAAAAGATTCCATTTGCCCAGTCGTGAGCATCAGGTAATTCGGAATGGACGGATGAGCATTCGCGAAATATTGAGTTGCCAGTCCGTACTGAGAAACGAGGCTGTTGAGGTAGGGCATGGACGAGTTGCCGATCACGTCCTGGTAACTGTGGTTTTCCTCAACCACAAGAACTACGTGACTGAACGTAAGCTGCCCACTCGGGGCAGGGGTCTGGGGAGGCGACGAACTCGAGCTTCCACAGGAGAGAGTGAAAGCTGCGCACGCGCACGCAGCGAACAATGCAGTGAGCTTGATGAAGCCAAATTGCGAGAGGATAGGAGCCCTCTTTCTGTTGAGAGCGAGACTAAGGTATTCAATGGGACGCATCACGGTTTCTTTTGCTTTCCGGCCTTCTGACCTCCTTGGTTTAGGTCGAGTCCGTACTCAGGCTTCTCGTAAGTTCCGGTGATATGTATAGGCACAATCTCACCTTTTTTCTTCTTCTTGAAAATGGGATCAAGAATCTTCAACAGAAATGACTTCATTCCACTCGATGTTTTCGAGATCTTCGTGTCAACGCGCATATCGCCGTGGAGATCAACGCGATGGTTTTCGAGGTTGTAGACGCCGTGCATGCGGGCGTTCGCTCCGGGCACCTGGAAATCCAAGCTGGCGAAATGTGCTGTCCCATTCGTGAGATCAACGCGTCCGCGAAGATCGCTCACGACGGCGGAGGCATCGTCTTTATTCTGCCCACGTGCTCCAGCGCTGAGCTTATCGACATCATTCTGTGTAGCCCATTTCGTAAAGGAGCCATCCTTGATGTCGAACGATCCGTTCAAGTGAACTTTCTTGAGGAAAGGAACATTTCCGGCGGGAAGCTCCGCCAGAGTTTCGAGAGAAGCGTTCCCGGACATCGGCGAGTGCTCGCGCGTGAAAAGACCGAGAATGTCCTCGATCCGTCCGTTTGTGGAAGTGATGTGCAATTTAGTCTGCTTGCCTTTTTTGCCTTCAGTTTCCGCGATGCCTCCCTGTGCCACAAGGAGCGTGTGACCGAACTCGGCTTCGACCCGGTTGAGGAAGGTGTCTCCGCGCGTCGCATCAACGTATGCGTCGAATTTCGTCTTCAGATGAACCTTATGGCCGCTTTCTTTGACGACGAAATCGGGTGTGTCAGTCGTGCCGGAAACGCTGATGTGCTGGAAGGCTCCAGCGAATGTTCCCTGTGACGAAAGACTGCCGGCAATACCCCCATAGACACTCAGGTCCGCCTGCTCGAAGCTATAGGTCCCCGACATAGGCGTGTCTTGCGGATGACCGTCAGCCCACGGCCCGAACTTTCCGTTCACGGCCAGCTCTCCAGGAGGATTCGGATTGTGGAACTTGAGGCGATAACCAATCGGCCCGTTCCAACGTACGTTCGTCAACGTTGCTTCGTGAATATCGAAACGCAAAGGCTCTTTGTGAGATTCCGATGGCGCGAACTCGACGGATGAGCCATTGGCAACGACTGTGTCGACAACCAGGTTCGAATGCTGGCTATGGAATAACTCTTTCGTGCCAAACGGGGGAATAAATATGCGCGCGCCCTCTGCGATGATGCGTGGTACGTGGCCGGTCAGAATTCCGGAATAGCTGCCCTGAATCCGGAGTCGCCCAATGTTGACGAGTTCACGATCCTGAGGCTGGTGGCGGAATTGGACTCCCTCGAGAACACAACCGGGAATGGGAAAGTACGTCGAATGATACTTGAGAGCGGTAACTCGGCTGTCGCTAGCCTCTGCCAGATCTTGAATCACCGCCTTCTCGGAAAAAGGCCAGAACTTGATCAGTAGTGTCGATCCGGTACAAACGAGCGCGGCAACGATGGTGAGAATGATGAGGAAGGTTCTAAGCCTGATGTGGAACGTTGATCGATCGGCCACGTGCATTGCAGTGCCGGAGCGGGCAACGCTGGTCGGTATCGACATGAATCTTTGAGTGCTGCTGGCGGCCGAAATGTTGGAGCCTGCAGCATAGAAAAGTTTTCACCGAGTGCCCTACCATGTTCCACTGATTGAAGTTGGCAAGACTTTTTCTGAAACGCCGGGCCGCAGTGATATGATCATTCGTGAACCTGCTTCGGCTTGATCTTCGCCATTACGTCTGCGAGCGAATTGCTCCCGCCGGCTTGTAGCTTCCGTCCTTTCAATCTGATTTTCGAACTGCGTTGTGCGAGGCCTCCGACGTCGTGGCCTGCCTGCGCGAACTTGCCTGTGCGGTTCTGATCCGCACCATCTCTTGAATTTCAGAACAATTCTTAAAGGAAGGTAAATCTATGAAGCTTCTTGTCATTGGTTCGGGAATGATGGGTTCAGCCGCCGCCTTCGACATGGCGCGCACGCCGCAGGTGGCATCAGTAACTTTGGCGGACAGCGACGCACAACGGGTGCGAGAGGTCGCGGCACGAGTAAATCGGATTGCAGGCGACCGCAAGGTCAAGGCCGTCGTGCTCGACGCCAGCAACGAAAAAGCTGCCGCCCAGGTGATGCACGGCCATGATGCGGCGCTCTCAGCCGTTCCGTACTTCTTGAATCTTGGTCTCGCCCGAGCCGCAATCGAAGCGCGATGCCATTTCGCCGATCTGGGCGGGAACAACACCATCGTGCGCCAGGAGTTGGCGTTGGCAAAAAGAGCTGAGAAACGCGGAGTCGCTCTGGCGCCGGATTGTGGTCTGTCTCCAGGAATGGCGTCCATCCTGGGAGGTGAGTTGGTGCGCCGCCTGGGAGGTCGCGCCGACGCGCTTCGACTTTACGTGGGCGGACTACCGGAGCGCCCCACACCGCCTTTTCACTATCAACTGGTCTTTTCAGTCGAGGGATTGATTAACGAGTACGTCGAGCCGGCTCGAATCCTGCGAAAAGGCAAGCTCACGACAATTGATCCGCTCACCGAGCCGGAAGACTTCCACATTGCGGGATTCTCGCCACTGGTTGCGTTTCACACTTCCGGCGGAACATCCACTCTGCCCGAGACTTTTGAAGGGCAGGTGGGCGAGTGCTTCGAAAAGACCTTGCGTTATCCGGGGCACTACGACTTGTTGTGTGAGTTGAAGGAACTCGGTTTATTTTCGAGCGAAAAGATGAAATTCGGGAAGGCGGAAATCTCCCCGCGAGCCATGATGTCGAAAATCTTTGAGGGAAAGTTTGCTTCCAAAGGGCCCGATGTCTGCATCATGCGGCTTGAGGCCCATGAATCGGTAAACCGGCCGGGCGCGCGCGGCCTGCTCGGAGGCCGGCTGCAGGGACGAGTCGCTTCATTCACCATGGTCGATCATTACGATCCGAAGACCGACATGAGTGCGATGATGCGAACCACGGCATTGCCCGCTTCCATCGTTGTGCAGATGTTGGCTTCCGGAGCGATCAGCAAGCGCGGAGGCGTTCTTCAAGAGCTCGATGTGCCCGCCGACTTGTTTCTCGACGAAGTGGAGAAGCGGGGAATCAGAATCGAGTACAGCCTTCAGTAGTGCACCTGAAACAAAAAAGCCGCACAGTGCGGGCTGTGCGGCGAAGGGTGAGATGTAGACAGAAGGGTAAACAGGATGCAAACAGAACTTAAGCTTTAGCCAGCTTGCGGCGGATCGCGCCAGCTAGTCCCAGCAAGCCCGTTCCCAGCAGCGTCAGGCTGCCCGGTTCCGGTACAGGGCTGTATCCGATGAATTCCTGCGGTCCGCAACCCGGCTTCGCGTTGAACGGAGTATAGAGCAGCAGTCCGGCGTAGGAGCTGTTCGGAGCGGTTTGCGCCAGAGCGAGATACGTTGCATCGATCGCAGCGCCGCCGTAGTAGGCGAAGAGCGAGTTGTTTTGCGCGTTCGTGGAGAACAGTCCCCAGACCGCCCACTGCGCCTGCAGTGTGCTCAGAGTTCCGCTGAGCATGCCTTTGTAGATCAGTCCTGCAGCTTTGTAATCCATGATCATGCTGCTACCGAACATGCTGTTGGAGATGCCTTGCAGGAACGGCGTCACCGTCGCAGTCCAGGTCTCGCCACGGTAGATGCTGTTATCGAAGCTGTCGCACATCAACGTCGTGTAATTCTTGCTGCCGTTGATGGAGAAATAGTACGCCTTGTTCTGATACTCGTAGGTCAGCTGAACTGTATTTGCTGCCGCTGTATTTACCAGCGTCAATGCAGCCATCGCGACAACAAGGGCCAGGGCAGTACGCTTCAAAGTCATAGGGTTTGCCTCCCAGCAAACAGCAGTTGCTGTCAGCGCGACAGCAGCTTGCAAAGCTTTTACCTGGGGGAATCTCGCTGAAGATCTTGAGGGTGAGATCCAGCGTTTCCGGCTGCGCCGCCATAGGGAACGGCGATCACCGCTTTACTTCAGTAACGAAAGGGATAGTACCAGTGGGTTGAAGCGCGGGGGAATGGCCCGAGAGTGGCGTTACTTTAGTCACCGGAGCTAACTGCTCGGCATCGAAGTACATCATTGTCCGCATCCAGATTATCCACAGCAAAACCTAACTTAACCTGTGCAAAGGCCTGCACTCTCTGGTAGCATCGTTGCCGAAAGTCGCCAGAAGATCGTTATTATCTGAACGTTGTGCTCCCAGTGTTGGCCCTCCAAGTGCACGAGTAGGAGTGGCGTTTTAGGCCATGTCCCAGGAACTTGGCCAAGGTAGGGTAAAAAGTTGTCGAATGAGTCTGTAGGTGGGACGGTCATCCGTGTCCGGCGCCGCCGCTCGCGACGTCATCGCCGAAATCGAAATATCCGTATCGCTCTGGTCGCGACGTTTTGTGCCGCACTCACGCTGTGCTTTGCGTCGATCGCACTGCGCTACCTGAGCCCTTCTCTTTTCCACGCATCTCGAAGTGCGGAGCCGAGCCGGCAGTCCGCGGAAATCAGCCGGGATCGTTTCCTTGCGGCACAGCAGGCTGCAGTGATGGAGTTTGAGAAGCGCCCCGTTTACAAGTACTCGATCGTACCGGGTGGAGTGCGAAGTCCGCAGGAGCTCAAGTGGGCCGCCGAGCACGATCCAGTCGTTGCGGCCCACTATGCGGGGTTCGATTACGATCACGCACGCGTTGTCCGTCTGGTGCTGGCGCGCACGGCGTATATTTCCTATCGCATCGGAAACAGGGTCTATTGGACAAGGCATCGTGTCAGCTTAAAGAAGGGCGAAACCGTCATTACCGATGGCAAGATGACGGCGCGAACCCGCTGCGCTAATCGCGTAGAAGAGGTCCCGCAGCAGGCCACGTCGCGATCCGAGCCTCCCGCCGCAAAGTTTGATGAACCGGTGATCCCTGCGCTTGGAACGGCGATCGCGAACCCTCCCGCGCCGTTCAAGTCTTCATTGGAAACTCCCAGACAGGTGGCGACGTTAGGTCCCGCTCCGCCTTTAGGATTGTACGATCCGATTGGAACTGGTCAGGGCTGGGTACCCATCACTCCGCCACCATTGCCGCAAGTGTGTGCCCCTATCCAGAAAAAACCAGGGGCGCAAGGTAGCGCGGAAAGCGGGAAGGGCAAGAAGAAAAAACCCGACATTTGCCAAGCTGGCGGTGGTGGCGGCGGAGAAGTGCCTGAGCCGGGAACGTGGCTGCTGGTAGGCTCGGGGCTGGCGTTTCTCATCTGGAGGGCGCGCGACAGGTTTGTGCGAGCCTGACGGGTGATCGCGTGGCTGGACTGCTTTCTGCGCCGTCGCTTCCTACGAAGGTCACCCGCCTGCCAGACGCGCCGGTATCGTACTGATATCGGCCTTTCTTCGGTCTCAGGGTGAACCCCGGTTCTAATACCATCGTAAGTTCCTGATTCGATTAACGCTGTTAGAATCACGATAGAACCAGCAAAACTACCCGGGCACAGGTGTTCATGCATATCTCTTCGCGAGTCCGCGCGAGTCGGCTCTTTGCAGCCGGACTCTGCGTTTGCCTCGCCGTGCCTTCCGTCGCTCAGATTTCCGTCCGCTCGGTGAAAGTTCTCGGCAGCAAAGATGCGGTTGAGATTGAAGTGGAAGCCAGTGATCGCATCGTGCCGCAGTCGCAGGTGCTGACTGGCCCGGATCGCCTGGTCGTGGATTTTCCGAACACTCTTCCCAGCAACCAGATTCGGAATCAATCGATCGATCGTGGGGAAGTGAAAGATGTTCGCGTTGGTTTATTTCAATCAAAGCCGCCGGTGACGAGGATTGTGCTCGATCTGAAGTCCGCGCGCTCTTACCAGATTTTTCCGTATGGGCGCACGGTCATGATCAAGGTGCTGGGAGACTCTGGGCCATCCAGCACAGCGGCTCGAGTAGAGGACAATTCCGCCACATCGACGGGACGCCCTGGTTTGATCGCAGCGAATTACACAACCAGCACCGAGCCGGTTCACGTCGACGCGCCTGCGATACCACCACTGCAGGTTTCGTATCGCAATGGCCTGCTCAGTGTTTTCGCCAATAAGGCGACGTTGTCGGAAGTGCTGTACGCGATTCAGCAGCGGACAGGAGCAGACATTTCGATACCGGCAGGTGCAGAGCAGGAAAAAGTTGTGGCGGAAATCCAGCCTGCGCCCGCACCCGAAGTCTTGGCGCGATTGCTGAATGGTTCCAGATTCAACTTCATGATCCTGAGCGCGCCCAACGATCCGCTGCAAGTGGACCGAGTCATTCTTAGCATTCGCTCCGAAGGTGGATATATTGCGCCACTCCCGCAGGCGGCTAACGATGAGCCGCTCGCACAGGAGCCTCCTGTCGCGCGCAACGAGCCTCAGACCGTTCCATCCGCACCCGGGCCGACTCCGCCCCCATCACAGGCAGAACTTAAAGACGACGGGCCGGAACAATAGCCAGACTTAGCGCGCTCCTTACTGCTCTAGGGAGGAGTGATCAGACGAACCGGGATCGGAGAGTTGGCGATTACCGGTGAGCTCACAGCGCTGTTGCTGCAGCCCGCGACGTTCAACACGGTGACATTGACGTTGCCCCACTGATCTGTGGCATTGATGAATACCTGCAGGAAACCAACAAACGTGACGGGGGTTGTGCCGGTTCCAAGCGGAGTTGTTTCGTCATAGATCGGCAGAGAGACAATTGAAGAGCTGACACTGATCGGAGTGCCGCTCGCCAATCCTGGTCCGACAGCCGGGTTGCTGCTACCTGCGTAAATCTGGAATGGATAGGAGGAAGGGGCTTTGAATGCGTTAAAGTAGTCCTGGCCAGTGGGCCCTGATACATCCGAATTCGTAGCCTGGTGGATCAGGCAGGAGACACCGTTGGACGTCGGAGTATCGGGATTTTCGGAGAGGTCGACCACGTTTGTCCCCCCACTGGCGGGCAAAACTCCGCAGGTGTAGTTCGTCGACTGATCGCAGCCTTCGATTGCCTCTTCAAACGGGTTTCCCGTCGTGCAGGACGGTACTCCAATCACGGGTGTTCCAACTTGGCCAGGGACAAACAGGAGATCCGGAAGACCTTGCATATGTGGACCGGTGGAGTAATTCGCCTGTGGCGTGCCAATTCGCTGATTAGGGCCGCTGCAAGAGCTTCCGCTCACATGACAATCGGGGCTTAGCCAGAATGTTTCGCCGATCACCCCACCCACACCCGTTCCACCCAGGGAAATTCCCTGATTTACGATCGATCCATCAGCTAAACTGACAAATTTGGCACAATTGCCCCCGCTTCCCCCTGTGCATGTGCCCACAGCACCACTTGTGTTATGCAACGGATCCTGATTGGGCACGACCCAAGGCTTCACGCATCGCGGCTGAACAGGAACGATCGCCCCGAGAGTTGTATTCCCTGAATTTGCCGAATTCGAGGGATTGAACGCCTCCGCCGTAGCGGTGGCCGTGACCGTGGTGCCACTATTTCCCCAAATGCGCGAGAAAAAACTTGGCAGGTTGGCACGACTGAGTTGCACGGTAACAAGCGGGTTGACGCCAAAGCCGGTTCCGTTGAGAGATGTGCAATCTGGCGAGCTTGTTCCGGCAGACGAATATGTAACAGTTGGAGCGGTGACCGGTGCGCCGCCAATCAGATTTTGATTCGCAACCGCCTTGGCCATGCGCGTAGCAAGACCGTTCGTGCCGTCGTCGGGACCACAGATTTGTTTCCAGTTGCCTGATTGATTCGTCGGATCACCGGTAATGCCCGACAAGGAAAGCACGTTTGCCGCTGCCAGAGCCGCGGCATCGGCTGAGCGCTGGGCCTCTTCTTTAGCCAAATAAAGCGTGATGACGTCAATCGAGAGCGCGGCAATTGCGATGATGGCAACCATGGCCAACGCGACCAGGACCATGGTGACGCCGTGCTGGCGTTCGCGTCGGTGAATTCGGCGTTTTGATATGAGTGGCGCCTTCATGGTTAGTCCTCGTTGAACGCCACTGCAACGCCAGTTATCTGGGTGGGCAACACAGTAGTTCTTCCAAGGAGACTCGCAGCCCGGCCGAACCTCCAGGGATATGCATACTGAATGCTGACACAAGTGCTGAGGACGGCGACTTGTCCAGCGGCATTCTGCGAAATACACGTCGAACTCGGCGTGGCGCCCCCGGTCGCTGGATAAACATAACCGCGGTTCACGATGATCGAGAGACCCGGAGACGGGCAGCCATTGCCGTTGCCAGAGAACTTCCATGTGAGCGTACCGGAAGCGGTAGCCGTCGAAGTGATTCCGCAGTCATTGAGATTGTTGGCCACGAGATAATTGTCGACGACGTAGTACACGTCGATAACTGAAATTGGCGTCCCACTTGCCGCTCCCTGTAAATCGCTGCTGGGATCGGCAGCAGAAGCGCGGGCAGCATCCCTCGCGATGTTTGTGAGTCGTTGCTTTAGAGTAAATGCATTGCTGAAATCAAAAATACCCACTACGAACAGCACAAGGAGCGGGAGCGCAACGGCGAACTCGACTAACTGAGAGCCACTCTCATTTGCCAAAAGGCGGTTTTGCGAGCCATCGGCCTGGTTCCGGCAGATCAACGGGTCTCCATTCGGACTCGCGACTCGGCGGTTATCCAGATCGTCTGTTTATTAATAGAGGTGAATGGCAGCCAAAAGCGGTATGGATACTGCAGAGATACTGATATCCCACACAGACCCGTTGCACCCAAACCAGTGTTGGTCAGCTGGATCGGAGCTTGAATACAGAAGTTCGAGCTTGCGGTTCCGTTGCAACTGACCGCTGTTCCGCTGCTGCAGGAAATCAACGAAGGTTGGGGGGACGGATATTGCGCCAGGGTGGGATCGAGATTGGAAGAAGTAAGGGCATTCTTGACCGCCGTCGCCGCGTTAGTTCCATAGGCGGTCAGCGAGTTATCGCCATTGCAGGTGGCGCAGTATGGTACCGAGCCGGCTCGTGCGCCTTCCTGTGCTGCTCGCGTGATGGCTCCGTAGATGCTGAATGCTTGCCCGAACCAGAAGATTCCGAGCAGGATCATAAACATTAACGGGAGAACGGCGGCGGCCTCGGCGATTTCAGCGCCGCGCGTTTCAACAACCAGCCATTCAAAGGCAACTTTCACTTTCATATCACGCCATTCCCCAGACGTGCGCCACCGAAAGCACCGAGTACAGAACCACCGTCAAGGCGAGAGCTACCCCGTAAGGGACTTTCAACGCATCCGGATTGTCGAGGGATACTCGAGATCCCGGTAATCGAAACGTGACCAGCGAAACCAGGATGTGCCCGATGTTTCGGATTGTCTCGCGCATTCGACCCTTGTAAATGATCAGCGCCAACGCCATCAGTCCCGCCACGAAAACCGATCCCAGAAGCAAATCAATCAGCAGCGCTGGGCCTGAAAATGATCCCAGTGCTCCCGCCAATTTCCAGTCGCCCGCGCCCAAGCTGCGGAGAAGAACAAATGGCAGCAACAAACCCAGACCGAGCAGCAATCCCAGAAGGGAAGACTTCACTCCGTTCCATCTCGAGAAGACCACGTGAAGCGACAATCCGAGCACAGCGCCTGATACCGTAAGCCAGTTTGGAATGCGCCGGCTTTTCAAATCGGTCCACCCGGCAAGGACCGCCAGGAGTACCGCACCGACTAGAATGGGTTGATTCACGCGAACCTCAGTTCGCGCATCCGCTGAACTCGTGTTTTGCCGTCACGTTCCTCCATCTTCGATACATCAAGGCATTCGCCGGGAGGGAAGCTGGTCAGAACGGTTGCATTTACGCCATCGCCCCCGCGAAAGCGGCCTCTTGCGCGGATTCTCACATAGCGCAAATACGAAGTCAATGAACGCTCGTGCACTTCAGAGAGCAGGCGTAACTCTCAAAAACAAAGCCCGGAACAGGTCCGGGCTTAAATTCAAGAACGTCTTCAACTAGCGATTGCTGAAGGCCGGAACCTGATTGTGTTCGGCGACGATCTTCCTTGCGTTATCCGCGAGGGCCTTCGCCTGGGGAAGCAGTTCGAGTGCCTTGACCACTTCCGGATCTGATTCGGCGCGCACCTTCATGCCCTCGTCCTGCCCAAAAGCATCGATGAAGATTTCCGACTTGATATTCGACTTGATCCAATCGTTGTTGTCGATCAACTCGGCCTGGGTGTAGGGGACGTTGGCTTCGTCCAGCGACTTGCGGAACGCCTGCATGGTGGCATCGTCAACTTCGAAGTTCTTGGTCGGATGGTGATCGACCACGTAGCGTTTGGCGAAGTTGAAGAAGGCGTAATGCTGTAGAAGCGTGTCCTGGAAATGATTGGTTTTGACCGGAGGAATATTGACGTCGGGGGTGATGCCGCCGCCGCCATAGACGGTGCGTCCGCTGTCAGTCAGTTTCACTTCGCGATTTGCCGTGTTGTTGTCGTCGCTGCGGTTGTAGTAGTAGTCGTACAGCGAAATGTTGCTGTAATCGCGCTGAATCAGTCGTCCACTCGGTGTGTAGTAGTGCGCGGTAGTCAGTGCGAGCCCCGTGTTCTCAGACAGCGGGTAGACGGTCTGCACCAATCCTTTGCCGAACGTCACTTCGCCGACGATCAACCCGCGATCGTGATCCTGAATCGCGCCGGAAACAATCTCCGCTGCGGATGCCGTTAAGCGGTTCACAAGCACAACGATCGGATAATCCTTTCCGCCATTGCCGTGCTGCGCCACGTAACGCTTCTCAGCCGAAGCGCGCCCGTGATGCGAGACGATAAGCTGTCCCTTCTTGAGGAACTTGTCCGCAACGCCAACGCCCTCGCTGAGTAATCCGCCCGGATTGCCGCGCAGGTCGAGGATCAGGCCTTTCAGATCGCCGAACGAATCCAGCGCCTCAGAGACTTCATGATCAGTCGTTTCGTTGAATCCGTTGATGTGCATGTAGCCGACGCCCGGCCTGATCAGGAAATGCACATCGACGCTGTAGCGCGGAATTTCGTCGCGCACCAGCGTGAACTCCATGGGTTTCTCAACGCCTTCGCGCGAAATGCTGATATGAACTGTGGTGCCTTTAGGTCCCTTCAGCATGTCAGCCACATCGCCAGTGGTCATGTTTTCAGTCGATTTGCCATCGACAGCGATGATGACGTCCCCCGGGTGAATGCCGGCTTTGTAGGCGGGTGTTCCGGTGAAGGGAAAAATGACAATGACTTTATTGTTGCGCGGGCCGACAGTCATTCCTACGCCGTAGTACTTGCCGCGCTGGTCCTCGCGCATCAGCGCATACGACTTGGGATCAAAGAAATTCGAGTGCGGATCGAGCGCATGCAGCATGCCGGGGATCGCGCCATTGTAGATCGCCTTATCGGGGTTGACCGGCTCAGCGTAGTTCTCTTCGACGAGAGCGTACACGTCGGTAAATTGCTTAAGGCTGTCCTTGACGTCGGAGTCGCCGGTCATCGACGACTGCTGGCCGGATCGCTGGGCGAACAGGATGCCCAGGAATCCGCATGCAAGGAGGAAAAAAACGACGAGAACAAGCGACCGGCGAGAACTGCGAGCCATCTTCAGATTTCCTTCGTTGAGGGCGAGCTTCCACCCCAGCTACCGCGCTGAATATACAGAGTATATCACCTGTTTAGACGGAACCAGACGGGTAGAGTCACCAATGTAACCCCCGGGACCCGGCCCTGTTTATGAGATGCTGGCTATCCATTTCGGGGTTCTTCCGGGCCAGGAAAATTCGTCTCGAGAGCAGCGAGGCTCGGGCTGTTCTTAGCCCTTCCCAATCCGAATTATTGCCTCAGCGCTACGTTCCACGTCCTCATCGGTCGTCGCCCAGCTTGAGACGGAAATCCGCATGGCCGTATGCCCCTGCCAGACCGTGCCACCACACCAGCAGGTGCCATCAATTTGAACCTCCGCAATTACCCGGCGGGTCTTCTCAGCACTCCCAAACGAGACCAGTACCTGGTTCAGCACCACGTCGTTCAAAATCTGGAACCCGGCCGCACTGAGCCGATCGGCAAAGAGCCTTGCCTGGCGGCAATTGCGTTCGATCAAGTCTCGTAAGCCGCTTCGTCCGAGAGATCGCATTGCCGCCCACAGTTCGATTCCGCGGGCGCGTCGGGAGGCATCCGGAGTGTACTGCCAGGGCTCCCGACCCGATCCCTGGGCAAGATAAGCGGCACTCCCCCATGACAAGGCACGGCGCAGGTGCTCCGGCTCGCGAACAGCAACCATGCCGGAATCGTAAGGCACGTTCAACCACTTGTGGCAATCGATCGCCCACGAGTCGGCATTACCGACACCCTCCACCAAGTGTGCATATTTCGGGGAAACAGCCGCCCAGAGTCCGAATGCGCCATCGACATGTACCCAAGCGCCAGCTTGGCGTGCTCGGTCGCAGATTTCCTTTGCCGGGTCGAAATCTCCAGTGTTCACGTTTCCGGCCTGAAGGCAGACAACCGTGCTTCCGTCCAACGTGGGCAAAGCATCGGCTCGCATCCTCCCTTGTCCATCTGCGGGAACCGTGGTCACGCGAGATCGGCCCAGCCCAAGCATTGTCAGGGCGCGCAAAAGGGAAATGTGCACCTCCTGACCGACCACCACATGAATCGGTGGCGCTCCGAACAATCCGTTCTCTTCAACGTTCCAGCCCGATCTCAGCAGCAACGCCGATCTCGCGGCTGCCAATCCCGAGAAATTCGCCATGGTCGTGCCCGTGACGAATCCGGTTGCGCCTTCCGGAGGCAAGCCGAGCAGATCGAGAGTCCAATGCTGAACAATTTCCTCAAGTTTCGCAGAGACGGGCGACATAACCTGCATGGCGGCATTCTGGTCCCATGCACCTGCCAGCCAGTTTGCGGCGAGCGCGGCCGGAAGTGATCCTCCGATGACGAACCCAAAATAACGTCCTCCCGCCGTAGCCACAGTTGCCGGTGACCCGAACTCGTCGAGCGTTGCCAGAATCTGGTTCGGCTCGCAGCCTTCCTCGGGCAAGGAGACAGCTAAACCTTCCAGACGAGCCATATCTTCGGGTTTTGGGGCAACGCTGCGGTTGTGGACTTCTTCCAGATATCGCGACGCTCTCTCGGCGGCATCTGCCAGCAGATCTCTCACAAGCTCCTCCAGGGTGAAACTCAACTGCGAGCCAAAGGTCCCCACATGATAAGGGTCGCCCGTTCAGCGGGAAAGTTTTCATCAGTTCGTCTGCAGAGCATTGCCGCCTTTGTTACGGGGCAGTATGATGATCGGCATGAGTTTTTCTGAAACGATCTTCCTGTTCTTCCTGGCCCTCATCATTTTTGGGCCGAAGAAATTGCCGGAGATCGCCCGCCAGGTCGGCAAGTATATGAACGAGTTCCGGCGGGCTTCCAACGAATTCAAAGCCCAGATCGAGCAAGAAATTGCTCATCTGGAAGTCGAGGAAAAGAAGCAGACAATTCTTCCTCCTAGCCCCACCGTGGCGGGCACGACCAGCCGGAGCGTGACCGCAACCGGCGAAATCACATACGCGGAAGCGTCCAATACTAGGGGGGAGCCCGTCAATGCTGAACAAGCCACGCTGGCAGCCTCGACAGAGGAGTCCCCGAAAGTGCCGGAGAACGGGTCGGCTCCCGTCGCTACCGAAGCAGTACACCCGCCCGAGGAAGTAACATCTCCCGCCTCGCAGGAATCGCATGCCTGAACTGGCGACCGCGCCCGAGAGCGCTGAAGAAGAAAAAGAGACCATGCCCACCATGGGATTCCTCGATCACCTCGAGGAACTCCGGAAAAGGATCGTCTACTCGATCATTTCGGTCGCCGTAGGCTTCTGCGTCTGCTGGTGGAAGGTTGAGGCCATTTACGACATCATGCAGCGTCCCATCATGGACGCCCTCAAAGCGAACGGCATGTCGGAAAAACTGGTCTACCTCAATCCGACTGAACCCTTCAACCTTTACTTGAAGATTGCTGCTCTGGCCGGCTTGTTCCTGACTTCTCCATTCGTTCTCTACCAGGTCTGGATGTTCATCTCTCCGGGCCTTTATCGCAAAGAGAAGAAGTACGTTGTGCCTTTCATGGTCTCAACGATCACGTTGTTCGCCTGCGGCGGCTACTTCGGATACAAGATCGTCTACCCGGCGGCGCTGAATTTCCTGATCAATTTCGGCAAACAATTCCAGCCGATGATCACGATCGGCGAATACACTCAGCTTTTCTTAAGCATCATCCTCGGCATGGGCCTGATCTTCGAGATGCCGATTCTGGTGTTCTTCCTTTCCCTGATGGGCATCATCAGCGCCAAGTTCATGTGGAAGAACTTCCGGTACTCGATTCTGGTTATCTTCATCATCGCCGCCATCGTGACGCCCACCACAGACATTCTGAACATGTGTATTTTCGCCGCGCCGATGATCGCGCTTTATGCGATCAGTATCGGGGTCGCGTGGGCTGTCCACCCGAAACAGCGGGCGAAGCGTCGCGAAAAGCAAGCACCATGATGCCGGCTAGAACGCTATCGACAATACTGTTGGCTTCCGCACTCGTGCTGCTGGCCTGCGACCGCGATAAGGACTCTGCCCAAAATCAGAACAGTGCTTCCACCTCCAGTCCAACTCAGGCAGTTCAGTCCATGACCTATCCACCGGATAATGGCCCTCCGCCCAGCGTCGATGGCGATCGCGCCATGCAATACGTGAAAGACATTGTGAAATTTGGGCCTCGACCGGTGGGCAGCGCGAATCACAAAAAGGTCGAGGATTACATCGATTCGCACTTGAAAGGCGACCAAGTCGAAGACGACACGTTTACGGCTGATACTCCGGTGGGAAAGTTTCCCGTTCACAATATTGTGGCGAAGTATCCTGGCAATAAAGACGGAATTATTCTGGTTGCGAGTCACTACGATACGAACTATCCCTTGCGTAATACTTCATATGTGGGGGCGAACGACGGGGCTTCCTCCAGCGGCTTGCTGCTGGAACTGGCGAACCACCTCCGCGGAAAGCAACTCGACGGCTACAGTGTCTGGCTCGTCTGGGATGATGCCGAAGAAGCGATGAAACCCGACGGTTCCGGAGGCCTTCCCAACGAAATGCCGTTTGACCAAGACAGCTTATACGGCATTAGCCACCTCGTCGAAAAATGGCAGGCTGATGGAACCTTGAAGAAGGTCAAGGCGCTGATTCTTGCCGACATGATCGGCGATGCCGACCTGAATGTGGAGCGGGACACCCGTTCAACCCCATGGCTGCAGGACGTTGTTCGGGAGGCGGCGACCCGTCTGGGCTACCAATCGCATTTCTTTGGCCGCGACCTTGAAGTTTCAGACGATCATCTCCCGTTCCTGAAGCGCGGCGTTCCGTCTGTCGATCTCATCGACTTCAACTACGGCTACAACGATGCCTACTGGCACACTACCCAAGACACAATCGACAAGCTGAGCCCGCGAAGTCTGCAGATCGTGGGAAGCGTCATTTTGGAGACCATCCATATTCTCGACAAGATGGAACCGCTGCCACCAAAGTGACGGCGAGCTTTGCGCTTTTTCAGCGTTTCATTTCTAATGCACTGCAATATGCGAACCATTAAGGCCCTGCTTTGTGTTTGCATCAGTTTTGCCTGTTTTGCCGCCAACCCACCCGCCGACAATGACTCCACCAAAATCATCCAGGTTGCTTTGCAGCCTTCTCCACTCGAAACCAATCTTCGCCAGTTGACCGATGAGATCGGCGGCCGAGTTCCCGGAACTCCCGCCATGCAACATGCCGTGCAATGGGGAGTAAGGGCATTCACAGCCGCTGGAGCCGACAGCGTCCATACCGAGAGTTTCGAGATCCCGCATTCGTGGTCAGAGGGCGCTACGGAAATGACCGCCACGACCACGTACCAGGTGAGTTCCACTGGTGTAGGTGGGGGAACGGTGCTTTCGCCCTTCCGGGTGCGCGCGGTTTCGGTAGCTTGGGCACCGGCCCTCGCCCCCGTCAAGCACGTTCCCGTGGTCGACTTAGGCGAAGGAACCGATGCAGACTTCCAGAAAGCGGGGGATATAGCCGGAAAAATCGGGCTGGTTCATACGACCGTTCTCAAGACTTGGGCCGATCTTTTCGCCGAATACGCGAATGCGCCGCCGATAATAGCCCGTGCAGTGAAGGCGAACGTGAAAGCCTTGGCATTTATGGCGACACGCGAGCATGACATCCTTTACCGCCATACCAATTCCGGGGCGGGAGAGATTGATCGTCTCCCCATGGTGATTGTTGCTCGCGAAGACGGTGAGCGCATTGCGCGCCTGCTCGCCGCTGGCAACCTGGTCTGGGCCGATCTTTCGATTCCGAACCAGATCGGCGGCCCGATCAAAAGCTCCAACGTGATCGCCGAACTCCGCGGAAGCGAAAAACCGGAAGAGTTTGTGATTTTGGGAGCTCATCTGGATTCTTGGGAACTCGGAACTGGCGCTCTCGACAATGGCTGCAATGCGGCCTTAGTCATCGACGCGTTGCGGGCGATTAAAGCCTCGGGTATTGCGCCGCGACGGACGATTCGCTTCATTCTCTTCTCGGGGGAAGAAGAAGGATTGCTCGGTTCTCGCATGTATGCCCTGAATCATCGCGCTGAACTCGATAAGGCTGCAGGCGTAGTTATTTTTGACTCGGGAACGGGGAAGACGACGGGATTTTCTGTCGGCCGCAAAGATGTAATCCCGATAACCGAAGCACTCGTGGCTCCCCTGGCCCAGTTCGACGTCAAAGACATCAAGCCCGATATGGAGTGGGGGACGGACCACTTCGATTTCATGCTTGAGGGAGTCCCTACCTTCGTCGCTGATCAACTGGAGGCCAACTATCTGGAGAACTATCATGCGGTCTCCGACGCCTACGACAAGGTCGACTTCCCGCAACTCAAAAAGCACGTTGCCGAAGCCGCCGTGCTGACAATGGGGCTCGCAAACCTGCCACAAAAAATCGGTCCGCGGCTCACCCACGATCAGATCGAGCAGACCATGCGCGATACGAACAGCGTTGAAATGTTGAAGGCGGATGGCATATGGGAGGATTGGGTTAGTGGGAAGCGGGGAAGGCAGAAGTAAAACGATTGTTGATTGACGTTGTTGATCTGAGTAAGAACATCTCGAGGTTAAAGTTTTCAATCAACAGTCAAGAAATCAATAATCAACAATTCTTCTTTGGTCCCGGGTCATCGCTTGCTCTACTTCTGGATCCTCTTCAACGCTTTCGCGCTGCTCATGCTGGTAATCGACCTGAGGGTCTTTCATCGGCCCGGCCATGTCGTGGGGTTCCGCGAGGCTTTAGGTTGGAGCGCGATGTACGTCGCCATGGCGGCGGTTTTCGCGGGTGTCTTGTATTTCTGGCAGGGACCGCAATGGAGCCTGGAGTTCATTACTGGCTACGTTCTCGAACTCTCACTCAGTGTCGATAATCTGTTTGTATTTCTCGTGATTTTCACGTATTTCGCCGTGCCCGAAGTGCAGCAGCACCGGGTTTTGTTCTGGGGCATTCTAGGGGCGCTCGTGCTGCGTGGCGTTTTTATTGGCGCCGGAGTGGGCTTGATCAACCGATTCCACTGGTTGCTCTATGTCTTCGGAGCATTGCTCATATACAGCGGAATCCGCCTTTTTACAACCGGCGAACGCCAAATCGATCCGGAGAAGAATCCAGTAGTCCGGGTTGTGAAGCGTTGGTTGCCAGTTGTTCCGGAGTATCGAGATGGGAAGTTCTTTGTTCGCGTGGCGGAAGAGAATGGCCGGCTTTATGCTACCCCTCTGCTGATTGTGCTTCTCGTAATCGAGACCACGGATGTACTGTTCGCAGTAGACTCTATCCCCGCCATCCTTGCCATCACTCTGAAAGCCTTCATCGTATACACATCGAACGTATTCGCAATTCTGGGATTGCGTTCCATGTACTTCGCGGTTGCAGGCTTGATGAAGATTTTCCGATTCCTTCATTACGGATTAGCCACAATCCTGGTCTTCGTCGGGGTGAAGATGTTGCTGGAGGACCACTTCGATATCCCAATTTTCGTGACACTGGGAGCCGTTGGGGGCGTACTCCTCGTTTCCATTCTCTTTTCCGTGGTTTACCCAAAAAGCGACCAGGCCTAATTACTGGCGGTCACGACGCTCGAACACGGCTTAGGTCCGGCGCAATCTATACGAAAGCAACTTTGTCGCCGCGGATTACTGAATGCTTCAGGAACTTCTTGTCATCATGCGCGGGGTTGTCGATGCGATAGTGAGTGCCCCGGCTCTCTTCGCGGGCCAGCGCTGAACGCGCAACCAACAATGCCGCTAGGTGCATGTTGGATGCCTCGTAGCCACGCCGGTTTTTTGGATGTGCAACGTTCGGAGCCATTGCTTCGAGAGTAAGAACCGCTTTTTGTATATCAACTCGCGTGCGAACCAGGCCAACCTGCTTCCACATCAGGTCCTGAATCTGCCCGATGATCGTTTCAGTGCCCGCATCGACCGGCCCATTCGCATATGCGGCCCTTGCGTCGGGCACCGCTGTTTGCGACACCAGTTCCGTGTCACGCATGGCCTTGCCCGTCCGGGTTCCATAAACCAAGGCTTCGAGCAGAGAATTGCTGGGCAATCGGCTCGCGCCATGCACTCCGGTCGAAGCGACCTCGCCCGCAGCGTAGAGGCCTGCGATGTTCGTCTTGCCATTTAGATCAGTGCGAACTCCTCCCACGCTGAAGTGCGCTGCAGGCCGGACCGGAACGACGTCTTCCGTAATGTCGACGTTGTAGGCCATGCAGGTCTGGTACACGCGTGGGAAACGCTTCTGTACCTTTGTAGCGTTCATATGCGTCAGGTCCAGGTAGACGAAAGCCTCTTTCGCCCGGCTGACTTCCATCTCATGCACTATTGCTCGGGAAACGAGATCGCCCGGAGCTCTCTCGGCCAGTGGATGATACTTGCCCATGAAGCGGTCAAGCTCGAAGTTTCGCAAAAAGGCGCCCTCTGCGCGCAATCCTTCTTCGAGAAGGATAGGCGGAACTTTCTTCATGTACAGCGAAGTGGGATGGAACTGCACGAATTCCAGATCGCTGACCTCCGCCCCCGCCCGGAACGCCATCGCCAAGCCATCAGCGGTCGCAGTCTGAGGATTGGTAGTATTCCGGTAAATTTGTCCGAGTCCGCCGGTCGCGAGCAGCACCCCGGAGCAAGAGATGTCGTGTGGCGTACCTTTATCATCTAGAACCGTCACTCCGGTGATTTGCCCCGATTCCACCTGTAGTGCGGTCGCGAAGGATGTCTGAGCAATCGAAATATTCTTGTGCGAAAGAACCTTCTCCCACAGCAGACGCAGGACTTCTCTGGTGGTGGACACTCCCTGAGAATGCAGAACGCGCACCTTCGTGTGCGGGTTCTCCAGCTCGAATCGCAGAGGGGACCCTTGCGGGCCGCCCCACGCGATCACCTCCTCAATGCGCTCGGGGCCTTCTTCCACAAGAACTTTTACCGCAGCAGGATTGCACAATCCGTCTCCAGCCTGAATTGTGTCTTGCGGGTGTAGAGAAACCTCGTCTTCATCACTTAACCAGAGTGCCTCACTCTTCAGGTCCGTGACCTTGAAAGTTGGGATTTCCTTTTTGGTGACTATAAGCACACGTGCGGCAGCAGCTAGTTCAATGGCTGCGCGAAGCGCGGCGACGCCCGAGCCGATCACTACGAAATCGGTTTCCTTGGATACACCCTTCATAGGCCGGGGAAATAGTACCACTGCGGCTATAACGCATTCATAGGAAGCCTTACGCTATGATGGGAGCGAAATGCCGCAAGCGACCATTCATGTGCTTCCCAGGCCCTACCAGGCTTGGATCGAGAACGGGCTTTTAACACGCGCTGGCTCGATCCTGTCCGATCTTCTGCCCAAAGCCAGCCGGGTCTTTGTCGTGACCGTTCCGCCGGTTCGGAGGCGATGGGGAACGAAGTTCCTTTCCTCGCTGAAAAGTGCCGGATTCGAGCCGGAGGTTATCGCCATGCCCGATGGAGAGCCATCCAAGCGCTTGGAAAACGTCGAGGCGATGGCTGAGAAACTGGCCCGGATGGGCGCCGATCGCAAAGCTGTCATCATCGCTTTGGGCGGTGGGGTGGTTGGCGATGTTGCCGGCCTGCTTGCGTCGCTGTATATGCGTGGAGTTGAGTTCGTGCAGGTCCCGACGACGGTTCTCGCCCAGGTCGATGCGTCCGTGGGTGGAAAGACTGGGGTTAACTTAAACGCCGGAAAGAATCTGGTTGGTACGTTTTATCACCCGCGCGTAGTGCTGATCGATCCAAATGTCCTCAAGACACTGCCGGATCGCGAATTTCGTGCGGGATTGTACGAGGCGCTTAAGTGCGGAATTATCGGAAATGTCGAGCTTTTCATTCGCTTCGAACAAAACCGCGCCCGCATTTTGAAACGCGATCCCGTGGAGCTTGAATGGCTGATTGCGCAATCGGTCAAGCTGAAGGCCGAAGTGGTGTCAGCGGACGAACACGAGGGCGGATTGCGTCGAGTGCTCAACCTGGGCCACACGGTCGGCCATGCTTTGGAGGCCGAAACCAACTATCGTGCGCTATTGCACGGCGAGGCAGTTGCCTGGGGGATGGTTGCCGCTACGAACATTGCTCTCAGCGTCGGCCGCACCGATAGCGTGACTGCCGGCCGCATCACCGATTCGGTGTTGAGTCTGGGAAAACTTCCCGAGGTAAACGTCAGCCCGCGCAAGATTCTTGCGAGACTGCAAAATGACAAGAAGACGCAGAATGGCGTCGTGCACTTCATTCTCCCGCGTGAAATTGGCAAGGTTGAAGTCGCCAGTGACGTCCCTGAGAGTGCAGTTCTCGATTCTGTCGACGAACTGCGCCGGCTCTCGCGCGGCGGATGGGTCTGGGGAAAATAGAGGGGTTTATGCAGGAAACAGCCGAGCAATATATCAGCCGAATTTTGGGCTACGTCGAGGGCCAGGATGCCCTCAAGGTCCAACGAAAAACGGCGGACCGACTCAAAAAAGCCATCGCTGGATTAACGCCTGCTCAACTCAAATGGCGGCCGCAACCCGTGAAGTGGTCAATTGCCGAAATTCTGGCGCACCTCGCGGACGCGGAAATCGTTGCGAGTTGGCGCATGCGATCGGTCATCGGGGAGAACGGCATTACCATTCAGCCTTTCGATCAGGATGCGTGGGCCTCGGCGTTCAAGTACCAGGACCGGAATGCGCGCCGTTCCTTGGAACTGTTCCGCGCGTTGCGCGAAAACAACCTGGTGATGCTCAACGAAATCTCGAAAGCAACCTGGGATAACTACGGCATGCACCTGGAGCGTGGAAAGGAATCCATCGCGCATCTCACCCGCATGTTTGCAGGGCACGATACAAACCATGTGTTACAGGTCGAAGGCATTGCCCGAGAACTGAAGAAGGCCAATTCGAAGAAGAAGCGGAGCAGGCGAACCTAGTATCGTGCCTGAAAGCAAATCTCAAGTCCTTGGCGCGTCGCCGAAAGGCGCAAACGATCCAACATCTGCGGCCCGTGAGGTCCGCCAGATGTTCACATCGATTGCTCCGCGTTACGATCTGCTCAACCACGTGTTGTCGTTGAATATTGACCGGCTCTGGTGGCGCCGCGCTTCGCGTACGTTCCGACACATCCTCCGGCGTCCCGATGCTCGTGTTCTCGACCTATGCTGTGGGACCGGCGATATGACCTTTGCCCTTCAACGGCAGGCTGCAGCCTCAGCGCCGACCATTGTGGGCGCAGATTTTTCTCATGCCATGCTGCAGCGCGCGCTCGGGAAATCGAGGCAATCTATAGCTGCCTCTCCCGGTTGGGTCGAGGCAGACGCGCTGAACCTTCCATTTCCGGACGCGCACTTTGATCTGCTCACGTCGGCGTTCGGGTTCCGAAATCTCGCCGACTACGACGCCGGACTGCGCGAGATTGCTCGAGTATTGCGTCCCGGAGGCGAGTGCGGAATCCTTGATTTTGGCGAGCCCAAAGGGGTATTGGGGGCGGTCTACCGAATCTATTTCAAGGAAGTTCTGCCACGAATCGGCACCGTGATCTCCGGCGTTCGCGGTCCATATGCTTATCTACCGGCCTCGGTCGAACGCTTTCCCAGCCCCGACGAGATGCTGCAGCGTATGAAGAAAGCCGGTTTTTCCGAAGCGGCCTGGACTCCCTATAGCTTCGGCATTGCAGGACTCTATCGAGGGAAAAAGCCCAGCTAATGATCTTGCAGGCTTACCCGGAATCACGCAGAACCTTACTCAAAGCGTCGATTTCAGCAGGACTGACGTCGCCAACGACGAAATAGCGCAAGCCATTTTTCGCCCACGTCTCAAAGGTAAATGAGAATTCAACTGCCGGATCCGATGACCAGTTGGCCATCTCCAGTTCTCGGTCTTGAAAGATGAACACCGAAATTTCATGCTTGCGGATTTTGTAGAGCAACTGTGCTCCAGGAGTTTGCGCCAGATAGGTGATCTTCCCTCCGACAAGTGTGAAATCTGTACCTTGCAACTCGGGCAGATTGAAGCTGAACGGTATTTTACCCTCGAACCACGGTTTGACCGTGTGGCGATCGGTCGAAAGCACGTCGACAGGTGCGGCGCTCGCCAGCGTGATCACATGCTGATCGGCCAGTTCGCCAAACGCGCGATCCCGCCGTGCCTTGCCGCGGTAAGCAAAAAAGTATGTTGACAACGAAATGATGAGGATCAAGGCAGCCGGCAAAAACACCAGTTTCCAGCCCCACGCGGCGGAACTGCGCTCGTGAGACGGATGCGCGATCTGCGTGATCTTCTGCCGAAGATACGCACTCGGCCGATAATGCTTTCCTGCTAAAGCCACCGATCGCTTCAATCGAACTGCTTCCACGGCAGTTGCCGCGCAACTGGCGCACTGACCGATGTGGGCTCCCAGTGTCCTCGTTTCTGTTTCCGGCAGTTCACCATCGACATAGGCGTCGAGTTTCTCTGCCCATGTTTCACACGCCATGCCGCCCTCCTCTGAGCTTCTCAATAAGCCGTCCTCGAAGTGCTCTGCGCGCGCGGTGCAAGCGCGACATCACGGTCCCGATGGGAATCCCGAGAACTTGTGCAATTTCTTCGTAGCCCATTTCCTCAACCTCGCATAGCAGCAGGATTTCGCGGAAGGGAACCGCGACTTCGGTAAGCGCCTGTATTACCATTTCCCGATTGCTATTCGCGATGAGAACGGCTTCCGGCGAAGGATCTGATGATTCAATCGCTTCAGGCTCGAGTTCCACTGCGTTCCCCGATTGCAAGCCGGTCCGCGACGTCAGGAAGGTATTTCGCAAGATACGGAACATCCAGGCCCGGAAGTTTGTTCCGATTTCAAATCCTGCGAATCCCTTCAGCGCCTTGGTGTATGTCTCCTGCACCAGGTCTTCTGCCTCGGCTCGATCTTGTGTGAGCCAGTTCGCGAAGTTGTAGAGCTGGTCGAAGAGCGGCAGGGCCAGTTCTGCGAACTGTGCGTCAGGCATGTGTTGTTCGGACACGTCCATAGCATAAACCGCGGAGGATACAGGTTTATTCCCGGTTCCACACGAAATATTTCTCTCGAATGAAAGGAATAATCCGCCACTTTCTCCGTTATCCCATTGCACGCAGGGAATCAACGGAGAAAACATGAAACAAACAGACCGCAGATCATTTCTGAAGATTGCCGGGTCATCGCTCGGAATTGGCGTGTTGTACTCTGCCTATCCTGCCGCGATGAGGGGTGGGGAAGCATCCGGCCTGTTCTCGGCACTTGGACGGGCCAACGGCGAGCGTGTTGCGCCATTTTCTTTTGTGCAGCTCAGCGATGCCCACGTCGGATTTAACGGACCGCCCGATCCGCTGGGAACGAAGGCCTTCGAGCGCGCCGTCGACATGATCAATGGCCTGTCGCAGCGGCCCGATCTCGTTCTCTTCACTGGCGACCTGACCCACGACACCGAAGACAGAGATGTCCATATTCAGCGGATGAAACAGTTTCAGGAAATCTCGAAACGAATCAATGCTCCGGTGGTCAGACATGTACCGGGCGAGCATGATGCTGGCCTCGATGGAGGCGCACTGTACCGGGAGTTCTTCGGTGAAAGTTACTATTCCTTCGATCATCGCGGCGTGCACTTCGTGGCGCTCGATAACGTTTCGCGGGCCAAGCCCGAGGTGGGTACTGAACAGCTGGCATGGCTCAAGAAAGATCTGGCGAGATTCCCAAAGACTGCTCCCATCGTGGTCTTCACCCATCGTCCGCTGTTTGACCTACGCCCCGATTGGGAGTGGTTCACCAGCGACGGCGATGACGTGATGAACGTGCTTTCGGCGTATGACAACCTGACGGTTCTGTATGGCCACATTCACCGCGACGACGAACATCAGACCGGACCGGTGCATCATTATGCCGCCCGTTCGCTGATCTTCGCCTTTCCCGATCCCACCAGCGTTTCCGGCCCTCGCAAGGCGGTGCCGTTCGACAAGGATCATCCCTTCAAGAATCTCGGGATTCGCACAGTGAAGTTCAATGGCAAAACACAACCGGGCTTGTCCTCGCTCTCCGTGGAGGACGTTGAGCTGACCGCGCGCGAATTCCACGGCATCAACGGCGTGCAGCAGCTCTTGCGAAATCCCAACGTGTAACTGAACCGCAGAGAAATTCATTTTCAAAGCAAAGAGGAAAATATGTTCCGAATCGATCCGCCGAAGACCCCGCTTTTCGTGTTTCTGTGCTTTTCTTCGTTGGCTGCGCTGACCATTGCCAGACACGCGCATGCAGACAATATTCCCGTCGTCGAAATTACGGCGAAACGATTCGCATTTACCCCTGACAGAATCACGCTGAAGAAGGGGCAGACTGTCAAACTTAGAATTCACAGTGAGGACGTCACTCACGGATTTTTTCTGCGCCCTCTCAAACTGGATGAAGAGATTCCTGCTGGACAAACTATCGAGGTCGCGGTCACTCCGCAAGACGCAGGCACGTTTACGACGATTTGTGACCATTTCTGCGGCGCGAACCACGGCAACATGAATATGACGATCGTCGTGGAGTGATCGTGAGGTGCACGCAGAAAAACATCGAACGCCGGAGCGTCGAGGCTTTCATTTTTGGGGGACTGCTTTTTGGCCTTGCCGCGTGCCAAGCTCGCACACCGGGGAGTTTCGAGACTCGATTCATGCAGAGCGCGAAACGGAGAATCACCATTGGAGGACGCTCCGACCCGAATCCGCTAGCCCCGACTCCTCAGAATATCGCGAAAGGTCAGAGCACCTTCACAGCCTACTGTATGGTCTGCCACGGACTGGATGGGCAGGCTACCGGCGTCGCATTTGCCGACAAGATGTCGCCGCCAGTTCCCATGCTGAACGCACCGGCGGTGCAAGCTTACAGCGACGGGCAATTGCACTGGATCATTGCGAACGGAGTTTCTCCGTCAGGCATGCCGGCGTCAAAGCAGATCTTCAGCGACGACGAGATGTGGCAGATGGTGCTGTACATCCGCCACTTGCCAGCAAAGGGAAGTCTTGGGGATCCGCCGGTGTGTGGTGGTGTAGATAAATCACTGCCGTGGATGGGACATTGAAAAGGGGATCACTAGTGTGCTGGCTGCTTAAAGCTGTCTGCAAACGCGTCAGCGATCGTGAAGCGGATTACGTGCTCGTACTCAGGACCGAGAAACCGGCGCAAACGATCGGTGTTCATGATGTATTGCCCCGTCATGTAAGGCACCGCTTCAGGAGGAATTGCCGAAATCTTGCGTTTCCAAAGAAAGGATAGGATCTGCCTCATTGCCCACTGCCCAGGTACGCGTAAGAGCTTGGCTTGTGCCATTTCGATGCAGCGCGCAAACGTGAGGGGTTCACCACGCCCCGCTACATTCAGTACGGTGAGTCGCTGCGTTTCCGGTTCTCGCTGCAAAATGTGACGTATCAGGCGTGCCATGTCATCGACATGGATGAACTGAATTTTGTTGTCGAGGTATCGCTGTCCTCGCGGCAGCATGCAGGGAAGTCGCTTGCCTTCCGTCCGCATCTTCTCGGCGCGGGCACTTTTCCCGTTAGGAGTACCTCGGAATGCTCCCATCAGGTAGTTCTCGACGCTCTGTCCGGCGAAAATATGCGGGCGCAGGATGTAGACACTGCATCCCCGCAGCGCTGTACAGCGCTGTTGCACGACCTCGTCGGATTCTTTCTTATGAATTGCGTAAGGAAGCGTGTGCGCGCCGAAGGGGGATTCTTCGGTTGCGAGCGCCGAAAAGTCTGGTCCGTAGACCGATACGCTGCTGGGGAAAATAAACTGCTTGATTCCGTCGTCGGCAGTACGGTTAACCTCGGTAACTGCCTCCATGACGCGCGCTGTGCCGGCAACGTTGATTTGCCACATGCGCTCAATGTCGAGTACGCCTGTGCGGACACGATCGATTACGAACGCCAGATGTACGACGGCAAAGGGATGGACGTCCCGCAGAAGTTCGTAAAGAGTGCGGGTGGACGATTCCTGGCCGAGGTCGAGATTCTCAAATTGCAGCTCGGAAGCGGTTTGGGGTGGATGCACATCCACCCCAATCACCGAAAAACTTCCCAGCATCGGCAACAGTCGCGATCCCAGGTTGCCAGAAACGCCCGTCACTACAACAACAGGTTTTGCCATCAGTTTTTCTGCGGTGCCGGAGCTGTACCATTCGGTTGCCCCGACGGGCCTGCCGGAGGCATACCCGGCCGAGGACGCGGCATGCGCGGGGGCGGCATCGGTCCGACTCCTCCCGGCCCAAAATACGCTTCGTTGGTATCCACCTTGAACGAGCTATTCAGTTGCTCCATCTTTTCGCGCATGCGCTCGTTCTGCATCTTGCTGTGGATCTCGTTCTTTGCCTGCTCGAACGGGATCTCGGTCTTGCTGTTCATCTTATAGATGTAATGCCCGCCCGTATCGCTGATGACTTGCGATACCTCGCCCGGCTTCAAATCGAATACAGCTGTGTGTCCAGCGGGTAGCCCCGTGCGGCGGATATTGGGAAGATTTACCGTTGGAGATTCGATCTTCATCCCGGCGGCATCGAAGGCTTCCTTCTGCAACTTGGCCATATCCTCGCCAGCGGCGGCCCGCGTGCGAAGGTCGTCAGCCAGCTTGGTCATGGACTGCTCAGCCGCCTCAGTCTTCTGCTTCTCGGCGTCCTCTTTTGCCTTCTTTTGCTCGTCGGTCATCTTCTCTTCGTCTTCACCTTCGTTGGCCTCAGCCTGGACCTGCTTGGTGCGTGGGACGAAGATCCGATCAACGTTGTACTGCTCAAAGGCCTGCGGATTCTCTTTGTAGTACTGCTCCATCTCGGCATCGGAGATGTTGGCGGCCTGCTCCTGAATCTTGCGTTGCAGTTGGTTCGTGAGGACCTGCATCTTAACGAACTTCACGGTCTCGTCGAACTGAGGAGTCTTGTCGAGGCCCTGTTTCTTAGCCTCGGTCGACATCGCCATCAAGCGGGGCAGTACACCAGCCAGCTGTTTCTTCTGCTGAGGAGTCGTATTGGGAGCGATCGCATTGGCGATCCTTTCAAACTGTGCCTTGGTTATCACAGTCTTGCAGTCGTCCGTTGCGGTCTTTGCGGCTGTGGATTTCTCACCGGCTGAGCCCGCCTTTCCGGCAGCGGTCTTCGCCCCGGTTGTCTTGGGCTGGGCAGTGCAAACACCGTTAATGGTGATAACGGCGGCATCGTCTGGAACAGATGCTGCCGTATCCGGTGCGGCCGTCTTCGCCCCAGCCATGGGAGCCTGCGGCGGCTGTGGCGGAGCACCAGCCGGGGCGGCTTGTCCCCAAGCCAGGGTTCCCATCAAAACACACAGCAGCCAACTCTTACGCATAACTCTTTTCCTCCGAGGATTGGTCCACCAGAAAGGTGACAGTGCCAAACATGAAATCCTAGCACAATCGGTACCCAGGATTGCGCATTGAAAGCCTTTGGTGATTGAGGCAAACTCGCACCGTTCGGGCAGTCCATGGCCCGATGACGCGATCACCCAATCGCTCAATCCCTCAATCGAGACCGGCTCGCTTGTCGCTTTTTCCTTGCCCAGCGATAATTCCTTCATGTCCGGCACACCGGCAATCTCCCCCTCGGAGCAGATCCGTCACGAAAAGCGCTCCGTTGCTGGAAATTCCGTATGGGCCGCCATCGTCATTACATCCCTCAAAGTTGTTGTAGGGATCACAACCGGCAGCTTGGGAATCCTCTCGGAGGCCGCACACTCCGGGCTCGATCTCATTGCCGCGCTGCTGACGTTCTTCTCCGTCGGAGTCTCCGACAAACCCGCCGATGCGGACCACCAGTACGGCCACGGGAAGGTTGAGAACTTTTCCGCATTTGTCGAAACCGGATTGCTTTTGCTGACTTGCGCATGGATCATCTACGAGGCCGTTCTCCGTTTGTTTTTCCGCCACGTAGAGATCGAACCGTCGCCCGCCGCATTCGCAGTCATGCTCGTATCAATGATGGTCGATTGGTGGCGCTCCCGCGCCCTCGGACGCATCGCCAAGAAATACGATAGTCAGGCCCTCGAAGCGGACGCGCTGCACTTCTCAACCGATATATGGTCTGCCGGAGTGGTGATCCTCGGGCTTGCCCTGGTAATGGCCGGTCGCTACTACCAGATTGAATGGTTGCGGGACGCTGACCCGATCGCCGCGCTCTTCGTCGCCGGAGTTGTTGTGTCGGTCAGTTGGCGGCTCGCCCGGCGCACGATCGACGCTCTGCTCGATGCAGCCCCCCCCGGTGTCCGCTCTCAGATCTACGACGCAATTTCGCATGTTCCCGGCGTGCTTGAGGTAGATCGCATTCGTATCCGCCGGGCAGGGAACCGCTACTTCACCGATGTCGCCGTCGGGCTTGCCCGCACGGTGACGTTCCAGCGCTCAGGGCAACTGGCGACCGCCGTGACCGACTCGGTGCGCCGCATCCTTCCAGATGCCGACGTAACGGTGCAGCCGCTTCCCCGCGCCCAACGCACTGAAAATATTTTTGACCGCATCCGCGCCGTCGCCACTCAAAACAACCTCAACGTGCACGATATCAGCGTGCAAGATGTCGGCGGCCATCTCCACGTCGAACAGCACATCGAACTCGACGAGCGCATGAGCCTGAAAGAAGCCCACGATCAGGTCACCGAACTGGAAGCCGACATGCGCCGCGATGTTCCGGAGATTGCCGACATTCTTACCCACATAGAAAGCGAACCGGCTACGATCGAAACTCCCGAGGAACTGGTCGGTGACGCGGAACTCGAACATCGGCTACGTGCTGTGGCCGCCCAGTTTCCAGAAATCATCGACGTACACGACTTCATCTTCAAGCGCGTACGCGGGCGGCTTTATTTATCGTGTCACTGCACCTTGTCCGATGCGCTCTCCCTTGCACGAGTGCACGACATTCAAACCGAACTCGAGATACGCTTCAAGCAGGACGCTCCTGAGTTGTTCCGCGTCCTGATCCACCCTGAACCCAGCACTGATAACCGGAGGTAGCTTGTGACGTCTGTCACAGACATGCACAGTGAGATTGTTGATTGTTGAATGTTGATTGGTGAATGAAACCTATGGATCATCCCTCAGGAGATTTGAAGGAGCGGAGCAAGAGCTTTGCAATTCGGGTGGTTCGAGTAGTGCGTTCCTTACCGTCAAGCGCCGAATGTCGAGTCATTGGAAATCAGCTGCTGCGGGCCGCAACATCGGTCGCTGCGAACTATAGAGCGGTGTGTCGAGCGCGCTCGAGACCTGAATTCCTGGCAAAACTAGGTATCGTGATCGAAGAGACAGACGAGGCGGCGTTCTGGCTGGAATTCCTTGTAGATATCGGTCTGATTGCTGAATCGAAGCTGAACGATCTGATCTCTGAAGCGAATCAGTTGGTTGCGATTTTTAACGCATCACGAGTAACCGCGAAAAAAGGTTCTCATTCAACAATCAACAATCAAAATTCAACAATTTCCTCCAGAAGGGCCTAATGATCACAGCGAAAGTGCTTTGGACTGACAACGAGCGTTACATCGGCGAAGCTACGTCTCGTCATGCCCTTGTTATGGATACGGCAAAAGAGAAAACTGCGAACACACCGATGGAGCTTGTCCTCATCGCGCTGTGCGGCTGTACGGCTTCAGACGTCGTCGGTATTCTGCGCAAGAAACGCGAGCCATTCACGACTCTCGAGGTGTCAGCCGATGGCGAACGGGCTGACGGATATCCTGCCGTCTACACCGCGATTAAGCTAAAGTATCGCGTTGGTGGTAAAGTTTCCCGGAAAGCTATGGAGGACGCCGTTAAGCTTTCGAAGGAGAAATATTGCTCGGTATCGGCAATGCTGGAGAAGACCGCCAAAATCAACTTCGAGATTGAGTTCACCGACGCCGGATAGTAAATATGCCTCGAGTTCTGCTTTTCACGCAGCCCGGATGCCTCTCCTGCGAATTGATGCGCATCTATCTCGAAGCGCGCGAGATCACCTTCGAAGAGCGCGACATCACCAAGGACGCCGATGCCCGCAAAACCATGACCGAAACTTATGACAGTGACGAAACGCCGACGCTTGTGATCGATGGCGAGGCGATTACAGGATTTGATCCCGCCCTGCTTGACCAGTTACTGGATCCGCCCGCATCATCGGATTCGGTGGCCTGAATCTGACTCGCCAGAACTCCAGCTTGAAAACGCATCCCCTGCGCGGGTATCTGTTCATCGCGTCGGCGACCTTCTTATGGGGAATTTCCGCCTCCATGGGACGCGCCGTCTTCACCGGGAAATTTCCGCTCGCGGGAGAGGCGCTGCATCCCATCGATCCGCTGATCCTGTCGCAGACCCGAACGTCTTTTTCTCTGCTCGTCCTGTTACCCCTTTTGGGTGCGCGCGGTGGATGGCGCCGCATCCACGTACCGACGCCCGATTTGATTCAGTGCCTGATCCTCGGAATGCTCGGCGTGGCCGCCTCGAATTACTTCTATTACGTTGCGATCCAGAGAACCAGCGTGGCGATCGCGATCATCCTGCAGTACACCGCGCCCGTCTGGGTGTTGCTGTACGTTGTCGCTCGTGGGCAGCAGAAGCTCTCGATGCAGAGAGTCCTGGCGGTGCTGGTCGCCCTCGCCGGAATCGCTCTGACCATCGGCATCGTCGGCTCAGGATCTAGGTCCTCCCTGCGAATCGATTCCTACGGCCTGATCGCCGCCATGCTCGCATCGTTCTCGTTCGCCTTCTACAACGTCGGCGGACATAGCATTCTCGCCCGCTACGACCGCTGGCGCGTCCTGGTCTGGACGCTTGCTTCCGCTGCGGTTTTCTGGCTGTTCGTCAATCCTCCGTGGAAAATCATCGCCGCGCACTACTCCCTCGCTCAGTGGATATTTCTCTTCATTTTCTCGATGATCTCGGTGCTGGGATCGTTTTCGCTCTATTTCCTCGGCCTGCAGTACCTCGAACCCAGCAGAGCCATTATCGTTAGCTGCCTTGAACCGGTGTTCTCGATCCTGCTGGCAGCAGTATTGCTCGGAGAAGGCGTGAGACCGATTCAGACGCTGGGAATTGTCCTGGTACTGTCAGCAATCGTGATCGTGCAGCTGCCGGGCAGGGAAGCACCGGATCGGGAAGCGGTTGTGGTTGACCCGATCGAATAACGAGATCTCTCCTCATTCCCGATCAGTAGCGTTCCCATGCCACTCTCCAGTGCTCCTTCGGGTCGGGTGATTTTACGATCAACTGCTTGCCAGAGAACTGATACACGCGCTTCAGGTCTTTGCCGATCAGAGCCCGCACCAGCGCGCCTTCGACATGAAAAGTGAACGTATTTGCGTCGTCTACTTTGTATGTGCCGAACGAGGCTTCGTATCCGCCTGCGGCGTACTGCACAGGTGCGGCTTTGTCATCCGCCTTGGGCATTCGATACTGAACCTGGACCGACATGTGACCGTCGCGCGTGTAGACGAGCAGCCCGGTGCAATCCGCCTTGTGAACTTTGCCATTCGCGTCCGGTTCCTCGAGCCACGCCAGGCGCCATGCTCCGACAAAGCGGTCTCGAATGCCGCCAGTGCTGGCGCGATTCTCGGCTCCCGACTGCGCCATTAGAGTTGCGGCAACAAACAAGATCCCAAGGCGGAGAGCAAGCGATCTGATCATTTCAGCTGGTCACCTCGAAGGCTGATTCTCCAGGGAAGTCCTCGGGAATCATCGATTAATCATGCGCTGCATGCTTTCCGGATAGCGTTCGCCTTGCACCGGAATTGTCGCGGCGGAATTGTCGAGTTCACGCAGGTCTTCCGCCGTAAGGTGAACGTTCATCGCGCCAAGGTTTTCTTCCAGCCGGTTTAGCTTCGTGGTCCCGGGGATCGGAACGATCCAGGGCTTCTGCGCCAGAATCCAGGCAAGCGCGATCTGGGCTGGCGTCGCTTTCTTCTTCTGTGCGAATTTGCTGATCACATCGACTAAGCCCTGATTCGCTTTTCGATTCTCAGGAGAGAAACGCGGGACGATGCTGCGGAAGTCGGTCTTATCGAATTGCGTGCTTTCCGTGATCGCTCCCGTGAGGAAACCCTTGCCGAGTGGACTGAAGGGAACGAATCCAATGCCGAGTTCTTCGAGCGTCGGAAGAATCTGTTCTTCCGGCTCTCGCCAGAACAGAGAATATTCGCTCTGCAGGGCAGTCACGGGCTGAACTGCGTGCGTGCGGCGAATAACCTGCACGCCTGCCTCGGAAAGTCCGAAGTGTTTCACTTTGCCTTGCTGAATGAGGTCCCTCACGGCTCCGGCGACGTCTTCCATCGGTACGCTGGGATCCACCCGGTGCTGATAGAAAAGATCGATGACATCGGTCTTCAGGCGCTTGAGCGAGGCCTCAGCGACCTGCTTGACGTGTTCTGGGCGGCTATCGAGGCCTGCCTGCTTTCCCTGGGCATCAATCTTGAAGCCAAACTTGGTCGCGATCACAACATTTTTGCGGACCGGAGCGAGAGCCTCTCCGACCAACTCTTCATTGGTGTACGCGCCATAAACCTCAGCCGTGTCGAAGAATGTGACTCCGCGGTCGTATGCGGCACGGATCATCGAGATGCCATGCTGCTTTTCCACGGCCGGACCGAAGCCGAAGCTCAATCCCATGCAACCGAATCCGATCGCCGACACTTCCAGGTTGCTTTTTCCAAGTTTGCGCTTCTGCATTGTTTCTCCTTCCGAATAGCTCTTACAGGTAGAGGATAATCCGCTGCAGCATTGAAAGCGTGCCTTTTTCGAGGAAGTTCTTGCCCGATTCTCTGGACCGAATCATTCCGTTACACTGACTGATTGAGCACAGTGGCGAGAACGAACGATTCAATGTCCTGGTTAACAATTCTGAACAATGAAGTAATTGCCTGTACGCGCTGCCCGCGTTTGGTGGAGTATCGCGAGATGGTGGCACGCGAGAAGCGGCGGGCTTATCGCGAGTGGGAGTACTGGGGCAAGCCTGTGCCGGGATTCGGCGATCCCGAAGCGCGCGTGCTGATCATGGGGTTGGCTCCCGGCGCGCATGGGTCGAATCGGACAGGGCGTCCGTTTACCGGGGATTCGTCGGGGAACTTCATGTATCCCGTGCTCTACGAAACGGGTTTCGCTAATCAGCCGACGGCTACCGATCGCAATGATGGATTGAAATTGAAGGATCTGTATATAACCGCGGCGGTGCGATGTGCTCCTCCTGACAATAAGCCGCTTCCGAGCGAGTTGGCTGAGTGCTCAGTCTTTCTGGATCGCGAGCTTGAAGGGTTGAAGCGTGTGAAGGTCGTCGTGGCTTTGGGCAAGATCGGGTTCGATGCGTATCTGAATTATCTGAAGCGACTGGGAATACTTCCCACGCGAAAGCCTTACATCTTCAAACATGGGGCACATTATCAAATGCCGAATGGCAAGGTCTTGCTGGCGTCGTATCATCCGTCGAATCAGAACACGCAGACGGGGAAGCTGACGCTTGAGATGTTCGTGAAGATATTCAAGCAGGCGGCCAGACTGGCCGATAAGTAAGAGAAGCGCCGCGTGGCCAGGTCGGGGAACTCTTCCTCTCGACGGGGATCGCAGCCATTGAAGCTGGGTTACGATCTGGGGCGGCGCTTTTGCGAGTCATTGTTGATTTGTGATTGTTGATTGTTGAATGAAAAACTGCGCTGTTTTATTCAACAATCAACAATCATCACTCAACAATTGTTTTCCCGATCGCGGGTTTCTATTTCAGCTTTGTAACAGTTACTTCCAGCTGGAACTGCCGCTTGGAGTTGGGGTCATCCATGCTGCCGATGAGGATCGGCTTGCCGAGAACCAACAACGTACTGCCCGACAGCTTAATTTGCCTGATGATGGGCAGTGACAGAGCGGTCACATGTTCGGACTGACTGCTGGTATCAAAGTTGCTGACTTCACTGCGCACAACCAACACCCATTCATCACCGTGCTCCCGCAGTTGAGCGTCGATGTTAGTGCCCACATCCAGATATTGGTATTGCACCCCCGCGGAATTGAGACTTGAGGCGGAGGCTACCGGAACGCGCGTCCCAATCTTGATCTCATTAGATTCGCCGGCCGTCAGATTCATCGAATAGCGCCGCGTGTTTATGATTTTTCCATCCGCCAGTTCGTTGAAGGCAAAATCCAGTCGATAGGGCTGCACTGGTAGGATTTTTCCGATTTGTCCCGGTTCTTCCTTTTTGGACTCATCCTGGGCCCGGGCCGTGGATAATCCGCAGCAGAGCACGAGGGAAATTACGGCTACAAATTGTGCGATCATTCTTCGCATGTTTGCTCACCTTTCTTGTTCAATCGGACTGGAAGTCCGGGTCTCTGACACAGCATCGTTCATTACCTTCTGTGTCTCGAGGTCGAATGCTTCTTGCGACTGAGCGACGAGCTGAGCCTCTTTCGGGAAATTTCTTACGTATTGGGCCAAGGTCATCTCTTGTACGCTCAATGGTTGTGGCGAGGGGAACTGGTCGAGCTTTGGATACGTCGCTACCGCTGTTGACGCACGCATCCGGCGCGCAGCGGGCTTTCGCATCGATGCGTGTTTTATAGCGCCGACTTCATGCGTTGCGTTAGGCGCACGTTTCGCTTCCTGAGTCGACGGCCGCTGTATTGTGACTGGAGGATAGTTCGCGATCACAGGATGCGGTGTCCGGCTTGATCTCCAAGCCACAACTGCAATAATTGCTAATACCGCAACTGCTCCCGCCAATTCCCACCGCAACCAGGGATGTCGGGATGGTCGCAGGGACTCGACGCGCAGATTCGCGAGGACTCGATCTTCCAACCCCGCGCGCGCTTCAACGGACGCATACGCGGCGAGGGCGGTATCCAACATGCGTTCGAGGTGATCGTCGGGTGGCGTCTGCTCTTTGATCGATTCCATAAGTCCTTCTATGGCTTGTTCAGCCGTTGCGCCAGTTTCTCCTTCAAAATCTGACGGGCCCGGAAAATCCGCGAGCGCACCGCGGCTTCGTTGATTCCGAGCGTCGCGGCCACTTCGCGCGGTGTCATCTCATCGATCGTCGAGAGAACCAGCGGTTCGCGGAGATTGGTCGGAAGCGCTGCGATGAACTTCTCCATCATCGCGCTCACTTATGCGGCTACAGCTGTCTCATCGGCCAGCGCGGTGTCCGATGAAATCTCCGCAAGGGGATTGTCAGGATCTTCGAGCGGCACTTCCCGGTGCGATCCGCGTTGCCTGCCCCGGTCAACCGCAACCCGCCACGCGATGCGGGCCAGCCAGGGCTTCGGATCTTCGATTTGATCGAGTTTCGAACTGTAGCGCAGCACCCGCATGAACGTTTCCTGAGTGGCGTCTTCGGCGTCGTGATGGCTCCGGAGGACGGCGTACGCGATGCGATATACGAGTCGCGAATGTTCCCGGACGAGCTCTTCAATCGTGACGACCCTCGGACTCACGTCGTCACGCTCGGCCGTGGTCACTATGTTCAGGATCGCCTCTCCTGCCACCACTCGTTTGCCCTCGTACATGAAGACCGCCCGCCGGTTAGATTTGTTCAGGAATTTCTGCAGGGAGAACGTGCGACGGGTGGGGACTTGCTGCGGCATGGAACTCGATAATCCTTTGGTCGCGAGTTTGTCATTCCGCGCTGGCTTTATCGGCGCGAGGAATCTGCTGTGGCGCTGCGTCGGAAAAGCAGATTCTTCGCCGCTTCGCGCCTCAGAAGGACAACTTACGACGACTCCTATATTGGATCGCTGACCACTGATCGCTGATCACTGGCCCTGATCCCTACAAACACCGGCTCCGGCTGCAGCCGGACGCCCCATTGATCCTCAACGGCCCGCTGGATGCGATCTTTCAGCGCCATGATCTCGGCCGCTTTGGCTCCCCCGCGGTTCACGAGGGCAAGCGCGTGCCTGCCGGAGATTCCCGCTTGGCCGAGCGCGTAGCCGCGTGAGAAACCGGAGTGCTCGACCAGCCATGCGGCTGAAACTTTTCTGTTACGTTCGAGAGCAGGATAGCTTGGGATCGAAAGCCCGCGGGCTTCGGCCCGCTGGCGCAGATTTTCATGCTCTTTTTCCGTCAACACCGGATTCTTGAAGAATGATCCCGCGCTGCGGGAATCGGGATCGCCGTCGACTATAAGCATGCCTTTGCGGGCCCGGGTCTGCCGGACGGCGTCACGGACCTCGGCGAGCGTTGGCGACGGACGTCCTTCGAAGTGGCGGCGCAAATCGCCATATTCGATGTGAGGGTCACCTCCGGCGACGAGAGCGTATGTCACGCGAAGAATGATGAAGCGTCCGCGCTCGGTGGTATTGAAGATGCTCGTGCGGTAAGAGAATCCGCAGGCCTCATTACAGAGCTCGCGGCTTTGTCCGTCCTTGCGATCGAATACTTGCACAGATTCGATCGTTTCGGAAACTTCTTGCCCGTAGGCCCCGACATTCTGTACGGGAGTGCCTCCGACGCTGCCCGGAATTCCACTGAGGCATTCGACGCCCGCGCAATTTGCGGCAACGGCCTGCGCAACGAATGCGTCCCACGACTCGCCCGCGCCGACCTCGAATGTGACTTTTCCTTGGTGCTCTCCGGAACGTTGCTCGATTCCGGTGATCGCCACCTTCAGCACTAGCCCGGGCCAGCCTTCGTCGGCAACGACGAGATTGCTGCCTCCACCGAGCACAAACAGCGGCAGATTCCGCGACTCCGCGAAGGCGACCGCTTCTGCGACTTCTGCCGTCGAGCGGGCCTCGACGAGATATCGCGCGGGGCCTCCAAGGCGAAAGGTCGTCAGCGGCGCGAGCGGAACGTTTTCCTGGAGCACCATGGAGTCGATCTCAATATACACAGCGGGCTTCCGCTCGGCGAATAGAGCTATTTTCCAGCTAGAATGAAAGAAACCAACGGAAGGGGTTCTAGAATTATGCCGATGTATCCCGAAATTATGGTGATTCCCATGCGCGAAGAGTTGACCCGGCTGGGAATCGAGGAACTGCGCGCACCTGAGCAAGTGGATCAGGCGTTGAAGAGTCGTCCGGGCACGACGATGGTCATTGTCAATTCGATCTGCGGATGCGCTGCTGGCAGGATGCGTCCCGCGGTTCGCATGGCCATGCAAAACTCTGTACGCCCGGAGCGTTCGTACTCGGTATTCGCCGGACAGGATAAGGAAGCGACCGATCGCGCCCGCAGTTATTTCAGCGGACAGACACCCTCCTCACCCTCCATTGCGATCCTGCGCGATGGAGAACTCGTCTACATGATGCCACGCCGCGATATTGAATCGCGCGAGGCGCCCGCCATCGCCGCCGATTTGAAGGCGGCGTTCGATCGGTTTTGCCTGAAAACTGAAGCAGTGAAGTAGAACCCTGTCATTCCGAGGCGCGAACGCGCGAGGAATCTGCTGTGTGCCTACCTCGGAACAGCGGATTCCTCCGCTTCACTTCGTGAAGCCGTCGGAATGACAAGTTGCTAGCCTATTTAGTGCTAGCCATGAATGTCTTGATCACGATTGCATTGGGCTGCACGCCGACTGGGATGAGCGTGAGCAGGGAATATTCCGACGTTTCCAGGGTGCGGTGCGGCGTGCGTTTCTGAATGACAGTCACGTCCCCGGACTCTGTGTCCAGCACGAGCAAGTAAGTCTGATCCGGCGTTAGCGCCAGTCCATCCGGATGGCTGCCTACGTTCAGAGTCGTGATGCGGCGGCCCATGTCGATGTCGTACACCGCTACACTGTTCGATCCGAAATTCGACACGTAAAGCCGTGAATTGTCGAGCGTGACGACACCGCGTGACGGATGTTGTCCGATTTCCAGGCTGTTGCCCACCTCATCGGTGCCAGTCTCAATCATCGAGATGCTGTCTGAGTCGAAGTTGCACACGACCATCTCGCCGCCGTCCGGTTTAATCGTGAGACTGACCGGCGTGTGGCCCACGTCGATCAGCGCCAGCACGTGATCGTCTTTTGCTGGCGGCCCCGGATTCTTCAACTGAATCGACGCGACCTGGTTCGACCCGGAACAGGAGACGAACGCCTTCGTCGAATCTGGAAGAATCGCGACATCCTCTGGATGCTGGCAGAGCGGAAGCGTCGAGCGTACCCGCAGTTCTTTCGCATCGATAATCGAGACGCTGTTGTCGTTGCGGTTCGAGACCACGACCGTCGAGCCATCCGGAGAAACTCGCGCCAATCCCGGCGCGGAGCCTACGCGGATCGTTGCGATAGCCGTACGTTTGTCGAGGTCAAGCACGCTGACATTGTTCGAGCCGGAATTGGCCACATAGGCGCGCTTGCCATCGGCAGAAACGTCGATGTAGTACGGGCGTCCTTGAACTCCGATCGTTCCGACGACGGTGTTGGTTTCCGCGTCGATCACACTCACAGTGCTCGAAGCTGAATTCACCACATAGATTTCATTTTTCTTGCTGTTCGCGGCGATGCCGGTCGGCTCGCTGCCGACGTGCAGCGTCTTCGCAAGCGAAAAAGTCCGCAGATCGATCACGCTCACCGTGTTGCTTTTGCCATTGGAAACGTAAGCGTACTCGCGAAATGCCGGACTGTAGTTGGTGAGGGACTGTTCGCGGAAATACCACCATCCCACACCGCCGAGGATGGGCAACAGAACGGCAATGAGCAGGACCTTACGCAAAGTGGACGCTATCGGAGCGGAAGACAAAGATTAGCAGAATAAAAGAAGGAATGCTTGGAAGGTTGGTTGTTAGTACGTTTGACGTAACGCGTACTTTATAATATGGTTCAGCAGTGATCGCCAGCTATCGCGACCGCGCCACCCGTGACTTTGCAGATGGTAAGCGCGTCAAGGCGTTCTCGGGGTTCGAGCGGTCTGCGCGATTGAAGCTGGACAGAATGGAGGCAGCAACATCACTGCGCGACCTTGCCGCACTCCCTGGTAACCGCTTAGAGGCCTTGTTGGGCGACCGAAAGGGTCAGTTCAGCATTCGTATCAATGATCAATGGAGAATCTGCTTTGAGTGGCCCACGGGCGCGCCGGGCCCATCAAACGTGGAAATTGTCGACTATCACTAAGGAGGACTATGGCACAGGTGGCAATCCATCCGGGGGAACATCTGGCGGAGGAGTTGGAAGCGCTCGGAATGAATGCATCGCAATTGGCCCGCAAGATCTCTGTCCCCGCTAATCGTGTGACGCAAATTCTGAAGGGAACGCGTGCGATCACCGGTGATACTGCGTTACGTCTTGGCCACTTCTTCGGTACGAGCCCTCAGTTTTGGCTGAATCTGCAGAGTATGTATGAGTTGAGGCTAGCCGAAAAAAAGGCAGGGAAATCGATCACTGCACTGCCGAGATTAAAGCGTAGTGATGCCGCGACCGCATAATCTTCAGGCCACGGGCTGAATTCATCATTCCGCCGCCACCGTCTCCCTCACCCCAATCTCCGGCACGCTCCGTCCCACCACAGCCGCGATCTGCCGCACCTGCTTCATCAGTTCATCGAACTGATCGGGGAACAGCGATTGCGGGCCATCGGAAAGCGCCTCGTCCGGACGGTCGTGGACTTCGACCATCAGGCCATCGGCACCAACCGCGACTGCGGCACGCGACAGCGGAGTGACTTTGTTGCGCTTGCCGGTGCCGTGGCTGGGATCCACCAGGATCGGCAGATGACTTAAACGCTGCACCGCCGGAACGACACTCAGGTCGAGTGTGTTGCGGGTATGATCGGCGAACGTGCGCACGCCGCGTTCGCAGAGTGCGACGTTGTAGTTGCCTTCGCTCAGGATGTATTCGGCCGCCATCAGGAATTCTTCGAGCGTCGCCGACATGCCGCGCTTGAGCAGCACCGGCTTGCGCGCGCGTCCGGCGCGCTTGAGCAGAGAGAAGTTCTGCATATTGCGGGCGCCAATCTGGATGACGTCGGCATATTCCTCGACCAGATCGAGCGAATCATGATCGATGGCTTCGGTAATGATCTTCATCCCAAACTGCTGGCGGATGTCTGCCATGATCCGCAAGCCTTCTTCGCCGAGTCCCTGAAAGGTATATGGCGAAGTCCGGGGTTTATACGCGCCACCGCGGAAGAATTGTGCTCCGGCTTTGTGTACCCGCTCGGCCACGGCGAATGCCTGCTCGTGGCTCTCGATCGCGCAGGGCCCTGCGACGATGGCCAAGCCGGGTCCGCCAAGCGTGGCCGCGGTCCCGTGGAAGCGAATCACCGTATTTTCTTCCTTAACGTCGCGGCTAACGAGCTTGTATGGCTTTGAAACCTGGATGACTTCCTGTACGCCCGGCATCTCTTCGAGCGTGCCTTGTTCGACTTCGCCTTTGTTGCCGGTGATGCCGATGGCGGTGCGGGTTGCGCCCGGCATGGGATGGGCGCGGTATCCGAGCTTTTCTATTTTTTGGCAGACGGCGCGGATCTGATCTTCCGTGGCCTGTGCCTTCATTACGACCAGCATAGATTCACCTTAAGAGTGGAACTTCCGGGAACCACCGCGAACGCGGCTGCAGGAGAAGCCGCTCGATAAGTCTACCGTTCTGACCATATGCGCCGCAAACCGGGCGACCGGTGGGTCGGTTTGCGGGCATCTATACTTTTTGTATGGCTCGATCGATGGCGCGGGAACAGGACATTTTGAACCGGCCCGCGCCGAAACGGCCGCCCCGTCTGACCTCCCGGCGCATCGGGATTCATACATCTTCTGCCGGGGGAGTGCAGAACGCCGCCGAACGGGCCTACCGGCTGGGATGCAACACGTTCCAGATCTTTTCGTCCAGTCCGCGGCAATGGGCTCCCTATGAACTTGGACAGCCGCAATGCGATGAGATGAATCGACTGCGCGCCCGCTACGATCTGAAGCCGCTGGTCATCCATACGAACTATCTCGTCAACCTGGCTAGCTCGAACGAGATGTTCCTGCAGAAGTCGATGCATGCGTTTCGTGGGGAAGTCGAGCGCGCCCTTTCGCTGTGTGCCGAATATTTGGTCTTGCATCCGGGGTCCTTTCGCGGAGCGGATCGCGAACGGGGACTGCTGCGGACGGCCGCTGCCATTGCTGCATCAACGCAGGGACTCGACCTGGCAAAGGGCGGCCTGATCATCCTGATCGAGAACACAGCCGGCGCCGAGTTTTCCTTGGGAGGAAGCTTCGAGCAGGTAGCCGAAGTTCTGGAGCGGCTCGAGGGAATCGTCCCGGTGGGCGCCTGTATCGACACTTGCCACACCCATGTCGCCGGCTACGACATCGTGTCGGAAGAAGGGCTTTATCAGACTCTGCAGCATCTTGATGCGACGATTGGCTTGAATCGCGTCAAGGTGTGGCACTGCAATGACGCCAAGGCAGCCCGAGGATCGAAACTCGATCGGCACCAGCACGTGGGGAAGGGAACCATCGGCACGGAAACATTCCGCATTCTGCTCAACGATCTGCGTCTGGCTCACGCAGCGTTTATCGCGGAAACGCCAATCGATCAGCCGGGCGACGATCGAAGAAATGTGGATGCCTTGAAGAAGCTCGTTGTCGAGACGTAGCTGGCTACGTCTCTTGCCGGCGCAGTCCGAAGTACCCATGGTCAGAGAAACGTTGCAAGCAACGTCTCTACCGAAGATACTGGCTTTGCATGAAACTCTTCCGGCGCTTCGATATCGGTCAGCGTGGCAAAAAGCTTCGTCGCGAGCATTTCGCTGTCGAGCACGAAGATCGATTCTACGAGATCCGCGCCTCTTCCTGGGACGAGATCGTCGCCCGCGAAAACCTCATCGAACATCTGCACTACTTAGTTGACCGTGCAACGCAGATCCCCGCTCCGCTCGATCTCTTACCTCCCATCGGCTCCCAGGAAGTGTGGGCTGCCGGCGTTACCTACTACCGCAGCCGCGACGCCCGCATGGAAGAGTCGAAGAGCGCCGGCGGCGGAGATTTCTACGACCGCGTCTACCACGCCGAGCGACCGGAACTTTTCTTCAAGGCCACGCCGCATCGAGTCGTCGGTCACGGTGGAGAGGTAGCGATCCGCGAAGATGCCCGCTGGTCCGTGCCGGAGCCGGAGCTGGTTTTGTTCATCAGTCCCGGCGGAAAGATCACCGGCTACACCGTCGGCAACGACATGAGTTCCCGGGACATCGAGGGCGAAAATCCACTCTATCTGCCGCAGGCCAAAGTCTACGACCGCAGCTGCGCGCTGGGCCCCTGTCTGCTCGTGGCCGATGAGCCCTTGCCTGCGTCAACCGAGATCCACATCGAGATTCGGCGTGAAAATGCTGCGGTGTTTTCCGGAACGACAACGCTCAAAGAGATGAAGCGCAATCCGGAGGAACTGGTCGAGTATCTTTACCGTGCCAGCAGCTTTCCCCACGGATGTTTTCTCCTGACGGGCACAGGTATTGTGCCTCCGGATTCGTTCACGCTCCGGAACGGGGACGAGATCAGCATTACGATTCCGCCGATTGGAACCCTCACAAATACGGTTGGCTGATCCAAAAGCAATAACCAGAAAAGCCACAAAGGCTTTGGCCCTAGCTTTCCTTCGTGTGCCTTCGTGTCCTTTGTGGTTGATTAGATTGTGCGTCCCTTGAGTACGGAGCATCGCGTTAGCCGCCGGACTTTGCGCGCTGCCGTGTAAAATGAAGGATTATTCCTTGGGCTGTAACCTTCTCTATGGCGATCGAACAAAAATCCGCCAACACCTTGGCCAACAACGAAACAGCGCGTCCTAACGACGAACGCTACGACGCGCAGCGCACCGAAACGAAATGGTTTGAGCGCTGGCAGCAGGATGCATCACTCTACGCCGCTGAGCCCGACTCGACCAAAAAGAAATATTACGTTCTTGAAATGCTGCCCTATCCCTCAGGGGAATTGCACATGGGGCATGTCCGCAACTACTCGATCGGCGACGCCCTTGCCCGCTACATGTGGATGAATGGCTACAACGTTTTGCATCCCATGGGATGGGATTCGTTCGGCTTGCCGGCCGAGAATGCCGCGATCAAGAACAACACGCCTCCACGCGAGTGGACGCTTCGCAACATCAACAACATGAAGGCGCAGATGAAGCGCCTTGGCTTTGCATACGACTGGTCGCGCGAAGTCACCACCTGCTTTCCGGACTATTACCGCTGGAACCAGTGGTTCTTCTTGAAGCTTCACGAACAGGGATTGGTCTATCGCAAGAAGAGCAAGGTGAACTGGTGTCCGAAGTGCGCAACCGTACTCGCCAACGAGCAAGTTGTGGATGGCTGCTGCTGGCGGCACGAAGACACGCTCGTCGAGCAGCGCGAGTTGGAGCAGTGGTTTGTCCGCATCACCAAATACGCGGAAGAGTTGCTCCGCGATCTCGACAAGCTCGAGGGCTGGCCGGAAAAAGTTCGCATCATGCAGCGCAACTGGATCGGCCGCAGCGAAGGCACCCTGGTCGATTTCAAACTCGAAGGTAGCGCCAGTGCTGCCGGATCGACCATCAGCGTATTTACCACGCGGGTCGACACGATCTACGGCGCGACTTCGATTCAACTCGCACCCGAGCATCCGTTGGTTGCCGATTTCACCCGGTTGAACCAGCCGCTTGGCGAAGCCGTGCAGCAATTGATCGCCGAACAGCGCAAGGCGAAAGAAGCAGACAAGATCGGAGAGATTGAAAAGCACGGGGTGAATACGCATCGCTTCGCGATTAATCCGTTCAGTGGCGAGCGGATTCCGATCTGGATCGCCAATTACATCCTGATGGATTACGGCACGGGCGCGATTATGAGCGTGCCCGCGCACGATGACCGCGATTACGAATTCGCGAAGAAATACAAGATTGACATTCGATTGGTAATTCTTCCGATTTCAAATGATCCGGAAGAAACCATGGCCGAGCCGCAGTTGCCGTTCACAGCGCACGACGGCATGGTGATCAATTCGGGTCCGTTCAGCGGACTGAGCTGCGAGGCCGCGATCCAGAAGATGTCGGCCTACGCCGAGGAAAAAGGCTTCGGCAAAGCGACAGTTACCTATCGCATCAAGGACTGGGGCATTTCCCGGCAGCGCTATTGGGGGACGCCGATCCCGATGCTCTATTGCGAGAAGGACGGAATCGTTGCCGTGCCCGAGAAGGATCTTCCAGTCTTGTTGCCTGACAATGTGAAAGTCACCTTGGCGGGCGGATCTCCGTTGGCTGACGTACCTGAATTCGCAAATGCAACCTGTCCGAAGTGCGGCGGTCCGGCGCGGCGTGAGACCGACACGATGGATACGTTCGTCGATTCGTCGTGGTACTTCTACCGCTATACCGACGCACACAACGATCGCGCTCCGTTCGACGGCAAAGTCGCCGATTACTGGTTCCCGATCGATCAATACATTGGCGGCGTCGAGCATGCCATCTTGCACTTGATCTATTCGCGTTTCTGGACGAAGTTCATGCGCGACATGGGCATGATCAAGAATGACGAACCGGCCGAGCGCCTTTTCACTCAGGGAATGGTGATTAAAGATGGCCGGAAGATGTCGAAGAACCTTGGCAACGTCGTGTCGCCGGACGAGATGGTGAAACGTTACGGAGCCGACGCGGCCCGCATGTACAGCTTGTTTGCCGCGCCTCCCGACCGCGATCTCGATTGGCAAGATTCAGGCATAGAAGGCATTCAGCGATTCCTCGGGCGTGTGTACCGATTCTTTGTGCGCAACACCAAGGCGGACCATCCGGACTGGCCGAAACCGGTTCCCTCCGACTTGTCGCCGGAGGCGCGCGCGGTCCAGCGGAAGATGCATCAGACGATCAAGCGCGTCAGCGACGATTTCCAGGGACGCTGGCACTTCAACACCTGTGTCTCGGCCGTCATGGAGTTGGTGAATACGCTCTATGGGGCGGAAGACGCTATCCATCGTGGGGCAGTACCTGCTCCATTTCTCCGCGAAGTACAGCGCAATGTCGTGCTCTTGCTCGCCCCGTTCGCTCCTTACTTGGCGCACGAACTCTGGGAGATGCTGGGCGAAAAGGGATGCCTGCTGAAAGCAGCCTGGCCGAAGTACGATCCCGAGCTTGCTAAGGAAGAAGAAATCGAGATCCCGGTGCAGATCAATGGCAAGCTGCGCAGCCGTGTTGTTGTTCCCGCCGACGCCAGCGAAGGCGACGTCGTGGAGAAAGCTCTCGCGGACGAGAAGGTGAAGTCGGCGATCGCGGGCAAGCAGGTCGTGAAGAAGATTTACGTACCGGCGAAGATGCTAAATCTAATCGTGAAGTGAGATCTCAGGGCAGAAGAAAAGCGGGCCAGATCTCGGCCCGCTTTTTGTTTTCGGCGCGATTAGGATCGGGTCAGGACCAACGCCTCGGTCCGGTTGGAGAAATCAATCTCGTCTACTCTCTGGCTGCCTGTCGTTCGAATTATAACGTCGCTGTAAGGCGATTTCGTGGGCAGTTCTTTCATATGCCCTTCAGTCGTCGCTACTGTCTTTCCGTGCTCGACAATCGAGACTTGTAAAGCATTGCTAGGGCCGCTCCACTCCGCTTTGTAGTGACCGGGGTGTAGCATGGTTGAGCCGATTTTTGCAGTTTGGGTGAGGTCAAAATTCCCCGAATTAGAGTCTTTCGCGAATGCGCCGACCGAAAAAATGAGGGCCGCAGCCGCAGTGAGTGCCACATACTTCAAAGACCGCATGATTTGTGTCCTCCTGATTTGAAGACCTTGCTGTCTCGTTAGATTGAAGATCGCAGGGCCGATATCATTAATCCTTATTTCTTATTGCCTACCTATCTCGATGCTGGCGAAATGTTGGACGTTGCAATATCCGCCCACATCACGACACAAACAAAAATATTAGGTCTTCTCCTGACTCGCCCCTTAGGCCGACTGTGTAGGTAGCGAAGGCAAGTTGCGCTATGCTTACTTGCATGTCACGGGTGTCGCCCACGGCAGAAGGATTTCGCGCCGCCTTCCGGCGGCCTCTGTTTGCGTTTGGGGAGATCACTTGGCGGTGGGCTGTGGGCGCGACCGCTACAGTCCTCTTCTTTTTTGGTCTCTTAGAATTTCTCAACACTCTGCCGGTAACCAATGGCGAGATTCTTTTCCTGAGGACCCGTCAGCCATTTCTCGTTTCGCAGGCGATCGCTCATATTCTTCGCGGCACCCTCAATCGCGGTGTGATGTCGCTGATGCTAGCGGCGATCTTGATGGCCGTGGTCTGGATCATCGCTGCATCGCTCGGACGAATCGCTACGGTTGGCGCGATCGTGGATTACGTCCGTGGACAGATCACTGGCAAAGCGGCCGCCTTCGGGATTGATCGCATCGAAGAACAGCCCGTCCCAGAAGCAAATCAATTTCACGCCCTGATTCGCCTGAATTTTCTAAGGGTCGCACTGGTGCTGGCCTCACTCTGCGCATTCTGGGGAGCATCGATCCTCGCCAGTTTTGTATCGTCTGCCGCGAACCCTCGGCCGGGGCTGGCGTTCCTGATATTCCTGCCGGTTGCGGTCCTGGTGGGATTGGCGTGGTTCGCGCTGAACTGGCTGCTTTCGCTGGCTTCCGTGTTTGCCGTGCGCGAGGGCGCAGATGCGGCTGCCGCCATTGCCTCCGCGGTTGGCCTCTGCCGCGAGCGCACCGGAGCCGTATTCGCTGTCAGTACCTGGACCGGCCTGGCGCACCTGGTGGCCTTTGTCGCGGCGACGACCGCCGTCTCCATGCCGCTCGGACTCGCCGGGCTTTTGCCTTGGCGACTGGTCGTACTTGTAGTCATCGTGTTGACGCTCGCCTATTTCGCGGTCGCAGACTGGATCTACACAGCCCGCGTGGCAGGATACGTGGCCATTCTCGAGATTCCGGAAGCCTGGTGGGCGCCCCCGCTGCCTCCACCTCCGCCACCGCCAGTTCCTGCCGTCGGCACTTCGATCGATAAAGATGAACTCATCTTGAGCGACGTGCCGCAACCAGCACTATAGCCGGAAAAGAATCTCTGCGGGCACGGCGGCATTTCTCCGCGAACGCTGCGTAAAAGAAGTCGCGGGAAGGCGCAAAGAACTCGTGAGATCTGCATCGAACACTGCGCGCAGCAGTACTTGAACAGAAGTGCCTTGCGATGATCTTTACACCGTCTCCCGGTTTTGAGAAACTCACACGTGGAGACCCAATCCCTGAAAAACTCAGTCGCAGTCAGCCAATCCATCGTCATTCTTGACTTTGGCGCGCAGTACACGCAGCTTATCGCGCGCCGCATTCGCGAACAAAACGTCTTTTCTGTCGTGCTACCCTGTACCGCTTCTCTCGACGAGATCAAGAGCTATTCGCCCGTGGGCATCGTGCTTTCAGGAGCGCCCTGGTCCGTGTACGACAAAGACGCGCCCCCAGCGGACGCTCATGTATTTGACCTCGGCCTACCCATCCTTGGCATCTGTTACGGGCTGCAGTTTATGGTGCACACGCTGGGCGGCAAGGTTCGTCCCGCGGAGAAGCGGGAATATGGCCGCGCGGAAATCGATGTTGTGTCGGAATCAGAACTCTTTAAGGGATTGGCCAAGAAACTGGCAGTCTGGATGTCGCATGGAGACGAAGCGCTCGAACTGCCTCCGGGCTTCGAGTTGATGGCGAAAACACACTACGCCGTCGCTGGAATTCAGAACGTTGCCAAAAAGTGGTACGCCGTGCAATTCCATCCTGAAGTGCATCACACCCCACAGGGCACGCAGATCCTCAAGAACTTCGTTTTTCAGATCTGCGGAGCAAAGCCGACCTGGACGGCGCAGCAGTTCATCGAGTCGACCATTGCACAGATCAAACAACAAGTCGGGACTGGCCGCGCGATCTGTGCGCTTTCCGGTGGCGTGGATTCTTCGGTTGCGGCCGTGCTGGTCGATCGCGCACTGCGCGACGCGAAGGGAAAATCGCGACTGACCTGCGTCTTCGTGAACAACGGTGTTCTCCGCAAGAACGAATTCGAAAAAGTACAAGTCACATTACGCGACAAGCTCGGATTGCATCTTGACGCCGTCGACGCAACCGACCGCTTCCTGAAAAAGCTCGCCGGCGTCGCCGATCCCGAGAAAAAGCGCAAGATCATCGGCAACGAGTTCATCAAGGTCTTCGAAAAAGAAGCCCAGCGCATCGAGAAGACCCAAGGCAAGGTGAAGTGGCTGGTGCAGGGAACCCTCTATCCAGACGTGATCGAATCGCGCTCGGTGCGCGGGCCGTCACAGGTGATCAAGTCGCATCACAACGTAGGCGGCCTCCCCGAGAAGATGAAGCTGAAGCTCATCGAGCCGCTGAAAGATCTTTTCAAAGACGAGGTTCGCCGCATCGGGCGCGATCTCGGCGTTCCGGAAGAAATCCTGCAGCGGCAGCCATTCCCTGGTCCCGGCCTTGCGGTGCGTGTGCTCGGGGAAGTTACACCTGAGCGCTTGCGCCTGCTCCGCGAGTGCGACGACATCGTAGTCAGCGAGGTCAAAGAGGCCGGACTATATCGAAAAATCTGGCAATCCTTTGCCGTTTTGCTCCCGGTAATGTCTGTCGGCGTGATGGGCGATGCGCGGACGTACGCCTACACCTGCGCCATCCGCGCTGTCACTTCGGAAGACGGCATGACCGCCGATTGGGTGCCTCTCCCTCACGATGTCCTGAAGACGATCTCCACGCGCATTGTCAACGAAGTGAAAGGCGTCAATCGCGTCGTCTATGACGTGACTTCCAAGCCGCCTGGAACAATCGAGTGGGAATAATGCTTGCACCAAAGCGTCATAACCTTCGCGTTTTCTTGTCAACGACCGAGAGTTCTCGCTCAAGCATATGCCTGAAACGCCGACCCCAATGCCCGATGCAACTGTCCCGATGTAACTCTGGAGCCTCTGCCTCGGACCGTTGACATGCCAGCGGCGTCATTTGCGCTCGCGCACAGGGCGCGCTGATCGTAGCGTCCGCGTTGTAATCATATGTTTATGCTAGGACTCATACCTGCCTCTGCTGCGGGATCTTTCCGGAGTGGCTAGGGGATTCTTGGTACAACAGTGTGTCCTTTAACCAACAACCAACTGCCGGGTGATTTTCTAGTTGGACCCGGAAGGTGCAAGACATGTCTCGGTTGGTTGGCCCCCTCGCCCTGCTTCTTTTTCTCTTCTTGCTTTTGCTCACATCGGCCTTGTTTGCACAGACTTCCATCGATGATGTGCACATTACTCCTCGCGAGCCACACCAGCCGAATATCACGGACACAACCGCAAAGGAGCATGCTGGGCTGGATTCCGGGATACGCCTCATTCGCGCAGACGTAAACCTGGTCATGGTACCCGTTACTATCACCGACAACTTGAACCGACCGGTAACCGGGCTCGATCGCGATAACTTCGAACTTTTCGAAGACAAGAAACCTCAGGAGATCAAGAATTTTTCCAGTGAAGATACCCCGGTCTCGGTCGGACTGATCGTCGATACCAGCGGAAGCATGATCAATAAAATGGACAAAGTCCGGGAAGCCGTTCATCAGTTCTGCGAGGCTGCCAATCCCCAGGACGAGTTCTTCATGATCACCTTCTCCGACGAACCCCAACTGGCTACCGACTTCACAAACGACGGGAATGAAGTTGAGACCGACCTCGGAATTTCGCCGCCCCGAGGACGCACCTCGCTGCTCGACGCTATCTATATGGGGTTGCGCAAGATGCACGATGCCCGCTACCAACGCCGTGCGCTGCTGATCCTCTCCGATGGTGGCGACAATCACAGCCGCTACAGCGAACGCGATGTGAAGAGCGCCGTTAAAGAAGCGGATGTACTCCTCTACGCCGTGGGAACCTTCGATACGTACGTGAGCACGCAGGAAGAGATGCTCGGGCCTGAACTGCTACAAAACATAACCGGTGTGACCGGGGGAAAGGCATTCACCCTGACCAACATCGCAGAACTCCCCGCGGTGACCCGGGCGATCAGCACTCAGCTTCGCCATCAGTATGTACTTGCCTACCGTCCGCAAGCGATGCCCAAAGACGGCAAGTGGTACAAAATCAATGTGAAACTGCGCCTCCCCAAAAGGTTCCACGCGTTCTTGCGCGTGGATGCCCGGACGGGGTATTACGCCAGCGCCCGGTAACTCCAGTTAGGAATCATCGCGGCGAACCGTGTTCATGGAGAATGCGGGCAGGCAGACCGCAATATATTCCGCGCCACCCTCTTCCGGAGTTGAATAGCGTACCCACTCACCGGCGTGGGCTATGACCGCCTGGCCCGCCCTGACGTCGAGCGTTCCACTTTTGTGCTCGACCCGCAGCATTCCCTTCAACACGATCGTGAATTCTTCAAACTCCGGAGTCTGGCCGGGTTCCATCCATCCCTGCGGGCTGCGCATGTGAGCGACGCTGGCATCCGATGTCTTGGAATTGACTCGACCGATGTATTCGTCGATCAGCTTGGGTTTGCTACCGGCGGCCTGAATGCGTGTAGGTTGAGAGATCAGAGTCGGCATGGCTCGGCAAGTGTCGCAGTACAGAGTACAACAGGAAAACTGGAGGCTGGGTTCTCTTCTCGTCATACCGACAGGGCGTTCGGAGTATCGATCCATTCAGGGCAAAACCTCACGCTTTTGGGCCTATGTTTGCTCCTTTATAGGAATCCGCGAGGCGTCGGGCACGTGGATCGAACCATCCAGCCTCGTGACGGGGGGAAACCGTGGTGCCTGCTGCCGTGCTCGGCCCGTCTTTCCAACAACCTAGGGGCAAAATCTGCATGGGTTACGCCGGGCATCAGGCCCATATCGCGTCGGCTTCTCTCCTCGAGCAGCCTCTGACTTTGCCCAAAAGTGCAAAACATTTCAGATCGACCCTGTGGCAATCCTGTGCGCGGACTGCGCTCTGCGCGGCCTTTCTCATCCCTGCGATGCACCTCAGCGCCTCGGCCGCGAGCTCCTCTTGCCCGGCCAGTCCCACCACTGAGACTGCCGATTCTGAGCACCCAGCAACGCAACTCGATCCCGCAGCCGAACCGAAACCAGCGCCTTCCGAGAAGTCCGAAAAGTACGACGTCAACCGCATCGGCCAGCGGAACACAGGAAAAGGCGTCAATCTTTACTCCATCGAAAAGGAGCGGGCCCTCGGCGAGCAGATGGCCCAAACCATTGACCGGTACACGAAATTTCTCACCGACCCCGACATCATCAAATATGTAAGCGCCGTGGCCATGCGCGTCATCGGAAACTCTGATGCCCAGGTCGCATTCACTGTCAAGATTGTCGATTCCGACCAGCTCAACATCTTTGCGTTGCCCGGCGGTTTCCTGTACGTCGATAAAGGATTGCTCAGCGAACTCGACAGCGAAGCGGAGTTGGCAGGGCTCATCGCGCATGAAGTCGCTCATGTGGCTGCCCGGCACGCCACTCGCTATGCCACGCGGAGGACGGCCTGGAATATGATCGGGCTGCCGGTCGTCTATGCGACCGGACCAGCCGCGCTCGGCGCCGAGCAGATTGGGCCTCTTGCCCTCAGAAAATTCGCCCGCAGCGCGGAACTTGAAGCCGACCTGCTGGGCATGCAATATCAATACGCCGCCGGCTACGATCCCGGGGCCTTCATCGACGCGCTGGAGAGGCTTCATACCCGGGAAATCCAGTCGCGCGCCAATGACAATCGCGCAAAGCATGGCTTTTTCAGCCATTCCCTCCATCAAGTGGCCAAGTCGTACGCCTTTTATCCCCCCACCGAGGAGCGCCTTCTCCGGTTGCAATCCGAAATTTCAACCATGCTCCCCTGCCGCGATTCCTACATCACCGATACCAGCGAATTTGAGGACATCAAGGCCGAACTGGTGAAAGGCGAAATCGTCCTGCACCGCGATCATGCTCAAGATGGCGGAGACAACTCAAACGGCGGTCCGGTTCTACGCCGCCATCCAGAAGAATGGCAGCAGCCACCGGCAGTCCGCACCGCATTCACGAACAGCGCTAACCCTTACAGCTTCTAGGCACCCATCCCATCAAATCCGTTTTAACTCGGAATCCTTGGAGCAAGTTCGTTTCAAGGCTGGGATGCGTGGAACGGTAGCCAATTGCGCGAGCGGCTGAAGGCCGCCCGCCCGCCCGTCACCCGCGAAGCTTCGAAAGCAGGCGGCCCATGACAACCCGCGAAATAGCGAAATGATCCAGCCAGCGTGCAAGCCATCCACGCGCACCGGAATGTGAGCCAGCCCCAAAGGGGCGAAATGCGTTAGCCCAGGACGTAAGTCCTGGGTAACCTGCGAAAGATGTTGCGAGTCCCCCAGGGACGGCACGACTTCTCCGACTCTAACTACCTGCATTCATTGGAGAAATTCCGCCGTCGTTACCAAAGTCGAACAGTTCCCCTCCGCCTTCAGTTACTTGTTCGTCACCTCAGGATGAAATTTACTGTGGCTGAGCACTGATCTCGAACAGGTTAATGTGCGCCTGAGCCGAGCGACGCTCGTGGTCGAGTCGGAAGAGGAGTGCCAATTCATCTCTGGGAGGAGCAGTTTACAAATGCGCAAATTACTCGCGTTTGCTTTAGTTGTCGGCGCCTTTTCGTTGGCCGCGTTCGCGCAAGAGGCAGGTAGTGTGCCGAAAGCGGAAATCTTTGGCGGATTCCAGTACAGCCGTTTCGACGGTGGCTTTAATGCCAACGGTTGGGACACGACCGTGACTGGAAATGTCAACCGTTGGTTCGGCATCGCAGCCGATTTCAGCGGTGTCTACGGTTCGCCGAGTGGCGTCAGCATCCACAATTACACCTACACCTTCGGGCCAGTCGTCTCGTTGCGTCAGAGCCGGACCTTCACCCCGTTCGCGCACTTCCTGGCTGGCGGCGATCGCGCTTCGGCCAGCGTCGGCGGCATCTCGGGTTCGTCGAACGGCTTCGCCATGATGTTCGGCGGAGGGTTGGACATCAATGCGGGCCAGCACTTCGCTATCCGTGGCGCGCAGTTTGATTGGCTCACCCTGCATGCCAACGGCGTCACCGACAAGAACAATATGCGGATCGCGTCCGGTATCGTGTTCCGCTACTAAGCCTTACAGTTCACAACCATCAGGGCCGAGCGCAAGCTCGGCCCTGGTTTTTTTGCGCCCGGCGGTGTGATGGCGAAAAATTGGATCGTTTCCGGCCACGCACCGCCTCTGAAACGCTATGTGATCGTCAGGTCACTCGCATAGAAAACGCGAGCATCTGAGCGCGGGCCGCAGGCCGAAGTGCTCGTACCTGTTACAGGACGTTTCATTCGTCCTGACGACAGCGTTCTAAGTGTGTCTGCTGGTGCCTGACAGTTTCACTACTCGGAGGTGTTTTCTTTTTCACACTGCTTCCAGATGGCTGGAAGTTCAGGAACCCCCGAGTCGGAGACGCGGGTTACCAGGTGCGATTCAAGGACTCGGCAAAACCTGACGTAGTGTCGCTTTGGGCTAAATATATCTCGGTAACTGAGTTCTCCATAACCGAGAACTACAATTTCGCCCCGATTCTTAGCCTCATTGCGTTTGTCCGTCCACTCAACTCCCGCTCTGCGATTGGTGTTTGGTATTTTTTCGGTCATGTGAACGCCAAATGTTATCTGGTCTTTGGGATTCAATAATCGAAGGTTGATTGGAAAACCTCTGACGTGCTCCGAAAAATCAAACTTCCTTTCCGTCGGCAGCACGTCAATCAAAACGGTTCCCTTGACATCCATAGCGATGGTCTTGCCGATATTATCCACTCTGAAATCAGGAGAGGAGGATGGTGCGGGCAGGTCGGGTATTCGTGCGACAACCCAAGCTCTCTCATCCACTACGAAGTTCTTGATCGTTTCGTTAAGGGCTTTACGGGACAGTTCTGCTTGCCGTCCGGCAAAGTTTGTGGCGTCGGTCTGTTGAACAAAGATTCCATATGTGACAAACGTGTACGCGATGATCGCGAGAGCAGTTAAGATCTCAAGCAAGATTTTCCACCTTGGCGTGTCTTTGCTGTTCGCGGGCTTTGCGGTCGGGGATATGGCACTTATGGCTGTTTCTGGTGCTTTTTGGACAGCTGTAAATATTCCTAAAACGTATGCTACGAGATAGCCCATAAGAAAAAACCTGAATACATCGAAGGCCCGAAAGCGCACAGCAACTTCGAAGAAGGGACGGATTCCCTCCTCAAGGACCGCACACATGAAGGTGTAGAGGTCTGGAAGCGGACGGAGAAGCGTGAGACTCCTTCTCGCGGCCAGAGTATACGCAAACCTCGTTTGTGCGACAAGGACTAGCCGCTTGCAGTTTCGTTATCGGTTGAACGGATACTCCTGTATCCAATGCAACCCTCGGCTTACAAGCAGGAACTGATTACGGTCCATCAGCTTCAGTTCGATTTGAACGGAGTGCCCATCCATGCTTCCGTCGAAAGTCATGCGATCGGCACACGGGCGCTGGTACGTGAAGGTTGCGTTCCACTGCTTATCTTGATCACTGGAAAGCTTGAGTGCCCGAACCTTCCCGTCGATGGAAACGCCGTAACGGGCAAATGTGTCGTCGATCCGCTGAAACACCACGCGCGTCGGAAAATCAAAAACGACGCGCCGCCAAGTCTGGGTAGTTTTCCACAGCTTCGAATGTGACATCTGACCTTGCCTTCCACAGCCTCAAGGTTCGATCATCGCCTCGCCGAGAGGCACGAATCGCAGCGTCTGCGCGCTGGACTGAGACTCGGGACTTAGGACTCGGGACTCAGGACGAAGCTAAGTTCTTTGAAACCAAGATTTTGCCCGTAAGTTGTTGAGCCCCATAGATTACTTTGAAAATTTCCGCTAACTCGTTGATTCCAGAGATCCGGGGAGGGGGGGGGTGGGGAGTACTAAATAGTAAACCGCACCAAATTGGGAAGGCGCAGGAATAGAAAGGCCGTTGCTAATCGCATGAAAGTTCGGGCCTCGTGACTTGACCAGTTTATTTAGTAGATCGATCCGCCAGCCTGCGTGCTGATCACCTTTCCTTGATCAACCACGAGTGTGTACGACGTTCCGCCCGAACCGCTCCAGCTTTTCAGGTCGAATCTGGCTTCGCTCGGCGCATGATGCACCGCATATTTATGGAAGGTCAGCGGAGTTCCGGCACGGCACTCCGAGGTCTCTTTCTGAACCTCAATGAAGTACGCTCCTTTGCCCGAGCCGATGACGCGCGCTTGGCCGTCGCTTTCCACCAGGACCGCATTTTTCTCATCCACGGCAATCTCCCGCGGATTCTCCGACCAGCCATCCTGCACAATCCGTGCGAGAAAAGCCAATGAGCGCCCAAGCGGTTCCGTTTGGCAAAATGCGAGTCGGTGAGAGTATTGCGAAGCAGGTCGATCTTTAGGAAGTTGCGACGCACGGTCACACGGCTGAGGTAAGGATCTACCAGAGCCTGCGCAGAGGTCAGTGCCGGATCGTCCGGAGCATCGCCCTGCGACGAGTAGATGAACTCGCCGAGCACTGCCAGCCCAGCGCTCGTTCCTCCAATCGGTTTTCCCTCGGCAATGTCTGCATTCAGGGCGCGTTCGACAGCCGTTCCTTGCCACCAGTTGATGTAACGCGCCTGATCGCCCCCCGCGATGAACAGCACTTCCGCTTTTTGAATGATCTCGGAGACCTTGGGATCATTCGCAGCCTCGCGGCTGCGAATGATCAGTGTCGCCACCGAGTTCATCTTGCACAGCGAATTTACGTACGGGTTGTAATCGTCATCACCGGCCGCTCGCACAATGAGGAAGTCACCACCCTCTCCCTTGTCACATAAAAAGCGGAAAGCTTCGTCCAGATCTGTTCCTCCTCCCATCAACGCGTAACCAGGAACGGCCTTGGTGGTGACGTCGCGGTCGCTACCCATCCGAATGTACTTGTAATCGGCAGCATGCAACGGCAACGCAGCCGTGCAAAAAAGAACCGCGACGAAGAACGATCGTTGATTCATGCACTCACCACAGAAATTTTGCGCCCAGCTGAATGTGCCGCGAACCGCCGGATCCAATCACAGGATTGGCCGCTCCGATGTCAGGAGTGTAGATCACAGTTCCCACAGTGCTCGGGACCGACAGATCTGTGTTCAACCCCGCGAAGTTCGTGTGATTGATGACGTTGAAGGCTTCCCGGAGCTCTCCCAGACTCGTGAAATTTCACGAGTCAGTTTACTGCCATTGTTCTGCCATCCTGAAGACCGCGCCTTTGCCGTCCGAAGGACCTGTGCATTTTGCTCGCATGTATATGCTGCCGCAAATTACATAGGTCCTTTGGCGCAAAGAACACGCCTCAGGATCACAAAAACTGGACCAAGCGAAAGGGACAGCCAAAAATGGCTGTCCCCACATGATCCGACCAGACGCCAGTTATCCGAGTTTCTCAAAGAACCGGCAGATCGTCTCGATTCCTCGATAGAAGTTCGGGATATGAAACTTCTCATTGGGCGCGTGCAGGTTGTCATCCGGAAGGCCGAAGCCCATCATCACACTTGGAATCTTCAGCACATCCTGGAAATCGGTGACGATTGGAATCGATCCGCCGCTGCGGATGAACACCGTGTCTTTCTTGAATGTATCGTGCAGCGCCGCGGTTGCGGCTTCGATGTACTCGTTGTCGGTTGAGACGACGCAGGCTGGGCCTTTGCTCCACACTTTCACCTTCGTCTCGATGCCTTTTGGCGTGACCTTCTTTACGAAAGCCAGGTACTTCTTCAGGACGTCATCGGGATCCTGATTGGGCACGAGGCGCATCGAGACCTTCGCTTTCGCTTTCGCGGGAATGACAGTTTTCGCACCGTCCGCAACAAAGCCTCCGGGCATGCCGTGCACTTCGAGCGTCGGACGCGCCCACGTGCGATAGAGCACGGAGAATCCCGGTTCGCCTGTGAGGACTTTCGATCCAACTTCGGTTTTGCGATAGTGCTCCTCGTTGAAAGGCAGCCGCTTCCACGCTTTGAGTTCGGCTGCGGTCGGAGCCTTTACTCCCTTGTAGAAGCCGGGGATCAGGACTTTGCCTTTCGAGTCCTTCATCTTGCTGATCATTTCGATCAGGGCGAAAAACGGATTGGGCGCCGCGCCACCGTACATACCCGAGTGCAGGTCAGTCTTGGCGCCATAGGCTTCGATTTCGGTGTAGACCAGACCTCGCAGACCAACGCACAGAGTCGGAAGATCGGGCGCGAAAAGCTCGGTGTCGCAAACCAGAGCGAAATCGGATTTCAGCTTGGCCTTCTGCTTGCGGATGTATTCGGCGATCGACTCACCGCCAACTTCTTCTTCGCCCTCGAACAGAACTTTCACGTTGATGGGGAGCTTGCCGCCACTGGCCTGCATGAGGGCTTCCAGTGCCTTTACCTCCATCCAGAGTTGGCCTTTGTCGTCGACTGCGCCGCGGGCGTAGATGTTCTGGTTGCGCTCGGTGGGCTCAAATGGCGGAGTGTGCCATTCATCGAACGGCTCGGCTGGCTGGACATCGTAATGCGCATACATCAACACGGTGGGCTTGCCAGACGCGTGCAGCCAATCGGCATAGATAAGCGGGTGTCCCTTGGTCGGGATGACTTCGACGTTCTCCATCCCGACTCGGCGAAGTTCATCGGCAACGAAGTTGGCAGCTTTCTGGATGTCGGGCTTGTGTTCTTCAAGAGTGCTGATGCTGGGAATGCGGAGGAGATCTTTAAGTTCGTTGAGGAAACGCTGTTGATTACTGCGGGCAAAATCGACTGCGGGAGAGGCCATAGTAGTCCTTTCTGAATTGTGCGAATTGAGGCAAGGCAGGCATCGCAAGATAGCGGATCAGGCCGCGGAAACGAATCAGTATAGCGCTTTAAGAGGGTTAACGGTTCTCACCACAGAGGTCACAGACGAATCTACCCATAGCCCAGGCTTTGACGACGGCGTAGTAGGCCGCCACCAGCAGCATCCCGGAAAGACTCGCGTAGAGCGCTGGGGAGCTTGATGCAGGTGTGATTCCCATGAAGTCGACGCCTGGGATCTGATGGGCCGGGCCGACGTACCACCAGATCGTGTAAATTGCCTCGAATGCCCGCGAACCGCGCGTCCATGCGCCGAGTGCCAGCGCAAGGCTGGGGATGAATGCTGCTGCCGCGAGCCATGCTGCGAGACTGTGCCAGTTGCCCGTGAGCACAAAACGGATGCCGATGCCCGATCCCGTTAACATCGCCACCAGGACACCAGCTGTCCACAAAGCAGGGAACTGGAGCGAGAGGCGACAAAAGTTCAGAAACTAAAATCTGGCCGGCGAGAATGGCGTCAAGTCGTGGGCTGGCGAGCGGCCTTCGATTACGTCTGCCATGACTTGCGCAGTGATGGGAGCCAGCAGGATGCCGTCGCGGTAATGGCCCGTCGCAACATAGTATCCCGGAACGTCGGTTTGACCCAGGATCGGCAAGCCATCGGGAGTTCCCGGACGCAGCCCCGCCCAGTCCTCGAGAATTTTGGCGTCGCTCAGCTTCGGCAACAACGCAAGCGCGGAGTGGTGTTGGCGCTGGATGGTAGAGGCAACGGTTCGCTTGTCGAATCCGGCCTCCTCCACGGTGGCGCCGATGAGAAGGCGGCCATCGGTGCGCGGAATCAGATAAACCTTCGGGGAGCGTACGACGTGCTGTAGCAATGAGTGTGAGGGCAAGACCAAGCACAACATCTGGCCTTTCACTGGGCGCGTAGGAAGGGCGACCGGCGCGATAGCTCCCGCCCACGCGCCTGCGCAGTTGACGACTTTGTGCGCTGCAAAGGAGGTCTTGATGGTCTTCACGCCGGTAATCTTGTTTTCCGATTGATGTACGGCGGTGACTGGATCCCCGGAGGAGAAATCTACTCCCCGGTTCTTCGCCGTTTTGATCGCCGCCGCTGTGAGCGCCCTCGGATCTACGCTTCGCTCGTGCAAGAAAATGGCGTGAGTGCCCGGGTTTGCCTCGGCCAGAGCAGGTTCGAGTTGAGCCACGTCGGCACGGGGGAAAGTTGCGGCCGATGCGTGTTCATCGGACAGGAACAAAATCGTTCCGTTATCCCGCAGATCGACTTTCATCCCGGATTCGACTTCCAGTTCGTGTGCAAACTCCGGATACAGGTGTGCGCTGGCGGTGGCCAGTGGCTGCAGAATCGGTGGAGTTTCGAGAGGGCAATCGACGAGCATGCCTCCGGCAGCATGGGAGGCCTCGCGGCCGGGCTCTCCGCGCTCTACGACGAGCACGGTTGCGCCTCGTTTGCGAATCGCGATCGAGAGCGACAAGCCGATGATGCCACCGCCGACAATGATGATGTCCCAGGATTTCACTGGGAAATTGTAAAGGAGTATGCGACCGGGATGCTGTATGGTGCGGGGCGAGACGCCCTCATCACAGCCGGCGGGTCGCGGCCGCCGTTGCGAGGCGCCCGGAGCGGGCGCTACGGAGTGAGATGACAGGGGCTCGACAACTGCATAAAATGGCATCCATGCGGAAAATCATTTTGGGGCTGATTGTGGCGATGCTGCTCCCGGCTGGCGCGTCGTGGGCGCAAAAGGATAAGGACAACGAACCGACATCCTGGCTCTACTTTGCAGTGATCAAGGACGAGAACGGCAAGCCGGTCCGCAATGCCGCCGTCATCCTGCATCCCGTGAATGCGAAGGGAAAGCAGGAGCGGGGCGATCTCGAGTTGAAGACGGATCCCGAGGGAAAGGCGAACCTCGACGGCATACCGTATGGGGCGCTGCGCGTGCAGGTGTTGGCACACGGCTTTCAGACCTACGGGGAAGACTTCGATATAGCGACGCCGAAGACTGAAATCACCATCAAACTCAAGCGGCCGCAAGGGCAGTTCTCCATTTACGACGACCAGAACCCGAACGCCCAGCCGAAGCAGGAAGCGCCTCCGGCGGATCAGAAAAAGCCGAATTAGAACTTGCATACGTGCCCTGACGCACGTGGGGATTCTTATGGACTACCTACTCAAAACCGAACCCTCGACTTATTCTTTTGGCGATCTCGAGAAAGAGAAAACGACCGTATGGGATGGTGTGTCGAATCCCGTGGCGTTGAAGTATCTGCGCGCGATGAAATCGGGTGAGCGCCTGGTCATCTATCACACGGGCGATCAGAAGAGTGCGGTGGGAACTGCGAGCGTTGTCTCGGTGGATGCCTCAGACGCACGCAATCCTCAGGTGAAGATCAAAGTGGGTAAAGCGATTGCGAGTCCGAAAACGTTGTCCGATGTGAAAGCGAGCACCACGTTTTCCGAATCGCCGCTGGTGCGCCAGGGGAGGTTGAGTGTGGTGCCTCTGAACGAGGCGCAATACAAGTTCCTGACTGGGGAATAGCCCAAGAATCAAAACACCCGATTCTGTTCTCCCAAGTTCGAGAGAAACGGGATCGGGTGTATCAACTCAAGTCACCGCGTGCAACTGGTTTACGAAGCGTGTTCGTCGCGGCGAATCAGGGCCGAGTCGAGGAAATATCCCAGGCCGAGCGTGAACGGAATCGCGCCGAAAGCGCCAGCCATCATGGCATCCGGCTCATAGCGGGCCAAGATCGTGAACGCCAGCATATAGCCGACGGCGCCGGCCACCAGCAAAATGCCGTAGCGCCGCGAGCGCGCTGTCTCAGAGAGTTCAGCGGCCATCGGAATGTTGACGCCACGCTGCATAGCCGCCAAACGCTCTTCGGTGCGCAGTTTGCGCACGCGGTAGAACGTGTACATTCCTGGAATTGCCAGGAACAAACTGAAGAACATAACCACTGCCGCGAGACCGGTGAGCCCGTCCATAATGATTCTCCTTCCTTCTTCTCCAGGTTCAGCTCTCTTGCTTCTGGTAAAAGGTACGTGGAGGGGGAGGAGAAAGTTCCATCTACATGCAACGCCGATGGCGACGAGGCGCCTCAAACCCGATAAGCTGTTGCTTTCTTAAGCGAGTAGCGCAGGAGGCACGATGAAGTTTGGGTATCGAGGGGCGCTGTGGGTGGTTGCGGCCACGTGGATGTTCTTGTCAATGGCGAGTCCGGCAGTTCAGGGCCAAGAGACGAAAGAAAAAGTTACGGTGGATCAGGTGGACCGGCAGTTCATGGTTCGCTTGCCGCGCGGGTACGATGCGCAGCAAAAGTACCCGGTGGTCATCCTGCTTCATGGGATGAACCAAGATGCAGATGACATGGAGCGGCTGACGTTATTCGATCAACTTGCCGACAAAGACAGCATCATCGCGGTTTATCCCCTTGCCCTACATGGACGATGGAATGTGGGAGTCCATGAAGAGGAACGGCGTCCGATGGGGATGGGTCCGGGGCGACGCCCGTATGGTGGCTATCCGGGCGGCGGGGGAGGCTACCCTGGCGGCTACCCCGGGAGATATCCCGGCGGCGGTGGCGGATATCCGCGCGGAGGGCAGCAGCCGAGGAATCCGGAGCCGGAAGGAAGCAAACGCGAGGCCCCGGCGGATGACATCGCCTTTTTCAACGAGATGTTAGATCACATCACGTCGCACTTTTCGGCGGATTCTTCCCGGATTTACGTGGTAGGACTCTCTGAAGGCGGATTGATGAGCTTCAAGGCCGGCTGCTCTCTTGGGGACCGCGTATCGGCCGTGGCAGCAGTGGGCGCCGATATGCCGAAGAAGATGATGTGTTTGCCGTCGCGTCCCGTGCCGGTATTGATGATCAACGGTACATCAGACCCTGTGGTTCCCTATGGTGGCGGCACCGATCACAACCTGAGTGTGCCGGTTCTTTCAGCAGAGGATAGCGCGAAGGACTGGTCGAAGATCGATCACTGCAACGATAAGCCTGATAAGAGTAAGGTGTCGGGCAAGGGAAAAGGCAGCATGGAGACCAAGATTGATTCGTATCAGGGCTGCCTGCAGAATGCCTCGGTTGTTCTATACAGCGTGAAGGGCGCAGGAAATACATGGCCGGGTGGGGAACAGTATGAACCCGAAAACTCCATCGGCAAGACGAGTTCGGACCTGAACGCAAATGAGGTCATCTGGAGTTTTTTTGTCACGAAGAAATTGCCGCATGATAAGGCGCAAACCGGCGCCGCGCAGTAAACCTCTTACAAAAGCATGAAAACGCCCACCTCTCAGTTGCAAGAGGTGGGCGTAGTTTTTGCCGATGCCAGACAGATCTACAACGATCTAAGGAAATTCAGAAGATCCTGCTGCTGTGACGATTTCAGCTTGTTGTAGTTCTTTACCACGGCATTCGCTTCGGATCCCGTACTGCTGTGGGCTTGAATCGCCTGTATCAGGTCTGTGGCGCGGCCGTCGTGGAGAAAGAAGAGACGTTGCCCTAGTCCCCACAACGGAGCCGTGCGGAACTGCTTACCGTTAGCGGCGCCTTGAGTAATTCCGTCCGACAAATTGGTTCCCATTTTGTGCAAAACGAAAATCGCCCAGCCTTTCGACCGGGCGATCCGAGTAGCACGATGAGAAATGGTGTGCTTGTTTCAGTGAGTTGGGAAGGGCGGCGTGAGGCCAGTGTAGTCGCCGACTACCTTGGCGTCATAGGGGCCGTTGAGCCTGTTGTACGTGTTCCCGGGAACAGCGACCTTGCCCTGAGTCCAAACGATGTTCTGGAACGGGTCGACTTCGATGACCTGCATGTTGTACTGGTCGCTGATCAGAGTGTTTCCGTTCTTTAGGCGCACGGCACGCGTCGGGAGAGGACTCGAAACGCTCCCGCTCCGCATATTCGTGTAATAGGTCCAGACAACGTTGCCGGAGGAGTCCACTTCAATGGCGCGGTTGTTATTGGAGTCGGTGATGAGAGTGTGTCCGTCGGGCAGGCGGCTGGCGAAGGCGGCTCCGCTCAATTCACTGCAAGTCGCGCATCCATAGCTCCAGACGATGTTCTTGTAGCGATCGACCTCGATCACGCGGTTGTTGCTTTCGTCGGCGATCAGCACGTGCCCATTCGAGAGTCTCTCGGCGCTATTGGGATTGTTCAACTGATTAAACCCATCGCCGCTGACGCCGGTCTGGCCGTACTGCCAGATAATCTGGTTCGACATGTTGACTTCGATTACCCGCATATTTCCCTGATCAGTGATCAGGACGTGAGTGTTGGGCAGGTACGTACTCTGCACGGGTGTATTGAGTTGATTGTGTCCGGAACCCGTGACGCCTGCCTGTCCGTATTGCCACACGATGTTGAGATTCTGATCGACGAGCATGACGCGGTTATCAGGACAGCCGTTCGGGCAGGTGGGTTCAGCACCTGCGGGAACGCCGGTTCCGGCCACGAGCGTGAGATCACCGACACGCTGTGCGTCGTTGACGCCGACAATCGATTTGGGACCTGCGACGCTCGACTGGTTTCCGAAGTGCCAGACGATTTTGTGGTCGTTGGGATTCACTTCGATGACGCGGTTGTTGTACTGGTCGGAAATCAGAACGTTACCGGGCGTGTTGAAACCATCTCCCTGCGCCAGAGCGGACAGCGCACTTGCAGCGATGAGCGAGGCCATTAAGGCCCAAGGTCTTGCGTTGAACAGATTCATGACATTTCTCCTGTGCGGTTCCACGCCATCGTCCCGCGAAGCAGGGCACGGGATGAACGTTTGGCGGGGCACTTTCGTCCGTGACAATTCGCGGCGCGTGCTGGAGAAAGAGTTTGTTATGTCTGCAAGGAGACGTTGTCAGGCGGGTGTCAAAAAGATGTCATTTGTCGCGCAACAAAAAACGGCGATTTTGCCGAGGTGAGTGACAAAATCGCCGAAGATTGCCGTCAAATGTAAATTACGGCGCGATGCTGCCGCCAAACATATCTTCGTTTTTGTCGCCAGTTCGGGAGTCGGTCCAGGAGAATCGCAGAGTACCGGCGGAATCCATGGCTACGCCCTGGTAGTCGCCGTACTGGTTAACATCCGCGGAGCGAACCGTCTCATCCGACTGAGCACTCGTATATTTCAGGTTCTTGGTCCAGGTGCTGCCGTTGGGAGAGAGGCTCACGTAGCGGTCTGTTTTCTTATTGGTGGAGTCGCGGCGGGTGTCATAGAAGCAAACCGCAACCCTGCCGTTTGCTCCCACCGTGATCTGGTGATGGAAGTGGTAAGCGTGATTGGTATCATCGTTGACCTTGGCTTCTGCCGACCAGGTGGCTCCGCCATCGTCAGAATAGCGAACGTAAATGTTGGTGTTGCTGCCGGACGGATCCTGATCGGTGTAGGAGACGTAGAGGCGCCCTGCATGGGGAGTCCCGGCGGGAGACACGGCCGTCATCGGATAGGGCACAATTCCGCGAACGTTCTGGGGCGGAATGAAAACGAAGAAGTTCGCCGTGTTGAGGCGATAGTTGGTGACGACTACCGCCGTACCGAAAGTTGCTCCCCCGTCAGTTGACTTCGAGCAGTAGAGTTTTTTCCCGGTGTAATCCTCCCAGCACGCGTAAACGGTGCCATCGGGGCCGGTGGAAACGTTCACGCCGATGGTTGGATTGGTGTGAGGGATGGCGGTGCTACGGGTCCATCCGGTCTTGCCATCGCGGGAATAAAGCACGTAAGGAGTGTTGTTGTTCCCGTTGTCGTCATAGCCGATATAGACGCTGCCAACATATGGACTGCTGGAGGAGTTATCGACGGTCATCATGTCGCGATCAGGAAAGCTTCCGGCGACAGTGAGCTTGGTTGCAACCCACGTTGACGTGCCGGCGAGTTTATAGGCAATTCGCTGGTCGGAGCATTCGAAGGAGACGAATGCGTCGCCGTTCGTGTTGAATCCGAGCCAGGTGTCGTAGCAAAACGCGCCGCTGGTGGTTAGGTTGCTATTCGTCCAGGTATGGCCGCCGTCAAACGATTCATAGACCGTCGCGGTGTTGGTGAGATCGTTTACGCTTTCAAGGATGTGGGCCTTGTTGGTGGGATCAACCGCGACGCTGGTTTCGCTCTGCGCGCCTGATTTTTTCGTGATGTTTACGTTGGGACCGAAGGTGAAAGCCGGAGCCGCGTCTTCGAGAATCGGCGCGGCGAATGGGTTGTGTACGGGAACAGTATTGTATTGGGTTTGGGCGAAAGCGGCGGGGAAGGTGATCAAGATCAACCCCGCTGCCATTGCGCCTGCGGCAACACGGATGCGAGAGAAAGTCCGGTTCATTGATTCTCCTGGTGAGTTACTTAGGCTTGACCGCAACCATCGCCGGTGAAACGGGCGCAGGGGAGAAAGTTTCGGCCGCAGGTTGCGCAAAAGCCCTGCCACTGTATGTCAGGTTCCTTCCGAGCGTCAATGTGAAGGAATTTGCAAACTGCACAAGCCGTACACGGCAGGGGAAATCAGCTTGAGCGAAGTGCTTGCCGGAGTTCGCGGCGCAGGATCTTCCCTGACGCGGTCTTGGGGACGGCATCGATGAAGTGCACCTCACGTGGCTGCTTGTAATGCGTAAGACGATCGGCCACGAACGAGCACAACTCCTGTTCGAGTTTACCGCTGGTCACGAATCCATCTCGTACAGCAACGAATGCCACGGGAATCTCTCCTGCCTCGGGGCACGCCCGACCGACGACTCCGCATTCCTTCACGGCAGGATGTTCAAGGAGCACGGCTTCGACCTCTGCAGGCGCAACCGGGAAGCCTTTGTACTTGATCATTTCCTTGCGGCGGTCCACTACCCGATAGAAGCCGTCGCGGTCGCGAGTCACGATATCGCCAGACCAGTACCAGCCATCGCGCAGGACCGCCGTGGTAGCGTTGGGTTCTTTCCAGTAGCCCAACATGAATTGCGGGCCGCGCATGACGAGTTCTCCGGGCTGATCCGAACCGGCTTCGGTCAGGTCGTCCGGCGAATCTGCCGGATCGTAATCCATCTGCGAAAAAACGCGGCAGTCCGTCTGGGCCACGGGATGGCCAATGGAATCGGGCCGGTACAGAGCGGGGTCGAGATATCCGACATGCGTCACGGGCGAAGCTTCCGTCATGCCGTAGCCCTGGCATACGAGGATGCCCGTTAGATCGGTGAGCCTGCGGGGGAGATCCGGCGCAAGCGGCGCGGCTCCAGATTTGACCCATCGAAGCCTGTGATTGCGCGGGAACTGTCCGGCTTCCGCGGCTTGGCAAATTGCATTGATCGCGGGCGGTACAAGCGGCATCATCGTGATCGCTTCGGAGACCATCAACGACGTCAATTGAGGCACATTGAATCGAGCCATCAAGACAACCGTGCCGCCAAGGATGAGCACAGGATTCAGTATCACGTTCAGGCCGTAGATGTGATACAGCGGCAGACAACACAGAACGTTGTCGGCTGCACTCAGTTGAGTGCAATGCGGACCCAGAAATTGGTAGACGTTCGCGATCAGGTTGTAGTGGGAGAGCATGACTCCCTTGGGGAGTCCCGTCGTCCCGCTGGAGTAGGGAAGTACGGCCAGGGCCTGATCCGGAGCCTGCTCAGGATTCGGATAGGGTGCGGAGAGGTGCTTGAGCAAATCGCTGAATGGCTCCGTCCCAGGGCTGATGTGGCGCGTGGTGTAGATGCGCTTGAGGTTGAGCAGTCCGGAGAGATTCATTCCCTCGATGTTGCCGCCGTCGGTAATCAGGATCGCGGCATCCGAATTTTCGAGTTGATAACGCACTTCGCGTTCTTGATAGGTAGGGTTGAGCAGCGTTGGAATGGCACCGACTAATTCCGCACCGTGGTAAGCAATGCAGAACTCCCAGGAGTTGGCGAGAAAGATCGCCACCACGTCGCCCGGCTCGACTCCCGCGGCAATGAAGCCTCGAGCTACGGCTTCGACGGTTTCGCCATATTCCGCGTACGTCATGCGCCGTCCGCAGGAGGCGTCGATTAGAGCGGTTTTCTGTGCATTGCGGCGGCAGGATTCGAGAACAAGATCATGAAGGAAGATACTGTGAGGATCGGCGTAGAGTTGCGTGCGAAGCATGCCGCAGGGGATTTTAGGCCGAAACAACGTTGTGTGGAAGGGAAAAGGCTAACAGGTAAGATACGGGCTGCCGCTCGTAACGCATTCGTTCAGTAGGGCTCGAAGCACAGATTGAAAGTCCCTCAGCGAACCAGGAACGGGTTGTTCTCGCGCTCGTCGCCAATCGTCGTCAGTTCGCCGTGGCCCGGTACCACTAACGTTTCATCCGGCAGGGCCATCAGCGTGTTGTGCAGTGAGCGTAGGATCTTCTGCATGTCGCCGCCGGGGAGATCGGTGCGGCCGATCGACCCCGCGAAGAGTGTGTCACCGGCGATGAGCTTCTTCTCGGGCTCGAAATAGAGACAGATGCTGCCTTCGGTGTGCCCGGGCGTGTGCAGGATTTGGGCTGTGTGCGATCCGGCGGACACCGTTTCTCCTGTCGTAATGCTGCGATCGATATCGACTTTACCGGGCGCCGGCATGCCGATCCAGGCGGCTTGCACATCGAGCATCTTCAGCAGTGCATAATCGTTCTGGTTGAGCAGAATGGGGGCGCCGGTCACAGCGCGGAGCTTCATCGCTCCCCCGACGTGATCGATATGAGCGTGGGTGATGACGATCTGCTTGACCTGCAGGCTGTGCTTGCGGATGATGGCGAGCACATCGTCGATGTCGTCGCCCGGATCGATCACCATAGCTTCATGCGTAGCCTCATCGCCAATGATCGAGCAGTTGCACTGCAGCGGGCCGACGGGAAGAATTTCGTGGATCATTGATTCATTGTAGCGAGTACTGAGTTGCGGGTACCAAGTACCGAGCAAAGACGCAGTGAGCGATGAGCTATGAGCAATCAGGGTTTGCCCATCGCTCACCGCTCATTAGTCATCGCCGATCGCGCACTTGCCGCGTGAGGCCGGTCGGGTGGACAATGTGGGCACACGCTTGGGGGAGGCTTTCGTGGCGAAATACCGTCAACCAGGTTATCAAGACAGCGACCGGGAGCCGCGTCGCGCGGAGACGCCGAAGAAGGCGCCCCCGGAGCGCAAGAGCGGACCACCGCGCTGGGACCACGCCCTTGGTCCAAAGCCGGTGAATCTGCCGGGCACGCGCGAAGTCTCGCGCTGCGCGCAATGCGGGACCATCCTGCAGGGAATGGCGAGTTCGGGTGAAGGACAGTGTCCGAAGTGCGGCTTCGAACTGCACTCTTGCAAGCAGTGTACGTATTTCGATCCGGGCAGCCGCTTTGAATGCATGCAGCCTGTGAAGGAGCGTGTGGCGAAGAAAGACGCGCGCAATGACTGCTCACTGTACGAGATTCGTGTGACGCGCGAGAAGGAAACCTCGACGCCAGCGAGCTTGCGCCCGAACGACGCGCGTGCGGCGTTTGAGAATTTGTTCAAGAAATAAGACCGGGCGTCGGACTTCAGGCGTCGAGCCCCTTCGACCTTCGACACCGGCCTCCAGATCTCACTTCGATCTTCTTTTGTCTTTCCGAGGAACGCGAGGAATGAGCTGTTTGCTCGTAGCGAGAGGAAGCAGATTCGTCGCTACGCGTCGGAGTGATAACGCGCTCATTGCAGATCCCGGAACGAGAACGCTCCGATCGCATGCCGCGCAATCAGCGACTCGCCATTACGATTTTGCTGAGGTCCGAGGTCTGAGGTCCGCTCTTACGGTTTCTGCGTCGGCCGGATCAGTACTTCGCTCATGAACGATTGGCGAGACTGCGTGACCAGCATCGCCACTGCGTGAGCCACGTCATGCGGTTGCAGCATTTTCTTCGGGTCCTTGCCGGCGTGTGGGCTCAGTTCCGTATCTACCGAGCCGGGGCAGATGACAGACACCCGAATATTTTCTCCACGAAGCTCTTCCGCCACGGAATACGTCATTCCATTCAACCCCCACTTCGAGGCAGCATAGGCAGCGCCTTTCGGCACAGGATTTTTGCCCGCCAGGGAAGAAATGTTGATGATGTGTCCGGACTTGGCGCGAACCATCATGGGCGCGAAGGCGTGAATCATATAGTAGACGCCGCGCAGATTCGTGTTCAGAATGCGGTCCCACTCGTCGGGCGTAAGGTTGATGAGCGGCTCGGTGAACCCGCCCAGACCTGCATTGTTTACCAGTATGTCGACCCGGCCGAAGGTGCTATCAACGCGGGCAGCGGCGTATTCAACCTGATGGAGCAGGGTAACGTCGCAAGGGATTACTTCGGCTTTACCGCCATCGTCGATGATGGCGCGAGCAGTCGCGTCCAGCGTGGACTGCGTGCGGCCGCAAAGCACGGCCGTTGTTCCCAGAGCTGCGAGGGTGCGGGCGATGGCGGCTCCAATGCCTCGTCCGGCTCCGGTGACGACGGCGACCTGTCCGGCGAGGGGGTGTGCGGTGTCCATAGAATCTAGAGCCTTTCTTACGGCCAGAGTCGGGCGGAGGGCGCAGCAATCGGAAAACATCCGCGTTATCCGCTATCGGCATCTTAACAATAAAGAGGAGCACGAATGCGTAGAGGCTTGCCTTCGTCGGTAGAGGTACTTATAATCCGGCCAGCCGGGAAAACGGGTCACCGCCTCATCGCTCCAATCGGGTTACCCCGATTCTCCCGGAGCCCTGCCAGGAAGCCCGGGCATTCCAAAGCAGGATCCGAACGCAGTGCGGTCCAAACGGAATGCAGTAGCTGCTAAAAATAAAGAAATCTAACGATTCCTCAAAAGTTATTTCCCGAGAATCAAGGAGCCAAAGTGATGAAAACGATTCTGCTTACGGTTGTGCTTGGGGTAGCTGTGGCGGCGGTAGCACAAAATCCTCCGCAGCCAGCTCAGGGCCAACCGGCCACGCCGCCAGCAGGCCAAGCGGCAGCGCCAGCGCAGGGCCAGCAGCCTGCGGCCCAGGCGCCGGTGATCAAAGATCCCGCCGAATATAACGCCTATGTTGCGGCCATACAGCAGAAGGACCCCAACGCGAAGATCAGCGGCCTCGAAGCTTTCCTCACGCAATATCCGAACAGCGTGATGAAGAACCAGGCGCTGGAAATCCTTATGCAGAGTTATCAGCAGGCCGGCAACGTCAAGAAGGCTACCGAAACGGCGGCCAAGCTCGTGGAGGCAAATCCCTGCCAGGTACCCGCGCTGACGCTGCTCACTTACATCGATAGGATCATGGCGCAAGGCGGTGATCCGAATGGCAAGCAGGAGTCCGCTGACGCCGGAAAATACGGCCAGCAGGGACTCGATTGCCTGCCAAAGTTCAATAAGCCTGAAGGAACCAGCGACGCCGACTTCACTAAGATGAAGGCGCAGATGACCGGCAACTTCGAAGCGGGCATCGGCTGGGCAGCGCTGCAGGATAAGGATTACGCGAAGGCCGCTCAGCATCTGAAGGCCGCTGTTGACGCCAATCCTCCAGACTCGCAGAAGGATCTTGCCTTGCTCTATCCGCTGGCGCTTTCGTATCTGCAGCAGAATCCACCGGATTACCAGAACGGAATCTGGTATGCAGCGCGCGCCGCGGCCGTGGCTCCGCCGCAGAATAAAGACGCCATCACGAAGTATGCGCGTTCGCAGTACGTGAAATTCCACGCGGGCGACGATGGCTGGCAAGATGTCCTCAACGCCGCCAACGCCGGTGGCCCGCAGGTTCCGATCAAGCCCGCGCCGACTCCTGCCGAGCAGGCGCACAACATGATTCAGCAGACGCCTCCCGACAAAATGGATTTCGCAACCTGGGAATTCGTTCTCAGCAATGGTAGTCCCGAGGATCAGGCAGCGGTTTGGGATGCGATCAAGGGCAAGGCGGTCGCTATGAATGGCACGGTCATCAGTACTACTCCGGAAGAGTTCCAGATTGCCGGCAGTTCGGATGATATCGATGCCAAGAAAGCGGACATCACCCTGAAGTTCGAAGATAAAGTTCCGACGCGCTTAATTCCCAAGGATGGCGCCAGCTTCGACTTCCAGGGCGAGCCGAGTTCGTATACCCCGAATCCTTTCATGATGGTCATGGAAAAAGGAAGACTGGTGAATACGAAGCCTGCGGCTCCAGCACACAAAGCGCCAGTGCACAGAAAGCCTGCGGCGCAATAGATCGACTCAAGGAAATTACAGGCAGCCCGAAAAAGGGCTGCCTTTTTCAGTGCGGGAAAATCCTAGCGGACGATCTTCTTCTCGAAACTTACCGGGCGGGCGCTGCGCGGCGGGCGCTTCACGCCATCGCGCAACTGGCGGACATCAATTTTGAGTTCGGTGATGGTGCGGCTCAAAGTATTGCGGTGCATACCGAGTTCTCGAGCGGCGCGGCATTGGTTTCCCTTGTTCTCTTCAAGAACAGTCAGGATGAAACGCTTCTTGAATTCCCGCACGCCCTCTGAATACAGGATATTGCTGCGGTACATTTGCAGGACGAGTGCTTCCAATTGATCTTTCACGAGGTCTCTCTCTTTGGCCAGGATTTGTACTGCACCGCAGCCTATTTCGACGGGGAAGCCGGGGAGCCATGCAAATTCTTTGGCGCCTGATGAAGCATATCGAGTCCCTGATAGAAACGAGCCCGCAAATCCGAAGGAGCCAGCCAGATCGCCGCCCGCCCTACCACGAGAAAATAGGGCGCTAATTCGGAATCATGCAGTAACCCGGAAGTCGGCTCGAACGCCGTCATTCCCATCAGGATCACCGATACCATCAAGCCGCCCCTGAGCAATCCCAACAAAGCGCCTAGGAAACGGTCAAAGCCACTGAGCCCGGCCTCCTTCATAATCCAGCGCGCAATCCTCGCTGCGATACCGAACAGCAGCAGGATGGCGAAAAAAATGATCAGGAAGCCCAGAATCTCAGCTAACCACGGGTTCTTCAGAAAAGTCTCAAACCATTCCGCGAGGTGACGATATTGCCACGCGGCCACCAGGTAACCAACAATCAGACCCGCCGTGGTCAGGGCCTCGGAAAAAAAGCCCTGAATCGCGGCTGTAATTACACTAAAGAGGACAAGGGCACAGATGATCCAGTCCAGTACGGTCATACGCCTAGCTCACTCGATCTCGTGCCTAACCTCCCATTAAACATCCAGCTTCCGTCCGGTAAGCTGGTAATAAGCTTCCAGATACTTCTCACTGGTACGACGCGCCACATCCGGCGGAAGAGCCGGCGCGGGCGGCTGCTTGTTCCAGTGAATTTGCTCGAGGTAGTCGCGAACGTACTGCTTGTCGTAGGAATCCTGCGCACGTCCGGGAGCGTACTTGTCCGCCGGCCAGAAGCGCGAGGAATCCGGGGTCAGGACTTCATCACACAAGGTAATGCCTTGCTCGGTTTGGCCAAACTCAAATTTGGTATCGGCGATGATGATGCCGCGCTCGCGGGCATACGCCGCGGCTTTTTTATAGACACGCAGCGTCAGATCGCGAAGATGGCTGGCATTCTCTATGCCGACGATCTCACACATCTGGTCGTACGAGATGTTCTCATCATGGCCGCTAGTCGCCTTGGTAGAAGGCGTGAAGATCGGCTCGGGGAACGCATCTGATTCTTTCAGTCCGGCAGGCAGCTTGATGCCCGAGACGGAGCCAGCCGCTTTATATTCCTTCCAGGCCGAGCCGGAGATGTAGCCGCGCACGATGCACTCGACGGGGAAGATCTCGGCCCGGCGCACCAGCATGGAACGGCCGCGCAGTTGATCGGCATATTTGCGAATTGGTGCCGGAAACTTATCGACATCAGCGGTGATCAGGTGATTGGGCACCACGTCGGCCAGGAAATCGAACCAGAACAGAGAGATCTGATTGAGAATACGACCTTTATGGGGAATGCCGGTCGCCAGTACGTAGTCGAAGGCCGAGATGCGGTCACTGGCGACAAATAACAGTTGCTTTTCGTCGACATCGTAGACGTCGCGGACCTTGCCGCTGGCTTTCAGTTTGAGATCGGGGAAATTGGTGCGCAAAAGGACGGAATCGAGAAGTTCGGGGCTCATGTTGAAATTTTACAGGTTAGAGGCGAGGCGTATTCTAGCTTGTCCGAAAAAAATGTCAACGATTCTCATCACGTGCCTCGGAGTCAGGGTTTTTACCTAGATTGGAAAGACATTGAAAGGTAAGTAGATGGTTGAGAAGGCTGGTGGGCCAAGACTTTTGACGGCCGCCGGTTGTGGAAAAGCTGAGGATGAGAGTGGATAAAAGGGCAATATTGCCGAACACATCGAATAATCGGGAGGGACGTATGAGCGAAATAACGCCGCGCTTTATTGGCGTGGAGCTCTACTTCGACAAATTGGCAGAAGCACGGAGTTTCTACGCTCAAATGCTACGTTTGAAAGTCTCCGAAGAGCAACCGGGACACCATTGTAAGTTCGATAGTGACGCCGGCTTTATTTGCTTAGAGCGGAAAGGTGCGGAGTCGTACCCGTCAAAGGACAAAGCGGTGCTGTTCTTCGAGGTACAGGATCTGAAAGCGGCTATGTCCACAATTGGTCAAGAGAAGATCGTGCACTCTGAAGATACCTGGGCTGTGTTGCACGATCCAGAGGGACACAATGTGCTTTTGCTGCAGCGATCTTAGTGACGGGGCTGCTGCTTCCGCGAGCCAATGGAGATGGGGAGGATATCAGTGGTTTGCGGCTGGCCGGTACTCAACGATGGAACCTTCTGAAGGCCGTTCCATGCGAAGATAGTGTGCCGGGTTCGCTCTCGCACAATGCAAACTTCGACGCTGCGCCGTGTCTTCAAAGCATTTCACTATCGCGACTTCCGCCTCATGTGGGTGGGTGCCTGCACCTCCAGCATTGGCACCTGGATGCAGATCGTCGCACAAGGTTGGCTCATCTACCGGCTCAGTCATTCGTCGCGTCTGCTGGGGCTGAACGATTTTCTGGGTGGTCTCCCCATCTTTTTGTTCACGTTGATCGGCGGAGTGGTGGCCGATCGTGTTGAACGCCGCAAGATTCTTTTGGTATCGCAGTACATTCAGATGGCGAGTGCGGGAATCCTGACCGTGCTTGCCGCGACCGGAGTCGTTCAGGTCTGGCAGATCCTGTGCCTGTCATTCGTCTCGGGATTGGCCCAGGCCTTCGGGGGGCCGGCATATTCCGCGCTGATTCCCACGTTGGTCGATCGCGAAGACATGCCCAACGCGATTGCTCTGAACTCCATTCAATTTAATCTGGCCGTGACAGTAGGGCCCGCGCTGGCGGGCATCACTCTGGCGCGGCTCGGCGAGAAATGGTGTTTCGGGTTGAACGCCCTTTCTTTTCTCGCCCCGATCATTTCGCTGTTATTCATCAGCGCACGATTCCTGCCGGAACGGTCTGCTGACTCGATGTTCAGAAGTTTCATGGGAGGATTCCGTTTTGTCTGGCATCAAGGAGCCATGGTCGGCCTGATCGTGCTCGCGTTTCTCATGACCTTCCTGAGCATGCCGATGCGAACGTATATTCCAGTTTTCGTGAAAGATATTTTCCATCGTGGGCCGGAGACCTATGGCAACCTGTTGTCGCTGATGGGCGTCGGGTCAATTTGCGGATCGCTCGTGACGGCCGGGCTGGGGAATATCAGGAATAAGGGGCGCTTTGCGCTTGTCGGACTGATGTGCCTCGGCGCCAGCATCGCTGCATTCTCTCTGTCGAAGTCCCTGCCGATCTCCTACGCGAGTCTGATTATCGTAGGTGCCTCGATGATGGCGGTGTTCGCGACTGTGACTTCTCTGGTGCAGCTGATCGTGACCAACGAAATGCGCGGACGTGTGATGAGTGTCTACAACTTTGCTTTCCGCGGCGGAATGCCGATGGGAAATCTGGCCACCAGTTGGCTGGTGCCGACGTACACGGCTCCCATCGTCCTCGGAGTCAATGGTTTTCTGCTGACTCTGGTCGCGTTGTATTTCCTCACTGTGCAGCGGCGCGTGGCAGCTTTGTAATGGGATGCCGGACAGTGCTGCACACGAGCACCCTCCTGTTGGCTACTGCGCTTCCAGCCTGGCGTAATACCCCTTGCGTGTGTGGACTCGCAGGTTTTTCCCGTCCTTAACGGCATTCACTCGAATCGCCCGATACTTTCCATTCGGCAAGAAGCCCGCGGGCTTGTAGGCGATCAAATACCGGCTGCGAATCACATCCGGCAAGTGGTTGAGATAGCGCTCCAGGTCCCGCAGAGTAGTGGGAAACACAGATTCGCCCCCACTGCGTTGGGCAACCATTTGCAGCACTTTGTTTGCATCCGTGTCGAGCCCGGCCGGCAGCCCGGTCGTGTTGACCGTGTACACCGTGACGCCCGCGGCATCGGCACTCTCGATGCTCTGTTTCAAGCTCCGACGACTGGAGTTGTCCTCGCCATCGGTAAGGACGACGAGCACTTTCGCAACCCGACCTTCGTCGGGATAGGCGGCAAGTTTCCGGCAAGAAAAATCGATGGCATCAAACAGGGAGGTCCCATCTGCCCCGGCCTTCAACTCCTGGATGCCCTTTTGCAATGCGGAAGCGTCCCGCGTGAAGTCCTGGGTCACCAAAACCTGATTACTGAACCCCGCAACAAATGCCAAATCCGCTGGGCCGTTCAGCACTCTGTCAATAAACCTGGCTGCCGCGTTTTGTTCAAATTGAAAGCGGTGCTGCACCGAGCCGCTGATGTCAATGAGCAGGCCGAGGTGCAGCGGAAGTTGCGACTGCGGTATGAACTGCAGGATCTTGTCGGGTGCTTTGTGGTCGTCGAGGATGCGGATATCCGAAACGGCCAGATCATTCACCATGTGTCCGTGCCGGCTTACGGCCAGGAAGAGGGCCGTCTCATCGACCGCCCGATGAATCGTAAAGAGGGCATTGGTCTGGCTGGGCAGTTCATGTCTCACCGGAGTGGGAGCGGGTGGATTCGCGAGAGGGCTGCAACCAAGGCAACCGATGGAGTCGGTTCCATCCACTGAGGCGAGCTCTGATCGCAGGCGTTCAGAGTTCGGAAACGTGTAAATACTCCAAATGGAGCCCGCCGAGATGGGGCCCGCGCTATGGGATGAGTTGGGTTGTGCGTTCCTGGTTGCGAGTGCATCCAGATGTTTCCGCGCGACAGGGGCAAGCGGATTAGCAGGATCTTCGTCGACGAACATCTGCAGTTGGCTTTTCATCGTTGCCAAATTCCCAACTGCACCCGCTGCGGCGGCCGCAATGTAATGCGCCTCGGCGTCACCGCGGTGATCCATGGCATGGATCCGCTCTACGGTTTGAAGGACGTCAGCGTAGCGGTGAGCGCCATGCTGCGCGAACGCCAGTACGGTCAGGGTTTTGGGATCTTTGGGACGTAACGAGACCGCCTTTTCAAGATCGCCGACGGCTGCGTTCGGGTCATTTCCCATCAACTCCAGGACGCCAAGGTTGAGGAACGCTACCGGAAATTGGTCATCCAGAATACTGGCGGCTTTGAATTCGTCTTTCGCACGACTGTCGTGCTCATCGAAATATAGGCGTAACCCAAAGCGACATGAGCCGAGACAAAGCTTGGATAGATGGAGATCGCCTTTTGCAGAGGCCGAATTGCGTTCTTGGAATTCTGGCTTCTCAGTAAAGCGACTCCACGATTGAACATCTTCACGGCTTTGGATGGCGCCTGCAGGTCAAGTGCCGAAACCGTGTCTGAAGTCACCAATTGCTGATCGAGGACACTGCGGTGTACTCGTTCTGCGGCTTCCCAATTTTCCTGATTCACGTACATCTCCCCGAAATCCAGTTCGGTGAAGGTGGAATTCCGGTCTGGTTCTGTGTAGGGCAGCTGCAGCTGTGCTTGCGCGATCGCTTCCAGCGAAACCATTCCAGTAAGAAAAACGGGGAGGAACAGGAAAAGGGCGGCATGGCAAAACTTGAGCGACATTGGACGTGGGTGTTGAAAAACTCTGGGTTTCTGGGGCTCCTCTCTTGCTTACCGCCTAGTTATTCGCTTTCCCGTTTCCCGCGCAGTTCATGCAATTGCGATTTCCTGAATCGGCTTGCGGCTGAGGAACCGCACCAAGCGT
>DASYZA010000325.1:0-17239 GCA_035946775.1 Candidatus Sulfotelmatobacter sp. | reverse complement strand
CATCCATAGACCCGCGGTCGAGCGCACTCCTTTTAAGTACTCAAGCAATTCTATGTAAACTCTGCGCGCCTTGGACGGAATGACATAATCCGGATGGATATTAAAGCTCAATAAGCCATTTTCCTCGAGAATCATAGCAATTTGTTTTTTCCATAAATCGATGGAATAGTTCCCGAGGATATGAAACAAGGAATAGTCTTGGACCGTAGTCAATGGAAGTTCCAGGAGGTTGCCTATGAAATAGGGCATGACCGTGCAGCAGCCACCGGGCTGCGGATCCAGGTGTCCGACATTGGGAACCGACATGTCATAATCGAATTCTAGATCGTGGTACCATTCGAGGTTCCGATACAGAACTCCTGATCTGAATCCTTGAGCGTCAAACTCCCGGCGATAGTCGTTGATTTTCTTCAAGCGCCGGCCAAACTCGCCCCGCTCCCGAAAGAGGTGGCCATCGTGGTTGAGATCGTGCACATTTACTTCACAACCTCGAACGCGAATCTGGTCGAACAGAGTCTGAGGAGCCCGATACCGTCCTTCCGGAATGATTTGAAAGGAAGACTTCACGCCATACGAATCTTCAATGTCCATCATTGAGGGCACGAAGCTCAGACCAGTGGAAGTCTCGACGTCGTGCGTCATGATTGTGCAAGCGGAGTAGTCCTCAGGCCAGAACCAAATGAACGGAATTCGATCAACACCTTTGGCCCGCATGGACAAAGCGAGGAGCCTTCTGGAAATATGCTCAACGCTACGATCCACAGGCCATTTCGGGAAAGGCTTGCGATCCCAGCCTTTCAGTGACATCTGTTGGAGGATCTTCCGGACAAATACGGGCAAAGCAGGCCGGACGGAGTAATACAAGTTTTTGGCTAACGCCTTCAGGGTTCTGTTACTTCCCTTCGGACTATTTGCGTAAACATAGCGCTCAAAACGGAGGTTATCGACAATCGTGTTCGGATCGAAAGGCAGGCTCAGATGCGATTTTGAAACTTCCACATCTTCCATCGAGTCGTGCAGCCGAAAAGCTGCGCTCTCGGCACAGAAGCCACTGGTCAGCTGCCCATAAGCGGCGGCTGGACCGAATCGAAAATAGCCGACTGGACCTGAAGGCTCCTTGCTAACGCAAAATTCCCCGTATTTGGCGGGGCAGCGAAAATAATCTGTGAACGCTTGATTCATGAACCGGATTCAAACGGCGAGTTAGCCGATGTATCGGTAAAACAAGTTGCCGGCCAGCTTCAGGAAAGGATCTGGGATATGTGTAACAGCTTTCCGCAGGAAGCGAACTTTCCAATCCTTTAGCACAGGGCGCGAGAGTTGTCGCTCGATTCTCAGATATGCCAGGCGTGAGCCTGTTGCGCCGAGGTGCCCCTTGAATTCGATCAGTCCCTCGTTACCAACCTCGGAGCGGCCCAAGTCCAATTCCTGAACTCCTAATTCCTTCGCCTCTTGAATTGTTTTCCAAAAAAGCAGCGGCATGCCGCCACAATTGTGATATTTCGCGTCAGAGCAGCCATACTTATAGACCAGCGAGTTTTTGAAGGACAAAGTCAGAAGACTGGCGATCGGTTGCCCATCCTTGGAAACGAGGCGAATGGTTAAGCTATCTCCCATGCAGTCGGAGAGGTTTCGGAACCACGCCATGGGTTGCGGTGGCAGTTGATGGCGACGTCGGGTAATCAAAAGTAAATGATAGAACTTTGCCAGAAGGGATTCCGACCGCCCCGCTTCGTAGTCTAACTTCTCTCGCTCCGCGCGTCGGATTTTTCTTTGCAGGCAACTCTTATGGAAGTTGTGAAATATTGTATCAAGGCTGGGTTGGAGATCGAGCACATGAAAGAGGAACTCTTCCCCCCGGGCAAAAGATGATGCGATTTCTGCGCCGGTCTGACCCAATACTAGCGGGCGCAGCTCGATATATTTCCATTTCTTCTGCTCTTGATTGTGCTTCATAGACGCTAGCAGGAGTTCCAAATTCTCTTCGCTGTCCACCAGTGGCTGGCAGTGATCCGAGAACGGAACAGATACCATCCGGCATCCTCTCAACCAATCCTTCACGCGACAAAACACAATTCCATTATTCAACTCCCGCCCTGGCTCGGCGGTGGTGAAAACAATCGGCTGATACCCATAGGTGCGGTGGAGAGCTTCCAACCATCCCGGCGTGTGAAAGACGGAGGCAGCCGGATGGCGCTGCAGACACTTCGGCCATCGAGGATCCTGCAGCGGGTTAAGACTGGATATTGCCATCACTTTGTTTGGTACAGTTCGTCGAGAAGGGCTACCAGCTGACACATCATACGGTGGCAGGAATTTCCCCCACAGCGGAGGCGTCCGTGACCCCGAGAACCCCCGAGTCAATGCCCTCAAACACACTGAGTACCGACTCTATGACGTGGGGCATCGTTCGGGCGAGGTGCTGCCTGATTTGAACTCCGTTATCGAGCGCCCGATCGATGATCTCGAAGCTTTCTTCTTTGTTCATTCTGCGAAGGTCGACGACGTTCGCCTCGATTCCAACGGTCTGCATAACTCCTACGAATTTATCGCTATACGCCATCGGAACTACCGGAACATTTTGTGAAGCGGCCGCAATGCAGGCATGCATGCGGGAACCGATGAACAGACTACATCGCCCGATAATATATTTGATCTCGCTTTGGTTGTAGGTGCTTCTAACGAAACCGAGATTACCTTTGTATCTACTCTTTAGTCGCTCATAGATTCGTGCGCAGGCGGGGGAATCACATTCCGGGCCTTCCCCTATAACGTGCGGTATCAAGAGAACTTTAGCACTCTTCTGTTCGATCAGGAAATTGATGAGGTCATTAATCAATTCATTATAGTCAAGAATGAGACCGAACATATTGTTCCGGCTATAGCCGCCCAAGGAGAGCAGACCGCTCACGTTTAAGCCGACCAGCGCCGACTCCCGACTGTAGTCAACTCGCAATTCTTGAGAATTACCCTCGAAGCCGACCACATCGAGAACCGCAGGCGGAGTCGCCTCTAACGCAAAAGCAACGTCATAACAAAACCGCAGCTTGGCGGAATCCAGGCGCGAGCCAATCCATCCCGCAGCTTTACGTAATCCGGCAGAATCTCTGGAATAGATCCGCGTGGCTCGCTTGAGAATCCATCCGGCTGTGAACCTGGCCAGCGTTCCTTTGAACGGACCCAGAGTCTGTGGCAGTAACACGAGAGGCTTGCCGAGCAAGAGAACGAGAATTTGCGGCAGCGAGACGTATAACAGCCGCTGAATCCCATAAATATCGCTGAAGCTATCGCCACCCGAGATCGCAGCCGCCAAATCGGCTTGTTGAAGGTGTTCGAGCCAGGGATTTCGGCCGATGAATGCACGTCGCAGTGTCTTAGACAGAATCAGCCGAGAGATAGAGGCTTCAGCAATCATCCGCGCAATGTGGTTTCGCTGGAACAAATTCTTGGAGAACCGGGCGTTCACCAGCCGGACCTGAATTGTCTTTTGTTTGTATGTGAACGGAATCGTCCGTCCCTCCCGGGCATAGTCGAAAATCGAGATTTGAGCATCCGGGAATTCTTTTAGAATGCAAGCGATTGCGCCCGCACACAATGCTCTAGTCCCATTGTTGCCGTCTTCCGTCGCGACGCCAAGCAGGCAAATCGACTTGGCACGATCTTGTTTAGGTGTGGTCATTTTGTCTCAAGCGGTACGCTGACGAATATGGTGTCTGAGGCCACTGGGAGAGTAAGTAGAGGATGACACCATGGCTCCTCACTCAGTGGCTTGATCATTTCGGGCATGAACTGAGCTACTTCCTCGACTGAGCGCTCCCACCATCTACTCATTCTGATGATTCGACAGGTTTCTTCCGGGAACCGATATCGGAGGAGCCGAGCAGGATTTCCTGCGACAATTGCAAAATCAGGCACGTCTTTAGTCACTACGGCACCCGCGCCCAAGACTGCTCCGACGCCGATACGCGAACAACCCGGCGTGACAATGGCGCGCTCCCCGAGCCACGCATCATGGCCGATCTCTAGCTTGCCGGTTGAGATTGTGTCATCCGTAACCCAACCCAGGCCGCGATTGTAGAAGAACGGATGCAGTGACAGGCGGTTTGTCGGGTGGTTTCGTAGGAAGACGCGGACCCCCGGAGCGACGGACACATATCGGCCTACGGTAACACCAGCCGGCCAAGCACCTGGAACCAAGCATTCCCCATAGCTATACGCTCCCACTTCAACGCCATGATAACTTGCCAAAATCCGTCTCAGCGTCAAAGAATAGAAGTCGCCACCTTCCAGCCGTCTGGCCGTGCCCAGACAAAACCTGCGCAGCGGCCCGCATCGGTACGCCTCAAAAAGGAAGGAGGCCAAGAAGGACTGTCGGGTACCGTCCAGCGGAGACATAGTCAAACCTGCATCTCCGGCTTTAGTCGCTTTGGCTCGAAAGAGGCCATGGACGTGGCTAACAAGGCACGGATATCGACGCGCAGCTGCGGAACCAGTAAAAGCATGGCTGCGAGGCCGATGGCCATGAGGACGAGAGAACCAAACACGGTGGCTATGAGGCTCGCATCCCCAATGCCAGTTGCCGATCCCAGTGCGGCGAGCCCCATACATAAGCCAAATGCCGCGCAGGGCGCGAACGATAATTGCATCCGTAGAGTGTGCACCCGCCATAGACGGAATATCAGGAATTCCAATGCCATTAGCTCCCCTAGGAAGCCGCAGATCGAAATCCAAACGAGGCGACGACCCGTTGCGGCTGCCAATACCATGCCTACGAGCGCCAGTGAGCGCACGATGTTGGATGCCATCGGGGCCTTCGTGTCGCCCTGAGCCATTGTTGCAACAGTAGGCGCCACTCGGATAATCCTGATCGCCCACATGGCAGCCAGCCAACCGATGAAAGCACTGGCGCCAGCATATTTAGACCCATACACCAGTGTCACGACCTTACCGCCTGCAAAAATAAAAGGAATCGCGATCATCGCGGCCACTAACGAGGTGGCGTTCAGACAACCGAGATACCGTCGCTCAAACTCGACACAGGATTCCTTCGCCCTTGAGAGGAGTGGCAGGAACAGTGAAGTACCCACATTAGCGACGAACATCGTAGGCGCCATCGAGATGGAAAAAGCCACTGAATACACACCGAGATCGGTCAGTGTGTAAGTGCTCGTCGGGAAGAGCCGCCTCACAGAGCCAATAATAACGCGGTCGCCTTCGAAGATTCCGTACATCAGAAGCCCATTAATCAGGAGAGGCCAACCGAACTCAAAAATCCGTTTTGCATACTTCCTGTCCCAGGCCCAACCATAGCTGCGTTCGGCCACGAGGTGGGAACCAACAGTGCTACTCACCGCCTGCAGCACCAGGAGCCAGAGCATGGCAGAGTAATTTCGGAACCAGAGGGCGAGTGGAAGGGCCAGCAATGTAACGAGCACGTTGGAACCGACATCCACCAGCACGGCCGGGCGGAATCTCATTTCGCGTTGCAGCCGATTCATATCGAGGTGCATGAAGCCTCTCGACAAAGGCAGCAACGCCATGCACCGGAATGCCCACTGTGCCTGAGGAGCGCCGAACAATCGCGAGAGGGGACCGGCGAGCAGGAACAGAACCGCGGCGTTGGTCACACCGCGGGTAACCTGGATAAGTTGGGCGGTCTTTTGGAAAGCCGGCAGGTCACCGTCTTTCGCCTGGATCAGGAGCTTATCGGCGGCCAGACTGCTGATCATTTCCAGCAGAGAGTAGGTGGTTGCAAAGAGAGCAGCAATGCCGAAATTCTCCGGGCTGATCAACCGTGCGATGATTATGCTCTTAACGAAGGAACAGGCCTGCGACACGACCTGACCGAGCCCGAGATTTAAGCCGCCTCTAAGAACTTTGGAATGCCCTGACAATTTGCCTCTCTGACTACGTGCCGCTCGTTTCTGTGGGTAATACGTCCTTTAGTTCCAAATCAGTGTGCCGCGACAGGGCCTGACGATTGTGCCAAAGTGCATTGAACGATCGTGTCAAGGCCGAGTGTGGCTGCCGCTGTAAACTGTACATAATTCTGCGATGTGCGGAATGCCAACGGGTGCGACGGACTAGTGTAAACAAGCAGAGGCGCATATCCCCATGAAACGAATGAAACGATCAAATGCACTTCTCATGGCGCTAGCTTATTTCGTGTTTCCGGCCTGGTTGTGGTCGACTTGCCACGTCATCACTCCCGTCGGCAGCGGCAACAAAACGGGTGTGGATTGGAACAACGCATTGGCCGGAGTCCCCGGCGCACTGATCCGTGGCGACATCTATTACCTCGCCGACGGGTCGTATAGCGCATTCAGCATCACCACTCAACCCTATGTATGGCACCCGAATACCACCTTCTCGGTTAACAGCAGTGTGCACCCAGCCCCGTCCAATGGACACGTTTACCTGCTTTATGTTCAAGGTAAAACCGGATCTACAGCCCCAACCTGGTGTACGACAAGTGGTTGCATCGTCAGCGACGGAGCCGCCAAGTGGAAAGAGAACGGTCTCGGCCCAGCGATGATTACGATTAAGAAGGCGATCTCATCTGATCATTGTACGGATACGGGATGGAACGGCGGAACGATGGGTAGCGGGCAAGCTGTGTTCTCGGGTTTCAGCGGGTCTTCCGTGGGTACGATGCTCGACCTTGGCTCGGTGGCCGGAACCGATTTCATCACGCTCGACGGACAGCAGCGATCGTCGATCAGTTCGGGATATGGCATCAAACTGGATGGCTCAACTTGCACGCAGGGTCAATGCTGGGACGCCAATGCGGGCAGCGCATACTATCCTTCGGACACTCTGACCCTCCGTTACATTGAGATTTTGGGCTCTGGGGTTTCCAACACCGATATCCATGCGGACGAAAATACTCGCATCATCAATTACTACAATGTCACACTGCAAGATCTCTACATCCACGATTCCAGCATGTCTCCATTTGTGCTTCAATCGCTGAACAACGTTCTCGTCGAAAATAACTATATTCTGCGCAACGGCAGCACGGCACTAGCTCACGGGGGCGCATGGCAGGACTTAGGAAGCAACAACGTAACCATGCGTTACAACATTTTTCAGGACACCGTGGGAACCTCTGTTTATGCCATTATTCCTCCTATTGCCTATGGCACCTTCAGCGCGGGATCGACCCTGATCAGCAATATCACGCCTTCTGCCTATACCTATCAATGGGCGCCAGGGCTGCACATTACCGACGGCTCTGGGGTGCTTCCGGCGGGAACCACCGTGGTTTCCAACAACACCTCGGCTAATACAGTGACGGTCTCACAGGCCGCGACCGCTAACACCACCAGCGATGCCCTTGTCCCGTTTTTCAGTCACATCTACTTCTACGGCAACGTGGTCTGGAATTCCACTTCCAACACTGCAGGTTTGGGGCAGGGCATTTTTATGGGTGGCGGAGTCCTCACCGATGTGCAGGTTTATCAGAATACGATTGCCAATCTCGATCAATGGAACGGTTCGGGGAGCACGAACTGCGGGTTTCATTTCGGCTCATCGCCGAATGTAAATATCAATGTCGAAAACAATCTCTGGTATGGATGTGCCGCCAATAACGCCGTCGTTACCATCACCGGATCAGGATCGGTAACCCATGATTACAATACGTTCCTAAATACGACTGCCGGCTACCAGTTTTCGACCAGCAGCCATGAGATTCTGACGGCCAGCGGATCACCCAGCCCGTTTACGAACATTGGGACTGGCGACTTTCATCTCTTATCAGAACCTTCGAGTGTGACAGGGGGGGTGCCCCTTAGCAGCACCCTGCCGACGGGCTGCACAGTCGGGCTCAACTGTTTCAACGTTGATCCTGACGGCAACATTCGGGGCGATGGAAATTGGGATCGTGGAGCCTACCAGTTGCCCTCAGGCAACCGCCCAAACCCACCGACTAACCTCACCGCTATCCCAAACTAATCCAATGCTCCAAGGCCTGCCGGTTCAGGTTCCAGACATGTATGCAGCTGCGCATCGTGGGGCATACGACTGGAGCGCTTGAGCCGGCCGTGTACCAAAGCCGCGGCAATCAACATCCAGAGTATGTACCAGTTTTGATCAAACAAGGCCACACTAGTCATGATGAAGTAGTACGTGATGAGATTGATAAACAGGACAACACTAAGGTTGCGATCGATGGTGCTTTTTCGTCGGGAATTCCGCCAAGTTACGAATGCCGCCTTCACGAAGAGAGTCGCAAAGATGGCCAGGCCAATATATCCGCTGTCTAGTAATAATCCGACCCAGGTGCTGTCACAGCTCAGAAACGTGTGCGGGACCCCGCCCATCTCGCCTTGCAGACCGAGGTAATATGCGGATCCCTGGCCATATCCCCATGCCATTCGACTGAAATCCTTGCCAACGGCCCGAATAGCGGCGCGCGTCAGTCCATACCGGTATTCATAAGACGAGCCTGTCGTGGTGTTTGTATCCGACGAATTGGCGTAAATGCCTTTGACAGTGCCCCAAATCCCCGGCCGCGCCACCAGCACGGTTATTGCAATCGCACCCACGATCAATACCTGCTTCTTAAGCTTGCCTTGTCCGAGCAGCAGCAACAGGACCAGGGCAATTGTGAGCCCCAGCCACGGGCCGCGGCTCACGGTTTTATAAATATTCAAAGACATCAGCAGGATGCTGATCCAAAGGAACACCCTCTCCCAAAACCGCTTGGCCACCGACAACAAGTAAAGGGCTATCGGGATACCAATGGCGAGGGCTGCTCCAAAAAGAATCGCGTGACCGAAGGTTGAAGTAATTCTCAGACCGCGCTCGTCGTCAAAAAGAAGAACTCCGCCGGCGTTGAAAAGATGGATCTGGATGGGAAATAAAGATTTCACGCTCCACTGGCGGTATTCCTCAAGAATCCCGAAGACACAGCACACGCCCAGGGCAGCCACCATCGCCGTCATGATGTTGCGAATGGTTTCGACCCGGGTGATGCTCTTCCAGCAAATCAAATAAAGCAGGTAGTAATCGAGCACCAGAGATAGGACGCTCTTGAAGCTAGCAATCGGTACGATGGAATTTACCGCCGCTACCACAGACCAGACAATGGAAACGAGCATAATCCACTTGAAAGGCACAGTCCTGCCCCTCAGGGAACCCTTCGTCTCAACAGGAAAAGATAGAAACAGCGCTGCCAGCGTCAGAACAACCACCCGCTGGGTGGTTAGATCGAACAAGCCCATTCCGATCCGGCACTCGCCGGGCGCTAAAACAACAGCGAATAGGGCAAAGGGTAGAGCCCGCTCTAATCCGCCCCGAATGGTGAAGAAGATAAGCCCGGCGACAACCATCACGTTGATGAAGCAGATTAAGAGCACGTTTTGTCCAGACTTGCTCGTTTGCACCACGCAAAGACGCTGCTGGCTGAACTTACGAAAGGTGATCTATGAAGTTCGGAGTTCAGTCGTTTAGCCCATACCTCTGAAAATCAACGGGGGAAACTTTTTCAAGTCTTTCTTGCGGCTGCTCCGGCGCCAGCGCGCTTTGCTGCGATAACGTCGCGGTAGACCTGCAAAAGCTTCGTGCCCGCCGCTGTCCATGTAACGTTCGGAGCCGCGCTCAAACAGTTGGCGCTCAGCCTCGCCAACAGGCCGCGGTCCTCATGCAGGAGGGTGATCTGTTGCGTGAGTGTTTGAACGTCTCCCACGCGATGCACGAGCCCGGTCACCATGTGCCGGCATATTTCCGTACATGCCTCTGATGCCAGAGGGACGCATCCGCTTCCTAACGCTTCTGCTACCACGAGGCCGTATCCCTCTGCGAGGCTGGGTAGTAGGAGAATATCGCTCTTCCGCATTAGGTCGGGCACATCGTCGCGTCTGCCAAGCACGACGACACTCGGGTCGGAAAGAAGAGAGCGGAACCGTCGTTCGAAATCCCGCGTAAAAGTCCCAACGATAACGAAGGTTCCTGTTCTGTGTGCTGGTGAATTGAGCCAAGCCGCTAGAGCGTGATGGAGGCCCTTTATTAATGCGCTAAATCCTACGAAAAGCACCTTGAGGCCTCGGGTTGCCGCGCGCGCCTGCGAATCTGGACGGTAAACTGCGTCGTCGAAGCCGTACTGATGTCGTAGCAGCTTTTCTTTGGGGAACCCCGAGTCCTGAAATGTCCTCACCACGAAGTCTGAGGCGCAAAGCAAATAGTCCGCCAGTCTAAACTCCTCCTCTTCGAGCGTAACCACTTCCTGGCATGGCCTGAACTCCTCCTCTTTTGCTAGCGGCATTGATAATCGCTCATACTCTTGGCGTACGGTATCGTAGACGAATTGTGTGTTGGCGCTTGGCCTCTCCAGAACTGACGGGATACCCATTTCAACCGCGACTTTAAGGGTTCGGACGGCACCGGATGGCCATGTGTGAACTATATCGACCTGTCCTCGCAACTCTCTCAGCCGACGAGCCACGATGAAGTCGTGGAGAGCAAGGGACCGCATGCTTCCAAGCGCCTTGTATGGTAGGCGGAACTTGCCGCGAGCAAGCGTTGGCTGAACTCTAACCCCTTCCTGCACTGTCCTGTGGAGCGCACCGGGAAAGACCAGCACATCCGCCCCGGCATTTGCTAGCCCCTTGACTTGCTGCCAAGCTGTATAACAAATTCGATCTGCACCGAGCTTGTGGGGGAAGCTGTACAAGACCCGGACACGGTCGCTGAAGTCGATCAGGGGGCGGGGCCCGCCGGTTGCTTTTACTACTTCCAATTTCACGTCTAGGCCCGTCGCTTCTGTGCGGCAAATACAACCCAAGGACTAAGGCTCGGCAGTCGCCGCAGACCAAAGCACCGCTCCAACTGGACGCAGGGGGATACAAGCCATGAGTTGCTATCCCGCGCGAAGGGCGGCCAGCAGCAGCCTTCTTCATGAATCATCCGAAATCCACACTTAGAGAGCCTTTTCTTACGATCGCGATAGCTGACTTGGTAGAATCCCTGTTGTTTTCTAGTAATGGCTTCGTCTGGCCTGGCGATTTTATGAAAGACGGCCCGTAGAGAGGACCGGTTATTGAGGGTCGCTACTAGGACTCCACCGGGCGTCAGAACGCGGGACGCTTCTTCGATAAACCATTCAGAACTGATTACTGGGTCCACCTCCATACAAAGAATAAGACTTGCTCCACCCGTAACACAGGGTAAGGTCGCATCTGTCGGCTTTACCAGAATGCACTCCGCCTCCTCCAGTCTGCGTTGGCATACTTCCAGTGCCTTGGGCCGAACATCAGTACAGATGGCCTTCCATCCCTGATCGACGAACAGCGTGGACCATCGACCGCCGTCAGCTCCGACTTCGAGGACCGTTCGGGGCCCGTCACAGACTTCCCCTGCTAGGACAATCGTACGCTTCTGAAGTTCGCTCAAATAGCGTCCCCACGTAGTTTCTCTGCCAAGTTTTTCATAGTACGTGGACTCGTCAACGGGGTTTAGAGTTTGCGTCACCATGTGGATTCACCTCCAGATACTTTCCTGCAGCAAAAGCCTTCGCATCTGCTGTCTTCTTACGTACTGGACCAGAGCGCCATCATCGATCCTCGGGCTTCGCTTGAGGTAGGCAGAGGCATATCCGCAGAAGAGTCCGGCGGCGCCGACAAGATACGGCCGCTGAAGCGCTCGCTTGAAACACTTGACCAGCATGAACAGCGGATGGTATCCCGAGAAATATTCAGCCTGCGCATTCTTCACCGCGTCGCGCCAGGCGCCGTCGGCCCCGCCGGTGGGCCGGAGATGCTGGGCTTTAATGTTGACGAAACTGCGAGTGCGCCACCCGAGCATATTGGCTCTGATCTCATCAATCGTGTCCCAGCCAGGACCCATCCTGAGGCCGCCCATGGCATGCCAGCACGCGCGCCGATAGATTTTCGTGGCGCCCCGAACGTGGAAAAGCGGGCAGGTTTCCTCTTTTACCACTCCGTGGACGACGTGGTACAGCATTCCGCCGCCGATCCCCAGCTCAGGATCCCTATGAAATTCATCGAGACATTTCTCGAAGTAGTCGGCCGGGAGGCTGAGATCGGCGTCCAGGTTGACGAGGAATTCCCAGTCGTGCGACTTCAAGGCACGGTAGCCGTCAAAAAAAGCCTCGATGGCGCCGACGTTGTTTTCCCGAGCGCCACGATTGGACCGGTGCACGACTGTGATCCAGGAATATTGGGGTGCGAAACGATCGACGATCTCGGCGGTCGCGTCCGTCGAGCCGTCGTCCACAATCACCCACTCCACGGGGCGAATGGTCTGACGGACCACGGACCTGATGGTCTCGCCAATATGCTTGGCTTCATCGCGAGCCGGAGTAATTATGACGTAACGAGTTCGATTAGTCTCAGTCATTGCCACGCTCGCACCGTCAAATTACTTGTTTGCCGGGTCCAGGCCTCCAGGCCCAGGCTCCAGCGGAGAATCTTGTGCCATTTCGATAACGAGTGGCGCAGGGAGTCTTGGTCGAGCCGCGCGGAAGGGATGGGTAAAAGCACCGTTAGAAGAGCACAACGAAGCACTGCAACCAATAACATGGAGATGCGATAGGCTCCGGCATACACTGGGCCCCGTCTCATGCGCAGAAACTTGAGGACGGATTCTTTGGTCATGGGGCCGGCAAAGTCCTCCCCACCTCGTTTGAGAGAACTCTGCCCGCCGTGATGCACAATCGTGGCAGAACCCAGGTACCCGACCTTTGCCCCCATCTGCCTGACCTTGTAGCAGAGGTCGAGATCCTCCATGTACATAAAGAAGTCCGTGCTGAACTGGCCAACCCGCTCGAAGACGTTCCTTCGAATCATCTGGCAAGCTCCTGACACTGCCTCGACTGCCGCTGGCTTGCCGCAGTCGGCAGCGAAGAGGGCACGCATGCCCCATAACCTCAGCTTGGGGAAGCGCTGTCTGAGAAGCTCAGCATCAGCCAGCTGATTCAGGATGGTAGGAAACGGCTGAATGCAGCTCGTCTGGACAGTCAGATCGGAATTTAGTAGGCGACAACCCAGTATTCCGATAGCCGGCGAGGAGTTGAGGCACTCATACATGAGGTTGATCGCTGAGCCGCGCAGTTGTGTATCAGGATTGAGGAACAAAAGAATCCGGCCCGAAGAGTGTTGGAATCCCAGATTATTCGCCCGGGCAAAGCCAACATTATGCGAACTGCGTATTAATTTGACGGACGGGCAGCGCTCTTGAATGACGCGGCATGAATCATCAGTAGACGCGTTGTCGACCACGATAATCTCGAATTCCAGACCCTTGGTTTGGGCTTCAATACTGGAGACACACGAAACCGCGTATTCGGCTGAATTCCAGTTGACGATGATCACTGAAAGATTCATACGGCTTGGGGAACATGCAGATTCGTGTGAGGACGAACTAAGTACTGAAGCGTCTTGTAAACCCGTTGGGGAAAGTGCAGCCAGTCGTAGCCGCCCTGAAGCTTGGCCTGAAAAAGTGCTAGATCATCCCATGTATTGACGGGCAGTCGCGGCAGGAAGAATGGATTGTCGGTGTTGCGAGCTCTCCCAATTATGGTTGACACGCCGAGTTCGTAGCCATGACTCTCCAGAATTTCAGCCAGGCGCCTAGCAAACGGTTTGTTGTGCTCGGGAAAAGCGTAAGGATATGCAAACGTCTTGATCGGAACTCCGAGCTTATCTTCGAGCGTCTTTTTTGACTGGCCAACTTCCTCGTCAATCTGCTTCTCGTCCAGTGTTTCGAGTTCTGGGTGACTGACGGTATGCGAACCAAATCGGACGCCGCAAGAATGCAATTCTCGCACTTCCGACCATGTCATCAGGTCAGCACATTTCCATTGCGATCTCTGATCACTTAACAGCCCTGTGGGAATGAAAACGGTAGCTATAAAACCGTGCTGCCTCAGAATTGGGAAGGCGGTTGAATAGAAGTCTCGAAATCCATCATCGAACGTAATAACAACGAGCTTCGACCCAGATTCCCCATTTGCACTGTACTTTACGGCCTCTTCGAGTCCGACACTGGTGTAGCCACTCTCTTTAAGAAATTCCATATGTCGGGCGAACATTGCCGGGGAAGTATTGGTCTCATAATAGGGGTGAACTGACTGCGCTACGTCTCCGATGCCGTGGTACATCAAGATTGGAATTCCGGCAAGAGAGCGTCGATTCGCGATTCGCGAAATCGGGTGGCCGAAATGGATGCTTAAACTTCGATCAAGACGCATATTCAAAGAGATTTTCCGACACTGAAATGAATCTGCGACAGACCGTGCTGAGGCTAGGCGCTCTTGATTTCTTCTTGCTCTGCGGGACTTGGTGAGGAAGGGGGCTGTATGCAAGCATTCCGATTGACCAGCGAATCTACTACACGGAAATAGTCTTGTTTCTTGACGTCCCAGCTATTCTGTTGCGCGAACCTAAGGCCGTTTTTTGCAAATTTAGATCGGAGGAGGGGGTCATGGGCCAACTGCAAGATGCAATCAGCTAGATCGTCCACGTTTTCCGAATCGAAAAACTTCACGGTTGAATCGCTAAAGTAGAAACTGTCGACCTTGGTCCTTGAGACAATCACAGGAACCCCAAGCGCCAAAAATTCGAAAACTTTCGTACTGGCGGCCTCCGTTCCGAAGGAGGAACTAGCGCGCTTGGGCACTACGGCGAGATCGGATTGGCCCATGAGCCTTGCGATTTCCCCGACCGGAACGAAATCTTTGAACACTACACTCCCATTCAACCCGAGGCTTTTTGCCAATGCGGCTAAGTGCGTCTTCATCGGTCCTTCGCCGTAAATATGGAATTCGCCATTCGGAAGTTCGCTTTTTATTTTTGCGAACGCTTTGATCGCGATGTCCAGTCCCTGGTGGGAGTTCAGTGTCCCCGGATACATTACTAGGAACTTTGAACCGTCCCTCGTTTCAAGACGGAGGCGAAATTTCTGCGGGTCCGGATAATTGCGAATTGGCGTGCATTTCTCGGCTGGCACGGAGCGTGCAAGAAGACGCTCATGCCACAGATGATTGGCGATTATGACGTGGTTCGCGAAGCGCGTCGATGCTTTTTCCACCAGCAACAGCAGTTTGAAGGCAAGAGAATCGGGAGGTGCATTGAACTTACTGGAATAAAATTCTGGCAGAATGTCATGAATGTCCAGGATAATGGGCACTCCGGATAACTTCGGAGCCAGCCCGGCAAAGACCAAGAAATCGGGCACGGAGTGAACATGCACCAACTGATACGGATTGGCGATGTGTTTTCGGGCAATCGTCGCTGCCGAATGGAAAAAGAATCGCAAAATTCTCAAAAGGTACGTGAAAGGGCCCCGCTCATCGCGTACTCTTTGCTGAATTCCATGCACATTAACTCCATCGATAGTTTGGAACTTGGGCCGCCCCTCTGCACGCAACGCGATGACATCAACAGTATCTCCCCTTTTCCGGAGAGCGTTTACATACTGTTGTACGCGGGTGTCATACTCATAAAACGAGTACGTAAGCATGCACACTCTCATTGCGTTTCGCCGCCTTTCCGCCCCACCAATTGCGAAGAGGCAGTACATGCCAGGAAGATTTGTCGCGGAACATTTAACATTTAGCAGGTGAGGAACTAAAAGCTAGGATGGCGCATCCACAACCCACGGAGTAAAAGCCTACGGGTCGTCCCGAGGACTGTCGTTATCTTTCGTAGAAAGCTTAACCGCATCCAGCTACGGAAAAGTGAGAATCCAGTGAATCTTGGAACCGGGACCATCAGAAGTCGCATAGCGATCAGCCTTCCGAAGACTTCACGGTTTCGGTTTATCTGGCTTGGCTGGCCTGCACGAACCGCAGTCGCGCCCACGGGCTCAAGATCGACGTACTTTGCTGCCATGGCTCTGTGCAGAATTTCTTGTCCTCTTCTTGTGCGAACGATAGCAACCGATCGGCCGCTGTCTCGACCATCGTCAAATCGCTCCCAAGCATCGCCACACGCGATGTCAGCAACTCGCCCCAGGCCGTCCGGACACAAGTGACAGCGGAAAGGACGGTCGTGAGAAAGCCGGCCCCAAGATTCCGGATACGAAAATGATTTCTCGTCTGCGCTGTTGCTTGACATCACTCTAAACCGACCCGGCCATCCCTCTCCGCGATAGTGCACCGAAACTGCCTTCTCAGGGGAAACATCCAGCGATTTCATCAAATTCAGAGTGCCCTTTGTGCTGGGAGTTCCTGCACAAAAAAAGGTCAATACGAGTCCAAGATTCCGGTCCAGTGCTGGGCGCTTCTCGCGCAACATTGCTACGGCTGCTGTATCGCAGGGCTTTCCGATAAAAACACAAGGCCGCGCGCTTTGTTCGACGCGGTGCAATTCATCGCAGGGGGATGCAGGAGCATAGCGAGATCCAGTGCGCGCCAAGAGTTGACGTCGATTCTTACTTTGAACGGTCTTATTGGTCCACGGTTTGCTTTCGTCCATTCCTGTATGCAGGATAAATTCCATACCCTCTTGTTCAAGGCAAAACAGCGCCAACGCTGTCAGTAATCCTCCCGACGAACCTCGATGCCGAATCTCAGGATCGGTCGCATGACCTTCCCATATTTCCAAGGCGTGCCCAATTTCATGATCGCCCCCAATCGTTTCTGCCCGCTCCCCTGTGGCTAAGTCAGCATCTACATGAAAGCCGGGACAAATTGAGAGGCACTCTGTGCAGCCAGCACATTCCGGAGTGTTAAAACGAGGCCGGATTCCCAGCGCCTCGATGTTAACGAGGGAGACTTCACCTTTGGAGCAGGCGTAGTAGCACGCTCCACAACCGGTGCATAGCCCCCAATCGACAACATCCTGAATACCTCTGATTTTTCGGGATAAACCACGAGACCGGGCCGGCAGTTGCTGCTGCTCCCCTTCCTTTGGAAAATCAGGCACTTCCAATCCTGTCTTGGTAATGATGTCGGGGACTGTCATCTTCATTCCGAGAGTTAGTAGATTGATAGCTGGAAAGTCCTTCGCTCAGCGGCTGCGAAGAGAAACAGCACTTTCAGCGCGCTCGGAAACGAAGGAGCTTATCCGCTCGGCGACTTGTTGCTGCTGTTCAGATTTGATTTGCGGGTACATGGGCAAGGAGAGAATCTGGGCGGCCACTCTTTCTGAGACCGGGAGGTCGTCTTGTCTGTAACCCAGCGCTCTGTAAGCCCTCTGAAGATGAAGAGGCACAGGATAGTGGATGCCTGTCCCGACGTTGAAGCTGGCGAGACACTTTTTCAGCTGATCCCGCT
>DASYZA010000324.1:0-21840 GCA_035946775.1 Candidatus Sulfotelmatobacter sp. | reverse complement strand
TCCCACAAAGTCGCCTCGTGGCGACGCCCATATCGTCACGGACTGACCGTGAAGGAAACCGCGTTGGAGTTCTTGCCGCTGCACGCGCTCGTGGACTTCGCTCCAATCGCACCGGAGACAGAAGTGATGCTGCCTTCCGGGTGATCGAACACCGAGATCAGTACGGTTCCGGGCTGTGCGATGTCCGCAGCAGTGATGGCGGCGGACAGTTGGTGGGCGCTGACAAAGGTCGTCACGCGGCTCGCTCCGTTCCATTTCACCGTCGCGTCGCGCCGGAACTCACTGCCGTTGACGGTCAACAGGAATTGGCTTCCTCCAGCGGTTGCGCTCGCGGGCGAGATGGAGGTGATGGACGGAACGGGCGGGCAGGTTCCGCAGGACAGTGCTACGACGGCGGCGACCACCAGCACCACCAAAACGGGCGACCTTGCCGTCGTTGCCATCGGCTTGCACCTCCGGCAGGCTGGCGGACGAGAGGCGAGGCGCAGGGCGCGAATTCGAGAGGTAGGCAGGACTAGCGGAGCCTCACAACTCGTCCGCCAGATGCTCAAATTATACGCCAGACGTGAGAAGGCAGAGTGTGGTTTGATTAGCTGTTCGCTACGTGTATTCTTTCGCCCATGCCGTCCAAGACGATCCTTCACGAGTCTCGGCGAAGCACCCGTGTTCCTCTAAAGGTAGCAATCGTGGTTGAGAGTGGCGCTGAGAGCCTGACGTGCGAGGGTGAGACCATCGTCGTCAACCTTCATGGGGCTTTGCTCTCAACCACAATTGGGTTAAGCGTCGGAATGCGAATCTCGATCCATGTCTACCTAACGGACAAGCGTGCCAAAGCTCGCGTGGTCTATGCCGATCCTGAAAACCCTCTGCGCTGCGGTGTTGAACTGGATCAGCCACGGAACATTTGGGGAGTGCCTTTGCCGCCAAGCGACTGGGACGAGACCGCAGAAGAGCACGCCGCTCGCTGAGAACTGTCGCCATTTGAGAAGGAGGCTGATGCGCCAGATCGCAGAATTCATCGCGGTGCTATCGTGCAGCTTGTTCACGGGAGCCGCCGTCTACGTCAACCTTGTCGAACATTCGGCAACGATGCAGTGCGGCGTGGAAATCGCCGCAACCGAATTTCTGCCCAGCTATCGCCGAGCCACAGTCATTGCAGGCGACCCGCGCAGCGTTGGGTCTGCTGTCCGCGATAGCCGTTTGGCTCGCCGGAGCAAGCTTCTGGTGGCTGGTTGCCGGAGTGCTGTTCGGGTCAGTCATTCCGTTCACGCTCATTGCGATCTTGCCCACAAACAAGCGATTGCTGAGTCCAACATTGGATAGACGGTCAGCGGAAGGTGGGCGTCTGCTCCCACGCTGGGCCGCGCTGCATGCCGTAAGAAGCGGGCTGAGCGGCGTGGCGCTTTTCCATTCTTCTATGTCGCTATCTTTACGAAAGCCGCGTGATGGCGAGGTAGATTCCAGCAAACGTATGAAAGGAAGTTATTTTGCTGCTTTCACTAGCCGTGGCAGTACAGAGAATCCCGTATCCCCAAAATTGCCGAGCCAATGATGGAAAACTACACGCACGATGTCGTGAGACAAGGCAACAAAGCCACTTAGCGTCGTGGCACCTGACTTGCTTTATACCCGCGTAGCATTCGCAGCATCCACCGGAATATCGGAGGTCACTATGGCTGACGGCGTGCAAAAAGACTGGCGCGAACTTTGTGTTGCGGTGACAAATGAGATGGACTCTACGAAGCTAACTTCACTGGTTCAAGAACTGATTGAGGCTTTGGATAAAGGCGAGCGAAGCTGGCGACACCCCAACCCCACGCCTGACGCAATCGCGGCGAATCAGCACGCTTGGGCGCAAACGGACTCACCTAGTTTCTCAAGCGAAGTCCCTTCTGAAAATCCGGCTCAACGCTGATTTAGGATGACACTTGGGACATGCGCAAGCGCCTAATCGCGACGACTCCGCAGGCCATTCGACCTCACGATGAAGGCTGGTTAGACCTCGACCATGCTGCCTCGGTCGAGGTCACTTCGGAAGAGAAAGATTACGGGATCGAATCTGCGTTGGTGTCAGGAGAAGCGCAGGGTTGGCGTGCAGCTAGTCACGGAACTCAAACGATCCGGCTGCTCTTCGATCACCCGCAAAAGCTCAATCGCGTCTCGCTCGCTTTCGAGGAAACCGAGGCAGCGCGTACCCAAGAGTTTGTCTTGCGATGGTCTCCCGATGGCGGACGCTCATTTCGAGAAATTGTCCGCCAGCAGTGGAATTTCAGCCCACCTAACACAGTTCGCGAGGTCGAGGAATATCACGTTCAACTCTCGGATGTCACCGTTCTCGAACTGGTCATCGTGCCGGACATCAATCGCGGAACGGCTCGCGCATCGCTCAACAGTTTTCGAGTGTCTTGACTTGCCGCGATTCGCTACTCTCAGGTCCCTCTAGCCTGCCAACGTGACCTCGAACGACCCCGTGTTGTCGCGCATCAGACCCATTGCGCTGAGGACCCGCCCAAGCTCAGTGATTGGTCGAAACATCCAGTATTTCCTCCGAATGGCAGCCATGGCGCGTTCATGCTCGTTGCGGTCGCTGAGGAACCTAGCTGAGCCCTCGAACTTCTCGCCTCCTATGGACAGCTTGATCTGCGGCGTCTTCTGCACGTTCCGCACCCACTGGCGCTTCACGTTCGCCGTGCCAATATAGAACTTGTCGCGATCCAAGACGAACCAGATCGTGACTTCGTGCGGCTTCCCGGTCTTGCGTCCATAATGGGTCAGCCGCGTGGTTTGCTTACTAGACACACGCCTCAGTCGTGCAATTGCAGTCGATTCCATAAGCTCTCCACAAATGAGCGAAACACTAAACGTCCCTAAGTTGCTCTTCGGTCATGCCAAAATAATGACCGAGTTCATGGATGAGAGTCTGGCGAATTTGATGACGCACTTCGGCCTCGCTTGAGCAGACCGCCTCAATATTCTTCTGATAAAGCACGATGTGGGCAGGACCCGCTGGTAAATCAAAGACGCTCTTCTTCGTGGCGGGCACTCCGTGAAAGATGCCTAGCAGTAATTGCCTTTGCTGACCCGGCTGGGATCGTGACTGCTTCGGCGGATAATCCTCAACCAGAATGGCAACATTCTGGATACGGCTACGAAATTCTTCCGGGAGGGAGTCCAAGGTTTCCTCAGCCACATTGACGAACTCTTCGCGTGTCATTCTTCACCCACCGACACAAATAAGGGCACGCTCACTCCGAGTAGCCGTCGTCTGTGTCTTCATCCTCGTCATCTTCTTTGCGGTCTTCCTCGTCGTCTTCTTCCTCGTCGGGCTCTTCCCGAAGAAGAGCATCGGCTTGCGCTGAGCGATCCGAACGGTTCGCGTCGAGGCATTGTGAGCATATTCTGTTCATGTCCACATGGTACTCTGTGCCCGTTGGCGAGAGCGGCGGGTGTAGTTGGGCGCTGGCACGCTGACTCACTGTGATTGAAACTCTCAGAAAGGCAACATGCGGCTCCCGTTGGGAAGCAGGATTTTCAGTGGAGAAAGGTGCAGCTTAGGCGGAATCCGTTGTACTCCCGTGAAGTCACTCTTATGGACTCGGTGGGCGGGGCGCTTCTCGCGAACGATTCTGGGCTGCTTTCAGGCGTTGTTCTTTCTCTTCGAGTACCTCATTTAGTTCCGTGATGATCGCCAGAAACTTATCATGATCCTGCTCAACGACTGCCTGTTCGCAGAGTTCCTTCCAACGTTCTTTTGCTTCGTTGCGCACTTAGCCTCTTCCAAATTCTACGGGCGTGATATGGGCTTCAACGGCATACCGGTTGGCTTCTGCGAGTCATTTGCCAACGCTACCTTTGCCGCATAGCACTGCTCATGTACGGCGCTGCCATGTTCATCGGTTTTGCACGTTTCGAGAGCTACGGGTTTGCCACATATCCAGCACACTTGGTTAGGATGGTGAGAAACCATCGATTAACCTCCATTTCATCATCAACAATTGGCGATACAACAGGCGGACGCGACAGTTACGCAACAACTTCTAACGCGGAACGGGCTGCTTTCGCAATCGGCAGCGTTGCGGCGACTTTCGTTCCCCCGCTGTCCGATTGAACATCCAATTTGCCGCCAAGCTGGGTTATACGTTCCCGCATCCCTCTCAAGCCGACCCCCACAGGACCGGAACCCACAATGTTCACCCACTTCTCGGCAGGTATGCCCTTGCCCTCATCCAGAACTTCGATCCGAACCTCACCGGAGCATCGGGTCAACCGCACTGCGGCTTTCCGGCTACCGGAGTGACGATGGACATTCGTGAGGCACTCCTGAACCATTCGGAAGATTGTGATCTCCGCGTCCGAATCCAGCCGTCCGAATTCAGGACCAATCTCCACCGTTGTGGCGATCCCACTACGCTTTGCAAATCCATCAACGTACCACTGGAGCGCAGATGAGAGACCCACTTCATCCAATAGCGGAGGATGCAGCAAGTGGGAGATCGTGCGGACTTCCTTGTTTAGATTTTGGAGAAGTGCATGAGAATCCGATAGCAGCCGCTTACGTTCACCCGTGCCATCCATTTCGATGAGTTGATCGACGTTCATCATCAGCGCAATTACTTGTCCTGCACTGTCATGTAGCTCTCTTGCAATACGTCGGCGCTCCTCATCCTGCATCTGGAGCAGCCTTGCGCTAAGTTCGCGTGCTGCTCTCTCAACAGCCTTGCGTTGCGTGATGTCTCTTATGGCGCTAGTGAAAACCAATCCATGTTCGGTTTGAATCGGGCTGAGACTGATTTCTACTGGAAATTCCCGCCCATCTTTGTGCAAACCGTAAAGCTCCAGCCCTTCCCCCATCGCTCGAAACCGTGGCTCGGAAGCGAACCCTTTCCTATGCTGCAAGTGCCTGCGGTGAAATCGAGAAGGGATCAGGGTTTCGACTTCACGCCCCATCAACTCGTCCCGGTTATATCCGAAAATCTTTTCGGCTTGAGAGTTGACGATAAGGATTGCCCCGTTTTGGTCGGCGACAATCATTGCATCGGGAGCCGACTCCAAAAGGCTTCTGAATCTTTCTTCCGCACGTTTGAGTTCAGCGGTACGCTCTTCAACTCGCAGTTCCAATTCGTCCCGTGCTTTGGCAATGGCACGATGCATCCGCTGCTCAGTCGCAATGTTACGAGCGAGGGTTCGGCGGTAGCTTTCTCCTAAGATGCTCAGCAAGCTGCCGAATAAAGCGAACCCGACCAAACCGTAGATTTGATTGCGATCTGTGAGTTGCCAACTACCAGAGGTCGGCAGTATCCAATACCAAATGCCGAGAGTTTCGATTCCTAAAGCAAGCAGGGATTGCCAGAACCCGCAGTACCAAGCCGAAAAGACTATTGCCAACCATGCGATGTGGTAGGGATTGTGTTCTCCCAGAAGTGGAACCAATGCTTTCCGAAGCAGCAGAGCGGCAATGGCAGCGAGAACTGCCAGAGCGTAGCGTAGAACAGTCTGTCCGGGATCGCTGGATAGCGCAGGTTCGAACACCTGCTGCCAACGCTTTTCCATCTGAGATTTGGAATTTGAATCACCCACACCGGCCCACTCCCAGTCCAATAACGTTCAAGGATAAGAAAGGAAGCCAGCCGCTAACGGGGCGGCGGCGGTATAAAGGTGCGAATATTTTACCCTCGTTTTGACCGAGCACCGATGTGTTTTTGGGAGGCTCTCTTGGGGGCAAGGGCTTACAACGGCTGTGGAAGCCGCAAGTCTCACATTTTCAGGGCGTTATGGGAACCGACTTGGCCGGAGAACGTCGACAGGGAGATTGGTGAGCAGAAAAGGTCTATCGTTGCCGCATGTGTTGAGACATGGTTTTTCGCAACATTGGAATCAACTCTGTGGCGGCGTTGCTCTTCACGACGTATCCGCTCGCACCAGCCGCGATTGCCTCCCTCGCAAATGGGGCAGAGTCGGACTGGCTCACGACGAGGATCAGAGTCGAGGGAAATTCATGCTTGATGCGGCGAGCAGCCTCGAAGCCGTTCATCACTGGCATCGTTATGTCCAGTAGCACAACATGCGGTCTGTGCTCACGCACCTTACGGACAGCATCGGCTCCGTCCGCAGCTTGGCAGACGACCTCAATGTCAGCTTGTGATTGAAGGATTTGGCAGATGCCGCGACGAACGATCTCGCTGTCATCCACCACGAGCACGCGAAGAATGAATGCCTGCACGCCGCCTCCTAGAGCACTTCTTCTAGGGACGGGGGCAGCCTTTGCTGCGGACGGCGGGAAAAGAAGCTACCTAAAACTACCACATCGCGTGACAGAGGGATGTACAGGCTCCACGGTATGCGACGGGCTTGGCGTCCCATTTGATCGTTGCCGCGCCTATGTGATTGCCGTGGCTGCCCTGTAAGAGATGGTGAGCTTATGAAAGCTTCGAGGGTTTTTTCATCGTGGCACTTGAGTCCGCTTCAACGATGACATCCACCTCTGCCCCCGGCTTCAGACCAGCCTTCTCACCATTCTCGTCAGTCACAACGTTTTCTATACGAACCTCTCGATATAGATCGTCAGCCTCAGGGATGGTGATCTGCGCTTTCTCAGGCTCCATTGGACTAACAGGCTTGATGATCTTCTCGACTGTACCCCGCATCTTTTTCCTCTTCTTGCCCATTAGAGTCCTTTCCCCAGTGGCACAGTAAACTGCTGCGGAAATCATGACAGCACCCGCTGTGAGGCACGCCCAATCGGACGGAAAATCTGCTCCCGGCAAGCGATTCTAGCACCGCTTTCGGGACCATTCGCTCCGAGGAAGCCAAACCTCCGCAGGCAATGGTTTCTTACTTCGCATACCACAGCGAATGCGGCGACCAGCGGGTGCATGAAAGGCACTGGGTCTCAGTCCACTGGTGCAGGCAAGCTGGGCAGACGCCTCCCGTCTCAAAGGTATTCCACGAATGACTGCACTCGCAGAACCATTTATCATTTTTGCGGGGCGACCAGCCCCAGAGCGGACAGCGGATGCGCGGGAGTTCTGAAGCACTGGGCTTCTTGTCTTCCTCAAGCTCGCGGTCTGGAACAATGACCGGACTGGCAGTTACCGGGGTCATTCTTCGAGTATTTACTATTCAAGTTCGCCCCCAGTCAATTCGCTGGTTTCACTCAGTGTACGAATCGTAAGGTTTGTTTGGATAGAGCGACTTACGGACGGAAGGCGATGTTCGCAAATTCCTTAGTCGTTGAGCAGCTTGAGTATGATGGCAGTCTTCGTGTCTTCCAGATGCAGGGTCTCCCCGACCGTCCCCTTGCGATAGCATTCGCAGACGAACTTGACCAGCCTCACGCTAGCCCGTTCCACTTCCTAGATGGAGACTACAAAGACATTTTTGAAAAAGGATTTGCGAAGTGCAACGCGCTGAAGCTCGCTGCCTCGAACTTCGACGTTGCCAACGGGGAGTACCGATACCGGACGTTGTGGAAGGGCATACCAACTTATCCGAACTCTCTGAGTTGCTATGCCCTGTTGTTCCCCGAATTCGCAGTTCCGCTTCAAATTCACTTCGGTGACCCCCACTCAGATCGGGAATACCTCAAAAGCGTTGTGCGCGACACGCGCCATAAGCGCTTTGTGGCATACCTCGAATGTCGTTCCAAGTGCGGGTCTTTCGATTTCGTGCTGGAGGCAAGATTTGGGAGGGACGAGAACAACTTCCAATCAGCAAAGTACAAGGACGACTACACAGCGGGGCTGAGCGAGAAAATTCGCTCTTACCAACGCCTCGTGCCCAAGGACTCGCTGCCAGTTGTTAAGAAATTTCTTTCCGCAAATCGCGAACCGCTGCAATCGATGTTTTCGGGGACACCGTCCCAACTGGACGTGACCCCAGTGACTCTCATTGCGGCAAATCGTGTAGCGGTGTTTGGTGAGAGCGCCTACCAGAGTTCGGCGCATTCAGGAAGTAAAAAGAGAAAGACACCAAGGAGACTGCCTGAGAAGCAGGAGGACTACTCGCAGTTGTTCAACACAGCACCACTCACAGAAAAGCAACTAGAGGTCATATCGCTAAGGCTTGAACATGGCTTGGGTTTTTCCGAGATCGCTGAGCACCTTAAACTCAGCAGAAAGACGGTTTACGAACATTACCATGCGGCGGCAAGGAAGCTCAATCAGGGCAAATACAAGAGAGGGCAAAAACCTGATTAGGCGTCTTAGCCATCCCGCAGTCCGAGTTTCGTAGATACCCCGCACCCCGCGCCTTCGAATCCCCTTCGTAGCTTTTTCCCTCTTGGTTTCAGCCACTTAGAACCCCGCACCCTCCCTGCGGCTCCTGTTTAGGGAGGGGCAAATGGCATACACGAACAACAAGCTGAAGGATGTGATCCCGACACAAACACCCCTGCGTAAGAGCAAGCAGGTGGTCTGGCATTACACGTATTCGCACCATATCGAGGAGATCATCGAGTCCGGTGTGCTCTTGCCGCCGATCATGTGTCCTCATTACGAGACGCGGACGTGCGTCCCGGCGCACATGCTGTGCTCCAAGGAAACCATAGCAGACGCGAAGCTGCTGCTCTTCTCGCAGCGTAAGGATTGGGAACCAGCCAGCTATAAGGCGATCTCGGTGTGGGGCATGCCCTTCCCACTGCACAAACTTGAGGACTACACCAAGCACGGCATGGATGTGTACCGGATAGGCGTGCAGCGCTCGCTGCTCCACCCTTGGGTGCGCCTCAAGGAGTTGGTCAAGATGCCGAAGGAGATGGGGCGCAACCTTGAGCGGATCGCCCGCGAGATCGGAAGCAACCCGTTCGACTGGTGGGGCACGGTGAAGCCCGTACCAAATAGGAAATGGCAGGCGGTGGAGGTCTACGACCCGGAGACCGGGGTGTGGAAGCCCTTCGCGCTTCACAACTCCGAAAAGAAGAATCAGGAGGTGCTTTATGCCTAGCCACGTCCTCCCGATTGGTCATCCTTGGCGCGGCGGCGAGCTTGACCGGATGCTCGCCGAGCGCCGTGCAGAGGTCATCGGCATCGGCAAGCACATGAAGATAAGAGTGCCGGATGCGAGCGATCAACTCGTGGTGCCGAGCACACCGAGCGACTCGCGTGCCGAGAAGAACGCGATCAGTGCGCTCAAGCACCTGCTTAGCGTCGTGAAGACCGAAGCGACGGTTGGCGAGCGCCGCGAGAAGAAGGTGACGCACGAACAGCACCGCGAGTTCCTGCAAGGCGTGACGTTTAGCAACGAGAAGAAGGTCACCTTCCAAGAGCAACTCTTGGCGATCCTTCCGACGCTCATGCTCGCGGACAGTGACCCGACTGTCATCCAGCTTGCCCCAGCGATGGAAAAGCTCAAAGAGACCCTCGCCGAGATGATTTTTTCCGGCATGAGCCTAAAGCGGATTGCTGAGCAGGCGGGCGGCGTCGAGCCTGCGGTGGTCTCATTGGCGATCCGCCGCCTGTTCGGCAAAGGGCTGCGCGAAATCCGCAAGGAAATAGATGCCAAGCCGACGTCGCGCCAAGCATTCGACGAACGCGAACTGGAGCTTCGCATCCGTGCGGGTTTCGACGCCCCGGAAATCGCCGAGCACTTCAAGGTCAGCAAGGCGACGATCCGCGTGTGGTGCGAGAGGCGCTGGAGCAAGACCTTCACTGAGATTCGCCACGACTTCGCGCAGGAGAACTTCGAGATTCTGGCGAAGCATTACGCAGAACCGGACACCCTCACGGTGCGGATGCCGCTCGTGCCGCCCGCCATCCCACCTGCTGCTGTGTCTACGCCCGTGGTGGTGAAGGCGCAGCCTCTTCTGCCCGCCGTGAAGCCGACGATGTCTGCGTCTGGTATCTCCCATCCAGTGCCGCAGGGCTTCGCGTTGGAGGAGGACGGGCTGCACATCACGCGCCAATGCGCGACTTGCGAAGGCACGGTGAGGCACAAGGTTGATTGGGCGATCAGGCAGCGAATCGCCAAGGGCATTGCTGTCGAGGACACCTGCGGAGCGTGTCGTGGACTGCTGAACCCTGACATTCGTCACACGAATGGTAACGGGAACGGCAGGTACACGGTCGGCACCAACGACAAGCGCCTTGAGTGCATACAGTGCCACGAGACGTTCCTGTTCCCGCATGGGGCGCAGGAGTTTTACCGCTCGAAAGGATGGAAAGACCCCAAGCGGTGCAATGAGTGTCGCAGGGAAAACGGGAATGGAGCCGTTGCAGTGAGCGCCGAGCAGTGAGCAAGCCTGTGGACAGTAAGGGCATGCTCGAAGCCAAGGTCGAAACGCCGATCCCCAACGGCGTCCAGCCGTAAACGCGGCTGCTGACGAGACCAAAAGGAGGCAAGGTATGAAGCTAACAAGAGCGACAAAACGCAAGAAGCAGGCTGCCCATACGGTCAGCACGGAACTACTGCTGACGTTCGGCTACATAGCCGGGAAGATTGTTGACACCCAGATCGACTGGAAGCCCGGACAGACTGGGCGCTGGGATGTTGCCTACTTGCCAGATGGCAAGACCCCGCGTATCGAGTTCAGCCTTTTTCCCGAAGGCACCATTCTCACCCTTCGCTCCCTGAACCACAGCGAGGCTGACCTCGGACTTGAAGCGGCGGCGTTGGCTATCAGCGAATGCGCGATGAACTGGGTTTCGCACCAAGCCTACGAAGCGCGGATGCCCCACATTGGCGAGACAGCCGCGCTGCTGTATCACCGGCTGCATAACTACATCTGGTACAACCCCGAGTCCGGTCTGACCGAGCAGGAAAAGATTCTGATCCAACGCTACAACGACTAAGGAGAACACATGAAAAAGCAAGAGACAACGGTGGAACAGATCGACTTCAACAAGTTACGGCGCGATCTCCAGACATTGATGGAGGAAGTTGACCGCCGCTTAGCGTCCGAGTTTGACGCGTTCTCGCCGACGATGTGGAAACGGCTGCAACGCGCCGTTGACCGCGTCATCCTCGAAATCAGCGCGGTGCGCCTCGCGCTGAACGGGTACACGACGCCGGAAGTAGCCCGCAAGCTGGGCTTGAAGAAGCAACAAGTCGCGGCGTTTCTCGCCTACAACACGATGTGGCAGTCCGACTATGCGTCGCCCGGACTCATCATCGACACGGTTGACTGCCCTGTTTGCGAAGTCGGCATCGGCAAGCGCTGCGTGACGACATCGGGGAACGATGCCCGTGTCCACGAGTCCCGCCGCCAGCAGTACCGGGTCGAGGCGAAAGAGCGGGCGCTGAACACGAAGCAGATTAGGAAAGTGCAAGCGGAGGAGGTCGCACATGGAGTTTAGCAACATCAACTGGACAGATCATACGTGGAATCCGTGGGTCGGATGCCGGCACGTGTCGGCGGAGTGCGACCACTGCTACGCCGACTTCCTCGTCACGAAGCGCATGGGCAAAGACTTCGGGGCGGTCAGGCGTACCAAGACATGGCGTGACCCAATCAAGTGGAACGCCCGCGCCCCGGAGCTTCAGGAGAAGCTGGGTCGCCGGGTCCGGGTCTTCTGCGCCAGCCTCACGGACTTTTTCATTCAGGACGCCGACCAGTCGCGAGAGGAGGCTTGGAACGTGATCCGGGAGTGCGCCAATCTGGATTTCCTGATCCTCACGAAGCGCCCACGGCTGATCCCCTCGCGGCTGCCAGCAGACTGGGACAACGGCTATCCGAACGTCTGGCTGGGCACGACCTGCGGCGTGCGCCCGTCCTATCCGCGCATCGACGACCTGCGAAAGATACCCGCCGCCGTGCGGTTCATTTCCGCCGAACCGCTGCTTGAGTCGCTGCACGACATCGACCTTGCGGGAATCCACTGGCTGATCGCGGGCGGCGAGTCGGGCAGCGGCTTCCGCCCTATGAAGGACGAATGGGCACTGGAGCTTCGCGACCGCTGCCGCGAGCAGGGCGTCGCGTTTCATTTCAAGCAGCATTCGGCGTTTCGTCCGAGTACTGATCCCCTGCTTGGCGGCGTCAAGTACCACGAGTCGCCGCTGGTGCAGATTGCAACGGCTGCGACACCTGAACCCGCAGACGAGGACACGGATCGCGATCTGCCGATCTCACCTGAAGAGGCTGATGACGAGACGAGAGGAACTCGTGACAGGGCGCAAGGATGAAACGCAAGAAGGCAAATCCGAACGAGTGCTTCCAGTGCGGCAAGCCTGTGGGCGCAGACCAGCCGGGGTCAATCCGCTGGGATTTCAGCGATGTGGTCTACTGCGACCGTGCCTGCTGGGACGCACGCCGTGAAGAGGGTGAGCGTACCCGGCTATGGATGACCGCCGTGCATGAGGCTGGTCACTGCCTCGGCGCTCGGCTGGGCAACCGCCGCATCACAAAGGCGACCATCGAGCCGAGCAAAAAGTTCGACGGCTGCGTCCATTCGGAGCACGACATCAGTAAGCCAGTCTTCTCCACCTACGTCATCGAGGAATGGCTGCTGGGTCACGCCGCCGAGGTTGAGTTTGGATTCACGGGTGGCATTGGTCACGACTGGGACTACGACCATGTGGTTGAGATGCTGAAGGCTCCCATCAAGAGCGCAAAGTCCAAGGCATGGTCGGAGCGCACAGGCATCTGGGGCAAGGTGGGCAAACACAAGCACGCCCCGTACTCCACGTGGGACATCAATCCCCGCTGGGGCTACGGAACGGACGGCAAGACCGTTAATTATGTCAAGGACTGGCGGAAGTCGGTGCGGGTGACCAAGCCAGAATGGAAACCGGAGTTCGACAAGTACGTCCGTAAGGCACGTCGTTTGGCGAAGAAGTACCGGGCATGGATTGAGTGTGTTGCAAATCTCCTGCTGGAGAAACGTACCCTCAGTGACAAGAACATACCTCGCCTCTGACCGGACGTTGCATTGCCGTCGTGAGCGGGGACGAGACGAATTCGGCAGCAAGATTTTTTTCACGCTGTATTCATGCGGGTGCAACGCCCGAAATTCGGCAGTCAGCCCCGCATGAATGTTGGGCGGTATGCGTGTCAAGTGTGGCGAAAAGATGCTTCCGCACCGCGACAGTTGGCACTCGCTCAGCCGGATTTCGAGAATTCGCGAAATCCGGTTTCTACAATGACGATAGGGTACGGCGGACTTTGCGAGAAGTGATCGAAGAACTCAATAAGGAGGCAGCATGGCTGGAAGACGCGACTGGGTGGACGTTGACATGGACGGGCTGAGGAAGGTTCTGGAGCGCAGGGGGAAGGAGCTTGCGGTCTACGAACTCGTGCAGAACGCTTGGGACGAGAACGTGACGAAGGTCGAGGTCACATTGACGCGCCCTGTTAACGGCAAGTCGGAACTGGTCGTGACGGACGACTCGCGGGAGGGCTTCCGCGATCTGACGGACTCCTACACGATGTTTGCGGAGTCCTACAAGAAAGCCAACCCGGAGAAGCGTGGCGCATTCAACCTCGGAGAGAAATACGTCCTCGCCCTGTGTGACGAGGCGACGATCACAACGACAACCGGGCGTGTCACGTTCGACGGGAACGGACGCCGTCGCAGCGGCAATGCGAAACGGGAGCGCGGCTCCGAGTTTCGCGGCTCTGTGCGCCTTAAGGTAAGCGAGTGGGAACAGATGTGCGCTGCTGTCACGAAGCTGATTCCTCCAGTGCCGACGTTCTTCAACGGAACGAAGATCGACACTCGCCAGCCGCTCCGCACATCGAAAGCGACGCTACCTACGGTGAAGAGCGACGCGGAGGGCAATTTGCGTCCTACCGAGCGCCAGACCGCGCTCAGCATCTACCGGGTACTACCCGGAGAGACAGCGATGCTGTATGAGATGGGCATCCCGGTCGTGGAGATCAGGGCGAAGTACCACGTGAGCATCGGGCAGAAGGTGCCGCTAAATATCGACAGGGACAACGTCACACCAGCGTACCTGAAGACCATCTACGTGGAGCTATTGAACCACTCGCAGGACATGATCGGCAAGGAAGACGCGAACGACGACTGGGTGCGCAAAGCTGCAAGCGATCCCCGGTGCAGCGATGATGCAATCAAGACCGTGCTCGACCTTCGGTTCGGGGAGAACCGAGTCGGGTACGATCCCAGCGACATGGGATCGAACCGCGAGGCGGTATCGAAGGACTGGACGCTGGTGACAGGCGGCAGCATGAGCGCTGGCGAGTGGGAGAACGCGAAGCGTGCGGGAGCCATCGTGCCTGCCGGGAAGGTATTCCCGACGAATCACGGCAGCAAGGTGCCTGACAAGGTGTACCGCCGCCACGAGTGGACGCCGGAGATGTTGGCGTATGCGACCTTCGTTGAGCGAGTCTCGCCGTCGCTGGTCGGGCATGAGGTCACCGTCGAGTACATCCGCGACAAGGAGATGGTGCAGGGATGCACAGATAATGCGGAAACCCACATTACCGTCAATCTCGCCAAGCATTCTGTTGAGAACTGGCAGGAAAACATCGAACTGATGCTCCATGAACTCGCGCACAGCGTGGTCAGGTCGAACGACCATCTCGTCCACCAGTTCTACGAAACAGTCGGGCGCTTGGGGGCGAAGCTCTCCCTACTAGCCGTGGAAACACCCGAATTGTTCGCGGGCGTGACCGAGATGGTCGCCGAATAGCGAGCAAGCCCGAAAGCAACAAAATGACGGTTACGCACTGTTAGCGGAGCGAGTCCGAGACTTCGTCCCAGCACCCATCGCACAGCAGTTCGCCGAGTTCCTCCATCTCGCATCCGCCGCCGTCAGCAAGGAAGCGGGCGCGGTTGGCGTTCCAGTGGTCGAGATGCAGACAGCAAATCCAATGGCTGTCGCCGCCGTTCTCTCCAATGTGGACGATGCCTTCGTGTGGGCAGTCGTCGTAGCAGCAGGCGTGAACTGTCATCATGTCGTGTGCTCGCTGGTCGCTTTCAGCGGCTTGATCTGGTGCTTGCCTTCGTTGGCGCTCAGCGGCTTCACGGGTTTCGCTGGAACCGTGGTTCGCGGTTCTGGCGGCATTGCAATGATCGACGCGTACTTCGGCTTGGTTGCTTCTTGGCTTGCTCATACTCAAGGTCGCGCTAGTCGCAATCGTAGCCATCGTCGTCGCCCTCGCAGTAATCCTCTTCAGGTTCGTCCTCGTAGCCGTCCAGATCGCCGTCTGGTTCAGCGTCCACAGCGCAATGGGCTTTTACCGGGCGACCCTCGTGCTCGTCCCAGTGGATTTGACCGTCTTCCCAGTAGTCATGAATCTCCTCGCCGCACACCGAGCAGACAGGCACTTGGCACATCTCATCGCGCTTGACTTCGCGGATTTCGTCCCGGCGTTGGTCTGCACGTTCTTTGCGCTCGTCCGTGAACACCTCGTACTTCGGCTTCCAGATGCCGGAGCACTTGTGGTTCTCCATCGGCTGGAGGCTGTCACCGCAGACATTGCACGGCGGCAATGGGCTGGGCGCACCGCGCCCGGTCTTGGGATCGAAGTTTGGGAACGCAGCCGGGTAGCAGATGTAGTTCGGCACCCCCGCCGCTTCGCGGCGTTGCTGTTCTTTCTCCCGGCGTGCAGCCAGAGCTTCAGCACGTTCTTTGAGCACCTTCTTGGCGTCAGCAACGTTCTGGTTCTCTGGCGATCTGTAGACTATAGGCAGCGCCATAGAACCATCCCAGTGTTGGTGTTGGTGTTGCTTTTGTCTTTGTCTTTGCTTTCCGCTCTTAAACCACTAGAGCCTTTCAGCCTTTGACTTAGATGGACAACAACCCGAACGCTAGTCCCGCGCCGAAGGCGCGTACTAGCCTGTTGGTCTGATCTTCGAAGTCGAACCTGCAATGTCGTAGCTGTGCTATCGCCCCTTGCTCTAATCCCACCTGAAAATCCTTCCTTAAACGGCATCTCAGCCGTTGCGCCACGGTTGAGATACCGTAAGGTGCAACGGCTGAGATGCCGTAAGCTCACGGCTGAGGTGCCGTTAGGTGACGGCTGAGATGCCGCTAGGTCACGGCTGAGATGCCGTAAGCTCCACGGCTGAGATGCCGTTAGGCTATTCATCGTCCATCTCCTCGATTGCCTTACGCTGAGCCGATTTCCCCGGCTGGTTCGTGCTGTTGAATGAACCTTTGTTCGCTTTGCGCGGCTTGTCTGGATTGTTGTAGCGGGAGCCGCGCTTCATGGTGGGCGACCACTCTTTACGCTGGGACGCCATCACCTTCTCCGCGATGATGCGGTAGCGGCAGTGGAGCATGTTGGTGTCTGGATCAGTCCAGCCCTCGATCTCGATCCATCCATCGGCTTCAAGCTGTCGGAGCATGTGCCCGGTGTGGTCGGTGGTCAGCCCTAAGCGTCCGGCGATACGCCACTGTGCCATGTCGCACCAGCCGACCATCTCTTCCGCAGTCCACCCGGTGGGTGCCCAAGTGTCTTCGTAGTCGTCCTTCTTCCGGCGCGTGCCTAGATGGATGATCATGAGGAGATAGCGCATGGACGGATTCCATTCGTAGTCCGCGATCTCCTGAAGCTGGATGGTCATGGACAAGGGCTTCTTGGTTTTGTGTTTGGACTTGGGCTTTGCCTTGGACTCAGCTTCTAGCTCAGCCAGCTTGATCGCGGCGAAGGTGTGCTCGGAGCACCGGAACCCTTCTGCCGGGTTGGTGGACTTGAAGCAGCCCTTGCCGCACACCGCACAAGGTGCGACGGTACCGGGCTTGTAGTCGGCGGGCTTGAGACCGCCATTGTATGGCGCGGGAGTTGGGCTACTGCTGCTCATGGCATCCCTCACAGTTGAGGGCGCATGAGGATTCCGAATTGTAAGTTCTGAGTGTCATAAGCCTTTTTGACCTGCATAAGCGTTTGTACTGTCACGGGCGGTGACCCGATAGCCCCGGTGAAAACGCTTGGGCGGCTGGGCTTATTCAGCCGCCCCGATGTCCTTGGAGAACACCCCACCAAATAAGAGTTTGGTAGCAGCCAGACTCTTGAACGCCCGCTACGGCGCTTACCTTGTAAATACTGACTTTTGCACGGAATGAATTTGAAAATCTCTTATGAGGAATGAATTCGATTCGATCCCCTTATGCAGCAGTCGATGAAACCACCGAAGTGTGAGAGAAAGGGAACCGTGCCGCATCCTGCAACCTGCGTGCTGGTCTGGGAACTGCTGTCGGGTCGTATCGCCAAATTCTGTTGCGACGAGCACTCACGGGACGCCAGCCCACAGCCGTATTTCGTGTCGAAGTTGATCGGTTACTCCAAACAGGTGAAAAGCACGAAGGAAGAAGACGAAAGTCAATGACCACGTCGCGGTGCTCGAACAACAAGGCTAGAGGTTTGTGCGGTTAAACCCATGTGTCCCCGGTTGGCGTCTTCATGCTTTCTCCGCTCCAAAAACTCTTAGTGTTTCTGCGTCTATGAAAGGCTCCGGTTTATTGGGCGCTGCGCCGATGGGACGTGCTACGAACGCGTGGTCGGGATCGTTGCCAAGCCGCTCCTCGTTCACGCGTGCGTAGCCCTCAAGCACGTTGTTGGCTGGTTCGCCGCAGGACAGATTGGCGCACTCATTCAGTTCCAGCGTCGCGTACCTGCGTGCGGTAATAAGCTCCGGCGCGATGCGATGGCGCGGGCTGCCGTCGTAGTCCGGCACGGGGTGGACTGGAATCTCCGCTTCGATCACATGCGTGTAGTCGTTGTCGCCTGCGACGGCGTCGGTGAGAATGAAAATCTTCTCGCCGGGTCTGAGAAATACGTAATGGTTGTTCATGGTTTGCCTCGAATGGGTGCGGTCTGTATGCCGCCCACCTAAGTTAAATACTCGGTCGGAGCACTTTTTCCGAGGGCTTCTCCTTCGACGCTGAATTCATCCCGCCTGCTGCGGCTGGTCATCTCCACATACTTGCTTCTGTACACGCCACGAAGACTGCGTAGCCCGTGATCCGATTCATCGGTCGCGACGACGGCGATGGCTTCGGGAGGAATGATGCCCTTGTAGGCAACGGATTCTTCCTCGACCAAGGAGTCGTACCAGCACCGCCGCGCCCACTCAATAAGTTCGCCCGTTGCGGCGAGCACCGCCTCTTCCTCATCCGGGTAGACGCTACCCTCGAACATCCATTTGCCGCTATCCTCCGAGTAGTCTGGCGGCTCCACATTCCACAGCGACGTACACCAGTCCTCGTCTGGGCGCAGCAGACGCTTCTTGAGAAAGGAGGTGTCCGCCCGCAGAATGACGACGCTGTCCTCGACCCCTTTCTTGGGAACGAGGTTCCATTCCATGACACGGCAGATGTTGTTGGCGGCACATTTGCCGGTTCCGAGGTAAACGTAGTCCCTGACCGATGGACTCGTGAGGTCGTCGGAAGCAGCGCCGTCTCCTCGCGGATCCAGCCCACGCGCCATGATGCTTTTCACCTTCGATCCCAATGTGCCGTGGTACAGAAAGTCTGGCAGCTTGTGCGGATACGGATAGCGGGACGAACCGTCCGAGAAGAACTTGTTCTTAGGCATTGGCGGCTCCTCCCTTTGACGCGCCGAATTCCCCGTTGCCCAGCGCGGGTGACGCAATAGATTTCACCGCCTCAATCGCATCCCATGCTTCGTCCTGTCTCGGATGCTTTTGCCAGCACACAGTCGAACCGCCGACCTCATATATGCCCGATCCGCCTTGCGGATGCGGGCGCACGGTGTACTTCTTGCCGGGTTCGAGCGGCAACCATTCGGGCGGCTTCTGCGGGGTTGGCGCGATCTGCAACGGCTTCTTAACCGCACCATTTGTTCCGCTGCCATTCGTCCGTTGAGTTGGAACCGGAGGCAGCGCGGCTTTGAAGTTGCAGGGCTTCGTCAGTTCGCGCACAGCCTTGACGAACGGGGCTGGCAACGATGCCTTCATGTCAGCCACGGTCTGCACCAGCTTGGCGAGGATGCTTTTGTAATCCGGCTCCTGCTCGTGCGCCTGCATGATGTCGTCCAGCCGTTTCGCATTCATCACCACTTTGAACGCGGCGACCTCCTGCTTCGCGTCGCGACCAGCTTCGACAGCAGCAACCATCTCTACGGCTCTATGGCTGGCTTCGATCAGCGTCTTCCGCTCAGCCTTGTTGAGGTGCGGAACTGGGTCGCGGTCGGATGTGTTTCCCGGAGCGGGCTTGGTTCCCGCATCCGTTGCGGCTTGCAGGAGTCGCTGCTGGGCGCGGGATTTCCAAGACCGCACCGTCGAGTAGTTCAGCCCGATGCTCTCGAAATACTCCTCGACCGTAGGGCAGCCGTTTAGCCGATATTGCGCCGCACGTCCCTGCTGCTTGTAACGATGGATGATTTGATTCAACGCGGGAATGAGGACGTCGTAGGCGTAGTTGTCCGCTTCCTCTCGCTTCTCCTTGTAGGCAGCAAGCGCGGCGACTGTGGCATTGTGAAGCTCATCGTCACCGTGCGCGGAGTAGTCCACGGTAGCGAACATGCCCGCAGCCGCAATTACCAGATTGTCCGCACTCGACTTCTGTTGCGCTGCAACAGAAGCCATCCGTGATTTTCCGTGCGATGGTGCTCTGCGAGGCTTCGCGGGGTGGTTTGAGTTCGCAGTGATGGACTGCGACTGTGTGATCGTTGATTCTGCGCCTGCGACAACCGGAAAGGCTCCGGGTGCGGCACCATCGGGCGATTTCGTGTGTTGCTGAAGGCTCTCTCGTCCTGGCTGCACGTGTTTCTCCCTCGGCTAACACCAGCCAATGCGCTGATGCGTCGCCAAAGGGGGAACAAGAACCTCACACCGCCCTATGGAATTGAACTACTACTTCGACACTACCACGCTCGCCTGCCGACAGTCTAGGGGGGATCGCCCCACATGCCGCGCTGAGCGCGGCTTTCAGAGGAGCATCGCCTGATTGAGTTCTCTCGGGATCACCTTAATGGCGCAACATTCCCGAGCACCGAGTATTACCTAATGTGCTCTCCAAACGCTTACAGGTCGCACGGCGACCGCCAAGCGTTACGAGGCACAAATCCAAATCTTGAGGCGGTGTCCTTGTTCCCCTCGGCTTGACGCCGGAATTTCCCGGCGCGAGCCGAGGAGTGTGTTCGTGAACCGCTTTACATCGCAGCCAGATTCGTCTGGCGTGAACAACCTACTTAACCAGCCTGAGCGCTTCGTTGATGCGAACGCTCTTGCCGAGCATTTGTGCATAAGGCGTCGCCAAGTACTGGAGATGACCCGGCGAGGAGTAATACCGGGGCATCCACTTGGGATCGGGACAAGCAGAAGCGTCTGGCGCTACAAGATCAGTGAAGTTGAAGCCGCCATAGGCAGCGGTGTTCGCAAGTCCGAAGCCTCCCAAACAAGTGACGGCTTGGCGGGAGATAACGCCCGCCGTACAATGCCTGTCGGCAGTGCCCGTAGCCAAAGGAGGAAACTCTGATGGCTAAGGGCTGGTTTCGTAGAAAGAAGGGCAAGCTGGTGTACTGCCACTACAACTCGAACGGCAAAGAGCGGTCGAAGGTTGTGGGGCTGCACACGATGACTTATGAGGAGGGATGGCTCAAAGTTGGCGAACTCGGTCTCGACAAACTGGTCGCCAAATCCGATCCTTCCCTCATCACCTTTGGGGAACTTGCCGAGAAATATCTTGCCAACTACCCCTTTAATAAACAATCGACGAAGGAACACCACGAGCAAGTCGTCAGAAACCTGCTCATGCCAAGGTGGGCGGACAGCGACGCTATCAATATCGAGCCTCCGAAACTGAAGGCATGGTTTTTGGGTTTCGATGTCGAATCGTCTACACGCGGGAAATATCGGAGCATCATGTCTGGCATTTACTCGTGGGGGCAATGCGAGGGGCTGATCCCACGCGGCGAACAGTTCAATCCCTGCCGTTACGTAAAAGGTCGAGAGTTCTCGCAAGTGACAGAATACGAGGCTCTGGCGCTTGAAATCGAGGACACGTTCAAGGTGCTCTCGGAATTGCAGCAACCTGAATACGAACTGGCTTTACTGGTCTCAACCTGCGGGCTGCGCATCAGCGAGGCACTTGGCTTGAGGTGGCGCGACATTCTGTGGGATCGTGGCTTGATTGCTATCCGGCAGACGTTCGTCCATTTCAACATGCAAGAAGGTGCCAAGACCAAGCTGTCCCGATCACGAGTGGAAGCCCCTCAACTGCTGCTCGACGCTCTTGCGGCTTGGAGGCGGGAAACGATGTATGCGGATGACAACGACTTCGTTTTTCCGTCTGAGAAGCTACATGGCGAACAGCCCCGCAGCGCATCACAACTGGTCGAGGATTACGTTCGCCCCGCTGCGATTGCTGCGGGCGTTATCCGCGTGGAGAACGGTGTCACTTACGACCGCGATGGCGAAGTAGTGAAGCGGTTCGGCTTCCACAACCTCGGGCGGCATTCTCTGGCGACGTTCCTTATGGACGAACAGGAAAATCCCGCTGTGGTTCAAGCGATCATGCGCCATGCCAAGATGGACATGACGCTCTACTACTCGCATTCTCGGCGGAAAGCAAAGAGAGCCGCGCAGGAAAAGGTGCTCCAACACCTGCTTCCCGAAGAAATGCGGGTGCCAATGCGGGAGCCGAAGACGATCCAGTGAGGACTCAGTGGATCGGGAACTTGTGTATAATGATGAACTTACCGCATCAACGTGGGCGCTTAACTCAGCGGTAGAGTGCCATCTTCACACGGTGGAAGTCATAGGTTCGAATCCTATAGCGCCCACCAATAACCAACTGACTTTGCAGATCTTACCGCGTCGTCCAGGTCCACAATTGTCTCGTTGGCTCATCTCCGCGTTCCTTGTACGCTGGGATCATCCTTCCAACACTGGAATGGCCCGAGCGCTTTTGTTCGCGGACGTCCGAGTGTAAACATGATCGTTGTTCGCACGTCAGCGTACCTCAGCAGCTCCACGAGCT
>DASYZA010000323.1:0-14281 GCA_035946775.1 Candidatus Sulfotelmatobacter sp. | reverse complement strand
CGGAACGAGCATGGCTTCCCATCATGATCAGCAGGCCTCCGAAGATTGAAATCCAGCACAGCATGACAAGAGATGAATCCTTCTAACATGCTTTCGCTAAATCTCACCCGCCAATCTCAGTGACTTTTTCAACACCCACGCGGTTTTTCGCCAACAACGTTCCAGATCGTCGCCTGCTTGCTATACTTGGCCCGATGATTCCTCTTCCCAAGCCACGCGGCTTCTGGGATTACGCGCTCTCTGCGTTGGCGATGACTGGCGTACTGGTGCTCCTGTTCTGGTTGGAAGCCAGCGACGGAATTAGTTGGATCGATGCCGCGCTCGCCCTTGCTGCAGCGGCATTATTCGTTTTGGGAGTTATCGTCGCTCGGCGAGGAGAAAAGGCGACGTGGATAGCGCGACCAACGTGGCACGCGTATTTGCTTGTCTGTTTCGGAGCTTTCGTGCTGGTCTTTGGAGCTATTTATGCAGATGCCTACCTCCTCCATCGCGCGGATATCACATCCAAACGACTCCGCCATGACGCCATCCTTGCCGTAGTGTTAACTGCAGGGACGCTCTGGTCGCTGCGAAGGCGGCGTTCCGCAGGCCGTCAATTGTCGTAAGCAGGCGTGGCTGTTGAAAAACTCTTATTTCACGCCAAACAGGCCAAAATTGGGGGATGCAAAATGTCTTGGAATTCGAGACGTCGCTTAAATCGAATCGTGATGCAAAGTTGTTCTCGCCAATTTCTTGAAAAAGAGTTTTTCAACAACCACAGGCGATTGCACAAACGCCCCCGAGTTCCGCTCCCCACAAGCAAAACGGGCACCCTCACGGATGCCCGTTTCACAAACTCGGCCAAACTCTGTTAGCGAACTACGCGCGCGCGCCCACGGCAGCCGGCTCGCTCGACGAAACCGACTTCTCTTCGCCGTTCGCCTTCTGCTGCGACTGCGGCTGTCCGCCCTTGCGGATGTCGATGCCGCCCTTGAAGAATGCGCCGTCTTCAATCGAGATGCGCGCTGCGATCACGTCGCCGGTCAGCGATCCGTCGCTGCGGATATCCACGCGGTCACTGGCGGTCAGATTGCCGCGCACTTTGCCCAGCACGACGATTTCACGCGCATTGATGTTCGCGGAGACCACTCCATTGCGGCCCACCGTCACGCGATTGCCGGAAAGATTGATCGACCCTTCCACGCGGCCATCAATATAAAGCGATTCGGAACCGGTCACCTCGCCCTTGATTACGAGCGACTTGCCGATGGTCGCCTGGTCCGCAGTGGTGGTCGTGACGGGCCGCGGAGCCGCGGGGGGCTCATTGGCCATCATCGGGGCACTGGGGGTAGACGTAGTTGGGCGCTCCGGCTCAGCAGGACGGCCGGGAGTCTGGGGCTGATTGGTCGGCTTCCACATGGTGGTGACAGATCCTTTCCTTTGTTGGGATTAGGAATTATTTGGCCGCACTTTCATGACCAATCGCGATTGTACTCCTCTGTCTCATTTTGAGCCCTGTGGAAATCCCTTTATTTTCAACGTAAGTACCTGAACCAGCGCGCAACAATGGGTGCACCACCTAAGGCTGGTTTTGCCAGAACTGAGGATTTTTGTATGAGCACCGTGTAACGTTTCCGTAAAAATTTTGCCGGGTCGTATCCTTCCACAGCCCTCGGGAGTTATCCTTCCGGGGAGAAGAATTATCGAAACCAGAGTTGCATTCGTCCGTCAAATTAGGAACAGAAGGGGATTATTTTGCATCCCGGACCGGTTCCTGAGAACTGCAAGCGTCCCGGAGGGACGTCTGAAAATAGCCCGGCGCTTCAGCGCCGGGAGGGTCCCGAATTAGCGCGCGTCCCGTAGGGACGCCTGAACCATCTCCCGTTTTCTCGATTTCAGAACGCAACGCGAAGGAGTCCAACATGTCCGAAGTCGTCACCCCCTCAACTCTTTCCATTCCACGTCCCGAACCCGGCGAATACGCGCCCTACTACGACCGCTACATCTCTCTTATCAGCGGAACCGACATCCTTGGCACGCTCGAATCGCAACGCCGCCAGATGATGATCCTGCTCTCCGGACGCGACGAGGCCGAGGGCAATTTCCGCTACGCCCCCGACAAATGGTCCGCAAAAGAAGTCCTCGGCCATGTCTGCGACACGGAGCGGATCTTTGCTTATCGCGCGCTGCGCATTTCGCGTGCCGACCGTACCCCGATCGAAGGCTTCGAGCAGGACGACTACGTCCGCAACGGCCCCTTCGCGAAGATCGCGCTGGCGGAAATCATCGAAGACTACATCGCCGTTCGCCGCGCCACGCTGACTCTATTCCGCAATCTCGATGAGCAGGCATGGCAGCTCCGCGGCATCGCCAATAAGAACGAAGTCAGCGTGCGTGCCCTGGCCTACATCACCGCAGGCCACGAGTTGCACCACCGCCGCATTTTGGAGCAGAAATATTTCACCGAACGTTAGTGTGCGACACGCATCGAATCACTGTTGTCATCCTGAGCGAAACGAAGGACCTCTGTATTGAGCTGATGCCGCACAAAAAGCATGGGGCGTTCTCGGCAAGCGACGCCGCTCAGGATGACCGGACTTGTTTTTCAAATCCGTGTGGATCCGTGTAAATCCGCGGCCAGAGTTTTCCTTCGTGAACCTTAGTGCCCTTCGTGGTTCATAATTAGGAAGAAAAAGAATGTCGCAAGCTCTCACTGAACTCCTCCGCGGCAAAGGCGCCCACGTCGATCCCATTGCGTGCATGGAAGACGTGAATGCCGAACTCGCCAACCGCCGCATCGACGACTTCCCGCATTCCATCGCCGACCTCGTCTTCCACATGAATTACTGGATGAACTACGAGCTCAAACGCATCCGCGGCCAGAATGCGGAATTTCCCCAACACAATTCCGAAAGTTTTCCATCCATGCCGCAGAACTGGGATCAGCTGCGCCGCGATTTTTCCTGGTTCTTGTCGCAATTTGCGGAGCTCGCCGCAAGTTCGCGAGAAGAAATGAATCGCGAGATCGGATCCATCCATCAAGCCGGCGAGAAAGTTGCCGGCACGATGGAAGCCCTGCTCTGGCAAATGGTCGCACACAACAGCTACCACACCGGACAGATCGCCACCATTCGCCGCACCCTCAATGCCTGGCCTCCAAAATCCGGCGGCGACAGTTGGTAGGAAGCAGTTCCTTCGTGAACCTTCGTGTCCTTCGTGGTTCCAGCTTTTTCCCCCGCTAGCCCGAGCCCCTGATCCCGAGCGCCTAATACATAATCGTCCGCGTCAAATGATGCGGCCAACTCGTCGTATGAAAATGCGTCCATAGACGCGCATCAATCTGCGGAATGATAATCTGCTGGTCCGCCGGACGAATCTTGTTGATCTCGTCCGCCAGCAGCGCCGTCGCGTACAAACAATGGGCGCGGATCTCGATCTCCTGCCGGCTGTCCCGCGGAATCATCTGGTACGTGTTGATCGCCTTTTCCAACTCCGGCGAATAACTAGTCATGCCCATGAGCCGCAGCCCTACGGGCACTATGTAATCCGCAAACGCCGTCATCTTCTGCGGATCCTCCAGCTTGAACGCGCCCGTCCCATGCAGCCCGGAATAAATCTGCCAGTACCCAAGCTGAGTGAGCTTATAGAACTTCACCTCGTGCCCGTCATACTGGCTGACGTCGTTGAAGCGCGGAAACTCCGCCGCCAGTCGCTCCACCAGGCCGTTGCCGTTGTCATAAAGCTTCGGTGAGCACGACTGGATGAAGTTGTAATAACGTCCGTCATACTTCGCCGCCAGAATCGCGCCCGCCTGGTGAAACAATTCCAGTTTCTCGCCAAGCATCGGCATCTCGATGTTCCCGGCAAAAATCTTTTCCATGTCGGCGCGCGTCATCTTCGCCAGAAACTTCCCATCGAGCATCGGGACGCCATTGTCCATCGCCCGCTTCAGGCACGCGAACATCGCATCCGAATCCGAATGATGCTCCCCGGCGTAATCGATCTGAAACTTCACGTGCGATTTGAAATCGGTGAACGCCGTATCGATGGTCGTGCCCACCATGATGAAATCCATGGCAACGTCCGGCGTCTTCTCCATCCCAAAAGGGACTGCAAGGTTCGGGAACGGCAATTCTTCATAAGCCATCCACCCCGCAACCTCGCGGATCTTGTCGTAGTTCGTGTGCACGTCGCGCGAACTCTCGATCACCGGTCGCAAGCTCTCAAGCACAGGACTCCCCTGGGTCCGCGGCCACGGAATGCCGGAGGAACCTTTTCCAGAAAGGCTGGCCCATTCAACCCCACCTTTGACTTGAGTGGCGATCGAGGAAACCGCAGCCGCTTCCGTCGCGATGCCAATCGCCCCCGCCGTTGAAATTCCTTTGAGAACATCCCGCCGCGTGAAATCCATGAAGTCCTTTGATGTACGGAGAAAGTTTCGCAGCATCTTAGGCGGCACAAAAGATGCAAGTCAACGCCAAGTTTGAGGGATGATGCCCCTGACCTTCAAATTCCACTCATTAAATGGGGAGAGATCATCTCGATGAATTCTCTTGGCTTAACGATCTTCGTGTTCTTCCAATAACGTGGGAAGTGCTTCAGGTTTCCTGTGACCAGGTAATCGGCGCGGGCAGCATCGGCGCATTCCAGAAATTTCGCATCGTCTGGGTCGCGGCCAATTTCTATTTTCAGCCGGGGCTTCACCAGTCGGCTGCGATGCTTGATCAGCGCGAGAAATTGCCGCCGCAACCCTTTGCGGATTCGGAGTTCCGGACGAGACAGTACATCCCCGTATTCTTCCAGAATCTTCTGAGATACATAAATACGTGCAGGACGCGAAAGAGCAAGATTCAACACGGCCCGTTCTAAGCCTTCCTGTTTGAGTACAGCGGACACTAGAACGTTCGTGTCAAGCACCAACCTTAAGGCGATCACGGCCGCTTTCTTTTCTGGATCCGTGCGGCTTCAATGATTTGGTCGATTTTCCGTGCCGTCAGTTTATTCGTGCCGTCTCTCTTCGCCGCTTCTCCGATGAGCTTCAACACCTCAGGTTCGGGCGCTGCGAGCTTCACGTAATGAGGTATCCCAAGCAGTACTGCCCTTGGTCGTCCACGCTTTTCGATCACAAGCGACTGCTCTCCCCCTTCGACACTCTTTAGAATGCGTCCAAAGCTCGAACGCGCTCGCAATGCGGAGATTAGAGTCGCGTTTTGTTTACCGGCTGCTGGGCTAGCCATGAACTCTCCAGTTCGCTTAGTCCAACTGTTCAGTTCCATTCTATCATCCCATGAGTCATGCCCAGATCGCGGCTGCGCGTGAGGTTATCGGGTGCCCCGCTACCCGAGACCCGGACGCCGGCAGCCAAACAGAGTTATCCTGAAAGCTGATAGCCGAGAGCTCGTAGCTCACAGCTCATCGCGCGTAGCTCGCCATGCTTTCTGACGCCACGATCCTCAAGCACATCGCCCGCCAGTCCAAGCGCCAGGCCGGATACAAGCAGCTCGTCCGCGAATTGGGCCTCCACGGCGATGAGCGCCGCGAACTAAACGACCACCTGCACAAGCTCGTGAAGACCGGGCAGCTCATCCCCATCGACTCCGACCGCTATCAACTGCCGCAAGCCGCCGCCGACAAGAACCTCATCGCCGGACGCCTCTCCATGCACCGCGACGGATTCGGCTTCGTCATCCCCGATCCGAAATCGCTGAGTGGCCCCCTGAAATCGAAACTCGCGGGAGACATCTTCATTCCGCCGCATCAGATCGGCAACGCCATGCACGGCGACATGGTCCTGGTCGACATCGCCAACATCCGTGACGACGGCCGTGCCGAAGGACGCATCGTCCGCCCCATCAACCGCGCCCACCCCACGGTAGTCGGCATCTTCCACTACGGCTCTCGCCGAAACTACGTCACGCCCATCGACACCAAGATCACCCAGGAAATTGTGATCCCGGAAGTCGTAGCGCCGGCGTCCTCGCCGGCTGTCGTGGCGGCGTCTCGCCGCCACCCCGGCCACCAGCAACTGCCCGTGCCCTCTGTGTCCCCTGTGGTGAAAGATTTCGAAGACTCGCCACAGAGCCCACAGAGATCACAGAGGAAGAAGAAATCAGTCGACCGCGTTCTGGGCGACGAAGCCGCTCGTCACACGAACTACACGAATCTCGAAGGCCTCGTTGTCGACGTCGAAATCACCGATTGGCCCAGCGCCACGCAGAGTCCGCGCGGCAAAGTCATCGAGATCCTCGGCCGCGAAGATGACTTCGGCGTCGACGTCGAAATCACCATCCGCAAATTCCACCTCCCGCACCACTTTCCGCCAGCCACGCTCGAAGAAGCGCAACGCATCCCGGCTACGATTCCCGCCCGGGAACTCCATCGTCGCCGCGATTTCCGCCCGCTCCCTATCGTCACCATCGACGGAGAAACCGCCCGCGACTTCGACGACGCTGTCCTCGTCCGCAAGCTGCCCAACAACAATTTCGAACTGCAGGTCCACATCGCCGACGTCGCCCAGTACGTCACGCCCGGCAGCGCTCTCGATCAGGAAGCGCGCCTGCGCGGCACCAGCGTCTACTTCCCCGACCGCGCCGTGCCCATGCTGCCCCTCGAACTTTCCACCGACATCTGCAGCCTGCGCCCGCACGTCGACCGTCTCGTGCAGTCCTGCATGATGGAAATCGATCACCGCGGCGAGATCGTCCGCTACGAGCTCTGCGAAGGCGTGATCCGCTCCGCCGAACGCATGACCTACACCGATGTCAACGCCGTCCTCGAAGGCGACGAAGCCTTGCGCAAGCGCTACGCTCCGCTCGTGCAGAATTTCGAACTGATGCGCGACCTCGCGTACATTCTCAACCGCAAGCGCGAACGCCGCGGGTCCATCGACTTCGATCTTCCCGAGCCCGTCATCGAATTTGACGAGTTCGGGCTGATGAAGTCCATCGCGCGCTCCGAGCGCAACATCGCCCACCGCCTGATCGAAGAATTCATGCTCGCAGCCAACGAAACCGTCGCGCACCATCTCGAGTCGCACCGCATCGCCAGCCTCTACCGCATTCACGAGAAGCCTGACGCCAAGCGCGTATACGACTTCGAAACAATCGCCGCCACTTTCGGATACTCTCTCGGCGTTGGCGCGCTTCCGATTCACCGCGTGCAGATGAAGGCCGATCGCCGCGCCGCATACGGCACAGGCAAGCGCGTCCGCCAGATCGAAGTCCCGCAGGAAGTCCACATCACCCCGCGCATGTACCAGAAGCTCACAGAAAAAATCGCGGGCAAGCCGGAAGAACGAATCCTCAGCTACCTGATGCTGCGCTCGCTCAAACAGGCCCGATACTCGGAAGAAAATCTTGGCCACTTCGCCCTGGCCGCACCGACATACACGCATTTCACCAGCCCGATTCGACGGTATCCTGACCTGATCGTGCACCGGATATTGAAAGAGGTGCTGAGGAATGATTCGCACCCTGTCGCACAAACCGCGACAAGCGTGGGGCAACCGGGGGATGATGACGTTCCGTCGCCTTGGTCCAAGCGTCGTTCGCGGCCGGGGGCGGCCGCGCCACATGAGCTCACCCGCCCCATCCCGCTCGAAGAGCTTCATGAGATCGCCGAAGAATCCAGCCAAGCCGAGCGCCGGGCCGACGATGCCGAACGCGAACTCATGGAATGGAAAAAGGTCAAGTTCATGCAAGACCGCGTCGGCGAAGACTTCGACGGCCTCATCACCAGCGTCACCAAGTTCGGATTCTTCGTCGAACTCACCGACCTTTTCGTCGAAGGACTCGTCCCGCTCAACACGCTGATCGACGACCGCTACACCTACCACGAAAACACGCGCGAGATCATCGGACAGCACTCGCGCAAGACCTACCGCATCGGCGACCGCCTGCGCGTCATCGTCGATCGCATCGACCCAGTCGAAAAGAAGATCAACTTCGCCGTGCTGGAAGAAGAGCGCCCGAAGCCGTCAAACCGCCGAAAGCGCAGATAGGTCCCATTCTGTTCAAGGATGAGGATTTTCTGTCCGCGCCTCATCTCGGCGAAATTCTTGTCAAGCCCCCAAACCGCTGCAATTCTCTGTAACCTGATCTTCTCAAAGGAAATAAATTTCCCGAAACCGTGTTACAAGTACCCCCTGCAACTTGCGATAATAGATATAGAGGGCAGAAATCGAGCGCAGCCCGATCTGGTCAAGCCCCCAAATCCGCTCAAAATTGCGTATGTAGAAATCGCGGGCCGGAACAAGTCCGCAGAGTCAGTGCGAATCAACATGGGATGGGTGCCCCATTTCTCGCGCGTTGTGTGCGCGAGAAGTGGGGATTTTGTTTTCAGAGTACCTGAAGCACCATTCAACTCTCGAAGACGCGCAAACTTTGAAACTTTGAAACCTTGAAACTTTGAAACTTTGAAACCTTGAAACTTTGCACGAAACTCGAAACTCGAAACTCGTACCCGATGAAACCTCCCGGTATGTCCATCCGTCACGCCAAGGCGCGCGGCGAGTGGGCCGAACTGCGCTTCATGACGCGCGCCACCGAACTCGGATTCCGTGTCGCCAAGCCCTGGGGCGACTGCGCTCCCTACGACGTCGTCACCGAGCATCGCGGACGCTTTCTCCGCGTCCAGTGCAAATGCACCATCTTCCACCGCGGGAATTCTTACAAATGCCACCTCGACTCCAACGGAGTACCCTACTCGCCCCGCGATCTCGACATCATCGCCGCGTTAGTCATCCCGACAGACACTTGGTACATCCTCCCAATCCGCGCTACGAACGGCCAGCCCGATATCCTGCTAACCCCGCAAAGCCCCCGCGCCAAATACGAAAAATATAAGGAAGCCTGGCACCTCCTGAAGCACTGAACGCCGGTCCTATGGATTGTCAGGTGAGCGGAGTCGAAGAGCTTCCCCTGATGCGAGGCCGAACAGCCTGCCCTGAGGCGAAGCCGAAGGGACTCATACCTGATTAACTAGCTGGATTTAGAACGGAGTTCTTTCGGGCGCACAACGCACCCTGTGAGGAATCGTCTGCGACAACGGGACCGTCCCGGAGGGACGGCCGACAATAGCCCGGCGTTTCAACGCCGGGTATATGCAGGAAACCCCATCGTGCCCCGTAGGGGCACCTGATGCGTCACCAATTCCCAACTCGGGAAAGCAAAATCGCCGTGCGGCGTTTTCTTGAACCTGATCGCACAAACCGACACCTACACTGGTTCCATGTCGCACACCTACGTCTCTGAACTCGTGCACTGCGTCTTCTCGACCAAACAACGCCGCAACCTGATCCAACCGGAAATCCAACCGGATCTCTGGTCATACCTTGGTGGCATCGCGCGCAAAAACAAATTCAAAGCGCTCATGGTCGGAGGTACGGAAAACCACGTGCACGTCTTGTTGTCATTGACGGCGGATATGGCCTTGGCCAAGGCCATGCAGTTGATCAAGGGCGCATCTTCACGGTGGATGAACGAGACACATACGAAAGACTTTGCGTGGCAACAAGGGTATGGTGCGTTTACGGTCGGCGTCTCGCAACAAGCGGATACGATTTCGTACATCCAGTCTCAAGCCGAGCATCACCGCAAACACAGTTTTGAAGAAGAGTTCCTTGCGTTTTTGAAGAAGAACAATGTCGACTACGATCCGCGATACGTGTGGGGATAAATAGGCACAGATACTGTGAGGACAAGCATAGGCATCGATGCTTGTGGGGATAAGCGTAGGCATCGATACGTGTGGCGATAAGCATAGCCGTGGATACGTGTAGGGATAAGCACAGGGCCAGGGCCAGGGCCAGGGATAATGATTTGTCCCGGGCAGGGAAAAGCATAGGCACCGGGCCAAGAGGGACAATGATTTGTCCCGCCAGGGACAACTGAAAATAGCCCGGCGTTTTAACGCCGGGTCTTGCGCGAAAAGAATGAGACCGTGCCCCAGAGGGGCACCTGATCCACCCGCATATTCAGAAACCGCCTCGACATGGGATGCATTCGTGGTGAGGGTTCAGGCGTCCCTCCGGGACGCGGCCCTCAGCGTTTCGTACGTACCCGGCGTTGGAAACGCCGGGCTATTGTTGGAGGTCCCTCTGGGACCGTTCACCTCGGAGGCAACAAACAACGCAAGCGAAGTCGAGCGGGCGCAAGCCATGGGGTGACATGCAAGAAGGTGACCAGCCCCGCAGGGCGAAAGAAGCGGCGTATGCCCTGACATCATCCCGCCGCGCACGAGCGAAAACATTTGTCCCGGAGGGACAACCGACAATAGCCTGCCAGTTCACTGGCGCGACCACAATCATGAAGCTCACTCTTGTGTCCCGGAGGGCGACTGATATGGCCGCGAACGGGCCAGGGACAATGATTTGTCCCGGCAGGGACAACTGAAAATAGCCCGGCGTTTTAACGCCGGGTATGTACGAAAAGAATGAGACCGTGCCCCAGAGGGGCACCTGATCCACAAGCACATTCAGAAACGGCGTCGACATGGGATGCATTCGTGCCGACGGTTCAGGCGTCCCTCCGGGACGCGGCCCTCAGCGTTGCGTACGTACCCGGCGTTGGAAACGCCGGGCTATTGTCAGCGGTCCCTCTGGGACCGTTCACCTCGGAGGCAACAAACAACGCAAGCGAAGTCGAGCGGGCGCAAGCCATCGGTGACATGCAAGAAGGTGCCCAGCCCCGCAGGGGCGAAAGAAGCGACGCATGCCCGGAGATTATCTCGCCGCGCACGAGCCCAAAAGTTGTGAAGGAGGGACAACCGACAACAGCCCGCCACTTCACTGGCGGGACCACATATCATGAAAATCACTCTTGTCCCCCGGAGGGCGACTGATATGGCCGCACATTTCCTTCCGCCCGGCCGGTCAGCGGTGTCTATATCTTCTACGGAAAGACATACCTATGCTCGAACTGTGCCGTGTGTCGAAACTCTTTTCTGGTATTCCTGCCGTCGACAACGTGAGCTTTTGCGCGAGTCCCGGCGAGGTCACGGGCTACTTGGGGCCGAACGGCTCGGGCAAGTCCACCACCATGAAGATGATCACCGGCCTCATCGAGATGACGGCCGGCCACATCTTTTTCAATGGCAGGGCGATTCACGAAGACTTGATCTCCTACAAACGAATTATGGGCTACGTGCCCGAAGAGCCCTACCTTTATCACCACCTCTCAGCAGTCGAATACCTCACCATGGTCGCGCAACTCCGGGACCTGCCGCACCGCGAATCCTCCAATCGGATCGACGGCCTTCTCCAGTTGCTCGCTCTTCATGACGACCGCCATGCTTCCATTTCAGGCTACTCGAAGGGAATGCGGCAGAAGGTCCTCATCGCAGCGGCCCTTCTTCACAATCCCGAGCTGGTGCTGCTCGACGAGCCATTCTCCGGGCTGGACGTCTCTTCAGCACTGATGCTTCGCAGTTTGATTCAGGAACTCGCGGCGCGCGGGAAGGTTGTGCTGTTCAGCTCGCATGAACTCGACACCGTCGAGAGAGTCTGCTCGCGGGTCGTCATCCTTCATCACGGCAAGCTGGTAGCTGATGATTCCATACAAAACCTTCGTTCCCTGATGGAACTCCCAACACTGGAAAAGATCTTTTCGCAGCTCGTGGTCGAACAGGATACCGAGGCCAGGGCGCGCGAGATTGCGGACCTGATCCATGCGTAAGTCCATCGGATCATTGCCGATTCAGTTTCGCGTCTTGTACCGGCAGTTCCTGTTGCGCGTGGTGGATTTGGAGGCCCTGTCGGTGCAGGCCGATATCCCTCGATTTCTTGGTCAATTTGCCAGCATCCTCATCTTTGTCAGCCTAATTGGCGCGTTCGGTCTTCTTTCTGCGGAGCGGGCTACGGCGACACCAGAGGGCTATCTGAACTTCACCTGGCAAGGTGAGGAGTCGCTTATCGCAGGCATGATGCTGGTCATTGGCCTCGTTACGGTGATCAGTTGGGATTCAACTTTTCCGGACCGCCGCGACGTGATGGTGCTTTCGCCGCTGCCGATCAGGCCGCGAACTGTTCTACTCGCGAAGATCTCCGCTTCGGCCTCGCTGCTGGGGCTTGCAATCCTGACGCTGAACTGCGCGACCGGAATTGCCTGGCCGCTGCTGATTGGTGCGCATCACGACTCCATCTGGGGATTCTTCCAGGCGTTTGCCGCGTACTGGTCAACCATGATCGCCGCGAGCGCATTCATCTTCTGCTCAGTTTTGACGGTTCAGGGACTCTGTGCTTGGTTGCTGCCTCGGAGGATCTTTCTCGCTTCTTCGGCAGTACTGCAACTCGTCGCATTCGGTATTTTTCTGGGCGGGTATTTCTTGGTTCCCTCGATTACACCGTCCACGATGCTAGCTGCTGCTGAGAATCACGCGATGCTGGCATGGTCGCCGCAGTTCTGGTTCTTTGCGCTCTTCAACCAACTCAACGGCTCCCTACCTCACCAACTCAGTTGGCTTGCCTTGCGCGCATGGATCGGCCTGAGTTCTGCGGCCCTGGGAACAGCAGCCTCGCTATCGCTCTGTTATTTCCGCACGATGAATAAGACCGTAGAGGAGCCCGACCTTGTACCGGGGTCTCGCGGCTTCCATTGGGCACCAAGCTTCGGCAACTCTCTTCGAACCTCGATAGTGATGTTTAGCCTGAGGTCGCTCGTGCGCAGCCGGCAGCACCGCTTGGCTTTCGTTTTTTATCTGGCGATTGTTTTTTCGATCGCGTTATCGTGGTTGCGGGTTGAATCCTCGATACCCGCACCTGCGCCGCTGAGCGGCGATTTCCTGTCTTCAACGCTCGTGATGATGAGCCTCGCGGTCTTTGGCCTGCGTAGCGTTTTCTCGCTCCCCATTTCGCTGCATGCGAATTGGATGCTTCGAACTACTCAGATTGCTCCCTCCGAGAAATACGTCGCCGCCACCCGCTGGGCTCTGGTGTTGCTCGCGGTGTTTCCCGTATGGCTGATCTCGGCGCTGCTGTCGTTATCCTACCGACCGTTGCATTCCGTCTTTGTTCATCTAGTGTTGTTGGGTCTTTTGGGATGGGTTTTTGTTGAGGTTAGCCTTATCAACTTCTACAAGGTCCCATTCACATGCTCCTATTTGCCGGGAAAAGTGCACGTGCAAGTGGTGTTTTGGTGCTTCCTGCTGCTGATGTTTGTTTTTTCTCTGGTGGCCGCGGAAATCGAGCTGCCTTCATTGGGCAGCGCCACCCGAAGTCTATTCATGATCCTTGGCGTAGTAGTGAGTGCATCGGGGTTCCTGATCTGGAATCAGCGGCGGGCAAAATCCGCAGTCCTTTATTTCGAGGAACTGGCGCCCGACGCGATAACGTCACTGGGCCTTGTCTGGATTCCGGAAACGACCACGGGAATCGGAGGGCGGCGGTCGATCCGGGAACGCTGAAATGTACCCTACCGGTAAACATTTCCCCGAAAAAATCGATTAGCACTTGCACTTTTTCCCCGGGCTTGCTATAAACAATGAACCGAGAGCAATTGTGTGGCTGGCTGGGCGCATTTCTGCAACTCTCGTGCGCGTCCGGCATCTAAAGTTTATACAGGGATTGGATCCCTGAATCGCCCCGGCCACGGGGCTTGATTCGGAAACATCGAGTAGGCTTCCGAAGGGTACCTTCAAGGCAAGGACCTCCAAAAGTTAGATCTTTTCTCAATTTTTTTGTCTTCCGCCCTCGCATGGCCTAAAAAGCCCCAGGAGCTGAAATCGCTCTGCGAAGCGGAAGAGTATACCGTTGCGTGCCGTAAAGAGCCCAGAAGCAATAGAAGAGCAAGGGTTTAGGGTTTCAATCTTGAAACTCCGAAACCTTGAGACTTCGAAACCTGCCTCGGTTCTTCTGTCCGCCATCCGAGAATCGTCCCCTGTGGAAAACAGGTGGAAATTCTGTGGGATGCCCGCGTTGACCCGGATTGCGCAAAACGGTATGTTTGAAGGGTTTCGAGGACGGTCAGATTCACACTGTGGTCTGGCTGGACTGAATACGCGCCGCTCAGGCGGAACGTGGTTCGGTCTTTGAAAATTCGGTTGAACGTGCCAGTCGTGAGAGAGCGGATTCGGGCATAAGTCCGAAGCGATCTCACAAGATGGGCCACCCGGCTTTCGTAAGAGAGCTTGAGGTGGTCGCCAACACATCCTTTTCGAGCGATGGAGTTGGCAGCCTACCTTCTACCCGTCGGTAGGCGAACAGGTTTCAAACGAGAGTTTGATCCTGGCTCAGAATCAACGCTGGCGGCGTGCCTAACACATGCAAGTCGAACGAGAAAGTGGAGCAATCCATGAGTAAAGTGGCGAC
>DASYZA010000322.1:0-11564 GCA_035946775.1 Candidatus Sulfotelmatobacter sp. | reverse complement strand
GAAACGCTTGGTGCGGTTCCTCAGCCGCAAGCCGATTCAGGAAATCGCAATTGCATGAACTGCGCGGGAAACGGGAAAGCGAATAACTAGGCGGTAAGCAAGAGAGGAGCCCCAGAAACCCAGAGTTTTTCAACACCCACGCCCGGCATCCCCTGACGGTGATCGGCGTCGCGCCGGAGGGGTTTGTCGGAGCTATGCCCGGGATCCGTCAAGATTTGTGGGTAACGCTCGATCCCCTCGGGACGGGTGCGTGGCGGATGACGCATCGCAGTGGTGGTGCGGTCTGGCTGAACGTAATCGGAAGATTGCGGCAGGGCGTCAGCCGTGGCACGGCAGCCCAGGATCTCGATACCTTGATGCGCAACATTGTGGCAGCGTACCCGGACGATCATCTGGGAGCGAACCAGATCACGCTCGATCCTATGTGGCGCTCGCCCTTCGGCGCGAACGGATACATGGCGGCGACGCTGCCCATTCTGCTGGCCTTCGCCGCGGTGGTGCTGTTGCTGACCTGCGCGAATGTGGCGACGCTCACGCTGGTGCGGTTTGTATCCCGGCGGCGTGAACTTGCGATCCGGCAGTCGCTCGGGGCAAATCGTATTCAACTGGTGCGGCAGATGGTGCTGGAAGGCATGGTGCTTTCTATCGTCGCAGGATCCGTGGCCCTTGTGTTGACATCGTGGACATCGAAGACATTCGCATGGTTCTTTCCGGCGAACTCGAATCCCGTCGCACTCAACGGGAGCATGGACCATAAGGTTGTAATCGGGATTGCGGTGGCTTCTCTGTGGGCCGGCATGCTCTGCGGCGCGCTCCCCGCATGGCGTTCGTCTCACGCGCCGGCCATCGAGGTACTGAAGGCTGAGTCTGCAAGTATCTCTGGCGGCTCACGCAACCGGAAATTGCTCAGCGGGTTGGTAGTGGCGCAAATCGCGCTTTCACTTCCTCTCCTGATCTGCTCCGGGCTATTTCTGCGAACACTGCGGAATCTCGCCAGCGCGAATCCAGGATTCGAGCAGGATCACATTCTCACTGCGTCCGTGGGGTTGAATATCGTCGGCTACAGCTACGACGAGGAGCAGGTGATGCGCCACAGAATTCTTGATCGCGTGTCGGCATTGCCCGGCGTGAAGATTGCGTCTTTTACGGACTGGATTCCAATGACCCTAAGCCACAAGGGGGACGATGCGTATCCGGACGGGTATGTGCCACACCCTCATGAATCTTTGCAGGTGTACCACGCCGAGGTGGGCCCGCGGTATTTCGAATCCCTTCATATACCCATTTTGGAAGGACGCGAGTTTACACCGCATGACGATGAAAAGGCCCCGAGGGTGGCCATCGTGGATCAGACCGCGGCGAGGCGCTACTGGCCAGGACAGGATCCCCTGGGAAAGAATCTCAGGATCTGGGGCCGCCTCTTCACGGTTGTCGGCGTCGCGAAAAATTCGACACACATGTTAATGAATGAGTCGCCGGAGCCCATGGTGTATATGAGCTTCTTCCAGCAGGGGTACGAGACGATCGTGCAGGTGGAGACCGAGGGAAATCCCGTCGACCTTGCGCCTGCGGTGCAAAACACCATCCACGAAATCGATACACGGCTGACGGTTTTCGATGTGCGTTCCATGCGGGAGAGTACCCAGATGGCGAGCAGTTTCGCCGTCATACAGAGCACCCTGGCGGGAATGTTCGCGCTGATCGGGCTGGTCCTTGCGGTAACCGGGATCTATGGAGTCGTCGCCTATCGAACCCAAATGCGAACCCACGAGATCGGAGTACGAATGGCTGTGGGCGCTTCCCGCGTCGATGTGCTGAAACTGGTGCTGTCCCAGGGATTGTGGCTCACCGGCATTGGGCTGGCGCTGGGATTGGCGTTTGCATTGGGACTGACGCGCGTCATCGCGCGGCTGTTGTACGGAATCGGCGCCAACGATCCGGTAACCGTTGCCTGCGTCATCATGCTCCTCGGAGCGATGTCATTGGCAGCATGCTACCTTCCCGCACGTCGAGCGATGCGCCGGAACCCCGTGACCGCAATTCGCGAACTGTAAGCCACAGTTTGAACTGGATCCGAATTGCGCGAATTCAGGGTGGGCACGCTGCTTCACTTGGTTGCCAAGGAAAATAACGGAATTCTACCGGTCACCAACCAATCTCCCCAAGCTGGACCTTCGTTGTGCATTGACGTGAACAGGGGTAAATCACTCATTGAAGCGAACTCGGACTCGCCCGACAACTCTCGATAAACGGGGTTAACGACATCAACTTCAGTATCGTCGGCAAAGCGGACATTGAGCGGCGCGTTCAGCCCGGTTGCTCGATTCCGATTTTGTCGTTGACGGCACATTGAATGCGCTGCTTGCAGCCAAGATACCGCTCCGTTGTTTGTATCGAAATGTGCCCACGCAAAAACTGGATTTGCTCCAGTTCCCCTCCCGCAGTGTGGCAAAGGCGTGCGCAGGTTCGGCGGAGGTCGTGCAGCGCCAATTTGTCGATACTGGCTTTCGCCGCATACTCCCGAACCACGTGCCACACAGCCTTCTCCGTCAGCCTCTCTCCCCAGGTTTTTCCCGTCTTGTGCACACGAAGAAACAACTTGCCCGACGTGATGTTCGCTGCCTGAAGCCACTCGTCGAGGACACTCTTTACCCAGGTTGGTGCCGGGATGGTGCGGATGTGGCCTGCCTTTCCCTTCAGATCGACAAATGGACCAGTGGTTTTCACGCTGCTGAATGTGGCTGAAGCTTAGCTCCACCGCTTCATGGCGCCGTAAGCCACAGGCAAGCAAGACTGCCAGAAGCGCTCGATCACGTTTTCCCTTCAAGCGCTCGCCGCCGGGAGCCTGCCACAATCTTTGCGACTGATCGGCGGTGAGCCAGTTTCCTAGCCTCACGCCGATTTTCTTGACGCCCTTCACCCGTCGGATGCCCGCAGCCAGATCGGGGCTAAGGAGTCCACAATCGGCGGCCTCATAGGCCAAACGTCGCACCGCTCCTAGGCGAAGATTGACGGTCCCTGGAGCAAGTCTGCGGCCTTCGAGATGAATAGATGAATTCGATAACGGAGCACAACAGTCCTGTTGAACGAGAGCCTAGGCTCTGAGCAGTACCAGTCCACGAATTCATCAATGGCGTGTCGGTATCCTCGTTGGGCATCGGCGGAGGTCAAGCTATTCAGTACGGCAGATTTTGCCTGGTCCAAATCAGGTAGGCGCAGAACTGCTCTGGGCTTGGGGCGAGTTCGTTTCGAGGTAGGCTTACGAGGCATCGTTCGCGGTCCTCCTATAAACCGCGCTACGATGTTCTGCTCACCTCAGCCACTTTACGGTTTGACCGTCAACCGCGAGTCATCGGAGCAGACTTACAGATTGTTGAGCGTCAGTGTCGTATCCGCTTTTTTCCAGGCTGTCTGAAACTCTCTTCCAACCTCCTCAGCCGCATCGTGCTTCTTTTGGACTTCCAAAGCGTTCAGAAGGCCAAACAGCGAGCGCGGATTTCGGGGATTTTGCTCCAAATCAGCCCGAAACACAGCTTCGGCTTGCTCCGGTTGTCCGCTCAGCAACAAGGCACCCCCTAGCGACTCGCGGACTGGATAAAACCATTCCGGCGGCTCGCCGTAGTAGAGCTTATCTTGGACTTCTACTGCTTTCTCCCAATAGCTGATCGCCTGCGTGTGATCGCCATGCGCAGCCGCAATCCGAGCGTCCAGGATATTCTCCGCGAGATCAAGGAAGCGTTGCGCCTTGTTGAAATAGAAGCTGAACTCCACGTCCGGAGGTGTTTCCTTGAGCACTGCCGCAACAAACTGCCGTTCCTTCTCTGCATTGGCAATTTGGCCCTTTGCTGCAAATGCAGAACCGCGTGCAAAATGCCAGAATGCACTAGTCATACCCAGGCCCTGGCTCGGTGCCGGCAGCGCAAGGACGTCATCCCAACGATGGAAGCGAACGAGAATGAATATCGGATAGGGCACATAGGTTTCCGCCAGGGGCATGTCGTGCAGCATCGGAGCGGCGTGCTCAGCCACTTCGTCGGCGGCTTGTTTGGCGTGTGCGAAATCGCCGGCCATGCTGTAGCTGGCCGAGAGGAATTGCAGATTGTGGCAGTAATACATCATGTCGTACATGCTGCCCCAGGTGGCGCTCTCCCGGAGATAGGTGCGGTCAGCATCGGCGGCCATCGCATTGCTGCGGCCCGCTGCAAGGTAATCTCCTACACGCATGTAAGTGTGTGCCGGCATGTGTACCAGATGCCCGGCACCGGGGGCGAGAGTTTCCAAACGTTTTGCGCTGGGCAACGCCCACTCGGGATGAGGGGACGATTCAGTGGCATGAACATAATAATGGTTCGCACCAATGTGATTCGGATCGCGACGTAACACGGATTCCAACACCGCCAAGATCTCCTCGGTGCCCTCCGTTGGACGCCCGTCGAGCGTCCATTGCTTCCAAGGATGGAGGTCCATGAGGCTCTCGGCATAGAGAGTGGCCGCATCGAGATCGTCCGGATAACGGTTATGGAGCTCCCGCATTGCATCGGCGTACTGCGCATCCAGCTTCCTCAAGTCGACCTTTGGGTCAGACGAGTAGCGCCGCGACAAAGCCTGAATATATGCACGCTCTCTCTCCGTTGCACCCGGCGCGAGAAGCAATGCCTTCTGCACAGCTTCGTACGCAGCCTTCTCGTGAGGCGGATCGACATCGAGATTAATGCACGGACCGAGCGCCAGGGCGATGCCCCAAAACGCCATCGCTGACTGAGGGTCCAACTCCGAGGCCCGCCGGAACGAACGCACGGCCTCTTCGTGGTTGAAGCCGAAAACGAGCGTGAGTCCCTGATCAAAGAATCGCTGGGCCTCAGGACTCTTCGTGGAGATCGTGTGATGATGTTGGCCCAAGCCCCGCATTAGGGCCGGAGTTTGTGACTGAACGCACAATGAACAGACACCAGCAGCAAGGACCGCAAAGAGAGGTACAAGAAGTCTCATGAGAATTCCTCAAGGCTACAGACAGGCATTACAAAGCCCCCCCGAAGCGGCCCAACCTCGACATGCCGTCGAGACCGAGTGGCGAACGAATCCTCATCCGCCCCAGTAGTTCCCGCTGCAATTATCAGTTCTTCGCCTTTGCGTCCCAGTTTAGAACGACAGACATTGGGGCAGTCTCTGCCTGCCTGACCTTCGTGTTGATGAGAAATGCTTGTCCGTCTGGGCGAACGTCGTACACGAACACGTCATTGAGTGACACTTGCTCCCGCGGATTGGCCTGGAAAAGAGCAACCGGCGTACCGGAATCGAACTTGGTACCGGTCGTCACCGGCGCGGCCATCATCTTATTATCCGAAGAGAGGTAGAAGAGTTCTTTCCCGTCACTTCGCCAGCGGGGCTGTTCTCCTCCGCCAGTCGAGACCTGCCATTTGCCGAGCGGCTCTGGAAATGAAGTGACGTAGATCTCCCACTTCCCGCTTTCATTGGACGCATACGCCACCCATTTTCCATCTGGCGAGAACTGGCCATTCCTGAGGACTGATACTGCTTTCAGGTACAAACTGCTCCTTAGCTCAGGGACCGTGACAAACAATAAGTCCGGGCCGCGGGTGTAAAGAATGTATCTTCCGTCTCTCGACCAGTCATTTGGGTATTTGTTGAAGTCATCGCTAACGACGCTCTTCTCTTCTTGCGTGCCATCGGCGTTCTTCATGTACAGGTCGATGTTAAGTTGGCGATTCGAAGTAAACACCAGCCGCTTGGCATCCGGGCTCCAAATCGGCACTCTATCAATAGCCGGGTCGAAAGTGAGCCGTTTGGCGCTGGCACGCAGCAAATCATAAATCCAGACGTCGGTGTTCTGGCTTGCGATGTCCGTTATACTTACTGCCGCCAATTTTCCACTTGGAGCCAAGGACACATTTCCGTACACACCGGGCTCTCCCACCGCACCTAGCACACCCCCGTTACGATCGAACCACATGGGCCGCGAGATCGCGGCCCCACTGTCACCCTGAGCCAGCAGCAGGCCATTGCTGGAGACCGCAAACACTGCCCTTTTGACATTTGACCGGTACTGAACGTCCGCCAGCATGGCGGCTGGCTCCCCTGTCAACGCAAACTGCTTCAAAGCGAATCGCTGGGCGAGCAGTGTCTTGTCCCGGTAAAACACCAAGTAGCCCGGTGCGGCATAGGCCGCATTAGCACTGGCTTTCACGATAAAGCGCTTTTCATTCGAATCTAGCGAACCCACAAGTATGGCATCTTCATCATTTCGGCCAGAGAAATTCGCCGCCATGTAGAGGTAATGCGTTCCATCAGGCAGAAACATGGGCCAGCGGTAGCTGTCTTCTCCACGAGCCCTATCCGGAATGGCGATTGGCTTGGGTGTTTCGCCCGAAGCCAAAACTCGATACAAGCCGCCTCCCTGCCGGCCATCAGGTGTAAAAACGATCACGCCGTCCTTGTTCCAGGTGCCCCCGCGCCCCGAAGGCGCGTCGCAGATTGTCTGCACCGGACCACCCGATACATCCACCTTCTTTAGTTTCCCGTCCGCGAAGAACGCTAAAGTTCGCCCATCAGCCGACCAGAACGGATAGCTAGCACCCCCGGTTTCGGCAAGGCTGCTTGCATCTCGGGAGCCTACCTCGTAAATCCAAAGCGCATTCTTGCGCGCGGATTCCAAGTATCCGACTGCCGCAATAGTGTGGCCGTTTGAGGCGACAGCAATGTCATTCGCAGGAAATGACAGACGAGCAGAAAAATACATCACCTCTCGTGGTGGTTTGGAGTTTCTCCACCAAATGAGGACCAAAATGAGTGCAACTACCGAAGCAGCAGCAATGAGCCAAGCGATTCTTTCTTTGGATGCGTTTGTAGTGTGCGCAAGTACCGTATTGTCTGCTTGTGCGCCACCCTCGCCGATCCATTTCAGTTCGCTCGCCAGATCGCTGGCGCTCTGCCACCTCTCATCGGCAACCTTTGCCAGGCATTTTTTCAAAGCATGATCGAGAGCACGCGGAGTCATCGGTTTAACGGTACTGATAGACGCGGGTTCCTTTTCCAGAATAGCTGAGGCCAAGCTCAGCCTGGTCTTCGCCTCAAAGGCTCGATTGCCCGTTACCATCTCGTATAGCACCGCACCCAATGAAAAAAGATCACTCCTTCCGTCTACCTGTTGCCCTCCGACCTGCTCCGGTGACATGTACTGCAACGTTCCAACAATTGTTCCTTCCTCTGTCACGGGACTGGTTGGCATGTCTGCTGTAGGCGCAACGCTGCTCGCCAGGGGCGCCGCGAGTTTCGCAAGACCGAAATCCAGGACCTTCGCACCGCTCTGGGTGAGCATGATATTGCTAGGCTTTATGTCCCGATGCACAATACCGCTTCGATGTGCCTTCTCTAACGCAGAGGCAATCTGCGTCCCATAGGTGAGTACCTGCTCCAGCGGCAACGGGCCCTTCTCCAGCCGTCTCGCCAGCGTCTCTCCTTCGAGCCACTCCATCACCAGGTAATCCACACCGCCTTGGTGTCCAACGTCGTGCAGCACGCAGATATGTGGATGGTTTAGACCGGAGATCGTCTTGGCTTCTCGCTCGAAGCGCTGCCTACGAGGAGGGTCGGAACAAAGTTGTGCCGGAAGAACCTTTATAGCGACGGTTCGGTTTAGTCGCATATCCCGCGCTTTATACACTTCACCCATGCCACCTGCGGCTACAGGCGCGATGATCTCGTATGGGCCGAGCTTTGTTCCAGAGGAAATGCTCATTGCTTGGTGGCGGGATTATAGCTCTACAGGATGCAAGTGGATACGAATCGCAACCTCCGATCTCCCAGGGGGGTCGTTGCTGTCGAGATGAGACGTTTGGGAGACGACATGAGAAAATAGTTCCTCCTCAAAAAAAGAAACGGAGAAGAACTGGGACTGGCAATCCCATACTTCTCCCTCTGAAGCAGTTTTCTGTCGAATCCACTCGATCTGCTGGGGCGTACTGAAAACCAATACGCCTCAGTGAATCAACTCGCCGATCGGAATTTTGCCCCTGAATTTTGGCCCGCTAGGCGGTTGAACACCGCGAGTATTCTGTGCCAAAGCCACATTGGGTTGATTCTGTGTTGTGCGTGACGTGGCAGAAATTGCCGCCGGCTTCGTTGCGCCGGAGGAATTCACAGCATGTCCTTCCGCTGCGTGTTCATGGTCAACGAAGGACCCGTTGCGCTCAAAGCCGATCTCACCGAAGTTTCCCGCAGAGTCAAAGCTTCCCTGCGCGGAGAAGGTTCCGTCGTTATAGGAAAGTGAAAATGTTCCGGAGTTCGTTGCATCCCACATCCTGCCTTCCCAGTTGAACGGACTCAGTGGATCACCACTGGCAGGTTCAACTTCGCGCGAAGCACCCGATTTTGTATAGGTGATGTCGAACGAGAGCGTCGCCGGGACCCCCGCGACACCCAGGTTGTTACCCGCCCCGCCCGGGAACTTAAATTGATCCACGACCGAAGCGTTCTTCAGGGAAATGGTTACTGAGTGATCCGTGATTTTGACGGCGTCGTCGGGAACTTGCAAAAACCAGAAAACCCCATTCGATCCGATGCCAGGATTGAAATCGTGCAGTTGGGTCGTCAGACCGACGTCCCAGAGGTCCAGTCATATCAGGACGAATGTGCCGTGCCGCTTGGCGGAAGTAGTTCCTCCCCCGGTGTAGGTTGAGACGCCCCCAATGTAATCGCCTCGATAGACGCGGATGTCGGTGATCACCGCGTACTGGTTGCCCTTGTTGTCGGTGGCCGTACCGAGGGTATACCCCATTGCCACGTGGCCTTTGAAATTTGTGACGATGTTGGGTTCTGCGTTTTGGCCGTCAAGGAATGCCCCCACTCCTGGTGAGAACACATTCCATAGTGCGTTTGACCCATCTGGATTCGGAAGTACGTCCCCACCAGGAACGGGCAGCGCTATTGGTGCCGGCGTTGCCTGACCCCACGTCCCGAGACAGGCGAGAGTCACAAAAGCAACGCCCCAGAACCACTTTTGCCGACTAGTCATGTCTCCTCCTTCTGCAAATGGCGAACTGCAGGTTATGGAATGCTACGGCTAAAGGTGGTATAAGCAAGTGGCCTAAAAGACTACTTGCCTGCCGATCTGGGGTACGGGGTTAGTACTTATGGCCATCCAGTGGCGGCCTATGCGCCCGAGGGACGTCCGGGAGTGCGTCGAGATAGTTGCAACTCATCCTATTCAGGCGCCCAGGTATGGCCCTGCTATCCGTAACCTGAGGGTGTTCTGGCAGGGCTTGCTTGGCCGCGAAGCCTTCCGCGCGATTGTGTTCGAAGAAATGCAAACCGACTCTCGATTGCGGAGCGTAGGCCTTGGGGTCAGCGTGTTCATTTCGGATGGTTTTCTCCAGCACATCAAGACACCGCCCTACTTGTGGGTTTATCCCGAACTCATGACATGGGAAGCGAGCGGCAAGTCTCCAATCCTTTCCGACAAGCAGACTCGTGAATGTAACGCGAAAGGTGGACTCAATCTCTTAGTACTGGAGGGAACCTTTCGTGGTGATCACGAACTCCCCCCAGAGGCGCAAACCACAATTTTCACGGTGTTCATCGAACAGCACCGTGGGTTTCTGCTGAAAGAGCTCATTTCGCATTCCATGAGCGAAGAGAGGTTGTTGGCGATGCTCCGCACAGGCGGACAGTTGCTAGATCCGCAAGGCAAATTCGTTGACGACTTGCAAGGGGCGCCTCGGGCGATTGTCGAAAAGCCGCATTATGTTGGATTGACTCGTGAAGTCGCACTTTCTCGCGTTGGCTATTGGGTTGCCTCTTTGTTCGTTCATGCAACGCCCAGGTTCGCATTCCGCCCTAGCGAACAGCGACTGCTTCTTGCCGCCCTGCGCGGTGGGACAGACGAAGAACTGGCCGCCGATCTTGGCGTCTCGCTTTCTGCGGTCAAGAAGACATGGATTCTCATTTATGAGCGTGCCTCTCCTTACCTCCCTGGTTTTTCTTCTGACCGCGAACCAGACGTTACGATGGAGCGCGGCAAGGAAAAGAAGCAACGGCTTCTGAGCTACTTGCGAGAGCATCCTGAGGAACTACGCCCCGCTTCTCTTTGAGCCACCCTCGGAGAGAGATAGCCTTCGCCACAGTCTGCTACGTAACTGACAAACCTAAGTAAGATTTGCGATCTGTGGCTGGAACTAGGGTGAAGAGAAATAGCCCAACCCTGCGTCGAGAATGACTGCTGGAGACCCATGCCCCATGCAGTTGATGTGTAGCTTGCGTCGGCCAATTGCGAGTAATGCGGTCAGCCCGACAATACAGGAGCAGCGCGAGCGTTATCCAGTCACCCATGTATCAAACATCGGACTGAACAAAGGCTGACCGCCTGGTGCGTGCCCAGAGATCATCCGTTATCTATGCGGGTACTCAGTACTCAGTTTTACTAAGTTGTTTTCAAAGAAGAGACAGGTTCGCAATCTGTGCCTTAGCACGCCTGGGCATTTTCAGGTTGTATTCAGGTAGTGAGATTGCGCTGCCTGTAGTGCATCGAGTTGTGCACGGTATGCGTGCAGGGCTCGCGGGCAAGGAGTAGCATTTCTGCCATGAGAAGCGTCGCACGCCGTAATTTTCTAAAGGTTGCGGTGGCGCTGCCTTTTGCCCCGCCGTTGAGATCGTTCGCTGAAGTTGCAGGGCCGTTGGGAAAGCCAGTGTTTGTCGCCGCGGGCGCGGATGCGACTGGATCAGAGCATTATGGACCGCGCGCAGGCACGCACCTAGATTTCAAGGTCCTTACCAAAGACACCCAAGCCGGTTTCTTTCTGTTAGAGCATCGCAATGTTCCGCAGGGCGGGCCGGTGCGCCATCTGCACTATGCGCAAGAAGAATGGTTCTACCTCATTGAGGGCCACAAGGTGGTAATCGAGGTAGGCGACGAGCGCTTCACGCTACGGCCCGGCGATTCCATACTCGCCCCACGAAATGTGCCCCATGTGTGGGCCTACGTCGGTGAGAAGCCGGGACGGATGCTGATGGGGTTCACGCCGGCTGGCCAGATGGAAGATTTCTTTACCCTCTCTAGCAATCAGCCAGTGGATGCGAAAATCGCAGAAGCACACGGCATGAAGTGGCTAGGGCCACCTCTCGACGTATCAAAGCTGTGAGCAAGCGGAGAACAACCGCTGCGGCGGAATAGTGTACGCATTGTTTGCCGATGCCGGACTTCGGTAGCCGCTGTCGTTCACCGTCGCTTCGAGCGGCAATACAGTGGTTTCGACGCGCGAGCTCGGTTAATCGTGACCCTTCACACGCCATGTGGTCGGAAGTTGTTCTCATGGCCAATTGGGGCTCTAACCGAGGGCGGAAGGTATCCGACAAATCAAATCTCTAACAAATCCCTGCCGACAATGATCGGGCCACGAAAATATCTGCGGGCCGCATCAATCCACATCTCGTCCGTCACTTCAGGGTCATCAGGGGGCACGAGATGAGAGAGCACTAGAGTTTTGACCGCAGCGGCCTGCGCAATTCGACCCGCATCTTCCGCGGACGTCTGATGGGCGAGGATGCTGGCT
>DASYZA010000321.1:0-31509 GCA_035946775.1 Candidatus Sulfotelmatobacter sp. | reverse complement strand
CGGGAAGTGGATCACCGAATACAATCACGAGCGTCCTCACCAGAGTCTCAAAAATCGAACGCCCCACCAGGCGTTCCTAGCCTGGCAAGCTATACAACTTTCCGAGGCCCCACATGTCCAAATTTGAGGGGTTCATTACACAAAGCCTCCAACACAGAAGGGTACTTTAGGGTTGAGAAGGGCGACTTCATCGTTAACAAACTGTTAGCGTGGATGGGCGCAATCGGCCTATCGGACTTTGATGGGATTACAAGTCCTGCGTACGACATCCTTCGTCCCATCCGAGACATGAACGCCCGGTATTACGACTACCTCTTCACCTGTGGTATCTGTCTCACGGAATTTCGCCGGCATTCCCGCGGAATCATGGATATGCGTTTGCGACTGTATTTCGAGGATTTTGGTCCGCTACTCATGCCATATCCACCACGAAGTGAGCAAGACGAAATCGTGCAGCATCTCGACCTAAGAACCAAGGCTATGGATAAGCTGATTGATAAGTGCCAGGCTTCGATTCGTTTGTTGGATGAACTTCGGCAGAGTGTCATTACCGCAGCCATAACCGGACAGATTGACGTTCGCAATTACAGGGCACAAGGAGTACCGTCATGCCCGTAGACCACCGCGAGAAGGCATTCGAGACAGCCATTGAGCATCATCTGGTCACGCACGGCGGCTACATCAAAACCGAGCAAGCGTACTTTGACCAGGAACATGCCGTTGATACGACCCAACTGTTTCCGTTTATCCAGAGCACGCAAAAGGAAACCTGGGATTCACTCGTCAAGCTGCATGGGACAGCTACGGAATCTGTCGTCCTGGATGACCTCTGCAAGGCGATGGATTCCCGTGGCAGTCTTGACGTTCTGCGTCATGGTTTCAAGTGCTACGGGAAGACCATCCGCGTAGCATACTTTGCTCCCTCTCATGGAATGAATCCAGAGACACAGAAACTCTACGGTGCAAACCGCCTGACGGTCACGCGCCAGCTATTATACAAAGGCACCAGCAGCAAGTCGCTCGATGTGGCCCTAGGGCTGAACGGAATTCCCGTCGCGACAGCCGAACTCAAGAATCCCATGACCGGCCAGACGGTCGAGAATGCGAAATTCCAGTATCGCGACGACCGTGATCCCAATGACCTGATATTCCAGTTCAAGAAGCGCACGCTGGTGCACTTTGCGGTTGACCCCGACGAGGTTTACATGACGACTCGTCTAGCCGGGAAAAGCACTCACTTCTTGCCATTCAACAAAGGCGACCATGGCGGCGCAGGCAATCCTGAAAATCCAGGGAGCTACAAGACTGCCTATCTCTGGGAAGGGGTCTTGCAGCGGGATAGTTTCCTCGACATCCTGCACCGATTTATCCATCTGGAAATTGACGAGCGCGAAATCGGCGGAAAACTCGTTCGGCGCGAGAACCTCATTTTCCCGCGCTACCACCAGCTCGATGCGGTGCGGAAGATCGAAGCCGCGGCTAAGTCCGAAGGACCTGGACACAACTACTTGGTCATGCATTCGGCTGGAAGCGGCAAGAGCAACTCGATTGCCTGGTTGGCGCACCGCCTCGCGACCTTACATGGCGGCAGTGACGAGCGAGTCTTCGACTCTGTCGTTGTTGTGACAGACCGGCGCGTTCTTGACCAGCAATTGCAGAACACGATCTACCAGTTCGAGCACAAGTCCGGTGTAGTGCAGAAGATTGATGAGGATTCGACGCAACTTGCGGAGGCCCTTAAGAACGCGACGCCTATCATTATCACAACGCTTCAAAAATTTCCCTTCGTAACAGAAAAGATCGGTGTTCTGCCGACGCGCAAGTATGCCGTTATCGTAGATGAAGCACACAGTTCGCAGTCAGGTGAAGCTGCCGCCGAACTGAAAGGAGCATTGGCTGCGCAGGCCATCCAGCAACAGGCCAGACAACAAGCCGAGGAGCGTGGCCTTCCCGACTATGAGGAAGAGATCCTCAAGGCTGTTGCCAAACGCGGTCGCCAGCCGAACCTGAGCTTTTTCGCTTTCACGGCTACCCCGAAGCATAAGACTCTCGCGACGTTCGGCAGGCCCGGCGCAGACGGCAAGCCTGAGCCGTTCCACCTGTTTACAATGCGGCAGGCCATCGAGGAGGGCTTCATCCTCGATGTTCTGAAGAACTACACGACGTACAAGACCTATTTCCGCCTTATTAAGTCGATTGAGGATGATCCGAAGCTCGACAAGCGCAAGGCAGCACGCGCCCTCGCCCGATTCGTCAGCTTCCATCCGTACAATATCGCCCAAAAGACGGAAGTCATGATTGAGCACTTCCGTACATTCACGAAGCACAAGATTGGCGGCAAAGCAAAAGCAATGGTTGTCACAAATTCTCGCGAAGCCGCTGTTCGTTACAAGTTGGAATTCGACCGCTACATTGCCGAGAAGGGATATCGAGATATAAAAACGCTTGTCGCGTTCTCAGGCACAGTCCTACTGGACATCGGCGAATTTACTGAGACTGGCATGAACGCAGGAATCCGTGAGAAGGAACTACCCGAACGGTTCGGCTCTGACGATTATCAGGTCCTAATCGTCGCGGAGAAATACCAGACCGGTTTTGACCAGCCGCTTTTGCACACGATGTACGTGGATAAGCGTTTGGCCGACGTTCAGGCCGTCCAAACACTATCGCGATTGAACCGGACGCACTCCTTAAAAGAAGACACTTTCGTTTTGGACTTCGTGAATGAGCGCCAAGAGATTCTTGACGCCTTTAAGCCGTATTACGAAGTCGCAGCCATCGATGAAATGGCCCAGCCGAGCCAGCTTTACGAATTGCAACACAAACTCGCCGGTGAACAGGTGTACTACGAGACAGAAGTAGAAGCATTTTGCAAAACCTTTTTCAAACCAAAAGCTACACAGACTCTCAGTGACCACGCGCAGCTAAACGCCGCGCTCGACCCAGCCGTTGGCAGGTTTATGAAGCTTGACCGAGCCAAGCAAGACGAATTTCGAGACTTACTCGTAGCTTTTCGTAACCTATACTCGTTCCTCTCGCAAATCATTCCTTTTCAGGATACAGATCTTGAGAAACTCTACACGTTCATTCGCTTCTTCCTCACAAAACTTCCAAAAGGAACCCGCGAGCACCTCGAACTCGATGACGAGGTTCGATTGAAATACTATCGCTTACAAAAGATAAGCGAGGGCTCCATCGTCCTCGAACCAGGCGAACGCGGCATTGTTAGCGGACCAACAGCGGTAGGAACCGGCATTCGACACGATGAGAAAGTTGAGCTGTCACGACTCATCGACGTGGTGAATCAACGTTTTGGAACGGAGTTCACGCAGGCTGACGAGTTGTTTTTCAGTCAAATCCGCGAAGAGGCGGTTGCCGATACGGCGCTACAGCAAGCGGCATTGGCAAATACTTTAGACAATTTCAAATTCGTGTTCGAGAAAACACTGGAAGGTCTCTTCATTGACCGCATGGATCAGAATCAGGAAATCTTTGCTCGATTTATGAACGACAAGGAGTTTCAGCAGGTTGTTGCGAACGTGTTGATGCGGCAGGTTTACAGCCAGATTCACAGCCAGCACGAGGGAACATCCACCCCCGCTAGTGTGGATGCCCGTCATCTATAGCCTCGTTCTCGACCGATTTCGTCCGCTAAACTGACGCGGTACATTTTTCCTTTTCTGCCGCGCATTTGCTTGGGCGCTGCTTCGGGAGAATTCCCACGCCCCCAGTCCCATAGCCGGGATGCAAAAAGCGCACTTCGCGGCTTCTGCTTTCCCGGTTCCTCCCAAACAACGCGGGTCCCTCCCATAAAGCAGCCGCTCGCTTTGGGAGTGGTCTCCACTCGCTTCGGGTCGCCCCAAGCAAAAGGGGCAGAAAAAGGAGATTCGAAAATGTACCTCAATTCAGTTCAGATCATCGGTTTCATCGGTAAAGACCCGGAGCGCCGCCAAGCGCGAGCGAATGACGCAGCGTTCACCGTTTTTTCGGTCGCCACGCAGCGGTCATGGAAGAATGCGGACGACGAGTGGGCCTCGAAGACCGAATGGCATCGCGTGGTCGCCTGGAACAGCTTGGGCGAGCGCGTTGCGGCATCGCTTCACCAGGGCGATCACGTTTTGGTCGAAGGCACGCTCGTCAGCAGCAGCTACGAGCGCGAATACGGCAAAGGCAAGAAGGCCACGACCGTGAAGCACACGGTCTGGCAGATTCGCGCCGACTCAATTCGCAAGCTCAATCGCGGCGAGAAGGAGCCGGAGGCAGTCGCTTCCGGCTCAGCCACTCCGAGCGAATCGCAAAACGGCACGGCGGCGCAGGAGTTCTAGTCCAATCCAAGAAATAAGGGCCTCGATTTATTCGAGGCCCTTTTGATTTTTACCTGGATGGTATCGGCAGGTTGCTAGGTCAGCATGAAGCGTTATGTTGCAATCCCAAAGGTCCAAAGGCGGTTCCTGTTCTTGGTAAACACAGGGTTCTCCCTCAGCAACCGGCGGACATAAGATGGGAATGTCTTAGAACGGGATGAATATCCATTAGCGAGGATACGTCGTGCGACCTCGTCTGCGGTCAACGGCCTTTGCGATCTAAGAAGTACCTCGCGGGCGTGAGCCAACGCCGTTGTTTGCTTCCCGCGAACTGGCAATCTCGACTTGATCTTATCCCCCGTTGACTTTGAAGTGGTCACAGCTTCGGTGAGATGTTTAATGGTGTTATCCGAAGTCAAAGCACGCACCGGCGTGGATCCTCTGATCTGCTCCCAAATCCTCGTCGACGATTCAATCAACCACTCGCGCGAGCGTGGATGTAGCGCAGCTATTGTCAAAGCTATTCCGAGGGCCAACTGCATAGCGGGGGGCAGCCTCCGTATCATTCCAGCCACGGCTCCGATCATCGCACCCAGCGCTTGCCACCCTAAGACCAGCGCAAAACCCGTGCCAAGCTTCACCGTAACAAGGACGCTTGTTGAACGAGCGTAATCACGGAGAATTCTGTCCACATCGGACCCGACTGCGGTTACGCCCATTTGCGCGAAGTGCGCGTCGTTTGTCCGTACAAAGTCGGCATCTAATTCCTTTGCTGTTAAGGCATACAGCGAGTCTTTCGGGTCAACCCAAGCAAATTCAGAACTGTCGCCACTTGGTGTGTAAAAACGAATCATGCGTTTGATTTGCTCCCATTCGGCTCTGGCGATTTCCATGGTGACACCCGTTTCGGTCGCGATTCGGGAAAGGTACTTCTCGATTTCCTGTTTCAGAAAAGCAGGAGCAACGGCAATGACCGCGCCCGAATCGATGGCTTCGTGCAAGCCTGTTCGGGCAGCCGGATTAGTGCGGCAGCCTAGACGCCAGCGAAGTTCGCTTTGGACGGCTGAAGCATCCAGTACAACAATGATTTGAATAACATCACTCAAGAGCTGATGAAAGAGGGGAGACACATTTCGGAGATCGAGTATGCTCCGCAGAGTGTCCGACCGGATCATGGCAAGCGCTGATTTTCTTTCTTTGGCCTTCTCGCTCATTGTACCTCGTGAGTGTTGGTTACCCTGAACTAGCCCCACCTTGGCTGGTGGCTCGCGAACAGAAGCGCCCTCAGCTCGGCCCGCCGTCACGGGCATGCCCGCTGGCGCGGCTCCCCTCAGTGGGCAAGTGCAAGTTCTTTCTCGATGACTTCTTTGTGCCTCTGCGCGAATTTCGCTTTAGCCTCGATCCCTAACCGTCCTGCGTAGTAGAGCAGCTTGTCCACGCTCTTGTTGGCGATCTTTCCGTTCAAGAGTTCGCTGACGCGGGGTTGCGGCTCTCCGAGAATCGTTTGCAGTTCCTTTTGCGAATATTTCGCGGCAACTTTCAGAATCGCCTGATACAACTCGGCCTTGAACTTGAGTGCCGTTGCTTGCTCCGGCGAGAAGGCGAGATCGTCTAGCACGTTCCCATGCGTCACGTGCGTCGGTTTGTTAGTTGTGCTTTTCATGCTTCTCCTCCACTAAACGAGCTCTCACCACCTTAAGCCGCTGTCGCGCCTTGTCGAAATCCTTCTTCGGCATCTCTCGACTTTTCTTCTCAAAGCAATGGAGAACGTAAATCACATCGTTTATTCGCGACAGATAGATAACGCGATACCAAGCTCGCTCATCTTGCTCGCGAAGCTCAAAAACGCCCCTCCCCACCGAAGGCAGAGGCCGGTAATCTTTCGCCCTTTCTCCCAACTGAAGTCGCCAGAGCTGAAACCCGAGGTTTTGCTTCACGGCATCCGGGAACTCCTGAAGAACCTCTCTCGAATCGCCCTCCCATGCAACCCTCGCTTGTTTTGGCGTTTCACCTGCTTCGCTCACGAAAGCAACTATAGCAGGAAGTTCACTTCAAATATACAAGTAACTGTATATCACTGCCCGGAGAGAAACCCCAACTGCTCAGTTGGCAGCCTTTCTCACTTCTTGACTATTCGCCTTTTGTTCGCCTATACTCTTTTAATCGGCGTTCGGAGAAAGACGGACCCGCCGTGATCGTTATGAGCAAGCGTTCCAGCCCCGCTGTCGGTTCTCTTCATACTCCTCCAAAAACGAACCTTCGCCCTCTCGATTCTTCAAGGCTGGGACCACCGGCGCGTGCGGAAGCGCAAATCCGTTCCATCCTTACACGGGATTCACATGGGACCGGCACGTTTCACAGGATTCGTTTTCTTAATTTGTATTCGAATCAGAATTGCCTTTCAAAGGAGACGCATTCATGCGAGAGAATCTGAATTGCCATTGCCACATTTGCAGGGTTGAGGGCCACCTCTTTACGGCCGTCGAACAATTCCCCGGCTCAGACCGGTTTCGTAAGATCACCACCATTTCCCCGGTGCTTGCGACGTTTACAGATGCCCGCACGCTCATAGGCCACTTACACGCGCAAAAGCGCGGCGAGTACTGTTCGCCGTCGCCAAGTGAAGTTCTCCGCGCAATCATCGAGGCAGGGCGGGATATCGGCGATCCTGAAATAAGCCAGTCTGTTCTCGTACTCGCCTTTATGCCAACGATTCATCGAACCTATCGCGAAATTCGCGCCTGGTTTCAGGAACTCTCGACTGAGGACATTGCGCAGCAAACCTTTTTGCTGTTCCTCGAACTCGCGGCATCCACAGCTGCAGGATTGCTCGGCGGACAGCTTTCGTTCGCTCTTTCCCGCAGCTTGCACCGCAACACGCTGCGCTGGGCGAGAAAAGAGCAACTCATGCTCTTCGAAGAGGATCGTTTCCGTGAGGAACAGCGCCATGCCGCGGAACCATCCGAGGATGCTTATTTTGAACCCGCCTCTTTGCTCGAAGATTTTCTCGATTATTGCGTTCGCAGAGAGATCATCTCCGCATTCGAGCGAGCACTGTTGTTGAAAATCAAGGTGGATGGCTTCGTCGCGAAAGAAGCCACTGATACTCATACCGTGCTCTCGCCCAAAGCCGTACACATGCGCATACAAAGAATCATGAAGAAATTGCAGGAAGCAGCAGGAAGAAATGTCATCGAAATGAAGCTGCCAAAGCGTGTGGAATCAGTGGAACGGAAGCAAAGAAGAAATCTTTCAAAAAATGCGAGCAATTTTTCTTTGAGCATGTCCACCGGGAATTTGGCTATAGGTGAGAGTAGAAGGCAACTCTCGCTGGATATTCCTCCACGGCAGGTCACGGCGAAGGCGCAGCAGTTCTCCAAACGCAAACAGGACTCGCTCGCACTGTTCCCAAACCTGACTTCGGCAAATGAGCGCACGTGTGTGGTTCGCGGAGCAGCTTCGCGGCAGCTCGCCGCAATCCCAATATCTGACTCCGCACTCACACTGCGTAATTCGAAGAAATCCGGCGAGAGCTTGCCTTCAATTCTCCGAAAGGAACTCGCCGGCAATGAAGAAATTCCTGCAAAAGAAAATTGCATGTCCCTGGCCCGCCATGAAGGGCTTGCTCCGTCGCTCGCTTCCACTTCTGTCGTTCTCGCTCATTTTCGCATCAGCCGCCTTCGCTCAGGCGCAAGGTGGTTCGCCTTGGGAGAACGCGGTCAACGTGTTGATGCAAGCGTTCACAACCACCATCGCTCGGGGTCTCTCGCTCGTTTCGATTGTGGTTGCCGGTTTGACCTTCGCTTTTGGTGAAGGCGGCTCGAAGCGAATCCTTGCCGGTGTGCTGTTCGGCGTCGGCATGGCTATCGCCGCTGTGAATTTCATGGCTTGGCTGTTTCCGTGATTCTCCCATGACAGTCAACCGCAGAATAAATCCAGTTTACCGGGCGCTCCACCGCCCGCTTACAGTTCTCGGCGTGGAGCGCAAATTGTTCTTCTTCGCCATGTGCATGGGAGCCGCTACGTTCAACATGCTTTCGAGCTTGCTCGGCGGCATTCTGATGTTCGCGCTGCTCTATTTCGCCGGAAGATGGGCCACGAACACCGATCCACAGATTCTCCGGTTCCTGCTATCAGCAGCCAAATTCAAAACGCAATACGACCCGATGAAATTCAGCCCGATCACGATTCGCAGAGCTTCGAATGCTTAATCTCCGAAAAATCCTGAAGCCGTACACGGAAACGGGTGCTCTCAACGAGCAAATCAATTTGTACGGTTTCATTGACCCGCACGCCTTTCTGACGAAATCCGGCGATGTGGGCGTGATCCTTCAGGTCGATGGCGTTGACTACGAGTGCTTGGACGGGAACGCGCTCGACACGCTAACAAAGCGGCTCGAATCCGCGTTCCGGCTTTTCGACAGCAACTTCCGCGTTTACCAATACTTATTCAAGCGCAATCACGAAACGATCCCATACCGGACGTACACGAACCCGGTCGTTAACGCCGCGATTGAAAACCGGATTCGCTATTTCGAGCAAAAAGCCGACAGTTTGTACTCGCTCCAAATCTATTACGTGGTGCTCTTCGAGGGCTTCCGGCACAAGCAGGCTCTTCTGAAATCACTAGCCCAACTACACAAAAATCCCAGGAAGGCTCTCGGTGAAGTCCGGGCCGCCCTGTCCTCGCGCAAGCAGGTAGCCTTGCTCGACACGGAACTCTCGAAGGCTCTGGCGACACTCAATCAGAAGGTGAAGAGTTTCGTGTTGCAGGTGAGCGATTTCGTTCGCGTTGACCTGCTACCGAAACAGGAAGCATTCCGAGTGCTAAAACGCACTCTCAATTTTGCGCCGCTGAAACTCCAGCTTGCCCGACTCAAACACGACACGTTTCTCGACTATTACCTCTGCGAATCGCACCTCGAATGCTATCGCGGGCATCTGCGGCTCGACGATTATTACGTCAAAGTTCTCACGCTCAAGGAGCCATCGGCCCAGAGCTTCCCGCTGATTCTCAAGAGCCTCCTTGAAGTCCAGGCCAACTTTCACATCATTACCGAATGGAAGAAGGAAGATTCGGGCAAAACCCGCAAGGTGATCCAGTCGAAGCGTCGCCACTTCCATAACACCAAGCGGTCGCTTATGAGCCATCTGAATGTCTCCGACGCTCCGTCGACCGACGTTCTTGTGGACGACTCGAAGGAAGCCCAAGTCCGCGAATTAGGCGAGAGCATCAAGCAGCTTGAAATCGAGGGCAATTATTTCGGGCATTTCTCTCTGAGCGTTGTGATTTACGACCTCGATCCCGCGAAGGTCGAAACGGCTTGTGCCGAGTTCTACAAAGTCTTCAGCGTCCACGACGCGCAGCTCTACGAAGAAAAATACAACCTGCTTAACGCGTTTCTTGCCACGGTGCCGGGCGGCTCCGCTTTCAATCTGCGCTCCATGTATCTGCTCAACACCAATTACGCGGATTATTCGTTTCTCTTCACACTCCACTGTGGCGAGACTGAGAACCGGCATCTGCGGCAGGAATATCTTGCCGTTCTCGAAACGAACCACAACACGCCGTACTTTCTAAATCTTCACCACCGCGACGTGGCGCACACCATGATTCTCGGGCGCACGGGATCAGGCAAATCGTTCTTGTTGAACTTCCTCATCACCAACATGCAGAAGTACGAGCCGTACACCTTCATCTTCGACTTGGGCGGCAGCTTCGAGAGCCTGACACGGCTCTTTGGCGGCACGTATGTTCACCTCGGGCTGAATTCACCCGGTTTCAAGATCAATCCGTTTTCCCTGCCGCCAACGAAGCAGAATCTGGATTTCCTCGCGCTCTTCGTGAAGGTTTTGATTCAAGGCTCTTCAACGCTGGAACTGACGCCTGCTGAGGAGCGTGACCTCTATCACCAGATCGAAAACCTGTACGAGATCGAGCCGAGCCTTCGCACGCTTACTGTCCTGTCGAATACACTTGACCGCCGTCTCGCCGACCGCCTCGCTAAGTGGACCACAGGCGGACAGTTCGATTTCGTCTTCGACAATGCGGAGGACACGATCACCTTCTCTCGCTTCCAGTGCCTCGATTTTCAGGGGATGAACCAATACCCCGAAGTGCTGGAGCCGTTGCTCTTCTACATCCTGCATCGCGCGAACGTCGTCATTTGCGACCCGAAGATCAGCCACATCTTCAAGACGTTCTTTATTGACGAGGCTTGGCTGTTCCTGAAGAACCCGATCATCAAGAGTTACATCATCGAGGCGCTCAAGACTTGGCGTAAGCAGAACGCCGCAATGATTCTCTCGACGCAATCGCTCGACGAGCTTCGTAAGTCCGAAATCCTCGACATCATCGTCGAGAGCTGCCCGACGAAAATCTTCCTCGCCAACCCGGATATGGACCGGGATCTGTACCGCCGCCAGTTCAATTTGAACGACAGCGAGATCGAACTCATCTCGACGCTCCGGCCCAAGCAGCAGCTTCTCATCAAGACGCCGGAACTAGCGAAGGTCGCCAATCTCGAAGTGGATGCGGAGAGCTATTGGCTGTACACGAACGATCCGTTCGACAACCGCAAGCGCCGCGAGGCATTCGAAATCTACGGCTTTGAAAAGGGGCTTGAAGTATTGGCCGGAGGAGAGTCGTAAGCGCCTACTTGCGGCGAGGGCACTACAAGCATCCCTGAAGCCATTTGTAGACGCTAACGGCCTTCAAAACATCAGAATCGCGGAAGTCCAACGACTCATGAGGTCCAGTCGTGGCAAATTCAAACGCGATGTAAACGTCCTGCTCGCTGCAATACCAGGGAGCTGATTCTCTGCCGATTCGCACGAGGTCAAGCGGGACAGATGCTCTCTGTCCGTCAATGGGACCCCAGATTTGCTGGAAGGCTAGCCCCCGGTTTCTCAGTTGGGTTTCGACCTCCTTGCGCATCGTTCCACGTCTGAAGGTTGCTGAATACGATTGGAGGGCCGTCTGATACGCAATTTCACGTTTGTGCTGCATCCGTTGTTCCCAGACATGCCGAGCGATCAAACACACGATAAGCACAGCAAGGGCCAAGCCGAAGACAAATAGCAGGCTTCGCTTCATCTCACAATCAATCCTACCCAACAATCGCACGCAATGGGCGGCGCGGCGAGGTTGCTTTACTCAGATGGTAACAGCCACAGTCGATTAAAAGCACCGCTGAAGCGAAGTTCAACTTTCAAAGCGGATTCCCGTTCCTAGCCTTTCAATTCGAAAAAGGAGCTTCAAGAACATGAAAGCACTGAGAACATGTTTGCGTAGCAGTGTGGCAGGGCTTCTCTCGCTTTTCCTCTTCGGTCCGTCTCTATTCGCGCAGACTGCCATTCACACGCCCGTTGAAACTGCTCGTGTTGTGAAATACGGCCAGGACGACATTGTGACCGTCCACGCCAAGCTGCGCTATTCAACTCTGATCGTTCTGCCGGAAAACGAAGAGATTCTCGATTTCACGACCGGCGACAAAGATTTTTGGATCATCAATGGCGCGCACAACCTCTGCTATATCCATCCGGCTCAGGCCGGGATTCGCAGCAATCTGAATCTCATCACAGCCAGCGGCCACGTCTATTCGTTCCTGCTTGAGGAAATCAGCAACGAGCCGAACGTTGAGCCGGACCTGAAAATCTTCATCGAGCCGAAGGAGCAATCGGGCATCGGCATGGATGCTTTCGCTCGCAAGTTTGTGCCCGCGAGTGAAGTGGACGCCTACCAGCGGGAAATTCAGGGCGTCCGCGATCAAGCCGCCGCCCAGGTAAAAGCAGCCGAGGCCAGCGCCCAGCAACAGATTGAAAAATTCCGCTCCGACTATCCCACGAAACTCCAGTTCGAATATGAGTTAGACCGCAAGGCGATGCGCGAACCGTTCCTTGTTTCCGCGATCTTCCATGACGACCGCTTCACCTACATCAAATGCGCGGCTTCTGAAAAGCCAGCCGTCTATGAAGTGAAAGACGGCAAGCCGAATCTCATCAACTTCGATTTGGACAACGGCATGTACATCGTCCCAAAGATCATGGACGCCGGATATCTAGCGATTGGCAAGAAGAAAGTCTCTTTCACCCGTCATCAGCAGTAAGCGAGCGCCAAATCCATACAGAGGAGAGAACAGCGATGACCGAACAAAACACCGCGCCCGCCGCTACACCCGTTCAAGACAAAGCACCGAAACCGCCCGGCCTTATGCCCAAGAACATTCAGGCATGGGTCATGCTCGGCCTTGCTGTGCTCATGGTTATCATCATGTGGCTCACGGGCGGAAAGAAAAAGCCGCAGAGCACTTCGAAATCAAGCGTCTCAACGTTTCAACCAGCCGCGCAGCCCGAAATCAACGAAGCGCAGATCGCTGCGCTGCAAAATCGCATTCAGGAGTTGCAGCGCGAGCAGCAAACGGCACTCAAGCAGCAAAGCAAGTTCTTTGGCTCGCTTCCGTCCGCCCCAGAAACTTCCGCTCCGGCTCAGGTGTCGGGTCCAGCTCCCGAACCCGCAACGCCCGATCCGGTTCAGGAAGAGAAGAAGAGGAGAGCATACGTCTCGCTCTTTTCTTCCAATGTGGCCTTGAGCTACCGCAAGGAGGTTGCTCAGCCAGAACAAACAACTCCAACCGCTCAGCCTTCGGACCAAGCCCCCGTCCCGACTCAGCAGCCAGACATGAATGCGCTTGCTCAGCTTCTCGCTGAAGCTCCGCCTATGCCACAGCCGTTGATGCCCGTACCGCCGCAGTCGAACGCGCATGCAGCGAGCGACACCGAGAAATCCGAACCTGACAGCTATAAGACCACGCCGAATCCAGGCGCGCTGAATGCCGCCACCGGAAAAACATACGTTCTGTTCGAAGGCACGATTCTCGAAACGGTGCTCCTCAACCGCCTTAGCGGAGACTTCAATGGCCCGGTCGAATGTCTCGTTACCACCGACATTTATTCGCACGACCGCCGGCACCTTTTGATTCCATCCGGCACAAAGGTGCTTGGCGAATCGAAGCGCGTCGAAGCGTTCGGTCAAACACGCCTTGCCGTAGCGTTTCACCGCCTCATCATGCCGGACGGTTATTCCGTCAGTCTCGATCAGTTCAAAGCCATGAACCAGATTGGCGATACAGGGTTGCGCGACCAGGTGAACAACAACTACTTCAAAATCTTCGGAGCTTCGCTCGCAGTTGGTGCAATCGGCGGCATCTCCGAAGCTCAATCAAGTGGACTCCTGAATCAGACGGGCATCCAGAGCATAGAGGCAGGCGTGGGCCAAAGCATGGGTCAAACCTCGCAACGCATTCTCGACAAATTCCTAAACATTCTGCCCACAATCACGATTCGGGAAGGACATCGCGTAAAGATTTATCTGTCTGGCGACCTCGCCCTTCCCGATTACGCCAACCACAAAATGCCTTCCGACCTGTAGACACGACTTTCATCAAGAAATTCGAGGAGAACTGAAATGAAGAAGAGACTGCTTACCATTCTGCTTGTTTTCGGTCTGTGCGTTGGGACGGCCTCCGCACAGTTCGGTTTCGGAATCGTTTACGATCCGACGAACTACGCCAATGCTGTCCTCCGCTACGGGCAGCTTGTCCAACAACTCAATCAACTCAGGCAAACCTACGCTCAGATCGTTGCGCGATACAACCTCGCGCTCCGAATGGCGCAGAATCTTCAGAACATGCCCACCCGCTATCGCGCTAAGTTCTCGAATTGGCGTGATGTCGTTGCCCCAAACTCTTACGGCAACACCGGAACGTGGGTGACGGGAATGAATACCGGAAACGCGGGTGCAGTCAATTCGGGATATCAGCAAGCCACTGTTCCGCTCCTTCAGTACAACAGCCAGGAATTGAACGGCATGACGCCCGACGAGCTTGACCGAGTGAAATCGCAGTACGCCTCCGTCGAACTTGCTGACGGCGCGAACGTCACCTCTATGGCCACTGTCGGCGCTATTCGTGATGACGCTCAGAACATAGAGAATCAGATCAACAATCTCGAACAGGATTCACTCTCGAACAATCCCAATCTCAACACCGAAATCGGTGTGCTGAACAAGATCAACGCCGCCAATGTGCTGATGCTCCGTACTCTTCAGGACTCGAACAAGCTCTTGCTCTCCTTGCTTGAGCAGAACGTCATTACAGTCAAACAGCAACGCGAGGAAACCGCGAATTCCATTAACGCTGAGATTGAGCGGCGCGCGACTTTGGCCGGCAATCTCTCCCAAGTGACCAGCACTCTTGGCAGCTCGCTTCAGACCTACCGAATGCCGTAATCAATTCAACTCTCAACTCACCACCTCGAAGGAGCCAAGGCGATGCAGACGGACTTTCTGCAGTTCATCTATCAGGCGATCAACAACATGCTGACGCAGAATCTCGGTTTCTTCGACGCGATGGGTCAAAACCTCTTTCGCATGTTCGCCACGATTCTGGTTGCGTGGTTTGGAATCAAGATGGCTCTCGCTGCCGCGAGCGGCCATCACGTGCTGCATTTTGAAAAACTCGCAAGCCTCATCCTCACGATCAGCTTCGGTTTCGGCATGCTTAACTACTACAATCGCCCGCTCCCCGGAATCGGAACGAGCTTTCACAACCTCATCACCGATGAATCCCAATTCCTTGCCGCAAAGATCACGCAGAATCAGTTGCAGACGGTGATTGACGGCGTGAGCGACTTCGAGGCCCGACTCGATTCGCCCGGATTCGGAGATTTTCTCGGAACAGCCATCTACGTCGTCATCATCATTCTGCTTGCGGCAGCGCAGGCCGTAACAATTGTGGTTGTCGCGTTCGGTTTCATCGCCACCGCTGTATGTGTCCTAGTAGGCCCGATTTTCATTCCCTTCTTCATCGTGCCTGAGATGGAGTGGCTCTTTTGGGGCTGGTTTAAGGCGTTCATCCAATATGCTTTTTATCAGGTAATCGCGGCAGCAGTGGTCTACATCATCGCGAACCTGCTTGTCGGAACGCTGAAATTGCCGCCCGCAGGCACGCTCTCAACGGTGCAACTCATGGCGTGGTTTCCCGTATTGTTGATCACCTTCCTCGCCTCAATTTATGCGCTTTTGAAGGTTCCCGTACTTACCAACCACATCTTCAGCGGCGCTTCGGGCGGTTCCTCCGGCGCGATTCTCGGCTTCCTCGCCGCGCGAATGAAGGCATAGCCCTCAGTTTCAGGAGCGATTCACGATGAAGAACGATTCGAGTTTCGATGATGCCAAGCGGCTCTACTTGGAGCAATACGGTGATCCGATGGTGACGAACACGTATCTGAAAATTGCGCTAGTTCTGCTTGTGCTTGTTGCGTTGAGTCTTGGCCTGATTGACATGCGCACTATACGCACCTTTCAGAACTTCCGCCCGCTTGTCATTCGAATTGACCAGCTAGGCCGCGCCGAGGCGTTGGCCTACAGCAACTTCCAATACAAGCCGCAGGACGCCGAAGTGCGCTATTTCCTCTCGCAGTTCTGCCAGCACTACTATGGGCGTAACCGCTACACCATTAACGATGACTTCTCACAATCGCTGTACTTCTTGGACGGCAAGCTCGCGAGCGACATCATCGATGCGTACAAGAAAAACGACATCATCAAAGACTTTCTGGCCGATCCGACGAAGCCCGAAATCGACATTGACGTGAAGAACGTCGCCATCGAGCAACTGGACAAGCCGCCATACCGCGCCCGCGTGGACTTCTACATGGTCTATTACTCACCAGCCGACCACAGCGAACTGAAGCGCACGCTCTACACCGCCAATTTCGTGTTCTTTTTCAGGAGCCAGGTCCCGAACGAACTCATCCCCATCAATCCGCTGGGCTTGACCATCACCTACTTTCGTGAGGATGAGGCTTTCAACTAGCCCGATATACGATCGTCCGCGGAGAGGGATTTTATGCTATTCTTACCAGTAAGATCGGAGGTTCTCTACCATGGCCGCATATGCGACGACAAGGCTTTCGTCCAAAGGGCAAGTCGTGATACCGGAAGAGGTTCGCCGCACTCTTGGACTCAACGAAGGCGATCAGTTCCTCGTTATCGGACAGGGCGATGCAGTGATTCTCAAGACGATCACACCGCCCAAGATCGAGGAATTCCAGAAGCTTTTGAGCCAGGCCCGCGCGGAAACGAGAAAAGCACGAATCAAGAAAGCAGACCTGAAATCAGTTATTGCCAGAGTCCGGCGTCGCGCGAAGTGAAAATCAAGGCAGTTCTCGACACAAACGTCCTTATTTCCGGCATCTTCTGGAAGGGCCCGCCGTTCGAGATTTTGGAGGCTTGGCAAAAGCGTCGCTTTCTCCTCGTTATATCGCGACCCATCTTGGACGAGTACCGCCGCGTTTTGGACGAGATGACGAAGCAGTGCCCGATCCCTGTCCTCGGCTCAATTCTGGAAATTATCGAACTCCATTCAGAAATGGTCACACCTGTCCGTTTCCCGGAACGCGTTTGCAGCGATCCCGACGATGACAAGTTTCTGGAAGCGGCGCTTGCGGCCCGCGCCGATTACGTCGTGAGCGGAGACGCGGCGCTTCTGAAGATCAAGGATCACCAGGGGATTCAGATCGTCAGGCCACGGCAGTTTCTCGCCTTAATGCCTCGTTAGTTCCAGGCATCAGTCATGCGGTGCTAGTCGATTCATCCGCCGTCTCAAATCTAGGGTCTTCTCACATGATTGCAAACACGATTCTCATCACCATCGCTGTGATGCTCGGCGTCGCCTTCTACCTCATGGGCGAACTCAGGTTCTTGATCCCCTTTAAGGTTGTCATCTGGCGAGCGTATTCGGCATACATTCTCGCCTACTGTGGTCTCCTGTTCGCCAATGTCTTCGCCGTGGCTTTCGCGCTGAACCGCAAATTCTTCCTCAAGGATACAGGCCGGAAGCTGGCCCACCTCGACAAGCAATTCAACGCCGGTCAATCCGAGGTTGCAGCCGAAGTTTCTGACGAGGAATGACACTCCATGTCACGTCGATCCGAGCGGAATGAATTTGAACAGCTAGCGGACTCCGGGAGGCAGCCGCAGCCGGATACGGTGCGGCGACCTGAATCTGATTCGCAAGAGCGCGGCACTCGCGGAGCGAGCTCTGGAGCGGCAGAACTACAGCGGGATCATCTTCGAGATTCCGAATCGACTCAACGGCGTCCCGTTGAACCCAGGACACCTTACCGTGACGGGCGTTGGGCGTACTCGCTGCGAACCTCAGAAATCCAAACGCTCCGAGAACTTGGGACTTTTCGCGCGATTGATTCAGAAGCTCTCGCAGAAATTAGCTATCGCGGCGAGCGCGACCGCATGGAGCAGGACTTGCGAAGTCTCATTCGCCAATCGCTCATTACGCGGCGGCGCATCGAAGGCGCGGAAAGAGAACGGATGCACGTCCTCACGCTTACCAAGGCCGGACAACGGTTCCTTCGCAAGCAGAGCTTGATGCCGAAAGACCGGCCCATTTACTACGGGTTAGTGAAACTCAAAGAGGCATGCCACGACGCGACGCTTTATCGCCTGTACCACAAAGCGGCTTGCAAGATCGACAGCGATGGTGGGAAGGTGCGCACCGTCGCACTCGACTACGAACTTAAAAAGCGAATCAACAGGGAACTTTCGCGGCTAGGCACGGATCGGCACAACGGTAACAAGAAAATCGAGATTGCTCAGGCGCATGGCGTGCGCGTCGTGAATGGCAGAGTTGTCGTGCCCGATCTTCAAATCGAATACGAGAACGCCGAAGGCCAAATGGCGCGAGTCAATCTGGAACTCGCTACCAAGAACTACCGGGCAGGTCATCTTCAAGCGAAAGCTCAGGCGGGCTTCACGCTATATGCGCCCGCTCAGGATTCCGACCGTTTGCGTCGCGTTTTGAACGGCCGGGAAATCACTGCGGAGATCCTCAGCCTATGAATATAAAAGACATCTATCTGGACGCCCTGAAAGACCTTGGCTACACCGAAACAGAAGCCCGCTTCCTCTATATCGTCGGCACGCACTCAGGCTACTTCACTTCACAGCAATATTTGACCTTCGCCGAAGTGAAGCGCGGGTACCGCTCCGATGCGCTCACCCGGAAGCTCCTCAACAACAAACACGCCTCCCCCGAAATTCACCACAAGAATGCGCGGATTTACCACCTATTTTCGCGGAAGGTCTATTCCGCTATCGGCAAGGAGAACATTCGCAACCGCCGCTACCACGAATTCCAGTTCATCAAGACCCGGCTCTTGGCCCTTGATTTCATTCTTGCAAACCAGCGGCACGATTATTTCGAAACCGAGAACGACAAAGTTCGCTATTTCTGCGAGGCGCTTGGCGTAGATAAACATACATTACCCACAAAGCTCTATTTGGGAACGCGAAATCCCTCGATTACCCCACGCTATTTTGTGGACAAATTCCCGATGTTCTTGCCCGTGATCACAGGCTCGCCCGTCGTCACGTTCACTTATGTCGCGCCTGAGGCCGAGAATCTCATCGCGTTCGTGACCCATCTGCAAATGTATTTGCCCCTATTTAGGGCCCTGAAGCAATTCAACTTCATCTTCATATCCCCGTGTGAACCTCTATTTCCAAAGGCACGACCGATTTTTCTCTCGCTCGTAAAGGGACCGCTGGAAGCCCCTCCGGCAGCGGAAATCATTCGGTACTTTCGAATGCGGAAGCTATGGGAGTCGCGGCAATTCACAGCACTCAAAACCGAGGACATCGAGTTCCTGAGTGAGGCAACGCGGCGATCCTCGTCCGAGCGTGTTCAGCAGCTTTACAACTGCTGGGCCAAAGGCGAGCTATCTGAGTCGAGTCTCGCTGCCCTCTTTTCCGATTCCAACGGACAGCGCCGAATCAACTTCGACACTTGCTTGGTGAAGCGGCAGCGATTTCTTCCCGCTGCGATTGCGGCTTAGGCAGAACACTGAAACACATGCAGTGTTCTGCCCGATCTAAGCCGCCCGCGTTCTGCGGCCCGCTTGCGTAAACCGCGAAGAGCGAAGCCCATACAAGCTCCACCCCGCGAAAAAAGACCGCGAACAAAACACGCAGCTTGGGCGGTAGCGACCCCCGGTTTTGGTCGACTTTGCCGCCCAAAACATTCGTCGGGGTCGCTACCGCCCAACGGCACGACTTCAGTGCCGCGTGTTTTGTTCGCGCAGAGAACTTCGCAAAGCAGCCCCGTAACAAAAAGAGAGGAGACCAGCAATGCCCTTCATTAAGAAGCCACCTGAAACGATTACGCGCGAATTTCAGCTTGAGGAACCACTTGCTGAAACACTCGATAGCTACGCGAAATTCATCGGCAGCACCCCCGATCACGTCGTGGCTTCTGCCCTCCGATTTGTCTTCTGGAAAGACAAGGAGTTTGACCGTCTCCAGAAGGAGCAAAAGAAATCGCGCAAAGCAGCGTCGCCCGCCGAGGTGAAAAAGCCGTGATTCAACGACTCCTCAATTCCAAGAATTTCGTCGCTTACCTCCTAACCGGACTCACGGGCATGGCGCTTTACTTTTACTTGCCATTCCCAAACGACAATCCTTTTCTCCAGCTAATGGCTCTCCGCGCCCCTGTTGTTTTTGCAGGAATAAGGTGGTCCTACACCCTGTTTCTGTTCTCGACGCCGTACATCGTTTATTCCATTCTGCTTTCCGGCCTGTACATCTTCGCTTTGAAAGCACACCGGAAGATCAGGGCAGGCCGGTTGCCGCCCTATCCCGACCCGCATCGCCGCGAGAGCGTTTTTCTGGTTGTCGGTGAGGTTCACAATCCACGTAGAGCTGCGCCTGCGGAGACTCCGCGTTGGCTCGTGATTCCGCAGCGCGGGCTTTTTACCGGAATAGCCATCGTCGGCGCAGTTGGCACTGGCAAGACGAGTTGCTGCATGTATCCGTTTGTCGAACAGCTTGTCGCTTACAAGGCGTCAGACCCAGAGAAAAAGGTTGGCGGGCTTGTGCTCGAAGTGAAAGGAGATTTCTGCTACCAAGTGAAAGAGATTCTCACGCGGCATAGCCGCGCCGATGACTACATCGAAATTAGCCTCGATTCCGAGTACCGCTACAACCCGTTGCACAACGACCTCGATGCTTACGCGCTCGCGTACAGCATCGCGTCACTCCTAAACAACCTCTTCGGCAAGGGAAAAGAACCCTTCTGGCAGCAGGCCTATACGAACCTTGTGAAGTTCATCATTCTCCTTCACAAGATCACCTACGATTACGTGACCCTCTTCGATGTCTATCAATGCTCCATTTCGCCCGACAAACTCGAAAAGGCGATCCATGAAGCGGAACAGAAGCTCGGCGGACGCCGGTTTGTGCTTATTTCATCCGAGGCGTACCTCACCCACGCAATGGAGCTTGCGCCATTCAAATTCGCACTGGGTGTAGCCGATGCCGGAATGTACCGCGCCGATGACTCGGAACACCTCCGCATTTTCCTCCACAATAAAGGCATTGAATTCGAGGCGCTCACGGAGTCATCCCCGGACGACCCCGATTCGTTCAAGCGCGAGCAACTTGAAGCAGTGAAACGCTGGTTCTATGACGATTGGCGCAGGATTGAGCCGAAGCTTCGCACTTCTATCGTGGAAGGTATCTCTGTTTTTCTCTCTCTGTTTGACGACAATCCGGTAGTGAAACGCATCTTCTGTCCGCCAGCGAAATGTTACGACCCCATTGCCAACCCAGATGGCAAATTCGGCAAGCCTCTTCCATCGTTTCGGTGGCTCATTGAACACGGCAAGGTTTGCGCTCTCAATTTTCCCATTGGGTTGAACCCTGGACTGGCCCGCGCCTTGGGCGTGATGATGAAGCTCGATTTCCAGCGCGCCGTGCTCAATCGCGTGCCTGACATGGCGAGGAATCCCAAGAAGCACTTCCGCGAGGTTTTCTTCGTCTGCGACGAGTATCAGAACTTCGCTACGGTTGGAGAGAACGAGCCGACCGGCGATGAGAAGTTTTTCAGCCTCTCGCGCCAGCCCAAGTGCATCCCGATTGTCGCCACGCAAAGCATCAGCTCGCTCAAGTCCGTGCTGCCGGGTGAAGCGTGGCGCACGCTCTTGCAGACATTTCGCACGAAGATTTTCCTGTGCCTTTCCGACGATTTCTCGGCTCGCACCGCGAGCGAGCTCTGCGGGCGCGAAGACAAGCTGAAGGTCAGTTACAACATCTCCGAAAGCGGCCACGATGCCAGAGTGAGTTTGCTGACCGGAAAAGCCATCGCCCACCGTGCCAATGTGACAGCCTCGAAGAGTTACAACACCCAGACGGACTTCCGCTTTGACATGAAGACCTTCACCGAACTCAAGAACGCGCAGTCCATCATCATCGCTTACGACGGCCTCAACCCAATGCCGCCGATGTTCTGCTATCTCAAGCCCTATTACAACGACCCGAACAAATCGTATTTCCGGCAAATGGCGGATGGTGAAGTATGACTCTCGGCTTCGAAACCATCCTGCCGTTTCTGCGGCCTATTGAACATCTGATTCGCGACGACTCCATCAGCGAGATCATGGTGAATGGGCCAGACCGGATTTTTATTGAACGGGAAGGTGTGCTTGAGCAGGTTCCCGAACTCGCACTCAGCGAGAGATCATTGATGGTTGCGATCAAGAATATTGCCCGACGACTCGGAGACGACATCTCGGAAGCCAAACCGATCCTCGACTCGCGGCTCCCGGACGGCAGCCGGGTTGCCGCCGTGATTCCCCCGTGCAGCATTCATGGCGTCACGCTGACCATCCGCAAATTCAACAGTCGGCACTTCACCGTCGAGGACCTTGTGCGAATGGGCACGCTGGACGGCGATCTCGCCGCCCGCCTTCAAAGCTACGTCCACGACCGTAAAAACATTCTCATCAGTGGCGGAACCGGAACGGGCAAAACGACTTTGCTAAATGCACTGTGCAGATTCATTCCCGATGAGGAGCGGATTCTCTTAATTGAGGATACTTCCGAAATTCAGTTGGAAAAACCCAACCTCGTTCGCTTCGAGGCGCGTGAGGCACAGCCGGACTTCCCCGCCATCACGATCCGCGACTTGCTCAAAGCTTCTCTGCGCCATCGGCCCGACCGCATCATTCTTGGCGAAATTCGCGGCGGAGAGGCGTTCGATTTGCTCCAATTGCTCAATACGGGTCACTCCGGGACGCTCTCAACGGTTCACGCAAGCTCGGCTGTCCAAGCCTTGGCCCGTTTCACAAGCTGCGTTCTCCAAAGCGGAATCGAACTGCCCTATCGCGCGATTAAGAGCAATATCGCCGATTCCTTGAACGTACTCATTCAGTTGGAGCGCCGGCCAGGGAAGCGGTTCATCTCCGAAGCCCTCGAAATTTGCGGCTACAACTCCGAGAACGATAGGTACGGCCTCTTTTCGGTTTTTACGGCAAATCTCTAACGCGATTTCACGAGATTCGATGCCTGACTCCATTTCTCCATCGGAGTACATCCTCGACAACTTCAAGCCATCCGACCGGATTGCTGTCTTGCTGCGGAACCGTGCCACCGAAGAAGTCCTCCAGCGTATCGCATCTGCAAAGGACGTTGCGGCACACGATTTTCAGGAGTGGCTCACAAAGAGGAATCGAGGAGGATTCGATATCTACATTGGCATGAACACCCTCAAAGAAGGCGCGTGTACGCGCACCAAACGCGACATCCTCGAAATCAGGCATGTCTATCTCGACTTGGATTACCGAGGTCCTGAGGCACTTAAAGCCATTCACAATTCGGACGACATTCCAAAACCGAATTTCGTTCTTGATACTTCGCCGGGCAAACACCAAGTCATTTGGAAAATCGAAGATGCCACGCCACAAGAGGCCGAAGACCTCCAGCAGCGGATGGCGCATGAGTTCGCGGGCGATATCGCGGCAACCGATGCCTCGCGGGTTCTACGGCTCCCCGCATTTGCCAACACGAAGTACAGCGCGGAGTGCCTTGTGCGTGCAACAAAGCATTCGGATCAAACTTACAACCTTCGAGATTTCAAGTTTACATCCGGCCCAGTTAAGAGCGACCGAACGTCGGAACAAAACCCGTCGCGTTCAAGCGGCTCGCGAGAAACCCTCAGCCAGTCCGAGCGCGATTGGGCCTATGCGAAGCGCGCCCTCGCCCGTGGCGACGATCCAGAAGAAATCATCCGACACATCTCCGACTACCGCGCGGACGACAAACACGACCCTCAGTATTACGCGCGCCTGACGGTTGAAAAGGCTCAAGCAGAAGTGACCCGCCCACTTCCCAGTTCCGCCGGCCCTCTCTCGAATCGCGAGAACGATCACGAACCTTCCCTGTAGTTCTCAATAGAAGCAGTTCAACACGACAATGAACGACAAAATCCAGTTGTCGGTTGCCAACGCCATTGGTACAGTCGCGACAGCGACACCAGATAAGCGGACAGGGAGAAAATCCATGTCAAGGCGATCTGGCCAGAATGGCAGCATTCAGAAAGATGGTAAGTGGTACGTCGTTCGATACTGGAAGGATGTCGCGGGCCAGCAGAAGCGGCAACGAGTACGCGTTAAAATCTGCCCCATATCAGGCCCAGGCAAAGTTTCAGCTTCCGAACGGGAACGCACAGCCAAGGAGATCATCGCGGCCAGCGGAGTGGACACACAGGAGTACTTCGACAAAGTAGTGTTGCAGTCGAAGGACGCCTGCATCACTTTCCGTGAGCAGGCTACGACGTGGCTGGATAGCATGGGCAACCGCAAGCGCAAACCAGTGGCACCGTCCACTCTCGCAACGTGGGCGTATGCTCTGGAAAAGTGGATTAACGTCAACATCGGAGATCTTCCGCTGGACTCCATCAACAACGCGGCCTTGAAAAGCCTCGTGAATAAGATGAACGAAGGCGGTTTGTCTCCGAAGTCCATTTCCAATTACGCGCAGATCGTGAAGATGGTAATGAAGTCGGTACGCGACGAGAAAGGCCAGCGCCTCTTCAACGTGCAGTGGGACCATGAATACATCGACATACCTATGGTGAAGAGCCAGAGGCAGCCGAGTTTCACGGGTGAAGCGGTGACTGGCATTCTTCGGGAAATCGGGGAAGAAAAATATCGCGTGCTGTTTGCGCTCTGTGCGTCGGCGGGACTGCGGTTTGGAGAAGCCCTGGGAATCGACATGAAAAACGTTTCCCCGGATTGCTCCACCATCAAGGTCGTTGAGAAGGCTTGGGGTTCGGCAGTGCACAACTTCCTGAAAACCGCAAACGGCGAACGGGAAGTTGACCTTCATCCTTCGATGGCGGCCATGCTACGGGAATACATTTCGCAACGAGCAAACGCGAAGCATAATGCCGAGAGGAAGTGCGGCCTGCTGTTCTGTTCGCGGAATGGCAAGCCGCTCCATCAGTCGAACCTCCTCCGACGCAAGCTGCACCCAGTGTTGGCCAAGCTCGGTCAACCCAAGTGCGGCGTGCATGCTTTCCGGCGTTTTCGCAACACGTACCTTCGGAACTTCACGACTACACCTCCGGGACTCATCAAGTTCTGGATGGGTCACGCCGGAGAGGATATGTCCGATCTCTACGACAAAATCAAAGAGGACGTGGCGTTCCGCAAAGAAGTGGCAGAAAAGGCGGGTTTGGGTTTCCAGCTTCCGTCCCCAAAATGCGTTGACGCGAAGAAGTTTTTATCGAAAAAACGCTCAATTGGACCGAATGGACTGAAACTCGAATTCGCGCCCGTTTTAGAAATGGCTGCAACTGCTTAAAAGGAATAGGGTAAATGGTCGGGGCGAGTGGATTTGAACCACCGACCTCCTGGTCCCGAACCAGGCGCTCTAGCCAGGCTGAGCCACGCCCCGTCTTGGTCTGCTTGATTATTCTAGCATTGAAGGAGCGCTGCGAGCCACGCCGTTCTCTTTATCTCGCACGTTCATTGACTCCGCCGACTCCCAAATTCTCAAGACGCGCTTCCATCGGCACATGGCTAACCGTCCGGCTAAGGGGGAAGCTTCCAAATAATTTGCAATTGGCTGACGCGAGCTGCAAACGACGAAATTCGCCATGTGCAATTCGGTTTATTATTCTGATTAACCACACAGATGAACCGTGAATCTCCGCCGTCATCCTACTCGTAGCGCAGGGCGACCATGGGGTCGACACGCATCGCGCGCCGCGCAGGGATGTAACATGCGGCGATCGCGACAGCAAGCAACAGCACCGTGACGGCGGCGAATGTCAGTGGATCAGTGGCGCTGATGCCGAAAAGGAGGCTGGACATCAGCCGCGTCAACGCGAGCGCGGCGGCAATCCCGATGGCCACGCCAAGCAGCGCGAGTTTCAGCCCGTGCGCGAGAATCAAGCGCATCACCTGAGTCGGTGCCGCGCCGAGCGCCATGCGAATCCCAATTTCGTGGGTGCGCTGCGTGACGGAGTACGAAATCACGCCATAAATTCCCACCACGGCGAGCAGCAATCCGAGCGCGCCGAAAATTCCCAGCAACAGCGCTTGGAAGCGCGGCTGCGCGTTGGTTTGCGCGATACCCTGATCCATGGTGCGCACCTGCGTGATCGGCAAACTTTTATTCACGGCCCAGACTTGATCTTTAACCAAGGGAGCGAGGGTCAGCGGGTTACCGTGCGTTCGCACAAGCAGGGTCTCGAAGCCCCAGACATTTTTGTTTTCCTGAAGCAGTGGCCGGTACAGTTCGGGCTTGGGAGCAACTTTCGCATCCTGATTCCTCGTGTTCGCCACGACACCGACGATTTCGCCCCATTTTACCGGCGTTTTCTGATCCCATGTTCCCGTGGTGATTTGCCGGCCAATTGGATTTTCGGCGCCGAAGTAGTGTTTGACGAGGGCTTCGTTCACCACGTAAACGTCCGGGAGGTTCTCGGTGTCAGCGTCGGTGAACTCGCGGCCGGCAATGAGGGGAATCCCTAGAGTGCGAAAATAATTTGGAGTCGGTTCATTCACCTCGGCTTTCAATTGACTGGCATTCGGGTTTTCCGGAACTCCCTCGATTCGGAAGGTAGTTTCTCCCGACCATCCGGAAAACGGCGCGAACGGAGTGATCGCCGCATCGGTCACACCGGGAAGAGCACGCACACGTTCGAGAACCTGACGCACGAATTGCGTCTGCTGGCCAGCATTTGCGAATTGAAATGCGGGAGTATCGATTTGCATGGTCAGCAAATGATCGGAACGGAAGCCAAGATTCAAGCGGAGTACGTACGCCAAACTGCGCAGCGCCAACGTCGCGCTAATCAGCAATATAAGGGCCAGCGCGATCTCTCCGGCGACCAGGAGCCGGCGCAAAAAGCCATGACGCGGTCCAGAGGCGCTGGCCGGTGCGCCCGCGCCTTCTTTAATGACCGCGTTCAGTTCCTGCCGCGACGCAAGAATCGCGGGCGCAAGTCCAAACAAAATTCCGGCCAGCGCGGAAGCTCCCAGCGTGAACCAGAGCACTGCGTGGTCTATGCCGAATTCCTGGATGCGCGGCGTGTCCGGCGGCAGGAGGGTCCGCAGACCTTGCACGCCCCAAACCGCCAGCAGGAGTCCGCATGCCCCGCCAATCAGAGCGAGCAGGATGCTTTCGACGAGCAACTGGCGAATCAACCTTCCGCGTGTGGCGCCAAGGGTCGAGCGAATGGCCAGCTCGCGGCGACGCGCCAAGCCACGTGACAAAAATAGATTCCCCACATTCGCGCAAGCGATAAGTAGAACGAATCCAACGGCGCCGAGGAGAATGAGCAGGGGTGTGCGCGTGTCTCCGAGAACGTCATGGTCAACGGCTTGGGCGTGAAGGCTCCATTCTTTGTCCGTATCGGGGTACGTTTTCGCCAAGCGGGCGCTTACCGTGCTGAGCTCCGCCTGTGCCTGATCGAGCGTTCGTCCGGGCTTAAGCCGGGCGACGGCATCGGTGAAATGATTGCCGCGGGCTGCCATTTCCTTCGGATCCGGAACAAAGGGAATCCAGACGTCGGCGAAGGTGGGGAAATTCAAAAAAGAAAGCGGAGGCATAATGCCGATGATGGTGTAAGGCTTGCCATCGAGTGTGATGGTTTTTCCGATGGAGTGCGGGTCGCCACCGAATTGAGAGCGCCAGAGTGAATCGTTCAAAATCACGACACGGTCCTGGCCAGCATGCATTTCCGAGGGAAGAAACAATCGTCCATAGAGCGGCTGAAGGCCAAGGAGCGGGAAAAATTTCTGAGACAGCTCGACCGCAGTGACCTCTTGGGGGTTGCCTTGGCCCCGCAGAGCCATTTCGTGGCCCCAGTTGTATTCAGCGATTTCCGAGAAGACCGTGGTTTGCTGACGCACATCGTCAAGATCGGGCAGAGACGAACCCATACGTGGGAAATCGAACGAAGTGCTGCGGGACCAAATATCCACCAATTGCGAGGGGTGCCGGAAGGGCAACGGGCGGAGGAGGACGGCGTTTACAACGGAGAAAATGGCGGTATTGGCGCCGATGCCGAGAGCGAGAGTGAGCACCGCGACCGCAGTGAATGCGGGCACGTTACTCAGCGTGCGAATGGCGTATTTGACGTCTTGGAACAATGTGCTCATTCGTTCCTCCAGTCGGGAGGGATTTCCATACATCGAGACTAGACAAAGCTTACCTCGCCCGCTTTCCAAGGCACATTACATTCCTTTCGGATATAAGTTAAGGCTTTTGAAATGAGTGAGCAAGACGGGTTTCAAGAGAGCGACGGTGGTTATCTGTCCGATCGCGAGAGTTTCAATTTCACAAACGGACAGTTCCTAAGGTCATGAGGACAGGGGCAAGCGGCTGGAATACGGCCTGCCCCCGCCAAGTTCAGCTCGGTTCCGCCACCTCAGGCTACGATTGAGGGCTGCGGCGACTGACGAGGAGATTACTGTGATTTTTGCGGCGGCTCGAACTTCGAGTCGTCCACTGGAACGTTGTCCTTCACATCGGTAATCGTGTACGTCACGGTCTGCCCATTCATGTACCACACAGTTTTGAACGGGATGCTGACGCCATCGACCGAGCGATAGTCCGAATAATCCGCTTCGACGGGCAACGCACCGAAAATCGTGCGGTAGCGAATCATGCGACGAATCAGGAGGCCCGACTGCTGGTCGAAGAAGTCCAATTCGAAAGAACCATCGGGTGCGGTGGCAAACACGATATAAGCTTCTGCGTCGCCGATTTTCGCCGTGCCAAACAGGCGCTTCGGTTTGTAAGCGGCGATTGCCGCAGACGGATTGATTTGCGCTTCCGTGCGCAGGATTTCCGCCTCAGGGCCGCTCGCCTCGCGGGTCCCTTCGTTGGTCGAAGTCCATCCGCGGGTTCCATCGAATCCCATGGTCATGCTTCCACGCGGCGTGTTCATTACCGCATACATTTTGCCGGGCGCCTTTTGATATAGCTGTGCGGAGGAAGTCTGATCGCCGTGAGTCACCTGCATGGTAATCGCGCGCGTGTTGACCTTGTCCACCGCATCTTCTCTGCCTTGCGCCTGGGTGAATTTATCCAGAACAGCGGTTAGCGTGGGCGCACCGGCGGCGAGCCGGGAGAATTGAGGCTCGGTTGCTTCCGCGGGCAACGCGGGAACGCCCATGGGCTCGTGATGTCCCTGATGGCAGGTGAAACAACTGACCTCCTGACGACCATCGAAATTATTTTTGTTGATGGTGAAAAGCATGGTCATCATCTTGCGCGCAGTCTGTTTGGGCTGCTTGTCGTCGGCGGCAAAATTGCCCTGTACATGGCAGTAGCTGCACTCGACGCCGAGAGCCGTGGTGATATAGCGCATTCCGGGTATGAGTTGCGATGCGGGAACGTCCTTGAGCACCTGAATATTTTTGTAATACTCCCCGGCAGTTTTGCTGTCCATTGGGCTGGGCTGAGGAGACTGCTGCGATTGCGCGGCCACTCCAATAGCGAGCATCAGCGCGGCTGTTGCCGCGACAAAGGCAGGGCTGCTGAGCCTTTTCATCGTCCGCCCGATCGCGGTTCTTCTAATGAACGCATTTCCATTCGTTGAATTTTCCGGCATCGCTACCCTCCACAATGGATTTCTCGAGCCTCAAAGTTTGCGCCGCTGCCCGCTTCTCGCGTAGCAAAGTCCGCTAAGGCAAATCGGCTGCGGCGGCGCGGAATGATTCTACCTGCTTACAACGATTCTGTGAATGTTTCTACTGGGATTCAGGAATGAGAGCAGCTTCGTGAGAGAAGCTTCGACAGCCTACGGTATGGGCTGTCCATATTTGGATTTATGTTTGGCCCGAGGTGACTTGGGAAGAAGCCAGTTGCGGGTACAGCGCCAGGACCGCCGGGAGAATCACGCGAAAAGTGCAGCCGCCCTCCGGGCGGTTGAAACCGAAAATTTGCCCGCCGTGCTCTTGAATAATGCCGTAGCAAATACTCAGGCCGAGGCCCGTGCCTTTGCCGACCGGCTTGGTGGTGTAGAACGGGTCAAAGACACGATCGGGCTCGCGCAGGCCAGGGCCGGTATCGGAAAAATCGAGGACCACGCTTCCGCGCTCCGTACGCATGCGAACGAAAAGAGATCCGCCGCCGACCGCTTCCATGGCGTCCACAGAATTGTTGATTAAATTAAAAAAAACCTGGAGCAGTTGGTTTGGGTCGCCACGCACGGCCGGAAGAACACCGCAAGGTTCGACTTCGATGCGAATTTTTTTGTCGCGCAAATCGAGTTGGCGAAGTTCAATCGCGCTATTGACCACGGACTTCAGGTCCAACAGCTGCTTTTCAGCAGGCACCTGGCGCGCGAAGCTGAGCAAATTGGTGACCAGCACTTTCGTACGCCGCGCCTGATCGCGAATTTTTTCGCTAAGGCCGCGAGAGCGTTCTGAGGCAGTCGCGTCTGTGTGAATCAGGTCGGCATAACCGAGAATCGCAGTGAGAGGATTGTTGATTTCGTGCGCCGCGCCGGCCGCGAGCTGGCCAAGTGAGGCGAGCTTCTCAGCCTGCACGAATTGCATTTGCAGCCGCTTGAGGTTTTCGATGGAGTCCTGCAAACCCTTAAGCAGCGCGAGGCGCTCGCGATCCACAAGCTGCTGCCGGAAGAAAACGAGCGCCGTGGCAAGGATTATCGTAGCCAGCGTAATTACCAACCGGAAATGGCGGACCGGCGCGGGCGCCTTGCTAAGAAAAAAGCTCCAGCCGGCCATGAGCGGCATAGAAAGGATGCACAGGATAGCCAGGCGTCCAAACCATTGTGAATCGCGCATTTTCAGATTTTGCGCCAGGGCAGGGGCGGGCGAAATGCGGTGGGCGACAATCCCCGCTGTGCCAAACCAAACGAAAGCGGCCATCACCGGAACGTTGAAGAAACTGCCGGCTGAATATGTTCCGCGCAAGACAGAATGGAAAATCCACCAGATACCGGCGATGTATACAACGGATGCGCCAAAGAGGTTGGCATAAACCGCGCGCCAGCCCTTATCAGCATGAAGAGCGAAAACGCCGGTGCCGACAACAAAGACGAGATTAGCGAGGCCATAAACTTGCAAGTCTCGGATGCGTTCGAGGCCGGCGCTCCCAGGATCTCTCGACCATGCCACCACAACAAATAAATAGAGAAAAAACCACCACGTTGCGAGAAGCAGCATGTCCAGTTGGCCGTAGCGCAGGACCTCGCGCATTTTCCGCGCGTGCGGAGCCATCGCCAGCGCAGCGATGAGCGGAACCGTGTGCAGAAAGAAAACAACGTCCAAAAATGCGGGAGCGTAGCTGACGCGGTGCAAGACGAGCGCGTGGTAGGTCCAAATGAGTTGGCCGGCAAGCCACAGCGTGCAGCCAAAGGCAAGCAGCATCCAGAAATCGTTCTGGCGGCGATAGGCCGAGGAGGCATTCCACAGCAAGCAGGCATTCGCAAAGAGGGGCACCAGGCAAAGGGCGATGTCGGCAATGGCAGCGCGCGCCGGACTGGGAGGCATCAGCAGCGAAATCAGTGTGAATCCGCCGACGAAGACAATCCAAGCGATAACAATTACCCAAGTTGATCTTGCAAATCTCATGGGCTGAGCTGAAGGAGCCTTCGATTAGACTAGCACGACCGCACCTTCAAATGTGCCGCATGGCCCAATCGATAAATAGGGCGTTAGAGTCAGCGGTTCAACCGGTCGCCTTGCAAAAAATTTATCCTCGGGCGGCAAGCGCGCGGCGCCCTGGAAACGATGCCGATGCACCGAGTTCTTCCTCAATGCGCAGAAGTTGGTTGTATTTCGCGATGCGATCGGTGCGCGAGGCGGAGCC
>DASYZA010000320.1:0-13179 GCA_035946775.1 Candidatus Sulfotelmatobacter sp. | reverse complement strand
GTGGAGGGCCGAGAGCAGCAGAATTGCCGCTAAGTACAACGCTTCCTCTTCACCACAGTTGGCTCGTTGCTGGGTCTACTTTCTCGCGCAGACTTCCGCGGCAAACACGTGCGGGTCCTTGGTTCGGGCGTTCCGGCTCTGCCTGAGAATGACTGCATCCGAGAATCCGGCGTTTCTGAACTCGCGCAGGAAGGCAACTCCTTCCTTCGCACCGGCAATTCATGCAAACCAATTCGATTCACTGGCCCGGGCTTCCGCTGGCAACGGACTCGAAAGGATCAGTTCCGCAGCAAACACCGTTCCGTCGCGCCGGACGATCCGTGCAAGCTCCCGGAAGATAGCGTCTCTTGAAGGGTTCAGATTGAAGATCCCGTTGGCCATGGCAACGTCGATCTCTTCGTCGGCGACAGGCAATTGTTCTGCATCCGCTTCGCGCAGTTCTAGATTGCTTACGCCGGCTTCTGCTACAGCTTGCCGAGCCCTGTCTAGCATCGCCGTGCTGAAATCGACCGCGATTACTTTGCGCGACCGACCCACCCTGCGAGCCGCGATTAGTGCGTCCAGTCCGGCACCACAGCCCAGGTCAAGAACTCTCGCGCCGGACGGAATCTCCGCAAAGATCGACACATTCGAGACTCCTGCAAAAGCGTCAGCAGCAACAGCGGGCAGACGGTCTAGCAATTCCGCAGGATACCCGAGGCTCTGAGCAAATGCGCGACCAACAGGGAACGCATGCTTCTCTTGAGGCATTTCAGCCGCTGCCGAATAAGCAATTCGCACTTTGTCACGCAGGTTCGTTTGATCGATCGCAGTCATCGAAGTTGCCTCCATTGAGCATTGTCAGCAGCAGTCGCACGGCCTTCCTTTGAGAGCTTGCCAGCCCTCAATCATAACCAACGGGATCACGCACAGGGCAGCCACAGGATCAGCCCAAGTAATCCCCCAAAAAGCATTCGCAACCAGACCTGCGAGCGCGATGATCGACAAGTAACCGCACAGCGCGGATTCCGCGGCATCTGCTCTTAGGGCCGCACTGGCAGTCGTGGCGGACAACCGGCGCTTCTGCTGTGCCAGCAAGGGCATCACAACCGCTGCCACACTCAATACAGCGATCCCAAGAAAACTCGGCCGCACTCACGATGTCCAAGAAGTGCCAATTCACCGACGAGCGCTAAGTACGCCGCCAATGCGAACAGGAGGCCCCCGGTGAGTCTGGCTGCCAATTGTTCTGTGTGCTCGCTTCTCTTTGACCGAAATCGCCAATAAACAACTACTGCGGAGAGGAGTTCGACAGCACTGTCGCCGCCAAACGCGAGCAATGCCGGACTATGTGCGCGCCATGCAGCACCGAGGGCAAAGACAGCTTCGACCGTCATCCAGCCGATCGTGATGGTTTGTATCCAAATGACGCGTTGCACGAAATCTCGAGAGTTTGCCAGCGCGGTCGAGGACATCGATCCATTATGATCGCTAAGCATACATTTGCCAGTGGATTGGGCTGTCCTCCCACACGGTGAACCATAGCGCCGTCGCGCCATGGTGCCAAACGGTCCGTCCTCCCCAAACTTCCCTGGAAAAACAAGCTTGACCCTGGAATCAGTTCCAGGGTGTAACCTCAGCTTGAAGAGGTGGAGGAATTCTTGCAGTCAGGCGAATTAGCGCGTCTTGCGGGCCTCAGCAGTGACACTCTCCGGCACTACGAGCGCCTGGGCCTTCTGCCGAAGCCTCCTCGGACCTCTGGTGGCTATCGCGACTACCCTAGTCACACGCTGGAACGAGTTCGCCTCATTCGCCGTGCACTGAGTGTCGGATTCTCCTTGCCGGAGCTGACGAGCATACTGAAGATTCGCGATCAGGGAGGAGTTCCTTGCCACCGAGTCCGCGCCATCGCCGAATCTAAACTGACGCAGGTCAAGGAGAAAATCCGAGAGCTGCTTGTAATGCGCAAGCAACTTGAGCAGATTCTCGACAAGTGGGATGTCAGGTTGGCTGGCGTACGGGAAGGGGAGCAGGCGAGATTGCTGGAGACTCTGCCGGACCAGCCGATGCCGGTCCGTGCGCGTGCCACATCAACCAAGAAGAATGGAAAGCGAGGTCGGATATGAAAGCAGCAGTGTTCGTAGCGTTCCTGACGATAGCCCTCGTGGCTTATGGCCAGCAAGAAGACAAACAGGAAAGTTCTAGTGATCATCACTGTCAGATGATGAAGCACGGCGAGATGGCCATGGGTTTCAGCCAAGACAAAACAACCCACCATTTCAGACTCACTGCATCCGGTGGCGTTATCGAAGTTCAAACGAATGACGTTTCCGACACAACCACTCGGGATCAGATTCGCCAGCACCTGCAGGCAATATCCAAGGCATTTGCCCAGGGCGATTTCTCCTCTCCGATGATGACGCACGGAAAGGTTCCACCAGGTGTTCCTGATATGCAGCGTCTGAAAGGCGATCTTTCTTACAGGTATGTCGAGACGGATCGAGGTGGCAGGGTAGTCATCAGCACGGCAAACCTTGAGGCTCTGAAAGCCGTGCACGAGTTTTTGCGTTTTCAGATCGAAGAGCATCAAACTGGGGACGCTCAGACGGTCCAGAAATGAGGGGGGAGTCCCATTCGTCTTTTAGGGGATGGATCTGTCTTTGATCCTTGATCGGCGAACTTCAGAGTTTTGTGTCGCCAGTGCATCGTGGTTTCGCGCCCCGATGACACTCACCAGAGGAAGGTGATAGAAGTGCTACATTGAACGCAATGCGTTCTGACGTAGAACAAGCGGTGCAACTCTTGCAACGGGGTGACGATGCCGCTCTGGAGCAGGCTCTGGCTCTGCTCCAAAATACCGTCTTCTCTTTTAGCATGCGGGTCTGCGGCCAGCGCGAGGACGCAGAAGATACGATGCAAGAAGTGCTGCTGAAATCGGTTCCGCACCTGCCCAAATTCGACAGTCCCAAAGCCCTCGTGGTGTGGCTCTATAAGGTCGCAAAGAACCGTTGCCTGATGAGTCGGCGCAGGAGCAAGTTTGCTCCGAATCCAGACCTTTCTCTGGAAGAACTCATGCCAGATCGGAAGGAACTTGAACAGCTGGGCACTGATGGCAGCATCAACCCTGAAGCGTTCGCCATTCGAAGTGAGGAAGCGGGACGGTTGCGAGACGCGATTCAGAGACTGCCGCCACAATACCGCATTGTTTTGGTGCTGCGCGATATGGAAGGACTAACCGACGAAGAAGTGGCCGAGATCACAGGGCTACGTTCTGGAACGGTACGGGTTCGTCTACACCGTGCACGATTGTTTGTCCGCAAGGAATTGATGAAAGGGTTGAAACCTCGCTCCCGGAGAGCAGCCGTCGCTTTGCGGACGGCTTCCCAAGAACAGCAAGGCAATGAACAGCCCAGACCTGCCCGATGCAAGGCCATGTTTGCTGAACTATCGAACTATCTTGACGAACAGTTGGATGATTCGCTGTGTGAGGAACTGGAGCGGCACCTAGGCGGTTGCGAACCGTGCAAGGCGTTCCTCTCCAGTCTCGAAGAGACGGTTGAGCAGTGCCGAATGTCCCCGGCGGAGTGTCCTTCAAGTAAGAAGGGGGTCCGGCTCCGCAAGCAACTGCGGAAGAATTACGAAGAAGCTCTCGCTGTGGTCAGGCCGAAGTTGTAACCCCTCCACCCCAATTCCACGTTAGCGGCCGATTTTCTCTGTAACAAAATCCGCCTTCCTGCATTTATTCGTGTGCTTGGTCGATAGAACAAGCAGGAGGCAATCATGATCACGGCCAAAGTCGAACTGACTCAACCACTTAAGCAGCAGCGCCAGTTTGTGGCCAAGATGGGAAGCGGCCATCACCTGTTGCTGGACGATGCGGCGGGAGGCACGGGTCCAAAACCGATTGAACTAGTCGCCGCCGGACTAGCCGGATGTACCGCGTTCGATGTCGTGACCATTCTTCGCCAGAAATACCACCAAAAAGTGACCGGTTACGAGGTGCGGGTCGAAGCCGATCAAGCGGAGCGTCCGCCCCAAGTGTTTACAGCAGTGCGAATCCATCATGTGGTATCTGGTATTGAACTTGACGTAGCGGCTCTGGAGGAGGCTATCCGTTTGTCCGAGGAGAAGTATTGCTCGGTTGGGGCGATGGTGCAGAAGACCGCGAGTTTTCATACAACCTACGAAATCGTTGAGGACGAGACTGACTGGATAAAGCCAGCTCAGGCTGCGGGAGTGCAAGGTTGAAAGCCTTGTTCAAAGTGGTTCTGAGCATCGCTCCGCTGTGGCTAACTTGCGTGTCAGCTTTGGCGCAGCAAGAGGCCCAGCCCTCCTCTCTTACTCTGCAGCAGGCGGTGACAATCGCTCTGGAGAAAAATCCACTGCGGAAGGCAGCTATCGCAGACACAAAAGCTGCCTCGGCCGGAATTCGTGAGGCGCGCTCGTTCCTCATGCCTCACTTGAGTTTTTCCGAAACAGCGACTCGCGGGGATGATCCCGTGTATGTGTTCGGCAGCAAGCTGCGGCAGCAGCGCTTCACCCAGGCCGACTTCACATTGAACAAGCTGAATGCGCCGCTGCCCTTCGGCAACTTCGCCACGCGTTTTGGGGGGACCTGGAACCTGTTCGACTCATTCGCCAGCTGGCACGCTATCAATCAGGCAAAACAGATGAATGAGGCGATCGGGCACCAATTGGACCGCACGGATCAGGAGATTGTCTTCCGTGTGGTCAGTTCCTACTACGACGTTCTATTGGCGGCCAAAGAACTGGAGGTTGCCGAGCAGTCGGCCAAGACTGCCAATTCGATCATGGACCGTAGTCAGGCCAGATTCGACAGCGGTCTGACTGTAGAGTCAGACCTGCTAACAGCGAAGGTTCGCATGGCGGCACGACAGAAGGAAGTGATCCGCGCCAGGAACACTCTGGAAGTGGCGCGAGCTCAGCTGAACACGGCGATGGGCATGCCGCTTGATTCTCAGTTCCAGACTACCGAAGCCTTGAACGAGCGCACCCTTCCCGCTCTTGTGCTTGCTGACGTCGAGAAGCAGGCGCTCACAAATCGGCCTGACTTGAAGCGCATTGCGTCCGAGGAACAAGCCCAGCGGCAGAGCGTGTCGATTGCTAAGTCGTCATTCGGTCCGCGGGTGAATGCTTTTGCAGGCTGGGAAATGGATAACCCTACATTCGTCGCCGGGGGCGGGGGCAACAACTGGCTTGGCGGGATCGAAGTGCAATTCGACATCTTTCAAGGCGGCGCAAAACGGGCGGAACTCTCCCGGCAGCGAGCTCTCGAAGAAAAGGTTGTGGCGATGAAACAGGCAGCTACCTATGCTGTTCGCCTCGAAGTGAGGCGGGCTTATTACGAGACGGATGCCAATCGGCAGCAGATCGAAGTGGCCCGAGCGGCAATCGCCCAGGCACAGGAGAGTCTGCGTATTAACCAGGACCGCTACAACACCGGGCTCACCACGATTACCGATTTGTTGGGCGCTGAAGATGCGGCGCGCCGCAGCCAGACCGACTATTGGGAAGCCATTTATCACTTCCAAACCAGCTACGCCAACCTGGAGTTGGCGAGCGGAAGCCTGAATCCGCAATCTCCTGTGGTGATGCCATGAATCGTATGAATACTGAAATCCGACTTTCGCTCCTGGTGCTGATCGCGGTTGTTAGTCTCGTTGGCTGCTCTGACGAGAAAACCCGCACGGCTCCTTTGCCGGAAACCGTGCGGAATATTCCCGTGCTTGCCGTGCAGCAGGCCAACGTGCCCAATTTGCTGGAAGGGGTGGGCACCGTACGTGCGGCCCAGAGCAGCGAGGTCGCAAGCCAGATGATGGGTAACATCATCGAGATCCGGGCTCGTGAAGGAGATCACGTTCAGCGCGGTCAAGTGCTCGCTGTAATCGACGACTCCCAGCCGCGAGCCGCAGTAGATCGTGCAACCGCAGCGGACCTTGCTGCCCAACAGCAACTGGTCGGAGCAGAGTCCGATCTGGCCTTGGCGGAATCGACGCTGAAGCGTTATCAAACTCTCTGCGAAAAGAGATCGGTGAGTCCGCAGGAGTTCGACGAGGTGAAAGCCCGTCAGAAAGCGGCTCTCGCTCGTCGCGATATGGCGAAGTCAGGCCAGGCCCAGGCGCAGGCAGTATTGAGCCAAGCACGCACATCTCTGGATTACACCCGGATTCGGACGCCATTCGACGGTGTGGTGGCGGAAAAGAAAGCCGATTCCGGCACTCTGGCATCACCCGGCATGCCGATTTTCACCGTCGAGGACGTGCGCCACTATCGACTGGAGGCCACCGTCAACGAGAACGATCTCCAGTATGTAAGAGCAGGGGAACAGGTTTCGGTCGTCATCGATGCCCTCGACAACGCGGGTCTGAAAGGCAAGGTTGTGCAGATCATTCCAGCTGCGGACGCCACGAGTCGCACGTTCCTGGTAAAGATCGATTTGCCCACGGATACAAGGCTGCGTTCGGGGCTGTTCGGGAGGGCCGCGTTTTCTCGTGGCGAAAGGCAGGCACTGTTGATCCCGCGCTCGGCGGTAATCGAACGCGGCCAATTGCAAGGCATTTATGTGCTCGACCAAAACAAGGTTGCGAGTTTGCGCTACATCACTTTGGGGAAGCCGTCCGGGGCTGAGGTCGAAGTGCTGGCGGGCCTCCAGGATGGCGAGCGGGTCGTGGCCAAACCGGGTGCACTCGACCTGAATGGCAAACGGCTTGAGGTCCAGTAATGGGTGACTTCAAATCCAAATCGGTGATACAGCCCGCGAAGGGCTTGCGCCTTGCCGGTCGCATTGCCCACGGCTTTATTGATTCGAAACTGACACCACTGGTGATTGTGGCTGCGCTGCTTCTGGGTGCATTCAGCATTCTGAAGACCCCACGGGAAGAAGAGCCCCAGATCGTAGTGCCCATGCTCGACGTTTTTGTTCAGATGCCGGGTGCGTCGGCTGACGAGGTGGCACAGCGCGTCAGCCTTCCCATGGAGAAGTTACTGCGCGAAGTGCCGGGGGTTGAGTACATTTACTCGATCAGTCATCCCGGTATGAGCATGCTGGTTGTGCGTTTCTACGTAGGTGCCAAAGAAGAAGATGCGATCGTACAGACCTACAACAAGCTCTACTCCAACTTTGACCGTATCCCACCGGGCGTCTCACAACCGATCATCAAGGTCCGCTCGATTGACGACGTGCCGATCATGGCCCTGACGTTGTGGGGGAAGGACTATGACTCTTATCGCCTGCGGCGAATCGCAGGTGAACTCGAAAATTCACTGAAGCCGCTCAACCACGTTTCTGAGACCAAGATCATCGGCGGGCAGCCCAGGCAAATACGAGTAGTGCTCGACACTCAACGGCTTGCGGCCTACGGCCTTACGCCGGGCGCAATCGTCAGCCAACTCCAGAACGCGAACAGCCGTGGCCAAGCCGGTAGTTTTGCGCGTGACAATCGCGAGTTTCGGGTCGAAGCAGGAACTTTTTTCACGAGTCTCGACGACTTGCGTCAGGTTGTGGTCGGGGTTCGCGCCGCACGCCCCGTCTACCTGCGCGACGTCGTGGAGAAGTTGGAAGATGGTCCTGCCGAAGCAAGCAGCTACGTACTGTTTGCCAATGCTCGCGGCGGCTCAGGACAGACAGCCGGCGCGGAATATCCTGCGGTGACTATCACGCTTTCCAAGCGCAAAGGCACGAACGCTACCGACATTTCCGAGCGCGTGCTGGACAAACTCAATTCTCTGCGCGGTTATGTGCTTCCAAATGACCTGAACATCACGGTCACGCGCAATTATGGCGAGACTGCGAAAGATAAATCCGACGAACTTCTCAAACACCTGCTGATCGCAACCTTATCCGTCACGTTGTTGATTGCACTTGCCCTGGGCTGGCGTGAATCAGGCGTTGTACTTCTGGCAGTCCCGGTCACGCTCGCGCTCACACTCGCCGTGTTCTACCTATATGGTTACACCCTGAACCGGGTTACATTGTTCGCGCTAATCTTCTCCATAGGCATCCTGGTTGACGACGCGATTGTTGTGGTCGAGAACATCGTGCGCCATTTTCGGCTGCCGGAAAGCCGAGGGCGATCCTTATCAGAAGTCGCGGTCGAGGCGGTGGACGAAGTTGGCAATCCCACCATTCTTGCTACCTTCGCAGTTATCGGGGCGATCTTACCCATGGCCTTCGTGCGCGGCCTAATGGGGCCGTACATGCGACCGATCCCAGTCGGCGCTTCGGCGGCCATGTTGTTTTCGTTGATCGTCGCTTTCGTGGTCTCACCGTGGGCGGCATTGAGGCTGCTGAGGAAACATGCGGGCGAGAACGACCATTCCGAGCACGAGTCCGAAGGTTGGACGACCCGCCTATACCGCCGGATGATGAACCCGCTCATCCGAGACGCACGCCGCCGCTGGATGTTTCTTGGTGGCGTCGTGCTGTTGCTGCTAGCGGCAGTCGCTTTTGTCCCGTTGGAGTGGGTGCGCGTAAAGATGCTCCCTTTCGACAACAAGAGTGAGTTCCAGGTGATCATTGACATGCCCGACGGCACGCCACTCGAACAGACGACCCGCGTGGCGCAAGCCTTGGGACAGTATCTCGGCCAGCAGCCCGAGGTTATCAACTATCAGATCTATGCGGGGACCTCCGGTCCTTACAACTTCAATGGCCTTGTTCGCCACTACTTCTTACGCAATCAACCCAATCAGGCTGATATCCAGGTGAATTTGCTCTCGCGGCACGATCGCAAGGCGCAAAGCCACGAGATCGCAAGACGACTGCGGCCAGAGCTGGACAAGATTGCAGTGCCCTTCGGTGCTCGCATCAAGGTCGCCGAAGTTCCACCTGGTCCGCCCGTATTGCAGACTCTGGTGGCGGAAGTCTACGGACCGGACTACAAAGGGCAAATTGCACTGGCGGCACAGATCAAGAAGGTTGTTCAGCAAACGCCAGGCGTCGTGGATGTCGACTGGTATGTCGAAGACCCGCAAATCAAGTACGACTTGAAAGTGGATTTGGACAAGGCTGCTCTGCATGGCATTTCACCCGCCGACGTGACGCGCACTCTGCAGGCGGGGCTCGGCGGAGCCAACGCGGGATTGCTCCACGATCCGCATTCGCGCGAGGACATCCCTATCGAAGTGCGGCTGGCGCGCCCGGATCGTTCGGGAATTGAGGACCTCGGCAACCTGAAGCTGCCGACGCCTTCCGGTGGGCAAATCGCCCTGCAGGAAGTAACGAACCTTCAACAAACGACAATCGATACCAGCGTGTATCGCAAGAATCTGCAGCCCGTTGTCTACGTGACGGGAGATGTGGCGGGCGGAGAAGAGAGCCCTGTGTACGCCATCATGAAGATGAGTGAAGCCATCGACAAAATCAAGTTGCCCGACGGCTACGGGGTAAAGCAATACAAGGGCACGACCATGCCCGAGCGCACCGACCACTTCTCTATGAAGTGGGACGGCGAGTGGCACATCACGGTGGAAGTCTTCCGCGACCTGGGGCTCGCCTTTGCGGCTGTCTTGGTATTGATCTACGTGCTCGTCGTGGGTTGGTTCCGTTCGTTCGTCACGCCGTTGGTCATCATGGCGCCCATTCCGCTCACCTTGGTCGGCATTCTGCCCGCCCATGCGCTGATGGGAGCATTTTTCACCGCGACCTCGATGATTGGCTTTATTGCCGGAGCCGGCATCATTGTTCGCAATTCCATCATCCTCGTGGACTTCATCGAACTACGCCGCTCTCAGGGAATGTCGCTGGAGGATGCCGTAGTCGATGCGGGCGCGGTACGCTTTCGCCCGATGCTGCTGACCGCAGCCGCCGTGGTGGTGGGAGCAAGCGTGATCCTGTTCGATCCGATTTTCCAGGGCTTGGCATTGTCCTTGATGGCGGGAGAAGTCGCGTCCACCGTCCTCTCGCGGATGGCAGTGCCGGTCCTTTATTACCTCTCTCAGAGGGGACACTCGCTTCCACCCACGCATCCGCATGCGCCAGAAAATGTCGCCGAATGCGAAACACCGCAATGCGAAATTGCGGAGACCAGCCTGTAGTTTTGAAGGAGAACAGTTATGACTGTAGAACGCGCACTTCGTTTGATCGCTGGCAGCTTCATTCTGTTGTCCCTGGCACTTGGGCACTACGTGAGCCCGTACTGGTACCTTTTCACGGCTTTTGTTGGTCTGAATCTATTTCAGTCTGGATTCACGAACTGGTGCGCGATGATGACGTTTCTGCGTAAACTTGGAGTCGGCAAATAGGGAGCATGTGAACATGCCCAGTTGGGTTTGGGGAGTGGCATTTCTTATCGCCTATGTGGTCCTGACGCAATGGCTACTGCCAAAGCTTGGTGTTCCCATCTGAAGGAGCCAAGGTTGCGCCGAGTCTCGGCGCAAGATTGTTCCGAGGGCCGGCACTCCGGAGAACCATGACAACGATAGTGCAGGTTGAATTTCGCGAGAGCTTGCTGTCAATCCGTGACGAGATCCTCCAATCGCTTGGACATCCGGTAATTTCTGCGCTCGGTTCGGGCGCTTCGCGAAATCTCGATCTCTCGCATGAATCAGTAGGCGTTGTTCTGATCGGGCACGGAGCACCTTGGGAAGAACGATGTAACCTTGCCGCGCATTTCCGTGAGACTCTGCCGGGAGTTCCCATAGTGGCGTCTCTCCGTCGACAAGACAAGGATGTGACCGGAGCAGATTACAATTTACCGGCAGACAACCCGCCTCTTTGGGTGAGCACAGTCAGACAGGCACTTGTGGGAATCGGGTAGCGACATCTTGAGCCGAGCGTAGGCTGCCGTGCGATTGAGATGTGCGATCACTCTCTAGGAATCGTGCGAAGTTCGGCAACTCTCTAACGACCTCAAACGCCGCCATCGACAGAGTCGCTGTCCTTACGATTGTGGTGCAATGGCTCAGATCCCGCAGGGAGATTTGCTAGGAACACTGGCTCTGATTGCGTATTCGCGCTTTGGCATGAACGCACTCCGCTTTGGGCCTAAGCCTGACGGATCAATACCTGCTCTGTTACAATCGACACGCGGGGCATGGACAGATGCTCCGGGTCGTAGGGCTCGCATTGGGAACTGGATGGACGTACTTCCTTACAGTTTCCTGTCGATAAAACCCCGGAATTCGGTTATATGGGGTGGAAACGGTTGACACAGGCGACTCTATAGACAGTAAGAAAAGACAGGAAAATCAAGGGTTTCCAGCCAACCCGATGAAAACAAGTTGGGGACGTAGTTCAGTTGGTTAGAACGCTGCCCTGTCACCGATTTCCGCACAATCGATCGGGTATCCGCTGTTCCTAGCAAGGCACATCTTTAGCCCGTCAATTCTCACTTACATTCGCCCGGGCTGCTTCACTCAAACTAGAACGCCTGTCACGCAGGAGGACGCGGGTTCGAGTCCCGTCGCTCCCGCCAGTTCTTCGACCCGAACACGCTATTTTCTGTCAAAACGTAAGGGCAGCATTCCTTCCGCATTGCCGACAAACCCCCTAAGGAAGGCTGAGTTCAGCTCAGTGGAGCTTGTTGAAAAAGAGACAAAGGGCGACAATCCGGCCATCGCTGTGAGCGATCTCATCTTCTAGACTGGTCAGTGGTGAGGCTCATGGCAGAGACTCGTTCCCGAACTTCACTCGCGACATCAAGAACTGCACCACCGAAGAATGCAGGCGCGGAACCCCATCGAACATTGCTCGGATAAATGGCAGCGACATCCCAGATGATGCCGTTGCGCTGGCAGCAGATTTGGGAACTGGAGAGTTGTTGCTGCAGTTCTTTGGCGACGAGATGGTCCTTATCCCAGAACTGCACTACCCGCGAGTCTGAGATGCGCGATTGCACCCGCCCACTTGGCCTAGACCAGTCGGTCGGCAGCATGGGCTCCCATACGACAAAAACGCGGACATCCGCTGACTGATTCTGCCTCAGTATTTCCTCGATTGCGGAAGACCCCCGCAAGCAATACGCTCAAGTGGGTGAGAGCAGCAACACCATGCGGCTGCGATCAACTGCACCGTTGAACTCCTGCTTGAACTGGTCCAGATTTTTTTGCGTCAGCGATGTGAGCGGTGGCTGGCCACTTGGTGGTGAACTCCAGAAGTACCAGAAGATTAGACACGCAAGAGCGGCGACGATAAACAACGGCACGTATTTCAACTTCGATCGCATATCAGCCCGCTACCAAGCTCGCGATGACTTGCGGGAAAAGAACGACCAGAAAAACAATTACGACAGCGACCCAGAACAGCACGATACTGACCGTGCTGCGCTTCCTGCATTGATTTCGGCCACGATACAGCTGCACGAATCCAAAGACCAAAAGAACGACCGCGAGGGCAAGAAACCAACCTGCGTAAGACCGCGCCCAAACGCTCAGCCCCGCTAAACCCACAGCCCCGAGAAATCCCAACGGCAGGCAGCACGCCAGAGTGGAAAGAGCGGCAATCACCGCTGCAACCGGAGTTGCTCGTTCGGCAACTTTCATGCGCCTTCCCCTTGGATCGCCCTTGATAGAGCCACCCTCAGCATCTCCTCTGACGGAACACCACTGCGATTTGGGTACAGCCGACAAGCCAGACTGGGTGATTTCGTCTCGATGAATTCAACATCGTTGCCATTGATGCGAATGGTCGGCGACCCAGGAAACTGTAGGACCTTCGCTTCGGCGTCGCTGTTGACAGGAACTCCCTGAATGTCCGCCCGCAACGATTCCGATACGAGCACCTTCTCTATGCGTTCCACAGCAGGCTGGAAATTGGGACAGCCCGGAACATAAAGGACTTCAATTCTCATTTCGTGGCTACCTCCTCAAGCACTGGGCAGGCGCATGCTTCGTGCCGCTGCCGATGCTTCAGTTCTTTGTTGCACTTCTCTAAATCGGCTACTAGCTCGGTTTCGAGCCGGCGAAGCTCGCGCAGCTTCAAGCGAATGTCCGACACCTTGTGCTTAAGAAGCTCCCTCACTGACTCGCACGCATCTACTTTCCTCGTGCGGAGATCAATCAATTCTCCGATTTCTCGCAGGGAGAAACCAAGCCCGTGCATCTGCCGAATGAACTGAACTCGTTCGATGTCATCCGTGGTGTACAGCCGAAACCCACCGATTGTGCGAGGTGCCTTCGGCAGTAAATGGCGTTTCTCATAGAAGCGAATAGTATCGACCGTTAGCGTTGTTCGCTTCGCCA
>DASYZA010000319.1:0-7360 GCA_035946775.1 Candidatus Sulfotelmatobacter sp. | reverse complement strand
AGCCATGAAGGCCAAAAAGAAACCGGCCATGTCGGTTCGTTGTCCTACGTGCGGCGCAAAGCCCGGAGAAAAATGCGAACTGAGCACGGGCCTCCCTCGTACAGAGCCACATCGGGATCGCCGTCTAGCCAGTTCGGAAGTAAGTTCGGAGGAATCAGGCCAGAGCGGGCTCGGGCAAAGCTGAACCGAGATGATCGAGGGCGTCGCGAATCCACGCGCCAGCCGCCGATTGCTCCTCTTCCGTGGGAGTGGGAATCTGGAGCAGTCCCTGGCGGCCCATGTTTTCGGGAAGCACAAAGGAGGCTTGGTGTTGCATCACGCGTTCCAGAATGTTCGCGAGGCCTTGCGATTCGTATCCATTCTCGAAACGGACGCCCGCGCCATGGAAACCGGACTCTGACATCCAGTACTCACAAGCCAGCAGCCAGTGGCCCCGGGTCAAGGACGACCAGACCTTCAGATAGTCCAATGTGCCGGTTGGAGCAAAGCCGTACTCAATGTGAATCAAACCGGTTTGCGCTTCATGTGTCAAATCTGCCCAGGAAACGATGACGGCAGACTCAAGGGTTCGTTCCAGACTTTGATTTACTTCAGATTTCATCGTTACTCCCGCAGTACCGAGTTGCCTTCAACCTCTTGCCCACTCAGCGTTGTTCTGAGAGGTACGCCGCGCTTCGGAGCTGTCTAGATTGCAGCTCTGCTGCATGTGTCGAGAATGCGCGGAAACGGCCACGTAGGGGACGCCGAGGAAACGCCGGGCGGTAATCTCAGTGACCTGAAGAGCATTGAAGTGCTGCAGCTTCACCTTTGCCAAGATGCGTTTCAACGCGCTCTGTATCTTCTCTTCCCCAAGGAATCCAAAAAACATGGTCTTGACTTCCGTGGCCATGAAAAAGAAATTCCATCCCGCAGCATGGATCGTGCGATCGAGAGCGAATGCGTCAGGAGCCGTAACGACGCTCCACTCCCCGCAGTAGAGTTCAGTTGCCTGCCCCGGAAAAACTGGCACTCCGACCCACTCTTTCATCTTCATCAGAATCGTGCCGACTTTTAAGGTTTGTTGCATGAATCGGGTCTCTCCGTGGTTCTGCATCAATGATGGACGACCCGCAACCAGGAAACTGCTCAGTAATGACCATTCTTGGGAGGCAACGCTAGTTCGGATCGTTGCGGAAGCGAGAGTATTGGCGATTTGTGCAGTGGCTGTTGCGTCCCCGGACTATACTTGTTGACGATGCCTCCCTCGACAGCGGCCAAGAAGAAGAATGGCGGGTTCGACCCCGACGTGTTTCTCGCAACCATCGGCGACGGCAGGAAGATTCTCGCGGTTCTTAAGAAGCAGACGATCTTTGCGCAAGGGGATGAAGCCGATGCCATTTTTTACGTTCAAAAAGGCAAGGTGAGGCTCACCGTTGTCTCGAAGATCGGCAAGGAAGCAACAATTGCGATCGTCAACCAGGGAAATTTCTTTGGAGAGGGTTCGCTGGCGGGCCAGCTGTTGAGAATGGGCTCAGCCGCGGCAATGACCGATTGCGAGATTCTCCGCGTAGAGAAGAAGACCATGATGGATGCTCTTCATCGTGAGCCCGCTCTGTCTGAAATGTTCGTGGCCTATTTGCTGGCGCGAAACATCCGTTACGAAGAGGATCTTGTCGACCAACTGTTCAACTCCAGCGAAAAACGCCTGGCTCGCGTGTTGCTCTTGCTTGCTCACTTTGGCAAGGAGGGCATCCCTGAAACCGTGGTCCCAAAGATCAGCCAGGAAACTCTGGCCGAGATGGTCGGGACAACTCGCTCGCGAGTCAGCTTCTTTATGAACCGATTCCGGAAGCTCGGCTTCATTCACTACGCCGGAGGAGCCGAGGGCGCGCTGCAGGTCCACAGCTCTCTGCTCAATGTTGTTCTCCACGACTAAACTCTGGTGACAAAAAATGGGCACCCTGACGATTCAGGATGCCCAGAGGATTCAATTCCCGTCCTCAAAGCTCGTATCTGGTCGTCACGTGATGCGGCTCGGCTTCGAGTGTTAGCTGCACTCTCGCGCCCGGTTTTAGGTGGACCCGATTGCCGGCGGCGTCGGTTAGTGCGTTTTCGATGCGAAGTTCCCTGTAGAGGTGGTCCGCTCCCTCGACGACAATCTGCGCTCTTTCAGGTTCACTCGAAACACCGGATCTGATGATTTTTTGTACAGTTCCACTCAGGATGGTGCTCGGATTCACATTCATAGCTGTCCTCTGAATTGTCGCGCCTGGGGGTCTTCCATTACTGCGGCTTTTCTTGCCCGATGATGCTTTGCTGCGGGCTTTGCCGATGGAATGAAATGATTTTCCGGCCGAGACCTATTGGGAACACTATCTCGTTCGCGAGTGATTCTGATATAGACCTTCTCACCTTCTAAGGCTCAAGGTCTGAGCAAGATAGCTCAGTTCGAGTTTTGCCATTTCATGAGAAGGCGTGTAGTGTCAACCGAAGTTTTTGGGTTTGGGCTTCGATTGTGTGCCTTCGTTTCACAGCGGAGAGGTGGTCAGCAGACGGGCGAGGGTTCGGTCACAGGTCGAGCGAAGCGAGCCAGAGGGCGACCTTGACGGGTTCCTCGGCCGTCTGCACGATTCGCGTCAAAACGCAGGCAAAAGACTAGCGCCAGAGCGCGGGGCAATGATTTGCAGGTGGGAGGGCGCGAGTACGAATCGATGTTTAAAGAAGTGCTGACAGAAAATGTGTGAGCAAACGGCTCTTCAACTGAAGAGTGTAATGGGGATTAACCTTAACAATTAGCGCAAGGTTCCCAAGAAGGCTCGCAATTCGCGAAGCACATCCGCTTCGTTCGAGAGGAATAGGAAATGATCTGCGCCCCATAGTTCGACCACGCGGGCGCCTTCGGCCGCATGGTTGATTCTGTCTATCCGAATTCTGGCCATGCCGATGTACAGACCATACACAGCGTCAACGATGGTACGTTCTCCTGCATCCGTCACGTGATACTTCCGTGCTTGGTCCTGCGGAGTACCATCGGGGGTGTCGTACACGACGAAGGCTAGCACTGGTGAGCGAATCTGGGAATAATCGTGCTTGTGGTTCCCTGTTGCCATATCCCATCAAACACGTATTCCGGAGTTGTGCGGCTGCCAACGCTTCCGTCGGGATTCTCGGCAAAGTCATTACGCAATTCGGCTTCCGGAATCAAAATTCCCTGGGTCCGCTTTCGCCAATCTCGGTAGGCAGGAAACGATTTCAAGTCGGCGGCGGCGGGCGTCGGTCCGTTCTGCATTGCTTCCGGCAACTTGCTGCACAGCGCGTCGTAATCGGTGTAGTCATCCGTGCCGTCGTTCAGGGCGTCAAGGTAAACGATTCCCCCGATCCGCGCATAGTCATGAATGCCCAGCATTGACAACTCGCCTCCCGCAACGGAATGACCCACCACAACCGGCGCAACCAGTTTGAGAGCATCGAAAACCGTCAGGTCGTCTTTCGTTCGGCGCGCCTCCGTGTAGCCCGTTCTGGGTTTACTGGAGGCCCCGAAGCCGCGTCGCGTGATCCCGTAGACGTGATACGAGTCAGTTAGTCTCTCTGCGAAGCCGTCGAAAACGTGCGCCGTGAATCCGCGTCCGGCCAACAGCACGATCGCTCGTCCCGATCCGCCCCAATCGAGCACCTCCAACTGGACGCCCTCCTCCACAGTTACAAACTGCACTTTGTGTGGAGACGGATCATGCCAGGGTCCAGACTCCTGGGCACAGCTAGCGACGGTGGCTACCAGAGCTAGCACAAGCAAACGAATCATGGTGCGCCGATTATTATTCACGGATAGCACGTCCCCGGAAGACAGGCAAAACCAACCTTATGCTGTGTCTCCCCGCAATTCCATCAGTGTTAGCCAACAGATGACGAATCCTGGCGATTCACTCGAAATGCCTATCCAGATTGTCAGTCAGGGCCACCTAGACCGCGTTTTATTCGAAACTGATTTGCCATGCTTCCATTCGCACTTGGAGCGGCCTGCTATCGTGCGAGGCCGCAGGTGCACATTGGGGTCCTCAGTTCCCAGTGTGGTGCTGCAATCTTTTCGTCGGCTTCGAAAACCCGGGAAAAAACATGCAGTCACCGTTAACACGGTTTATCCTTTCGCAGGCTGATTCAATGCAGTTCTGCGAGATTGAGCGCTTCCACGAAGGCGCTTGTCAGGCGAGAAGCCTGGACTGCATCTGCGGGTGCCCACTCCATCGGCATCAAGTGGCGGGCGCGTGCTGGCTCGGTTGCTGCATATTGCCGATGACCGCACGAGAGACAGATCGCCCCCACTTGCCGGATATCAGTCTCTTTTGATATTTCGTTCTCGCGCACACCCAACGATCCCGAGATGACTGGGCCGGCGCAAGCATCACACGGGTATGCGGAGAGATGAAGATACTGCTTTCTCATTTTGTCGCTCTCTGGCCGTTCGAGAGATCTGTTGCTCCTGAGATCCCTTCTTACATACTGGTCTTTACCGAGGGGAACCTCTGTTCACTATTGCTCTTTTCGTCGATTCCGGCTCGGCTATCACCGCTGCAGAATTGTGAGCAAGATTGACCAGTCATCATAGAAGTAAACCTGACAGTGTAGAGGAGACCATCACAGGAGGGATTATGAAACTTTTCAGAATGCTGCCCAGCGTCTTGTTTGTCGCTATTCTCTGTCTGTTTGCACTGCCATTAATAGCGGCCGAACCGGCGAATCTGCTTCCCGCGGGCATTAGCTCGTTAGCGATATTCATAACGCTCGGGTTGCTCTGTCTGGTGATTGGCCTGGGACTGCGTGCATTCTCCAAGCCCCCTACGGACTTAAGCATCAACCAGAAAAAGTAATGCGAACCCTGACAGCCAGCTCGCACTCAAGTGAGCAGTTTTGGGCAGAATTGTGGCAGGCTTGGGCATACATCTCACCAACATGGTCTCAAACGGCACTCTGCTTTGCATACACCGCAACCCGGCTCAATTAAGTCTGTTGGAAGAAAACGGATACGAACTGGTCACCGCCACGAACGGCTCAGAGGGCCTGCGGCTTTTGATGACGCGTCCTGTGGATGCAATTGTGATCGAGTACCATCTGGGCCTGCTGGATGGGGCGGTCGTCGCATCCGAGATCAAGAAAGCCAAGCCGCAGATCCCAATCGTCATGCTTGCCGACCACCTGGAATTGCCCGATGGAGCGCTCAAGTCTGTCGATGCCCTAGTCACTAAGGCCGACGGCGCCCACTTTCTATGGGCTACTGTTCACTTTATCTTGAATGTGAAGCCCAACCCACGCGAGCAAGCAACGCTGAGTGCGCAAGTGCCGACACGGCATCGTCGTCCCGAACTAGCAGCTCGTAAGTGGTAACCAGGCCTCCTTAACTGCGCCACAGGATCGGAGACGGCGCGTTTCTGCCCAAGAGTCCAGAGGATCAGTCTCAATTGGAGCTTGCCTCCGATCCGATCAATTTCCCTTATCTATCCTTACTTTGCTTCTATCCTTTCAAGGGAAACAGCGCTGAGCGACTCCCCGCACTCCAAGCAAACTCGCTTGGCTCGTGGGGTGATCAACCCGCAAAACGGACACACTCTTTGTAATCGAACTTCTTCCCTACGCGGCTTAAACATCGCCAGCAACGTTCCAAGGAATTTTCGTGCTGAAGCCAGACGCCGACCCAGAGACGGACGATACGGTTCCATTCGATTTTCTCCTCCGTGGGGTCTCGGCTGATTGCGCTAGTCTCCGACAATTAGAACGATGACAGGGCAAGGCCCGTGATTCTGTGCAGGATTGCTCACATTCACGCTGATTCTTCAATCAGCCATGGCGGAGCGGTCAATCTGCGCTGTTTGAGAACTGAGCAATTTAGACCAGCTATCGCGTTCTGACTGAGCGATCATGATTGCAGAGATGAGCACTTCTTCTCTCTCTTTCAGGTCCTCTGAATTAAGTCAGCTATCTGAAGTTTTCTCCTCTTAAGTGCTGTAGTCCTAAAGGAAAACTTTCAATGAAAAAAACAATGTCACTGCTGTTGATGAGCGCCATGGGCCTGGTTGGAACTTACGCGTTTGCCGGTTCGGCACGCGAAGATTCAGTGGACCGCCTGCAACGGTCCGTAACAGTTCTGCACGCAATCATGGCCACCCCGGACAAAGGCATCCCGGAAGAAGTGCTGAGCAATGCAAAGTGCATTCTGGTAGTACCTGACCTGATTAAGGGTGGCTTCGTTTTTGGTGGAAAGCACGGGCGCGGTGTGGCCACGTGCCGCACAGCTGAAGGCTGGAGCGCACCGGCTTTCGTCTCAGTTGGCGGAGGAAGCTGGGGATTGCAGATCGGAGTCGAAGATGTAGATCTGGTCATGCTGGTCATGAACGACCAAGGTCTACAGCATCTTCTGTCGAGCAAGTTTGAACTCACAGGCGAAGGATCGGTTGCGGCAGGGCCGGTCGGCCGTCACGCTTCCGCCGGAACTGACTGGAAGATGAACACCGAAATGCTCACGTACTCGCGCACCCACGGCGTTTTCGCCGGCCTAACGTTGGAAGGCGCGGTAGTCGAGCAGGACGACGACTCTACTCACGCCATCTACGGCAAGCACATGATGTTCCGCAGCATTCTTTCGGGGAAAGCGGCAACCCCGCGAAGTGCAGATGCCTTCCTGAAAGCCGTTTCAGAAGCAGGCCAACAGGCCAAGATTGCCGAAGCAAAAGAAAACACGAAGTAGCTTTAGCAAGAACCTGTCGGCAGAACGGATTTGCGACTGGCCGGAACGCATGCTGGTTCCGGCCAGATCAATAAAGACATAGATTTGGTCTCTCGTGACTGGTGGAACAGATCTTCAGAAGGCGGAAAATATGAAAACTAGTCTCCGGAAACATCTTTGGGTGCAAGTAGCCTGCCTCGCTCTCTGTCTATCGCCGATTCTGGCTTTTGCTCAGTCGTCTGACGTAGCGGAAAATCTGGATGCCTGCAAGACAGGCCGCGAATCCTGTGATCAATCAAAGTTGAGCGCGGGGCAGTTGGCGGATTCGGCCCTTGCGGCTCATGCGCGCAACGTCGCAAACTGCAGAAATGGTTACGATTCCTGTGATCGCTCAAAACTCTCCGAACCGGAAACGACCGCATTGGCCGTCGCCGATCACCAGCGAAATGTGACTGACTGCAATGATGGAATGCAGTCCTGCGACCGGTCTAAACTCACCCCTTCCGAGTCCCGTGAGATGGCGATAGCAGAGAAACAGCGGAATCTTGCTGCCTGCAAAGATGGGACCGGTGCCTGCGATTCCTCCAAACTGACTGTGGCGGAGACCGCGGAAGTGAACATCGCCCGGCGCCAGCTCAATGCATCTGATTGTGAGAACGGTTCTGG
>DASYZA010000318.1:0-2918 GCA_035946775.1 Candidatus Sulfotelmatobacter sp. | reverse complement strand
AGAGATTCGCTGCCGCAGCCTGGAGAACCACTCGGTGCAGATAACCTACGGAAGGTCTTCCTTCAAGCTCGTCGGTCTGGCAAAAAGTGATTTCCCGAAATTCGCAACCGTGCCCGACCCGATGGCAAAAGTAATTGCCAGGCTGTTGGCGGACTGCGTCGAGAAGACTTGCTTTGCCGTGTCGGGGGAGGAAAGCCGCTACGTTCTAAACGGAGCTCTTCTGAAGCTGAAGCCCGACGGCGTGACGATGGTTGCAACGGATGGTCACCGATTAGCTCTTGCGGAACGGAAGGTGCAAATCCCAGATTTGAAGGCCGAGTTTTCCATTCTCATCCCTCGGAAGGTGCTGACATTGCTTCCCCGTCTCGCGGAAGATGCAGATGAAGAAGCGGTGGTGGATATCTCGAAGGACGAATCACACCTCTACTTCGCCCTCGGTCCACGCCTTGTGGCTTCACGCCTTTTGGTCGGCCAGTTCCCCAATTACGAGTCGGTCTTGCCGAAAGAGAACGGCAAAGTTGTGCAGTTGAATTCTGAGGAGTTCGAGGGCGTTGTTCGACGCGTTTCCCTTTTGGCTGACGATCGACTGCGCGGTGTGCGGTTCGCCCTGGATAAGGATCGTCTGGAAGTGTCGGCAAGCTCTCCTGAATATGGCGAGGCGAAGGAGAGTATCGAAGCGCAGTACGAGCAGGAGGCCGTCAACATCGGCTTCAACTCCCAGTACTTACTTGATTTCCTCCGTGCTGCGACCGGAGCGACTTCGATTCGCATGCAGGTGAAGGACGCCGAGAGTGCTGCTGAATTCCAGCCGTGCGGAGAGCAAGGCGGCCAGAACCGGTATATTTTGATGCCTTTGCGCTTCTAACCCCGAGCTTCCCGCACGACGACGCCCGGCCATACTGAAAAACTGCTTCTCCCCTCCGATTTCCCGCCAGCGGACCACCAGTGAACCCACCCATCCGGCACCTTTTTGAGGCCTCAAAAAAGAACCGAGAGTCCACCTCTGCGGAACAACCGCAGGAATCGGACTTTCGAGTTGATCCAAATCGACTAAAAGGAGAGTACGCAGATGTCGGAAACAAGCACACTCATTTCGTATTCAGGAAAGATCAGCAAGGCGGAATTGGCGCAGATCCCAACTCCGCCAGCAACCCCAACCCACATCCCGATTCCGCATATCGAGGTCGTGGATACCCTGGTCGAGACGCTAAGCCTTCGCCACATCGGCGTCGTCGCCGAGGAGTTCGCGGTCTCAAGCGACGGCATGGAGATGTTCGGCGTCCTGGATCTTGAAACCACCTTCGAGGGCTGCCGTTTCGCCGTGGGAATTCGGAATGCCAACAACAAGCGGTTTCGCCTGGCTTGCACGGTTGGCATCCGAATCTTTGTGTGCCAGAACCTCGCGTTCCAGGGGGATTACACGCCTGTCTTGGCGAAACACACCAAGAACTTCGGGCTGCAGGACAGCATTTCTGTCGGCGTTGACCGGATGCAGCGCAATTTCGAACCGATGCGTCGACAGGTCGAGGTCTGGCGTGCAACCCAGCTTTCTGGTGAGGCCGCGAAACTCGTCATCTACCGCGCCTTCATCGAGGGGGAGCTTGAGGTGCCCAAGCACTTGGCCCGCGTCGTGCACAGTCGCTACTTCGATCCGCAATACAAGGAGTTCGCTCCGCGGACGACATGGAGTTTATCCAATGCGTTCACGAGCGCGTTCAAGGAGCTCGATCCAATTCCCCAGTTCAAGGCCACCGCGAAGCTCGCGTCGTTCCTCGAAGCTTCAACTGTCAGACTGAACTGATCCAGCCTATGCCGAAAAAGAAGGAATCGGGTCTCACAAGGCTAGGAGGTAGCCACATTGACTGCCTCCTGCCCCCCTAACTGCCTCGGGCTTTGAATGTTGTTGATGGCACTCCTCGGGATGGGGGGCCTTATGTCATGCGCCCGCCTTCTCGCATCGCAGGTTCAGGTTGATGTTGGACAAGGATTCGGAAAACGAGCCCGTGCGTAATCAGCAGCAGTGGCACGACCAGAGTTGGAAGGAAGAATGCGGCTCCCAACTGCCCCGCCAATAGTCCGGCGTGATTGGCCTGGTAGAAAGCGTTGAGGATGTCGGCTGAACCCCAGACGCTGAACATCCACGCGACGGCAATGCCAGCCGTGCTGGGCAGCAATCGCAGAGAAAGCAACGCAAGTATCGCAGCAATGATGTCGCCATAGGCCGCGGAATGCGCGAAGGCGGGCGGCAGATCGGGTGAAACGACACCTGGGACGAGGAATGCCAACCCGATGAAACGGAAGCTGTGCAGGATGAGCAGAGGCCGCAACGCTTCGGCCCGTGGCCGGAGGCGGAGTTCCGGCCAGATATATCGAGCGGTGACGGTCCCCCACGCGATGAGGCTGAATGCGATGCTCACGAAAAACCAGGTCATTTGTTGTGGCACGATAATGTCTCCTCTTTAGAATTCCAGCCGTTGATCGCGACTGGTGGCGGGGACAGGGGCGTTGTCACACTCCCCGGTACTGCGGGCTTGGCAGTGTTGGCGATGGCGTGCTCGCGCCGCCACACTTTGGAGTCGGGCGCGAACTGCGGCTCCGACGGGAACGGACGGCGCAGTTCGCGGTCGTATCGGTCGAAGTTAAAGCTAGGTGTGAGCGGGGTGATGATGAGTTGCGCTAACCCGCGAAGCCAGTTGCGGAGGGTCCGCTGGTTGCCGGGCAGCGCCGCATAACGGCGAGCAATCGTCTCGAAGTCTTCTGGCGGCTGGCCCGTCACGTCGAGGATGTCGGTGGTTGGCGCACCCAGCTCGAACGCGCCGCGCCTGTGATCTTCGATATAGTAGCGAACGTTACTGAGCAGTTCGATCGGCAAACCAGCGCCCATCCGGGCGGTTTTCATAAACAACCATGTCGGCGTC
>DASYZA010000317.1:0-2965 GCA_035946775.1 Candidatus Sulfotelmatobacter sp. | reverse complement strand
GCAGCGCCAGTCTCGGCCTCGATTCTCGCGCTGGGTGGCTGTCGCAGTCCACAGAGCGAGAAGTCCGCCGCACAAACGCCTTACCGCCGCAGGGTGACTGAACAGACCGGCCCGACACACGATTTGCGTCTTGTGGCCCAGGTTTCTGAAGTGCAAGTTGCACCAAGACACGCATATCGAACCTGGGTTTACGACGGAAAGTTTCCCGGCGCGGAAATTCGTGTTAAGGAAGGCGACCGTCTGCGCATCGTTGTGGACAATGAGTTACCGGAAGGAACTACGGTTCACTGGCACGGCGTTCGCGTGCCGAATCCAATGGACGGGGTTCCCGGTCTTACCCAGCAGCCGATCAAGCCGGGTGAGAACTTCGTTTACGACTACGTTGCGGCTCCGACTGGCACCTATATCTATCACGCCCACGCCGGGCTGCAACTCGACCGGGGTCTGATGGGGCCACTAATCATTGAGGAAAAACAACCGCACATCTCCTACGACCGCGACTATGTGATCGTGCTCGATGATTTCCTGCCCGATGCTCCAAAGCCCCTCGCAGCAGGTGGCGGCATGATGGGGAGCGGGGGAAGTGGAATGATGGGCCGCATGATGGGAGGCATGAGGCAAGGTCAGAGCGGGATGATGGATGGCGGCATGATGGGCGTCCAGATGCCTCCTTATGCTGGATTGATGATTAACGGCCATTTACCCGAAGACCCGGTTGTTTTCGATGCTCGGAAGGGTGAGCGGCTACGGATTCGGTTTCTGAACCCTTCCGGCGCCTCCGCCTACCGTGTGGCGGTCGGCGGCCATCGCATGGCGATTACCCACACAGATAGCCGCCCGGTGAAGCCGTTTCCAGTGGATGCGTTTGATATCGGCATGGGCGAACGCTACGACGTGCTGGTTGAAACCAACAATCCCGGCGTATGGTGGATTGTCGCAGCCCCACTGCAACAGAACCTGCCGCCTGCACGGGCGATCCTGCGCTACCTTGATTCCGCGCAAGCCAAGCCAGCGTTGCAGTCCCTGCCCGAGGGGTTACACGCGGGACATCTGCTCGACATTTCCGAACTCGAGTCGTTGGAGCCGTTGCTAGGCGCCAAGCCCGACCAAACCTTCGACTTCTTACTCTCTGGCGGCATGATGTCTTCCGCCTGGGCCATGAATGGTCAAGCCTACCCGAATGCCGATCCGGTCGAGATCCACGAAGGCTCACAGGTTCGCGTGCGAATGACGAATCACACCATGATGCTGCATCCGATGCACCTGCACGGCCACTTCTTCCGGGTCGCCAACGTCCTCAAGGACACAGTGATCGTTCCTCCGATGATGGGAAGCAGGACGTTCCAGTTTCTCGCTGACAATCCGGGCCGGTGGCTTTTCCATTGCCACAACATCTACCACATGGAATCCGGGATGGCACGTGAGGTTCGATATGTTTAGTTCAGGCAAGAACGAGATGCCCATACGCCTCGGGCTGCGCGCCAACATAGGCCAATTCTCATTGCTGGTGGTGATTAATGCGTTTGTTGGGATGATGGTCGGGCTGGAAAGAACTGTCGTCCCGCTTATCGGAGAGAAGGAATTCGGCTTGGTCTCGAAGACTGCGATTGTTTCCTTCATCGTCAGCTTCGGCATTACGAAGGCAATCTTCAACCTTTTCGCGGCGCGAGTCTCCGAGAGTGTTGGGCGCAAGAAGGTGCTTGTGCTCGGGTGGCTCCTTGGACTTCCTGTTCCCTTCATCATCATTTTTGCGAACCGCTGGTTTTGGTTCGATGTGGCGAATGTGCTGCTTGGGATGAACCAGGCGTTGTGTTGGTCCATGACCGTGATCATGAAGGTAGACCTTGCTGGGCCAAAGCGCCGAGGATTGGCGCTCGGGATCAACGAGTTTGCAGGCTATATTGCGGTGGGGTTCACCGCTTGGGTCACGGGCTACATAGCGGGAGAATATGCCCTGCGCCCGCAACCGTTTTACCTAGGCATTGCCGTGGCCATCGTAGGCTTGCTGCTCTCTGTTTTCGGAGTGAGAGAGAGCCTTGACCATGCCAGACTGGAAGCCAAGCAGCGTGATTCTGCGATCTCGCCCACTGCTGGAGGAGCGAGTCATGCCCAGGAAGTCTCACACCTTTCCCTGCGCGAGATCTTCTGGAGGACGTCCTGGAAAGATCGTAACCTCTTTTCGTGCAGCCAGGCAGGGCTGGTAAATAACCTCAACGACGGAATGTCCTGGGGAATCTATCCGCTGTTTTTCGCCAGCTATGGTCTCGGAGTTGCCGCCATTGGGACCATCAAAGCCATTTATCCAGCTTCATGGGGAGTGTTTCAGCTCTTCACGGGCCACTTCAGCGACCGCTGGGGACGGAAATGGCTGATTGCCGGTGGCATGATCGTGCAAGCGGTAGGAATTTGGCTGACAGCCATGATTCCACGCTACTCGGCTTGGATTGTTGCGGCCCTGCTGCAAGGCATTGGTACTGCGATGGTGTACCCGACTCTGTTGGCGGCCATCAGTGACGTGGCACACCCGGAGGGGCGTGCGACCACAATGGGCGTGTACCGATTCTGGCGCGATCTGGGATATGCAATTGGCGCATTGATCTCCGGCATCATCGCCGATCTGCTCGGGATGCGGACGGCGATCCAAGTCGTTGCGATACTGACATTTCTTTCGGGTCTGCACGTCGCATTCAGGATGCGCGAGACGCTTGTGTGGCAAAAGACGGCGGAGCCTGCCAGCGTTGCGAGTTCAGCGGAGCGGCTGTAAATTGCCGACGCAAGAGTCTTTCAAGAATAAACAACCGGGAGGTCGAAAGGAATTGAGCATGAAGCGTACGTTCTTTCACCACATCATTATTATTATTACGATGATTACTTTGTGCACGCTCGTATGGTTGTCCGTCCGCGTAACGGCACAGCCTTTCCCTCAGGCTGCAACCACAAGGTCCGTAAAATCTCAGGCAGCCAT
>DASYZA010000316.1:0-9165 GCA_035946775.1 Candidatus Sulfotelmatobacter sp. | reverse complement strand
AAGAATCTGGGCGGAGCCGGCGACGGCGGGATGATCACGACCAATGATGCCGCGGTGGCCGAGCGCCTGAAATTGCTGCGCGTACACGGAGCGCGGACGAAATATGAGTACGAGATGCTGGGAGTGAATAGCCGGCTGGATGCATTGCAGGCGGCGATCTTGCGGGTGAAGCTGCGCCGCTTGGATGGCTGGGCGAGCGCGCGGCGAAGGAATGCCGAACGCTATCGCGAGATGTTCCACGAGTTTCGCCTGGAAGCGATGGTAACGGCGGCCGCTGCGCCAACGGGATTTGTGCACGTTTACAACCAGTTCACGGTCCGCGTGAAACAGCGGGATGCACTGCGCGAATACCTGCAAGGCCGGGGGATACCGACAGAGGTCTATTATCCGAAACCGCTGCACCTTCAGAAGGCGTTCCGATATTTGGGTTACAAAGCGGGAGATTTTCCGGTCTCCGAGACGGCCAGCGCAGAAGTTGTTTCACTGCCGATTTATCCGGAATTGACTGAGGAGCAGCAGCGCAACGTGGTCGCGGCGATAGCCGATTTTGATGGGGAATAGGGGACGGGAGGATTCCATGTCGAACGCAAGCGCAGCAAAAGAAGCGGTCCGAGTGGGCGTGGTGGGCGCCGGTTACTGGGGTAAGAATTTAGTGCGCAATTTTCACACGCTGGGCGCGCTGGAGACTGTGTGTGACGTCAATGAGGAAACGCTGGCGCGGGTGCGGCAGGAGTATCACGTCGCGACAACGAGGGATTTTGGATCGCTGCTAAACGATCCGCTTGTGGATGCCCTGGTGATCGCCGCTCCGGCGGCTCAGCACTATCAGCTGGCGGGGAAAGCGTTGCGTGCCGGCAAGCACGTGTTTGTGGAGAAGCCGCTGGCGCTGAATGCGCGGGAAGGAAAGGAACTTGTCGAGCTGGCGAAAGAAAAAGGGCTGGTATTGATGGTGGGACATATCTTGGAGTACCACCCAGCGATCGTGGAGTTGAACCGGTTGGTCAAAGAGGGACATCTAGGAAAGATTCAGTATATCTATTCGTCGCGACTGAACTTGGGAAAACTTCGGACGGAAGAGAACATCTTGTGGAGCTTTGCACCCCACGACATTTCGGTGATTCTGAGGATTCTGGGGGAGATGCCTGTACATACCACGGCACAAGGAGGCAGTTATCTGAATCCTCCGATTGTGGACACCACGCTGAGCACATTGGAATTCGTGGGCGGCGTGAAAGCGCACATATTTGTAAGCTGGCTGCATCCATTCAAGGAACAGAAGCTTTGCGTGATCGGCTCGGAGAGGATGGCGGTGTTTGACGATTTGGAGCCGGAGAAGAAACTGGTGGTGTATGCGCACCGGATAAATTGGCAAGAGCGCAAACCGGTGGCGGAGCGCGACGGGGGCCAAGTGATTGCGCTGGCTAAAGAAGAGCCGCTCCGAGAGGAATGTAAGCACTTTCTGGACTGCGTGCGGAATTCGGTGCGACCACGCACGAGTGGCGAGGACGCGTTGGACGTCCTGGAAGTATTGGATGCCTGCGGACGTTCGCTGGCCGAGAACGGAGGCCGGGTTCCCGTAGTACAGAATGCCCCGCAGTACTTCGCGCATGCGACGGCAGTGATCGACCAGCCTTGTGAGATCGGGAAGGGAACAAAAATCTGGCATTTCTCTCACATCATGGAGCATTCCGTGCTCGGGGCAGGCTGCAACATCGGGCAAAACGTCGTGGTGAGCCCCGGAGTCAAGGTTGGAAGCAACGTCAAGGTCCAAAACAACGTTTCGATCTACACAGGGGTGGAACTGGAAGACGACGTCTTCTGCGGGCCTTCGATGGTCTTCACCAATGTGATTAATCCGCGCAGCCACATCAACCGCCGCGGTGAGTATCAAAGGACGTTAATTAGAAAGGGAGCGACCCTTGGAGCGAATAGTACGGTGGTTTGCGGTGTGACGATTGGCCGATATGCGTTTGTTGCCGCGGGTGCCGTCGTGACGCGCGACATTCCGGATCATGCATTGGTCATGGGAGTTCCTGCGAAATCCGTAGGGTGGGTCTGTTCTTGCGGCGTGCGCCTGGCGGATGGTAGTGGAGCCATGACTTGCAGTGCGTGCGCGAAAAACTATCGTGTGACAGGTGACTCGTGTCTGGAAGAAGTAGCTGTTGGGGATGGTACGGTTCGTCCCGACCTGACGGCGGCACGAGGCGCATTGGTGAGTTGAGACGGAAAAAAAGGAACCGTAAATCGATGCATAGCACTAGCGCGAATTGTTTAACGGATGCGAATCAGACGGTGTCGCCGGCTGCCGGTGGAGAATTGCCGTTTGTGTCCCTGCTCGTCGCTTGCCGGAACGAGGAAAAGTACATATCGAAATGTCTGGATTCCATTCTTGCCAGCGATTATCCCAAGGAACGGATGGAAGTCCTTGTGATTGATGGGATGAGCGTCGACCGGACGCGTCAGATTGTAAAGGACTACGCCAAGCGCAATCCTTCGATGCGCTTGCTGGACAATGCAAAAATATACTTTCCGTCCGCGATGAATGTAGGAATACAGAATGCGCGCGGGGACGTAGTACTGATAACCAGTGCGCATTCCCTGTGTGATTCGAAATACGTATCCGCTTGTGTGAGGTACCAGCTGGCGAGCGGAGCCGAGAATGTCGGCGGCGTCTTGCGCATCCGGCGCGGCGCGGAGACGGCCACCGGGGGGGCAATCGCAGTAGCTCTCGGCAGTAAGTTTGGGTCAGGCAATGCGTATGTCAAGACGGGAGTTGACCAACCGACGTGGGCAGACACGGCGGCGTTCGGATGTTATCGACGCGAGCTTTTCGGCGAGATTGGGATGTTTGACGAGCGGCTGCTGAGCAGCTCAGACTTGGACTTTAACGGCCGAATTCTCGCGGCAGGCGGGAAAATCTTATTGGTTCCGGAAATTGTAGTGCAGTATTTCGCCGATGCGACTCTGGGCGCTTTCTGGAAGCACAACTTTGCCGACGGAGTGTGGATCAGCTACGTAATGAAATTCGGGAGACGGGCGTTCTCGTGGAGGCACTGGGTTCCGGCGGCATTTGTACTGAGTCTGGTGTCGGCGTGCGCAATGGGCGCTGTGAATCGACGCTTTCTGTGGCTGGGGCTGGGAATTGCGGCGGCGTACGCGGCCGTGAACGTTGCGGTGTCCTTGCAGATCGCGGTTCGCGAGTGGGATCCGCGGCACGCGTTTTTGCTGCCCGTGGTGTTTTTGGTGCGTCATTTCGCGCATGGCATAGGAACGCTATATGGCTTGGTTCTGGTTGTTCTGCCGGGAGAACATTGGAAAGGAAGGAGAGGCCGAAAGGCCTGAACTGAACCGTGCTCAAGCGTTCATTCGACATAGTAGCTTCGCTCTTGGGGTTCATGCTTCTGCTGCCCTTGTTTGTCGCTGTGGCGATTGTTCTTAGGTGGGAGAGTTCCGGACCGACGTTTTACCGCGGATTGCGTGCTGGCCGGTATGGAAAAGCATTCCGGATCTTCAAGTTTCGAACGATGGTGGTAAACGCCGACAAGATCGGGGGACCATCGAGTTCGGCCGATGATCCGCGCATCACGCGCGTGGGAAACTTTCTGCGGCGATATAAGTTGGATGAACTTCCGCAACTGATGAACGTGCTGAAAGGCGAGATGAGCCTGGTGGGGCCGCGTCCGGAAGTGGTGCAGGAAGTGTTGTTATACACGCAGGAAGAGAAGCGGCTACTGGAAGTGCGGCCGGGGATCACGGATTGTGCGTCGATCCGGTTCCGGAACGAGGGAGAGATCCTCCGGGGGAGCGCCGATCCGCATCAAGCCTATCGTGAAAAAATTCGTCCCGAGAAGATTCGCCTGGGGCTGGAATATGTTCGCAGCCATTCCTTCTTGACAGACTGCCGCATCATTCTGAGCACGTTGAAAGCGCTGGTCGAATAGTTATCCCACACACGACAGTTAAGTTTTCCCGGCATAGGTCGGTTGATTCAGGAGTGTGCATGACTAAATTGCGTGCAGAGTCGAGAGACGCTTCGTCGCTGGCACGGCAGATCCGTGTGCAGGCGGCGCAGATGATTCATCGAGCAAAGAGTTCGCATCTCGGCTCGGCGTTTTCGATGGCGGAATTACTTGCAGTGCTTTATGCGGAAATCTTGCGGATTGATCCGGAATGCCCGAACTGGAAGGAGCGAGACCGGTTTATTTTGAGCAAAGGACACGCTTGCGCAGCGCTGTACGCAGTGCTCGCGGCGCGAGGATTTTTCCCGAAGGAGTGGCTCGATGATTTTTACCAGGACGGTGCCCGGCTCGCGGGACACGCGACGCACGTGGGCATTCCCGGCGTGGAAGTGTCCACGGGTTCATTGGGGCATGGCTTGCCTATTGCGTGCGGAATGGCGCTGGCAGCCAAGCGTGACGGAAGCCCTTACCGCGTGTTCGCGTTGCTGAGTGACGGTGAATGCGATGAGGGCTCGACATGGGAGGCGGCGTTGTTCGCCGGGCATCACCGGCTCGATAACCTGATCGCAATCATTGACTACAACAAGATTCAGAGCCTGGGCGCGGTGGCGGAAGTTTTGGAGCTGGAACCCTTCACGGCGAAGTGGCAAGCGTTTAGATGGGCGGTGCGGGAGATCGACGGTCACGATGTGAAACAGATTGAGGGCGTGTTGGCGAAGGTGCCTACAGAACCTGGTAAACCTACTTGCGTCGTCGCACATACAATTAAGGGCAAGGGCGTCAGCTTCATGGAGAACAAATTGTTGTGGCATTACCGTTCACCGGATCATGACGAGATGGCGAAAGCTCTCGCCGAATTGGAGCATGGAGAATGAGAAGCGCCTTTTTCCGCGCGCTGACTGCTTTGGCAGAGCGCGACGAGCGAATCCACCTGATTGTCGGGGATCTCGGATTCGGCGTAGTCGAGACTTTCGCGCAGCGGTTTCCGAAGCGTTTCGTCAATGCGGGTGTGGCCGAGCAAAACATGACCGGCATAGCGGCCGGTATGGCCCTCAGCGGAAAGATCGTATTTACCTATTCCATCGCCAATTTTCCGATCCTCCGATGCCTCGAGCAAGTGCGCAATGATGTCTGCTATCACGACGCGAACGTCAAGATCGTTGCGGTAGGGGGCGGACTTGCGTACGGATCTTTGGGCTCAACTCATCATGCGACGGAAGACCTGGCTATCATGCGATCCCTGCCTCGAATGGTTGTAGTCGCTCCCGGCGATCCTGCGGAAGCTGAGGCTGCGACGCGAGCGGTCGTCGCTCATTCAGGTCCTTGCTATCTGCGTTTGGGTCGGGCCGGTGAATCAAGAGTCCACGTCGGGCATCTTGAATTTCACCTAGGAAAGGCAATTCAACTAAGTGACGGTAAGGACCTAACCGTTATTTCCACGGGCGGGCTACTGGAAACGGCAATACGGGCGGCCGAACTGCTCCTCCATTCCGGCTTGCAAGCGCGTGTCCTAAGTATGCACACTGTAAAGCCGCTCGACGTCGACGCCGTCCTCTCAGCCGCACGCGAAACCAGCGCAATCTTCACTCTTGAGGAGCACAGCGTGATTGGCGGGCTAGGAAGTGCTGTGGCCGAGGTTTTGGCCGAAGCCTGGGAAGGACTCGTCACGTTCAAGAGATTTGGCCTCCCCCCTGTCTTTTCTGCCGTCGTTGGAACGCAGGAATACCTTCGCGCCCACCATGGGCTGTCCGCAGAATCCTTAGCTACTGCGATCCGATCGACGTTGGAGAGGGGCGGCACCCGCAACTTGACTGCTGCGGCCGAAGGTTAACCCGTCGATCCCGACGGGCCATCGATTTTGATCCAGCATATCAAAAAGGAGGAACACAGATTTGTCATACCGTGTGCCGTTTATAGATCCTCGCGAGCATTACCGAAGGATAAAAAGCGAAATCGATTTCGCCATTACGGATACGCTCGCGAAAGGTGACCTAGTCTTACGTCAGCAACTGCGTGACTTCGAACAACATCTGGCCGAGTTTGTTGGCGTCAAGTATGCGATCGGAGTCAATAGCTGCTATCACGCGCTGCACTTCTCCTTGCTCGCCGCTGGAATTGGTCCTGGAGACGAAGTTATTACTGTCGGTCACACTTTTGTGGCCACGGTATCTGCCATCGTTCACACGGGCGCCACACCCGTCCTCGTCGATGTCCGTGAAGATTATAACCTTGCGCCCGACAAGTTCGAGTCCGCAGTCACGCCAAGAACCAAGGCCGTTATCCCGGTTCATCTGAACGGACGAGTGTGCGAGATGGACCGAATTGCGGCCATTGCGGAGAAACACGGAATTGCCATCATCGAGGACGCAGCTCAAGCCTTGGGCGCTACCTTCCGTGGGAAAATGGCAGGGTCGTTTGGATTGTCTGGCTGTTTCAGTTTCTACCCTTTTAAGTCCCTGGGAGGTTTGGGAGACGGCGGAGCAGTGACAACGAACGATCCCAAGGTCGCTCGATTTGTAACCCTAGTTCGATTTAACGGGGAAGACCGGCAGACCGGTGAGTTCCATCACCATGGTTACACGGCACTGCTGGACAATGTGCAAGCTGCCGTTCTGGACGTGAAGCTGCGGTACCTGCCCAAGTGGATCGATCATCGCCGCCAAATCGCGGGGTTGTATCGCGAGGGACTGGAGGGGATCGCAGGTCTTCACCTGCCCCATTTCCAGGATCATGAGTACTTCGATAGCTATCAGAACTATGTGATTCGGACCGAACAGCGTAGTGCGTTGCGCCAGCGCCTGAAAGATCAAAGTGTAGAAACGTTGGTGCATTGGCCGAAGCCCATGTGGGAGCACGAGGGCCTCGGTCTCGAGGATCCCGGACTCCCGGAGACTGAGAGCATTTGCAGTGAAGTCATTTCCCTGCCCATGAGCGCGGAAACGACTCCCGAGCACGTGGAGATTACCGTCGCCTGTATCCGCGACTTCTTCGCTTCACGTCCCGCGGCACTGAGAACCGCAACCGCGGACTCAGGAGGAATACGGTGACACTTTCCCTAAGCCAGCGCAGTGCGCGCATCGAGCAGTCCGAGATTCGTGCGATGTCCATCGAATGCGAGAAAGTCGGAGGTATCAATCTGGCTCAAGGGGTGTGCGACACACAGGTACCTCTTTCGATCCGGGAGAATGCCCATCGAGGGATCGAGAAGGGGATCAACAGCTACACCCGCTTCGATGGTCTCGCGGAGTTGCGCGAGGCCATCGCACACAAAATGCGACATTACAACGGAATCACCGCTGATCCGGAAACAGAGATTGTGGTAAGCGCAGGCTCCACCGGCGCCTTCTACTGTGCTTGCCTTGCTTTGCTGGATCCCGGCGACGAGGTGATCCTGTTCGAACCTTACTACGGCTATCACGTGAACACGCTGCTCGCTGTCGAGGCGGTTCCTGCGTATGTCATGCTTCGACCGCCTGACTGGTCTTTTGAAGCGGCCGATCTGGAACGAGCCGCGACTGCGCGCACGAAAGCGCTCGTACTCAATACTCCGGGCAATCCCTCGGGAAAGGTGTTTTCCCGTGCGGAATTGGAATCGATCGCGGAGTTTGCGGCTCGCCACGACCTCTTCGTTTTCACTGATGAGATTTATGAGCACTTTCTCTACGACGGTCGGTCCCATCTGAGCCCAGGCTCACTGGACGGGCTGGCGGAGAGAACGATTACGATCTCCGGATTCTCGAAGACTTTTAGCATCACGGGGTGGAGAATTGGTTACTCGGTGAGTCCGGCGCGATGGGCGCGCAGGATTGGCTACATGAATGATCTGATCTACGTTTGCGCTCCCTCTCCATTGCAGTACGGCGTCGCCATAGGGCTTTCGCAACTCGATGCTTCGTACTATCAGGATATCTCCTTTGATTATGCGAAGAAACGAGATCGCGTGTGCGCCGCTCTCGAGCATGCCGGGCTTCACCCGTACGTCCCCCAAGGAGCGTACTACGTTCTGGCAGATGTTTCTCTTCTGCCTGGGAAGAATAGCAAGGAGAAAGCGATGTTTTTGCTAGAGCGGACGGGCGTGGCCTCCGTGCCTGGTGAAGCTTTCTTTCAGGATGGCGGCGGAAAAGACTTGGTGCGATTCTGTTTTGCAAAGACAGAGAAGGATCTTGAAGAATCGTGCCGCCGTTTGGCACGGCTTTTGCCAACGGAACTCAGTGTTGCGCCACAATCTGCCCTGTAAGGTCCGCTCATATTTGTTTCTCCTGGCCGATGTGCAACCGACTACAAGGTTTCGTACGCGCTGATGAGCCGCGTTTCTGTTGTTTGGACCTCTTGAGTATTGGTTCCACGATCAGTAATGGATCCCGTTGTAATCGGAAGAATCTCCGAGTTTCGATGATCGAAGCCCGCAATGCTTCGTTCCCAGGACATGTCTGATTCGCCTGGATACACTTTGTTCGATCTTCGTGTGACCACAACATCAAATCGCCGGCGTTTCGCAATCCGGACCATCGTTCAACGCTTTCCGCGACGCTCGCTAAAGTCCCCGCGAGGGAAACCACAGTCTGAATTTGTTATTCGCCTTCCTCTAAAGCATGCATCCTGGGTGAAAAATGAATAAATCGGCGAACGGTTCACTTCAACGGTGTTATCGATTGGATAAACACCCATGAGAAAATTCATTTTGAACTTACCAAAGCTGGTGTTTGAGAACCGGCCGTGGTTTATCGTTCTGTTCCAGGCGTTGCTGGTTTTTTGCTCGCTTGTGCTGGCGTGGCTGCTGCGGTTCGATTTCAGCCTGCCTTCGCGGCCCCTTTTGCTCTGGTCTGCGCCCATCCTCGTCTTAATCCGCCTGGGCTCGCTGCGGCTGTTCAACCTGCATCGTGGATGGTGGCACTTCAGCGGCGTCACCGATGCTCTGAACATCTTGAAAGCGGTCGCCCTGGGAACAATCGTTTTCTATCTGTTCATGATAGGTCTTGGCGTGTTTGCCTTTCCGCGCTCTGTATATCTTTTCGAGGCGGTACTCACGGCCGGTTTTTTGTCTGGGGGACGCTTGATGTCGCGGGTTCTGGCCGAGTCGATGCGGCGTGAGTCCAAGGGTTTGAAAAAGGTGCTCATCATGGGCGCTGGTTTCGCGGCTCAGATGGTTATCCGCGAGATCGTTCACTCAGGAAGCGGCTATGCCGTAGTAGGGTGTTTGGACGAT
>DASYZA010000315.1:0-6923 GCA_035946775.1 Candidatus Sulfotelmatobacter sp. | reverse complement strand
AGCCATGAAGGCCAAAAAGAAACCGGCCATGTCGGTTCGTTGTCCTACGTGCGGCGCAAAGCCCGGAGAAAAATGCGAACTGAGCACGGGCCTCCCTCGTACAGAGCCACATCGGGATCGCCGTCTAGCCAGTTCGGAAGTCAGTTCGGAGGAATCAGGCCAGAGCGGGCTCGGCCAAAGTTGAACCGAGACGATCGAAAGTGTCCCGAATCCACTCGCAAGCCGCCGATCGGTCCTCTTCGGTGGGACTGGAAATCTGAAGCAGCCCCTGCCGACCCATGTTCTCGGGAAGCACAAAAGAGGTTTGGTTTTGCATCACGCGTTCCAGAATGTTCGACAGGCCTTCCGATTCGTATCCATTCTCGAAACGGACGCCCGCGCCGTGGAAGGTGGATTCTGACATCCAGTATTCACAAGCCAGCAGCCAGTGGCCCCGGGTCAGGGATGACCAGATCTTCAGATAGTCGAGCGTGCCAGTTGGAGCAAAGCCGTACTCAATGTGAATCAAACCGGTTTGGGCTTCATGTATCAAATCTGCCCAGGACACGATAACGGCGGACTCAAGGGTTCGCTCTAGACTTTGATTTACTTCAGATTTCATCGTCACTCCCGCAGTACCGACTTGCCCTCAACCTGTTGCCCACGCAGCGTCCTTCTGAGAGGCACGCCGCGCTTCGGAGCTGTCTAGATTGCAGCTTTGTTGCATGTGTCGAGAATGCGCGGAAACGGTCACGTAGGGGACGCCGAGGAAACGCCGGGCAGTGATTTCCGTGACCTCAAGACCATTGAAGTGCTGCAGCTTCACCTTTGCCAAGATCCGCTTCAACGCACGCTGCATTTGCTCTTCCCCAAGGAACCCAAGAAACATGGTCTTGACTTCCGTGGCCATGAAAAAGAAATTCCATCCCGCAGCATGGATCGTGCGATCGAGAGCGAATGCATCAGGAACCGTAACCACGCTCCACTCCCCGAAGTAGAGTTCAGTTGCCAGCCCCGGAAAAACTGGCACTCCGACCCACTCTTTCATCTTCATCAGAATCGTGCCGACTTTCAGGGTTTGTTGCATGAATCGTTGTCTCTTCCTTGAGCTGTATCAATGATGGACCGACTAGCAACCAAGAAACTGCTCAAAAGTGACCACTCTCGCTGGGGGCCGCGACGCTGGTTGGGAAGGCTCCGGAAGTGAGGCTATGGCAATTTGCGCAGTTGCTTTTCCATCCGCGGACTATACTTGTTGAAGATGCCTCCCTCGACAGCAGCCAAGAAGAAGAACGGCGGATTCGACCCCGACGTGTTTCTCGCCACCATCGGCGAGGGCAGGAAGATTCTCGCGGTTCTCAAGAAGCAGACGATCTTTGCGCAAGGGGATGAAGCCGATGCCATCTTTTACGTGCAAAAAGGCAAAGTGAGGCTCACCGTTGTGTCGAAGATCGGCAAGGAAGCAACGATTGCGATCGTCAACCAAGGCAACTTCTTTGGGGAGGGTTCGCTGGCGGGCCAGCTGTTAAGAATGGGCTCAGCCGCGGCAATGACAGACTGCGAGATTCTCCGCGTAGAGAAGAAGACCATGATGGAAGCTCTTCATCGTGAGCCCGCACTGTCTGAAATGTTCGTGGCCTATCTGCTGGCGCGGAATATCCGTTACGAAGAGGATCTTGTCGATCAACTGTTCAACTCCAGCGAAAAACGGCTGGCCCGCGTGTTGCTCTTGCTTGCTCACTTTGGCAAGGAGGGCATCCCTGAAACCGTGGTCCCGAAGATCAGCCAGGAAACTCTGGCCGAGATGGTCGGGACAACTCGTTCGCGAGTTAGCTTCTTTATGAACCGATTCAGAAAGCTGGGCTTCATTCACTACGCCGGAGGAGCCGAGGGCGCGCTACAGGTCCACAGCTCTCTGCTCAATGTCGTTCTCCACGACTAAATTCAGGTGACAACAAAATGGGCACCCTGAAATTCAGGATGCCCAGAGGATTCAATTTCCGTCCTCAAAGCTCGTATCTGGTCATCACTCCATGGGGCTCGGCTTCGACTGTCAGCTGCACTTTGGCGCCCGGTTTTAAATGGACACGATTGCCGGCGGCATCCGTTAGCGCGTTTTCGATACGGAGTTCCTTGAAAAGGTGGTCGGCTCCCTCGACGACAATCTGCGCTCTTTCCGGTTCATTGGGAACGCGTGGTTTAATGATCTTCTCCACGGTTCCAATCAGGGTGGTGCTTGGATTCACAGTCATAGTTGTCCTCTGAATTGTTGCGTATGGAGGGCCTTCCATTACTGCGGCTTCTCGTTCTGCTTCGGCTTTTCTTCCTGAGACTTCTTCTCTTCCGGTCTGGGCGTCGGTTGCGGGTGCTGTGGTTGCTGTTGTGCCCGTGGTTCCGATGGAAGCGCGGTCCGCTCGGGTTGCGATCGCTCGCTCGGCGGCGGTGTCAGCGGCCGCTGAGAAGGCTCAAGGTTGGGCTCAGGCCGATTGTTCGGCTGGGCTGCTGGCGTACGATTCGTTTCCGGCTGTCGTTCCGGCTGGGCCGTGGACGGTCGGTTCGGCTCCGGTTTATTTCGGCTCGGGTTGGTTCGGACGCGTGATTGGCGCCCGGTTCTCCGGCGGATTGCTAGGCGTGGTCCTGTCCGTGCGAGCGGCGTTGTTCTCGGGATGACCAGGCGGATTAGCCGGCTGAACGGCAGCGCGCACTGGAGCTACATACGGAGTTCCAGTTGCTTTCGCGTGTACTACGGCTCGGTCGCTAAATGCCCCAGGCTTCGGAGTAGCAGCGACTGTTGGCGTGCCATGGTTCACGGACGCTCGCTGCTCTGGATTCATGCGGGCAGCCTGCTCATGTTGTGTTTGCGCGGCCACTGGCGGGATGTGCCTCTCGCGTGCCACTGATTCTTGCTGAGGAGTAGGACGGGTGCTAATGCCACCGTTACCGCCGTTGTAGCTGACACGGTTAATTGTGGTGTTGTTGATGACGGTCGTGTTGTAAACGTTGTGGATGTTTGTAACATTCACGTTGCTCACTGAACGGTTGTAGTAAAACTGTCCGTTCTGCCAGCGTCCACCTTGATAGCCGTCACCGTAGTAGCCATAACCATAACTGACACCGCCGTAGAACCCTACCTGCTGGCCCCAGTAGCCTTGGTAGAAGGCGTATCCGTTGCCGCTCCAGCCCCAATAGGCCGGAGTCCAGAGCAGACCCGGCTCCGGAGCCATGACCCATGTGCCAGGAACCCAGTAGTAACCGTCGTCATCGCCGGCGTAAGCCCAGTAACCGGGCGTCCAGATGTAGCCGTCACCGGGGAGCAGCGGTTGCTCATACACCGGCAATTCCGGCGGAGCGAATGATACGGAGATGTTGATTTGGGCGAAGGCTGCGGCCGAGATGGCGAACAGTGCGACCGCGAACAACGACGAACGAATGGAGCGAGTGATACTCATTGTGATTCCTTTTTGCCCGATGATCCTTCGCGTGCCCGGTGATGCTGTGCTGCTGCGGGCTGCGCCGATGGAGAGGGATGATTTTCCAGCCGAGACCTATCTGGGGCCCCTGTCTCGTTCGCAAGTGATTCCGATAGCTACCTTCTCACGCTCGACAGGCCCCGGTCTGAGCAAGACAGCTCAGTTCGAGTCTTTTGCCGTTTCGCAGGCCGCTTCAATGCAGTTCTGCGAGATTGAGCGCTTCCACGAAGGCGCTTGTCAGGCGAGAAGCCTGGACTGAATCCGCGGGCGCCCACTCCATCGGCATCAAGTGACGGGCGCGCGCCGGCTCGGTCGCTGCACATTGCCGATGGCCGCACGAGAGACAGATTGCTCCCACTTGTCGGATATCAGTCTCTTTCGATATTTCGTTCTCGCGCACACCGAGCGACCCAGCGATGACTGGGCCGGCGCAAGCGTCACACGGGTATGCGGAGAGGTGAAGATATTGTTTGCTCATAGGTGCCTCACGACGGGCCACGGATATGCATCCAACGGTAACCCATACGGATGTGGGCTTCTGGTCAGAATTGCTCGCTTGGTAGGGTCCCAATAGAGCGTTGTTAAGCTGGTATCCCGGCTGCGCTGGGCGCTATGGCGAGTCGGTTTTCCCGAGAAGCCGCTTCGATGGTGCGAGCGCGAGCAACACGGCTCCGATGAGCACCAAAACAGCCACCCCGATCAGTTCTCCGCGTGCGACCATGTTGAGACATGCCTGAGTGCCCATAAGTGCGGCGTGAGCGAAACTCGACCACGCTGTGAAGGCAATCACGCTGCGGCTCGCAGACGGATTTCGAATCGCCAAAAGCAGAAAGACGCCCAGTATGACGTATAAGCTGAACTGCATAGAAAGCGCGGGAGATTGTCGGATAAACATCACCATGGGATAGGCCAAAGCGATAAAGAGCAATCCCACCACCCCCAGTGCAATCTTCAATGGCAATTCACGATTCATGGCTCTCCTTCAAAATGGCGGCCTGTGAGCAATTTTGGGCAGAATTGCTGAGACCCGTGCGTTATACCTGACTCACATGGCGGACAACGGTACTTTGCTTTGCATCCATCGAGATCCGGCTCAATTAAGTCTGTTGCAAGAGAACGGCTACAAGCTGGTCACCGCCACGAACGGCTCGGAGGGTCTCCGGCTTCTGATGACGCGCTCTGTGGATGCAATTGTGATCGAGTACCATCTGGGCCTGCTGGATGGGGCAGTCGTCGCATCGGAGATCAAGAAAGCCAAGCCGCAGATCCCGATCGTCATGCTTGCCGACCACCTGGAATTGCCCGATGGAGCGCTCAAGTCTGTCGATGCCCTAGTCACTAAGGCCGACGGCGCCCACTTTCTATGGGCTACTGTTCACTTTATCTTGAATATGAAGCCCAACCCACGCGAGCAAGCAACGCTGCGTGCGCAAGTGCCGACACGGCATCGTCGTCCCGAACACGCAGCGCGTAGGTGGTAGCCTACCGCGCCGCAGGGTCGAGGGCGTTTGCATTTCTCCCAAGAGTCCAGAGAATCGCTCTCGATCGGAGCTTGCTTCTGATCAGATCAATTTCCTTTGTTTATCCTTGCTTTGCTTCAATCCTCTCAAGGGAAACAGTGCTGAGCGACTTCCCGCACTCCAGGCAAACTCGCTTGGCTCGTGGCGTGATCAGCCCGCAAAACGGACACATCCTTTGTAATCGGCCTTCTTCCCTCTGCGGTTTAAACATCGCAAGCAACGTTCCAAGGAATTTTCGTGCCGAAGCCAGACGCCGACCCAGAGACGGCCGATACGGTTCCATTCGATTTTCTCCTCCGTGGGATCTCGGCTGATTGCGCTAGTCTCCGACAATTAGGACGATGACAGGGCAAAGCCCATGATTCTGTACAGGATTGCTCACATTCCCTCTAAATTCTTCAATCAGCAATTGCGGAGCGGTCGATCTGCGCTGTTTGAGAACTGAGCAATTCAGACCAGCTATCCCTTTCTGACTGAGCGATCATGATTGCAGAGATGAGCACTTCTTCTCTCTCTTTCAGGTCCTCTGAACTAAGTCAGCTATCTGAAGTTTTCTCCCCTTAAAGTGCTGCAGTCGTAAAGGAAAACTTTCATGAAAAAAACAATGTCACTGCTGTTGATCAGCGCCATGGGCCTGGTTGGAACGTACGCGTTTGCCGGTTCGGCACGCGAAGATTCGGTGGACCGCCTGCAACGGTCCGTAACAGTTCTGCATGCGATCATGTCCACCCCGGACAAAGGCATCCCAGAAGAAGTACTGAGCAATGCAAAGTGCATTCTGGTGGTGCCTGACCTGATTAAGGGTGGCTTCGTTTTTGGTGGTAAGCACGGACGGGGTGTGGCCACGTGCCGCACAGCGGAAGGCTGGAGCGCACCGGCTTTCGTCTCAGTTGGCGGAGGAAGCTGGGGATTGCAGATCGGAATCGAAGACGTAGATCTGGTCATGCTGGTCATGAACGACCAGGGTCTGCAGCATCTGCTGTCCAGCAAGTTTGAACTCACGGGTGAGGGATCGGTTGCCGCAGGGCCGGTCGGTCGTCACGCTTCCGCTGGAACTGACTGGAAGATGAACACCGAAATGCTGACGTACTCGCGCTCCCACGGCGTTTTCGCCGGTCTGACGTTGGAAGGCGCGGTAGTCGAGCAGGACAACGACTCTACTCACGCCATTTACGGCAAGCACATGTTGTTCCGGAACATCCTCTCCGGCAAAGCAACGACCCCGCCAAGCGCGGATGCCTTCCTGAAAGCCGTTTCAGAAGCAGGCCAACAGGCCAAGATTGCCGAAGCAAAAGAGAACACGAAGTAGCTTTAAGAAGAAACTGTCGGCAGCGCGGATTTGTGACTGGCCGGAACGCATGCTGGTTCCGGCCAGATCAATAAAGACATAGATTTGGTCTCTCGTGACTGGTGGAACAGATCTTCAGAAGGCGGAAAATATGAAAACTAGTCTCCGGAAACATCTTTGGGCGCAAGTAGCCTGCCTCGGTCTCTGTCTATCGCCGATTCTGGCTTTTGCTCAGTCGTCTGACGTAGCGGAAAATGTGGATGCCTGTAAGACAGGCCGCGAATCCTGTGATCAATCAAAGTTGAGCGCGAGGCAGTTGGCGGATTCGGCCCTTGCGGCTCATGCGCGCAACGTCGCAAACTGAAGAAATGGTTACTATTCCTGTGATCGCTCAAAACTCTCCGAACCGGAAACGATCGCATTGGCCGTCGCCGATCACCAGCGAAATGTGACTGACTGCAATGATGGAATGCAGTCTTGCGACCGGTCTAAACTCACCCCTTCCGAGTCCCGTGAGATGGCGACAGCAGAGAAACAGCGGAATCTTGCTGCCTGCAAAGATGGGACCGGTGCCTGCGATTCCTCCAAACTGACTGTGGCGGAGACCGCGGAAGTGAACATCGCCCGGCGCCAGCTCAATGCATCTGATTGTGAGAACGGTTCTGG
>DASYZA010000314.1:0-3108 GCA_035946775.1 Candidatus Sulfotelmatobacter sp. | reverse complement strand
GCCAGCCCAACGGGAAACGCATCAGCCTGAATCCATCGAACTGCGTGCACTGCAAGACCTGCGACATCCAGGACCCCTACCAGATCATTACGTGGGTGCCTCCGGAAGGCGGCGGCGGGCCGAACTACGACGGGATGTGAGATTAGTAAATGTTAGCGCCCTTCCGATTTCTGCGAGGCGTCTGATTCGTGTTACTAAGTAGGCTGGTGCAGAATGAAGCACGGCTACACGGAAGAAAAGATTCTCATCTGGGGCAAGACCTACCCAGAACTCAGCAAGAAATACATCGAGACCGTTTGCACCGCTGGAGTGTTGGAATCGGGCAAGCCTGTCCGACTATACCCAATCACGTACCGATACCTGAATGACGAGCAGTTCAAGATCTATCAGTGGATCACCGCGGCGATTCAGAAGAACCCCAAGGATACACGGCCGGAAAGCTACAAGATCGATTGCCACTCGATCCAAGTAGGGGAGACCATCCCTGCGACACATGATGAATGGGGTAAGCGTTCGGAGTTCATGTTCCGGGACAGGAGTTGGCAGTTCGAGAGCACAGAAGACTTGCAACAGGCACAGAAAAGGGATCGTACATCTATGGGCGTCGTTACGCCTCGAGAAATCACCAAAGTTGAAGTCGTTGAGCGTTCAGAGGAGGATGCCCGTAGCTTTGACCAGAAATTCGAGGACCTGAAAAAGACGGTTGCCGCCCAACGAGCTCAAATACAAATGTTTGAGGATGCGATCCCGCAGGAGATGAAGAAGCTGGAATTCTTGAAGTCCCGTGTGGTTGTTTCATGGTTTTGCCATGGTGAAGATTGCACCGGACACAACATGCAGGTGTTGGATTGGGGCTTGTGCGAACTTCAGCGTCGGGAAGGTAGCGAAGCGGCAGTGAACAGGATGAAGGACCTATGTAACCTCGACACTCACGACCTGAAGTTCTTCTTGGGTAATCTCTTCCACTATCCGGGAAGCTTCCTGATCGTGGGAATGTGGTACCCGAAGCGCCGGGACGACATGTTTCGCTGGTAGTTCCTACAAGTGAACGGGGCGTATCCTAATACGCTCTTTCATTGCGTCTACGAGTATCGAACGATGGCAATCGTGGACATTCTTTTCGAAGCACGTGAGACAGACAGATTGGTTGCGGGAGGCAGCCGTGCGAACCACCTGAACCAGGTCGATGACCCCGCCTGGATTGCTTCTCAAATAGTCCCTGTACCGCCTAAGGCATTCAGCCATATCAGGAGCGCTGCGACGGTTCCCTTTGGGATTCCCGGCGGACTTGACATGGACGTACTCTATTCCCGCCTTTGACAATTCGGAACTAAGGATGTTCTTGCAGAATGCACGTTTGTGACTCCACGGTGTTTCCCGGACGTCAGCGACAATCCCAACGCCAGCGACCTTCAACTTCTGGACGTACGTATCGACATCCACGCCCTGATAACCGAGTGTGTAAAGGTTCAATGGAGTAGAGTCGCCGAAATCCCCAGAGCATGGGTGATCTATCTGGAAGGTAGCAAGTTCGGCCGTCACAGTACAGTTTATAGTGAGATGCTGGGTGGCAGAATGCCCTGCAAGACCCGGGTGGGCGTACCGCCATCCATATGATTAAGAATTCCTAACGACGTTGTCCTGTCTTCGCGTGAAGATACTTTGGTGCGAAATCATGGACGGCGACCGCGGTGATGTCCCAACGAGGTGCAACAGCAATGAGCGTAGAACGGAACTGTCCGCTTTGCGATCGAGTGCCGAGAGACTGTAGATACGATATCGATCGTGACACGTTTAACGTTGAGTGCGCGTGCTGCGGAAGATTCAAGATCACCGAGATAGCGCTGAGCGTGATGCGAGCTGAGCAGAAACCTTTGTTGTCGGCCTTTTGCAGGCGGGCAAGGCACGGAACTGACTTTGTTACGATCCTGTCGGACAACATTGAGCAGTTGATCTCTTCGTTACCCAAATACAGTCCGGCTGAGAAGCTGGACAACTTGCTGCAGCTTCTTGCTGATACAACCGCGGCCCCCGGAGAATCTCCCGAGTTTGACGTGAACATCGACTACCCGCTATTGATCGCGGGCAGCCCGTCTGAAGCCGAGTATTTCATGAACGAACTAATCGCCCGGGGGTATTTCGATGAGGGCGCTCTAACACTCCGAGGTTGGGAGCGCCTGGAGCAGATCCGGCAATCCGGTCGCGCCTCCATGAGATGCTTTGTCGCGATGTGGTTCGACGATTCAATGCGCAACATTTATGACGAGGCGATTGCGCCCGCGATCGCGAATGCGGGGTATGAGGCACTCCGCATAGATCGGCACGAGCACGTGAATCGAATTGACGATGAGATTATCGGCCAGATCAAGCGCTCGCGCTTCATGGTGGCAGACTTCACCGGCCAAAGGTACGGCGTCTATTTTGAAGCCGGGCTGATGCTAGGGCTTGGACGCAACGTGATTTGGATGTGTCGGAAGGAAGAGCTCTCCAACGAAGGGGGGCTGCATTTCGATGTGCGTCAGTTCAACTTCATTGCCTATGAGTCTGCGGCAGAGGCACGCAAGAGACTATATGATCGAATTTTGGCCATCGAGGGCGAGGGCCCAGTGGTCAAGCCCTCGTCTTGAGGGCCGTAGGAGACATGACTTTAAACCGTTTCGCAACTGTGCACAGAACGGACTGGTTTTTCTCGACTACTTCTCAGCTATGGTTGATGACAGGGGGATGCTGAAACACACTTTGTCGGACGAGGGACTACGTCCAAGTGCTGCGGGCTACAAGATCATGGCGAGGCTGGCGGAAAAGGCAATTACTCAAGCGCTGGGTACTACCGATTAGGTGCACATCCCTCAAAGCGCCAGCTAACATAGGACATTCTATGAAATCGTTTCATTGGTTCCATAAACTCGCGGCAGTTCTGCTTCTCTCTACCTCTGGATTCGCTCAACAGACTGCGCAGGCGCCCGCGATTCCCTCCACCGGTTTCGCCGGGCTCGATGGTTACCGGGCAAGGCGGATTGCCGTTTTCACTGACGATTACGGGCAGCTATCCCGATATCGCGAGGCGAATGTTACGCTCGGGCCTCCGGCTGCCGGCGTGAATCGGGT
>DASYZA010000313.1:0-2536 GCA_035946775.1 Candidatus Sulfotelmatobacter sp. | reverse complement strand
ACCGGCGACAAGGACTTCTGGGTCATCAACGGCGTCCACAACCTCTGCTTCATCCACCCCGCGCAGGCCGGCATTCGCACGGACTTGAATCTCATTACGGCCAGCGGCCACGTGTATTCGTTCCTGCTGACCGAGATCAGTAATGAACCGAACGTGCAGCCGGACCTGAAGATCTTCATCGAGCCAAAAGACCAATCGAGTGTCGGCGGACAGGACTTCTTCCAGGGCTACGTTCCCGCAAGCGAGGCCGAAGCATATAAGAAGGAGATTCAGACGATCCGCGAGCAGACCGACGCCCAGGTTCAGGCAGCCGAGACACAAGCCAAGCAGCAGATCGAGAAATTCCGCTACCAGTATCCAGCGAAGCTCCGATTCGACTACGAGATGAACAAGAAAGCTTTCGGCCAGCCGTTCCTGGTCTCCGCGATTTACCACGACGATGCCTTCACCTACATCCAGTGTGCCGCGCGAGAGAAACCAACTCTATACGAAATCAAGGATGGAAAGCCGAATCTCATCAACTTCCAGTTCGAGAACGGCGTTTACATCATTCCGAAGGTTCTCGACAGCGGATACCTCGCCATCGGGAAAAAGAAACTCACCTTCTCGCGGCAAGCATCCGCGAATTGAGAGGCCGACCGTGAACGAACCCATTCAGGAAAAGGCACCCAAGCCGCCCGGTCTCGTGCCGAAGAACGTTCAATCATGGCTTCTCATTAGTCTTGCTCTCTTGATGGTCGTCATCATGTGGGCGACAGGCGGAAAGAAGCCGCAACCCGCCATCAAAACCGCTGCCACAACGGTCCCCGCGCAGGCTCCGCTCGAAGTGAACCAAACGAAGATCAACGACCTCCAGAACCGCATCGAGGAGTTACAGCGCCAGGAGCTCGTCGCCCAAAATGCTCTCGCGCAGCAGGGCCGCTTGCTCGGAGCGATGCCTCAGGGCTCCCAACCCGGCCAGCAACCGTCCACTTCGGGTAATCAGCCACCGGAACGCACCGAAGATGCAATCCAGTCTGAGCGGAAAAGGCGTCAGTATCTCTCGCTGTTCGCGTCGAATGTCGCCCTGAGCTACCGCAAATCTCCCGCTCCGGCACAGCCAGCGACGGAGGCAGAACCAGGCTCGCACCACACGATGGAAACGCCTCTGCCTGAAGGTCCCGATGCCACGCAACTCGCACAGCTTCTGAAAGAAATGCAGCCGATTGCTCCTCCGCAAACGACGGCACCGCCGACGGCTCGATCCATCTCAGTCCCGGCGCAAAACGTTTCGTCGAAAACAAGCAGCGACAGAAAGGAGGAAGCCCCACGCCCTGCCGCCGCGCCAAGTGGGACGCATAATGCGGCGGCAGGGCAGACCTACATTCTCTTCGAAGGAACGATTCTCGAAACCGCCCTCATCAACCGGCTCGACGGCTCGTTTTCCGCCCCCGTCGAGTGCCTGCTCACAAACGACGTTTACTCCCACGACCGGCAGCACCTGCTGATTCCAGCCGGAACCAAGATTCTTGGCGAAGCGAAGAAGGTGGAAGCCTTCGGGCAGACTCGCCTTGCCGTCGTCTTCCACCGGCTCATCATGCCGGATGGCTACTCGGTAAGTCTCGACCGGTTCAAGGGCCTCGACCAGATCGGCGACACGGGACTCCGCGACAAAGTGAACAACCACTACCTCCGCATCTTCGGCGCGTCCCTCGCCATCGGCGCTCTGGGAGCAGTGTCCGAGGCAGGCACAGGGGGCGCTCTTACGGCATCCGGGAGCGACCTCATGCGTCAGGGATTCGCACAAAGCATGGCGCAGTCGTCGGAACAGATTCTCGACAGATTCCTGAACATTCTGCCGACCGTGACCATCCGCGAAGGGCACCGCATCAAGGTTTACCTCTCGGGAGACCTGGCCTTGCCCGATTACAACAACCACAAAATGCCTTCGGATTTTTGAGAAAGGGGAAAGAAAATGAAGAAAAAGATTCTTGCTTGCCTGCTGGCCATCGGGCTGTGCGTCGGAACCGCATCCGCACAGTTCGGATTCGGAATTGTGTACGACCCCACGAATTATAGCAATGCGCTTCTGCGGTATTACCAGCTTGAACAGCAACTCGTTCAACTCAAGAACAGCTACGCCCAACTCGTCTCTCAATACAACCTCGCACTACAAATGTCTCGGAACCTCCAGAATATGCCCGCGCGTTACCGTGCCCAGTTTTCCCAGTGGAGAAACACGGCGGCGCAGGACACTTACGGCAACACAACCGCGTGGGTCAATGGCATCAACACCGGCAACGTCAATGCGGGCTACCAGCAGGCGACGACCCGATTACTTCAGTACAGCCCGGACGAACTTTCGGGCATGACACCCGATGAACTCGCGCGAGTGAAATCCCAATACGCCTCTGTTGAACTCGCGGACGGCGCAAACACGACGGCAATGGCGACCGTCGGCTCGATCCGAGGAGACTCTCAGAACATTCAGAATCAGATCAACAACCTCGAACAGGACTCGCTGTCGAATGACCCGAACCTCAATACAGAAGTCGCC
>DASYZA010000312.1:0-72711 GCA_035946775.1 Candidatus Sulfotelmatobacter sp. | reverse complement strand
CGCCATGTCTCCTTTTACGCAAGCAGAAATCACACTCACTCGTTGCAGTTCCTTCTGACTCAACGCGAACGTCCTTCCTCTCATGGAGTGACATTTTCACGTTGCTGTTAGGGGGTGACAGAATTATGGAGCTAAAACACTACTACCTTGTCTAACTCCACTGTGCGTGGCAGCGGATGTAGAATCAAAGCATCCGGCTTCATGTTCCGCAGCAACTCCGCGCCGATGGCATAACGCCGCGCCCCATGCGCTTCGGTCACACGCTCCGGACGAATCCTGGTCTGATAAATCACGTCGGCTTCCCCGATCACGCGATGCACGTCCGATTCCAGTTCGTACTTCACTCCGTGCTCGTCCAGATGTTCCAGGATGTCCGGCCGCATCTGCAGTTCTGGCGGAGCCACAAAGAAAATCTTCACACGATCGAACTTGGCTAGTAGATACGCCAGAGACCTCACCGTGCGCCCTCGATCCAACTCTCCGATGATCGCCACGCTCAACCCTGTTAGCGGCCGTTCTCTGTAGATCGTGTACAAGTCGAGCAGAGCCTGCGTCGGATGCTGCCCGCCTTCACCATCACCGGCGTTAATTACCGGTACAGGAGACACCTGCGCTGCACGCTTCGCTCCTCCCGCCTGCGGATGCCGCACCACAATCACATCTGCATAATTGGCGATGATCCGAATCGAATCCTCAACTTGCTCCCCGGCCACCTCCGATGAGAACGCCGATGCTTGCTCGGTCGAAAGAACTCTCCCTCCCAGCCGGTACATCGCAGCCTCAAAACAGAACCGTGTCCGCGTGGAAGGCTGATAAAACAAATTGGCGAGGATCTTATTCTGATATTCGAGCGTCCCTCCGCGTGCGACAACGCGCTCCATCCCGCGTGACCGCTGAAACAAGTCCATCAGCAGGGGCAGCGTGAACTGTTGCGACTCGATTACATGCGATAACTTCGGACGCTCCGACCGATGCTCGTGCAAATGCCGCGGCGCCATCGCGCTCAAGGAATCAAGATTCGAACTCGCCATCAGCCACTATCCTCCTACCGTAACTTCCTGCTCTGCAGACTTCCCCACCATCGGCGCATCCGGAAGAATTCGAGTCCCCATCCTTCCCGCGACCGCCTCGGTCAGGTGCTCGTACGAAGTGATTACGACTTCTTTCCCGCCCGCTTTCAGGAATCGCAATGCGGACTCAACCTTCGGCCCCATATTCCCTTTCGGAAAATGTCCAGCCTTATAGTGCGATTCCAGTTCCGAAGCAGTAATGCATTGCACTGCTTTTTGTGTCGGCTTGTTGAAGTCGAGATAGACGAAGTCGATATCCGTTGAAATCGCAAACACATCCACTCCCAGCTTCGCGGCTAGCAGCGCCGATGCGCGGTCCTTATCAATGACCGCTTCGATTCCTTTGAGCTCGCTTCCGCACTGGACCACCGGAATTCCGCCTCCGCCGCACGCCACCACCAGCACGCCCTGATCCATCAACGAACGGATCACGTTCAGTTCAACAATTCCCACCGGCTCGGGAGATGGCACGACGCGCCGATACCCGCGTCCCGCGTCCTCCACAATGTGCCAAGCCAGGACTCGGTGCCGCTCCTCTGCCTGCGCTTGCGAATAAAACGGGCCAATCGGCTTCGTCGGATGCAGCATCGCCGGATCGTCTGCCCGCACCACCGTCTGCGTCACCACTCCGACGACTTGCATGTCCAAGCCTTTTGCCGCCAGCTCATCGCGTAAAGACTGTGACAACAAATATCCGATCTCCCCCTGACTAGCCGCCCCGCACACATCCAGCGTCTGACCTGGGACTTGGTCCGACGCGCGCTCCGAACGTAGCAACTGCGCACCCACCTGCGGCCCATTCCCATGCGTGACGACGAGGTGATATCCAGCCTGGATCAGTTGCACGATCGCCGCTGCTGTCCGCCGCGCATTCGCCCACTGCTCCGCCACCGTGCCGGTTTCTCCAGCGCGGATCAGTGAATTCCCGCCCACGGCAATGAGCATCGATTTCATAGGTGGCAGGACTCGGTTGCGCCATCGTTTCGCTCAGTTTGCGAAAAGGGTGGGCATTCCGAAAGGTCTACGTATGCATCACCTGCTCCGGATGCACTGGTTCCAGCACTTCCCGGTACTGCATCAACTCCAGCAAGATGGCCTTTTGCGCATGCAAGCGGTTTTCCGCTTCCTGATACACCACCGAATGCGCCGAATCGATCACTTCATTCGTGACTTCATCTCCGCGGTGTGCCGGCAGGCAATGCATGAACAGCGCATCGAATTTCGCGTGGGCGAAGAGTTTTTGATTCACTTGGTACGGCATAAAGATCTTCCGCCGCGCTTCGGCTTCCGATTCCTGACCCATGCTGGCCCAGACGTCTGTATAGATCACGTCCGCTCCCGTCGCTGCTTCCACCGGATCGGCCGTGAGCACGCATCGGCCTCCCGTTTTTTCGCCCCGCCCTCGCGCCCACGCAACCGCGTCATCCTTTGGAGCAAATCCCGGAGGCGTAGCCACCCAAACACTCGCTCCCAGCTGCGCTCCCGTAAACATCAGCGAGTGACACACATTGTTCCCGTCCCCGACATACGCTACCTTCAGTCCGCGCACATCTCCCTTCAGTTCCAGCATGGTCATATAGTCCGCCATCGCCTGGCAGGGATGACTGTAGTCCGTCAGCCCATTGATGATCGGAATGCTCGCGTACTCGGCCATCCGGTCAACAATTTCGTGCGCAAACGTTCGCACCATGATGGCCTGCACCATGCGCTCAAGATTTTTGGCGATGTCGTAGACCGACTCCCGCTGCCCGAGGTTGATTTCCGCCCTCGACAGATACAGCGAAAATCCGCCCAGCTGCTGAATGCCCACATCGAAAGAAACGCGCGTACGTAGCGAAGGCTTCTCAAAGATCAGCGCCAGCGTCTTGCCCTTCAACGCACCCGCGTGTGCTGCCGGATGCGCCTTCATCTCACGCGCCAGGTCAAGCAGATACTGAATCTCTTCAGATGAAAAATCGCGGATAGACAGAAAATTATGGCGACCCATGGGTTTTCCTCGATTTGTTGAATCCTTCATGACGCAGGTCGGTATTTACAGGTGTAACCCGGAACTGGAAGTAGAAAGGAAAGTAAGAGGCATCCGCGGACGACAGTTTCGATCCAGCCCGGTAAGTCCCGGGATAAACGATCTCCCACGACACGTACGGTTGCCCGTCGCCGCTGAAGATTCGCATAGCGATGCCTATTCGATGCTCTCGTTTGCTTCTATTTCAGGACAATGAAAGGCATCACCAGCGGGGGTGATTCACGTCACGTGAGAAGGGATCTTGCTAAGGAATGAGACGTAATTTGTGATTTGAATCACATCTGGAAACGACGGACTTGGTCGAGTGGATTTTGAAAGTTGCAGATGGCATTCCCGACACCGATTCCTTCACGCCACAATGTCTTCTTCTGCATCTTCTGCCTGCGATTGGCTGTACTCGGGATCGGCCTTCACCCCATTCAGAGGCAGGGTTATGGATACTGTAGTCCCGGATTCGCCGGATTCAACTTTCATCTCGCCACTGAGATGTCGCACCCGGTCGCGCATCCCGCGGATTCCCACACCGGATGCGCCTTCATGAATCAGAGCGAGTTTTTCCTTCGAGATTCCTCGTCCGTAATCTTCGATCTCCAGCTTGATACATCCTGCATCGCGGTTGATTCGGATTTTCGCGATATCGCTTCCGGAGTGGCGCAGAATATTTGTCAGGCATTCTTGCACGATTCGAAACATCGCCAACTCAATCGTCTGAGGAAGTCGGCCAAATTCCCGCGCCATTTCCAGTTCGATCTTCAGCGGAGTTCGCTGCGCCAACCCTTCGATGTACCAACGCAGGGCGGCGCCGATGCCGCTTTCATCCAGCAGCGGCGGATGCAGCAAATATGACGTCGTCCGAATCTCCTGCGTGACCCGTTGCAACAGTTCCTGTGCCTCTCGCACCTTCTCCGCGAACTGTTCGTTGCCCGTTGCCTGCTGCTGCAAGGAACCGAGATTCATGGCAAGCACGGTTAAAGTCTGCCCGGCGCTATCATGCAGGTCCCTTGCGATCCGCCGCCTTTCCTCATCCTGCAACTGCAGCAGCTTTGCTGATAGCTCTCGCAGGTCTGTCTGCACCCTTTCCAACTCCTGCGTGCGTTCTTGTACACGTAATTCCAGCAATTCGTTCGCTTCCTGACGAACCCGCGCCAACTCCAGGTGTGTCTGCACTCGTGCCAACAATTCACGCGCGCTAAAGGGCTTCACCAGGTAGTCATCCGCTCCGGCGTCAATGCCTTCCACCCGCGACTCCTCGCCGGCCCGCGCCGAAAGCAGAATGACAGGAATCGTATTCGTCGCCGGATCCGAGCGCAGTGCTTGCAACACTCCGAAGCCGTCCAGGTTCGGCATCATGATGTCACTCAACACCAGGTCAGGAGTTTGCTTCTGAATGGCTTCCAATGCAGCCTGGCCATCCGCCACAGCCGTGACGTCGTAACGTTCTGAGAGCAACCGCGCTAGATACTGGCGCATGTCCGCGTTATCGTCGGCGATCAGGACGCGGCGGCGCTCAACCTGAACTGAACCTGGAGGACATGGAACCGGGAGCATATCGCGATCCACTGGTAGTTCCTCAGCCGCCGTCTCGCTCTCGGGAAGCCAGCGCAACGCTTCTTGCACAAACGGAGTCGCACCGGTCGCCGTGGACGCCAGCGCCCGCTCGCCTCCGACCTGTTCCGCTGCCAGATGCGCTTGTCCTAGCGGAATGCTGACGATGAACGTGCTGCCTCGTTCCAACGAGCTTTCCACTCGCATTGAGCCGCCATGAAGCTTTACCAGCTCGTACACCAGAGCCAATCCAATCCCGGTGCCCTCGTGTGTGCGGCTTCGCGTATTGGGCACCCGGTGAAACCGATCAAAAAGATGCGGGATCTCTTCCGGAGGAATTCCCACTCCTGTATCGCGAACACGCAGTTCAACAGCATGGCCAGCCTGCGTCAGAGTGACCGCAATCTCTCCCTCGAACGTGAATTTGAATGCGTTCGACACCAGGTTCAGCACGATCTTTTCCCACATGTCGCGGTCAACGTACGCGACCTCGTTAGTCGTTTTGCAATCGACCACCAGTTGTAGCCCCGCGCGTTCCGTCGCCGAACGAAAGACACCCGCCAACTCCGCCGTGAACACTGCCAGGTCCGTCGCCTGAAAAACTGCTCTCACCCGTCCAGCCTCAATACGAGAGAAGTCGAGCAGGGTGTTCACCAACCGCAACAGACGTGCGCCGTTGCGGTTCACCATCTCCAATTGTTGCGCCGCCGTGGGTGAGAGATGCGTCTGGCTACGTGAAAGCAAATCCTGCAGCGGTCCCAGCATCAGCGTCAGCGGGGTACGGAACTCATGGCTGACGTTACTGAAAAATGCCGTTTTTGCGCGGTCAACTTCTGCCAGTGCCTCCGCTCGCTTGCGCTCTTCCTGGTACGCGTGTGCATTCGCAATGCTGGCGGCGATCTGGCCCGCCACCAGGTTCAGAAATCCTGCATAGCTCACGTCCAGCGGCCGGTAAGGATTCAATGCCACCACGATCACCCCCGCCGGACCTTCCAGCGTCTGCCCGGCAATCGGCAGAAGAATCGCCCGTGATGGAGACTCTTCCCATACCCCTGACGGCACCTTTGCGAACCGCTTGCTCAAATCCTCCACGAGGAAGAAATCTTTCGAGTTCAGGATCTCTTCCAACGGCCACACCCGCTTCTCGCTTCTGAAATCGATATGCTCTGGAGCAGCCGGGTGCCCTGCCGGGATCCCCGTCCGGCAAGCCAGCCGCGCCTGATTCCGTTCCCCGAACAGATACGTTAGCGTGAACGGCATGTCCTGCTGGTTTTCTGTAAGAACTCGAGCAACGACATCCGCTACATCTCCTTCGGTGCTCACCTGGCTCAGTTCGGCCGACAACGAACGCAGCGTGTTCAGCCGGCGCTCGCCAATAATCCGATCCGTCTCCTCAGAGACCACACAAAGATGACCGCAAACCTTCCCATCGTCCCCCGACAACGGGCTATAAGAAAACGTGTGATACGTCTCTTCGCGGTATCCGCTTCGCTCCAGGAATAGCCGCAGTCCCTCGTCCCACGTGGCCTCTCCGGTCTCCAATACCCTCTCAATCCGTGGACCAATGTCGCTCCAGATTTCCTTCCAGACTTCCCAGGAAGGCTTGCCCAACGCCCAAGGATGCTTCTTGCCCAGCGTCATCTTCGCGTAGGCATCGTTGTAGAGAAACGTGAGTTCCGGTCCCCAACTCATCCACATCGCGAATCGTGACGTCAGCAGGATCCGAACAGCGATCTTCAGGCTCGGCGGCCAGCTTTCAATCGCTCCCAGTGGAGTTTTGGACCAGTCGAACTCCCGTACGAGCCGACCCAATGCGCCACCCCCGCGGACCCACCCGTCGCTCTCTTCGCGGCGAGGCTCTGCGGCGTTTTCTTGGCGCGCGCCAAAAACGCTCTCTATAGTCACGGGAAGATCGCGGGTCAGATCCGATTTCGTAACCGAGGCGCTGGCATCCACCGAGGCAGCCTGCTGCCGTGCAATGGACGCATGGTTCTGCGTGACAATCACAATTTTGCATCCCGGAAGCTCGCGCCGCAGAACTCGGGTCGCCTCAAGGCCATCCATGCGGGGCATGTTGATGTCCATCAATACGACGTCGGGACGCAGCGATTTAGCCTTCTCGACTGCCTCCACGCCGTCGCCCGCCTCCCCGCAGATATGCCATTGCGGATGATTCTCGATGAACCCACGCAGAGTGCGTCGAAACAGTTCGTGGTCGTCGGCAATCAGGATTTCAAGGATTCGATCCATGTTCAGAAAAAACGCACCACCGCGGAATTTCCGCCGAAACGCGAGGCAGGCAATCGTGTTATTTTGCATGGCCCTGCCTCGAACTTGCCTAGGGTGCTTCGTGTATTACCACTTGATTAACAATGGCCGCAAGCCATGCCTCATGTTGAGAGCCGGCCCAAAACGGAAACGCGGCACCCGGATTCGGTGCCGCGTCCTTGTAAAAACAACTGCTTAGGCCGCCTGTGCTCCATCAGCCCAAGGATCGAGAACCACCTTCGTGCAATTATCTTTCTTGTCGCGGAAAATCTTATACATCTCTGGCGCCTGGTCGATGGGCACCCGATGGCTGATCACAAAGCTCGGATCAATGTCCCCGCGCTCGATGGATTCGAGCAGCGGCTTCATATACCGCATCATGTGCGTCTGCCCGGTCTTCATCGTTAGCGCCTTGTTCATAAACGCGCCCATCGGGATCTTGTCGTCGAATCCCGCATAGACGCCCGGCACCGACACCGTCCCGCCCTTGCGGCACGCCTGAATCGCCTGCCGCAACGCAATGGGACGATCCATCTCAACCCGAGCCATCTGCTTCGCGCGGTCCATCATGTAGAGCAGACCATGCCCGTGCGCCTCCATCCCGACTGCATCAATGCAGCGGTCTGGACCAATATTGCCCGTCATGTCTTTGAGGGCTTGAACCACGTCGACATCTTCATAGTTGAGCGTTTCCGCTCCGCCATCCTGCGCCATCTTAAGTCGATAGTCGAAGCGGTCGATCGCAATGACCCGTTCCGCTCCCAACATGAATGCTGAACGAATCGCAAACTGTCCCACCGGACCGCAGCCCCAAATCGCAACGGTGTCGCCCGGCTCGATGTCCGCGTTCACCGCGCCGAAATATCCTGTCGGGAAGATGTCGGAGAGAAATACAACTTTGTCGTCTGAAATCCCCTCCGGCAACTTCAAGGGACCAACATCCGCGAACGGTACCCGCGCATACTGCGCCTGTCCGCCCGCATATCCTCCCATCATGTGCGTGTATCCGAACAGCCCTGACGGAGAATGTCCCATCATCTCTTCCGCGATCCAGTAATTCGGATTCGAGTTGTTGCACAACGACCACAATTGTTTCTTGCAGAAGAAGCAATTTCCGCACGCGATGGTGAACGGCACCACTACGCGGTCGCCCACTTTCAACTTCTCGGGCTTGATTCCCGCTCCGACCTCCACCACTTCTCCCATGAACTCGTGACCCATGATGTCGCCCTGCTCCATCGTTGGGACCAAGCCGTCATAGAGATGCAGGTCGGAACCGCAAATACAAGTGCTGCTGATTTTGATGATTGCGTCCCGCGGATTCAGAATCGTCGGATCCGGTACCGTCTCCACCGTCATCTTCTCTACGCCCATGTAACAAACTGCCTTCATGCGATACTCCTTCTCGCTGAAAATGCTTCTCTCAGACTGGATCCTGGCCGAAGCGGACGCGTCGGGTCGGCCACTCTCATCACCCCCGTGACCACGTCTCGCGGTCCATGCGACTGCCCTTCCGTTGTCGGAATCTCCCCAGTCTCCATCAGTGCTTCCAGCCTCCGCAGATCCTGCCGTATCGCGAAATTCGCTCCCTTGCTCAGGAACTTCGAAAACATATTGTTCCCGCCGGGCGCCGGGCTGTAGCGGATCCTTGCACTCACTAGCGTTCCACGGTCCGCCGGTGCCTTGCGGAATTCCACTTCTCCACTGACCTGCAGACCCGAGCCGGGAAGCGAGCGCCACGCAATCGATTCGTTCTCGCGATCCTCTGTAATCTCGGAGTCCCATTGAATCTGCCCTCCCATCGGACCGAGCGCGACCCACCGTGTGCGGCCATCCTCCAGAACGCTCACGTTTTCAATCCGGTTCATAAACCGCGGCAGGTTCTCTACATCACGCCAGAATCGGTACGCTTCTTCAGGCGAGCAATTAATAAGGATCGAGGTCCACGTAGAAGCTTCCGACGGCTGCGGTTTACGAGTTCCGCCCAACACGGCAAGAGTTCCGCCGCCCGCAGCTAGCGCGTACCCCAAGGGCGATCGCCGCACAATTCCAAAGACTGCCAGCGCGCTTCCGCCGATCACAGCTGCCCACTGCTGGCGCGACATGCCTCCGCGCCGCCTTCCGTTCCTTCCCTCTCCGATCAGTAAACGGGAATTTTCAACCATATGATTCAACCTTTTCTCGAGGATTACGGCTTGTTATCCGGATTTCTATTACGTGCGATATTTGTGACGTTGGGTGGTAAGCGACTTCCGACGTTTTCGATCAGATGCTGCTGCGCGGGAAGGCCGTTGCCGCAAGAACTAAGTTCGTGGGAGAAATCCGTCGATAAACGTTGGGGCCCAAGGTCTCGCCGAAATCGCACAATCCGGATGACAGATATCGGGCAACATCAGGTGAACTCCCGAGCAGGAATCAAGCTGCGGAGAGGAGAAGGGAGAAACAGATACAGCAGCTAGATCGAACTGAGCAGACTGTATAGAAGAACCGCCAATACGATCAAAGTGAACACGACATACATACGGTCGCGTTCCTTCTCGAAAGCTACGACCGAGAATGCCACGCGCGAAACTGGCGTCGCAATGAGCAACAAAAGGCCAAACTGAATAATAGCTCGGCCTCTCAGAGACAATGTCTCCTTGAAGATACCGGTCACACTTCGCAGTTCAGCAGGCTCGCCCCGAAATACCCGATACTCCACTGGCTCATAACCATGCCGGACGAGGTAAATAATCGCGCCCACAGCCACCACGAACGCAGACAGCATCACGCCAGCCCGCAGCAGATTTCCGATGACCACTTCGATGCCCTGATCTGTCCAGCCCTTCTCTTCTGCAGCCATCTAGATCTTCCCCGTGATTCCGTTGTAGAGCATTTCAATCGCGAGCAGCACGATGACGAGACTGAAGCCGAGGCGCAGCCATTTGACATGCAATCGGACTAAAACCTTCGTACCTATCAAAGACCCTGCCAGAACCCCGAGCATCACTGGCATCGCTAGTCCCGGATCAATATAGCCACGGCTCAAATAGATACCCGCGCTCGCGGCAGCCGTAACTCCGATCATGAAATTACTAGTCGTCGTCGAGACTTTGAACGGAATCCTCATCGCTTGGTCCATGGCGAGAACCTTCATGGCGCCCGAACCGATTCCTAGCAACCCTGACAACGTGCCCGCGATGAACATCAACCCCCACCCAGCCGGAACATGTTGTACGTTGTACGATCGAATGCCTTCCGGTTCGGGAAAGCTGCCGTTCAGCCGTAAGCTCGTCGCCCATCGATCGGCCGGTAAGTTTCGTTGAGAATGGGGTCGAGGCTTCCTGGAAAAATACGCGGAGAACAAAAGCACAAGCCCGAACACGATTGCGATGGCTTGCGTTGATATGCGTGTAGCCAGAAAGGCTCCGACAATCGCGCCAATCGTTGTAGCGATCTCAAGAAACATGCCGATGCGGATGTTCGAAAAACCCTCCTTCACATAGGCAGCCGCCGCACCCGAAGAAGTCGCGATGACGGAGACCAGCGAAGCTCCGATCGCATAACGAATATCAACCTTGAAGAACAGCGTGAGCAGCGGAACCAGGACAACTCCGCCTCCCAAGCCCGTCAATGCACCGATGAAACCTGCAATCCACGAGCTCACGAATACCAGAATACTGAATTCCAGAATGGTCATTTGTCGTACTTACTCAATTTCGACACGGCGGGATAGTATACGGGAGGCAGTCAGGCCTTGCCGTGACGTTTGTCACCAATGAGTATCGGTGCTGCCCCACACACCTTCAATTCTGCTACCACTGAATTCCCGGATAGAGGCTGGACAAACGCTCGGCCCGGAACTCTCCTGCTCCCGGTGCGACGGCCTGCCAAACAATCTGTGGTGTACCTGTAGATTCGTTCAGTTCTTGAACAGTTGCGCCGCTCTGGACAGCACAGAAATCGGCTTCGATGTCTCCGTTTGCAAGCAGATCCACGTTCCTTCCAAATTTGAAATCTCCACCGGGCCGAGCCGCCATAGGATGTTTCCCGACCCCTTGCCATCCTGTAACTGGCACGAGAATTCCCGATCTTCCCACTAAGGACGTCCTTTCTCCTCTACAAGCTGCAGTACAGATTCAGGAACGTAGCAGGAGGTTTTCTATTACGCTTGCGATTCTCTCGTTACGGTCCGAGAATCAGGAGTTAGAGGTTCTTGTGCTGCGCGATGCAAACTATGTCCGTCCCTGGTTGCTTTTACTCCTGTCTCTGGTTTTGGCAATCTTCCTTCCCGGGTCCATCGCCGCGCAAACGGCCGCCGTTGCCGCCTCTTCGAATTCCGCCTCTGTAATAAAGGCAGAAGAGATCCGGTTATATGCGAATGCTCATCCGTACTTGGACGACTCCCTGCCCGATCTTAGAAAATCTGTTCCTGAGCTTAAACAATTGATCCCAGCGACGAGTCAGAGCCCGCTTCCAGACCTCCTGGCCCGAGCGGCTGCCCAATTAGATGAACCCCTTTCGAAGTGTCCGAACCTGGTTTCTGAAGAGGTAGTAACGGAAACGCAACCACTACTCCGCACGATGCAGGATCCTTGCCCTGGCATGGGTGCTTGCATCTCCAACAACTCCCAACAGTTCAATTACATACTTTTGATTGACCGCGGCAACGGCAGCCGGCCGCTCCTCAAGGAATATCGCACCACTCTTGACGGAAAAACCGTGCCGCAATCCGACATCCCGCATTCCCAGGGGTTCGCATCTTCCTGGCTGATTCTTTCTGCCTTCAATGAACAGGAATCGCACTTTCGCTATCTGGGAGAGCAAAAACTCGACGGTCACCTCACCTACGTAGTTGGCTTTTCCCAGATTCCCGGAGCAATTCAAAACCCCGGTTATCTTTTAAGAGGCGAACGCTCCATCCCCATGCTGCTCCAGGGCATCGCTTGGCTCAGTGAGGCGGATTACCGAATCGTCCGCCTGCGAACGGACCTCCTTGAGCCACAAACGGAAGTCGGATACAAAAAGCAAACGGCAACAATAGAGTTTCAAACAGCGAACATCTCGGCTCTGCATTTGAAACTATGGCTGCCGAATTCGGCAACGATCGAAACCGTGATCGATGGCCAACTCCGTCGCGAGCAACATCGCTATTCGAAATATCGGCTGTACGAGGCCAAGAGCAAAATCATTCTTAGCCCCACGAAATAACCTCGGAACTTCGAGGGCCGTGAGTGTGCTTCGTCCACTGCCTTTCGCATTCCTCCTGGCAAACGATACAAAGCCTCAACCAGGGAACGACCTCAAGACGCTGCTGCTTGATTTCTTTCCCACAACCAACGCAATTGCCGTACGTGCCTTTCTGTATCCGCGACAGCGCTGAGGTAATCTCCTCGCGGGTTCGTATGAGTTGCTCCTTCAAAACGCTCGCCGAAGAGCCCCATCTGGTGCCCCACTTCCAATCTGATTCACCCTGAGCGTTGTTCCTCAGTTCTTCCTGAATTTCCGTAAGATGAAACGTCAGGTATTTCTGTAGCCGTAAAACATCCGAACTTTTCACTGCTTGTACCTCCCCGGATCGTCGAGTAGTTCACCCTCAGACAAGAACAACCGGGCTTCCTCTTACTCAGCGCTCCTCGTAAATTCATCCCTAAATCTTCTCGAAAAAGTGCACGACGCTTCTGCCGGCGTGTTCGGTGGAATAAACCGCCACCTTGGTTCCCTTCTCCGCCCCATTCGCTACATCTTTCCCGGAATCCGTCGCCGCGCGTTTTGTGAGGTCAAACGTATGCTCGGTACCATCGGCGGATTCAACCACCATCTTTTTTCCCTTTCGATCGATTTCTTTGATGGTTCCTTCCGTTTTTTTCAGCCCACTGTCTCCCACCTTGTCTACCTCGACGACAGTGTCCTCGGCCCCCCGTTTTGTCGAGTGTGTCACCACTTCCGAGCCCTCTTTCAACCCATGCCACGAATCTTGTGCAGCCTCATCGGCAGCTTTTGCTCCATGAACGCTGGTGTCCTTGGCCCAGTGAAAAACATGCTCGGTTCCATCAGCGGTTTTGACTGCGATAGTCTTTGCCGCTCGGTCAATCTTTGTGATCGTTCCGTGGGTCGCTTTTACGACATTCTCAACTGCGAAAACGGATATAACCATCGTGCAGACAAGAACTGCCACTGCCATGATTCTCATGTACGTTCCTCTGTTCTGAGTTATTGGTAAATCTGTCCATCCCGGAATTGACTTCCTCCGGCAAAGGACGCTGGTCATCCAGAAAGTAAACAGTTTCGATGCCAAGTCTCAGCAACTCTGACTCCGTTCGAAAATCCCAGTGCTCCGCTGCGCATCGACAAAAAAACATTACGCGAGTTCGGGGAGGGAGCCATCTCAGAATGCCTGGCAAGTCTTCGACCGAGATTGGCAGGTAGCAAGCAGCGAATTCCTCCCGAGCCTTGGAACTGAGCCGGGGGTGTAAATCCCAGGCGTGCAAATCGAAGATGACAAGATTCGAACATTTTCTTGCCCACCCCAAAAGCACGCTCTCCGAGATCGGCACGTACTCAAGGCTACGCGCCAGTCCAAGTGGCTCAGCCTGGCGCCTTCGGTTCAACAGCGTGCATACCACGAGCACAGCCGAGGCAAACACGGAATAAACAACGCAAATGCTGAAAGCAACCGGCAATTGCTCAATACCTCCAGTTCAGCACGGCCTCTGGCCGCAGCAGGATCGGTCTGCAACATCGACCATTTCGCCAACGATCCTGCCGCCAGCCCGCAGCACGATCACGCTTCATCGTGCTATCCCCTCCGATTCCCGGTCGCCGGAGCCACACGTTTGCTACTAGTGGCTGCCTCCAAACGTGTACCCCAACGAAACCCCGTATCTCAGCGGGTAGTTGGAACTGAACTCCACGTTGTTATGGATCAGGTAGAGTCGAAGCTCGGGCCTTATAAAGGCGTTCCGCCAGACGTAAACCCGAAGTCCTCCACCAAAATCCGCCATGAAATGATTACTGCTGACGTAATTTGTGCAGTTTCCGTAGTAGTCACAGTTGTATTGACCTGAGTAAAACCTGACGCTTTCGCCTCCGATTCCACCAAGGACTTCTGCACCCAATCGTGGGCTGAATCGCTTTGCATAAATCGCGTTGAAATCCCAGAAAACTGGCCGATAAGGGAAGAGGCCCGCATAGATTCCCTGGCTCGCTCTCCAGTTCACTTCCGCTTGCACGCCCAGATTCCCGTGAAAAAGAACATCTCCGTTGAATCCGATGTAGGTCCCTCCACCTTGACCCGGGACGAGCCCTTGAGAGCTAAACTTACTGTTCGCCGAAATTACCGATCCTCCCGCAATGGCAACGTCCACCTGCTGCGCCATGGCTGGCACTACCAGTTCACAAACCAATGCAAGGAACGCAATTACACCCAGTTTCTTCATGTGCTTTCTCCTGAAATGCATTTCGATTTCACAACAGGGTTTCTCAACAAACGCCCCCACTTAAACCTCCTTTTAAGTATGCTTCATGCCGACAGATATGCTCCTCTGTCGTTAAATTGATCGCGCTGCCCCTTCGGCCACGAATAGAGATGGCCGACGTCGACCACGATCTGACCATCCGGGGACAACGCCAGATGGGCCCGATCCATTGGCCTCGGAGCTGGGCCTTCGAAATTGATCCCTTCGTTATCGTACCCGCTTCCGTGGCAAGGACATTTGAACTTGTTCTCCGCTGGCTTCCAGTCCGGAGTGCATCCCAGATGCGTACAGCGCGCATAAATCACGAACAGCCGATCCGGTGTTCGGTCCACCCAAATCCGGTACTTCTGCAGCCATTTCTCGTCGATGCCCAAGGCATAATCCGCGGGATACCCAATTTTGAATACCGTAGCCGGCTCAAATAGCACGCGCGGCAAAAAGAACCTGAAGAACGCAATGAACCATGCCCCCAGGAATCCCCCCACGCAGCTCCAGACTAGCCTGCGCCGCCGGCGGTCGATTACGGTATTGGAAGGGCCGACAGAACGAACACCGGCCGCGGCGGCCGCTCTCGAAGTCCCTATCGCGGGACTTCCAACGTATTCCGCGGGATTCGGCTTGGAAGCGCCTTGCGTTGTAACACTGTTCGACCCAGCTGAGCTTTCTGCATTCCCAGGTTCAAGCGCTGCCTTGTCGGTCACTTCAAGCCTCCTTTCCGCGTGCTAACCGAAGATTCGCCTCAATTTGCCAGCAGAAACCGCGTCATCCGGCTCGCTTCCAATACTCGCCTGCCGACGGCAGACTCCGCGTCGACAAGCTGAAGCCGATCTCCTGTTCAAGCTCCTCCTGGCATTCAAGGCAGAATTGCGTCCATGGCAAAGCCTCCAATCTCCGGCTTTGGATGTCCTCGCCACAACCGAGACAAGCACCATAACAGCCGTCATCGATTCTCTTCAGCGCCGCGTCGATCAGCCGCAAAACAGTCCTACGCTCGCTGCTTCGCTCAAACAGAGACTCTTTCGAGACGCTGATGACGGACCGGTCAGCGCTGTCCAAGGTCGTGTCGGCATCCAGCGACCGCGCTTCCTGCTCCATGCGGCGCAAGAACAGACGCGTTTGCTGACGCTGGAGTTCCAGCTTTTGTCGTAAATGTTCAGTATTTTTTCGCTCCATCCTCGTGTTCCCTGGTCCCTCGCTTTCGGACCTGCAAGTTCGGCTCGATGCTCCTAGCTATCGAGATCCCGAAGAGCCCATTCCGGCCTTTCTGTATTCCGGAGATAGGAATCAAAAAAACGCAACAGAAACGGCGTTTGACTCCCCACTCCAGCAAATAACAGAACTGGAACCTCCGGCTTCACTCGCTTCATTTCGGCTCGTACCGCGGAACCCGTCGCGTCCGGTAGATCGTATTCCAAAAGCACACCATCCACCGGTTGGTTGGCTAGCATTCTGACACCCTGGCTTCCACTGGTTGCTTTCACAACTTCATAGCCCGCACTTTCTAGCATGTATGTCAGGGCATCGAGGTACTCGGAATGGTTCTCAACACAAAGTACTCGGATGTTACTCATTTCTGTTCTCCTAATCCTGCGTAGCTTGAACCGTGCGAATCGCTTCTCTGCCGGAAATGGCGCAGTCGGTCCACTTCATCCTCCTGTAGCGGCCTTCGTCTCAGCAGGATCTCGCGCAGTGCCCATTCAATTCGGTCCACGCTCTCCGAGATCACGCGAATGCACTGTTGGTTTGGAATTGAATCAGCCGACAGCGAAATGGCGGCCAAAGCATTGCGGATGTGATGATTCATTTCCGAAATCACCTGCATTCGTAGCAGCGTCGCTTCCCGCTTCTGATTGGCGGCGTGCATCAGCCTGGCAGTTAACGCGGAGACCACGACTGCCGAAACGCCTTCTGCCAGCAGTCGCTCCCATCGACGTCCAATATCCGGAACCAGCAGGTAGTGCATGAACTCAGTGGCCAGAAACGATACCAACCCGACCGCCACAGCTACCAACTGCACCCGCAGAGTCGATGCCCAATTTCTGACACCGCTGTCCCTCTTTTCTGCTGACTCGCGCATAGCCGGAATCATGAGAGCCTCTGAATCCGACGCCATCCCACCGAAAGAAATTGGGATGCATCAACCCTTTCTGCTGAGCGAACCGCAACTTCCGCCGAAAGAAGCATGAGCGGCCTCCAAAATCGCTGAGTGGCCACGTTTTCTGAACGACAGGAACCGCAGCCCTACGACTGCTGGAGAAGAAGAGGATTAGGCAATAGGAGGTGGCCGATTATAGTTTTGGCCTTTTGTAGGTAACGCAGGAACGGTTTCCGAAGCACCCGTCAGGTGCCTTGAACTTTCAGTGGGAGGAAACGGCAGGGATTCCCTTACCGGTACGACCCAATGCATTCCATTGCAATCGAATCGTGGTCGCTGATCATGGCTCGAGATGGCTCGAACCGTCGACACACAGCGGATCGAGGAACCATGAGAAGCTTCTATTTTCAAAAAATGGGGCGGAACGTTGCGAGCGACGAGAAGGGCCGATAAAGCAGAAAACGCCAGAACGGCGTAGGTACGGAGTTGTCTGACATTTCGGGGATTCCAGTCCAGGGGCATGTTCCCGATCTCATCTATTGATGATGATTATACTCCGGCTTTGGTTGGCCGAACCCCTGCCAACCAAGGTTCCCCATCTCCGCGTCACAGACTTCCAAAAACTGTATTTCGGCTGTGCACGAAGTGAGTCGTGGCCTGACCTCCCTGAGCTATATCCCGCCGAAACTTCAAAAAAGAGGGCTGGTTCGAAGCCAGCCCTTTTGTAAATTCAGTTCCTAGAACGATGCAATTAAGCCTGTGGTAAACATCTTTGCCCGGTCGTAGGTTGGAAACGCCAAGATCGGATTGCTGTTGAGCCGCTTGGGGGCCCCCACCTGCCAACCCGACCCAGACCACAGGTAGTTGTAATTGATGTAGCTGCCTTTCAGCATGAAGTGATCGCTGATGCGGTGCGTCAGGTATGTTTCATAGACATCGCCGCGAGTGTCAGTCTTCGGCGCAATAATGTCGTCGGCCGCTTGGGCGAAGTTGAACCAATACTTCGTCCCATGGTTGAATTCGAAGCCGAGCTTTGTCCGGCCGTCATCTTTCGGCACGCTATACCGCACACCCAGGTAATACATCTGCCCATCGCGGTTCACCGGCGATTCAAATGGATCGCTCATCAGGCCACCAAACGGTGTGGTGAGCCCGTTGGGGCGAGTGGATGACCAGTTCCCGCTAGCGAATAGGTCGAAATCACCCAGCTTCTTTTGCAGGTTGATTCCGTAGAGATTGATTGCACCCAGATTTGCGGAAGGAGCGTAACGCATGACAACCGGCGCTGTCACAGGAGCACCTGTGAGCGGGTTATTGGGCAGCACCATCAAGCCGTCAAAACCATCGGTAACGTTCCAGGCGCGCGCCAGCGTCGCTTGTATGAAGGTTTTGTCGGTGCTGTAAAGGTCCATGTTCCCGCCGAACAGATGTACGGACTTCACGCGATCCGCGGGGTTCTCCAGCAGAGCTCCATTGCCAAAACCGGCGGAGTATCCCATCCCGTAGCATGCCCGCAGAGTCATCTTTTCGTTGACGTTGTATCCGGCCGTGATGCCGTCGAACTGAAAATCAATCAACGCGCCAGATGGCGTACCGCCACGCGGTTCGTCGTCACGGTAATTCAGCGGCGGCCCGCCAGTAGACGGCCGGCGCCCAATCGACAAATAAAGGTTCGAGCCGCCAATATGGTTCCAGCTGAAGTAGGCACGCTCCACTCGAACCATGTCTCCGCTGGGTACTCCAGCAGTGGTACCGTCGATTGCCATCGAGGTCGGCTGCCCATCGAATACCTGCAACCCCGTCGAATCGCCAAACACCTTGTACATACTCAACCGAGCTCCGAAGCTGACGTTTTCGGCCACCTGGGAATCAAATCGCAGGCGCAAACGATTCGTCATCAGAGCATCGCTGTTCGCGCTATAGGCATTCTGCAGGACTCCGGGAACCTGACTGAGATAGTTCATCAAGGTCTGCTGCATCTGGGGAGTGAATTGCCCGACCGCTCCCTTCAGCCCCGGGAATGTCAGATTGTTGGTGAAGTACTGGTATTGTGCGTAATTCTGCTGAACCTGCTGCCCGACGAAGGCCGAAAATTGGCTCGGCGTCATTTGGCCGAGCATCGCGGGATTGAACGCCATCCCCAATCCACCTTGCGATTGCGGAGTAAACAACCACAGGGTGTTTACCATCAGGTTCTGCAATTGCATTCCGTCATAGTGAGTCGGGATGTTTCCGCGAATCACGTGGAACTCGTAACGGTAATCACCACCCCACTCCAACCGGTCCCGCAGAGTTTTTCTTTCCGTTTGGTTGACTCGCTCATTGAGGTCGCGGACATTGCTTTGCAGGTCCGAAACCGTTTCATCCTTACTCGCGGCCGGCTGACTTGTCGCCGGCTGCGTGGCGGGAGTTGCAGCAGTTGCAGATTTAGCCGCGCCTTCTTGCGCGTCCAGTCGCTGTTCGAGTGAGTTAATGGTCTTCTTAAGTTGATCGATCTCCTGTCGCATCTGGGCAGCATCATCCGTCGCGGGCGGCGCCGTTTGAGCCCATAGCCCCGAGATGAGCAGAAGAATCGGCACTATCAGCAGAAGCTTGCGCATAGGAACAATTCCTCTCTATCTATGAATTGCACGGCCCGGACGGTCCTGAGGCCGAAAGGCCGGGCTATACCAGGTCAGGGTGAGCAAGGAATATTTGACCGAGTACGGCAGGTACATGATCGGCAAAGCCACCGATCCCTGCAGTGCTCTCAGTCACATACTTTCTAAACTTCTTAATTACTTAAGTACGTATCTATTCGTATCGCAATTCACACAACTTGTGTGCCCCGGATCACAGAAATGAATGCCGAGCCCTCCGTATCATCTTCATCAGTTTCGAATTTATGAAAGTGAATACGGTGATAATTTCCATGATCAGATTCTTGAAGCTCATGCTGCTTCTGCTCGTCGTTGTCGTGATTTCAGGCCTGTTCTCTGCTCTCCCCGCCGCTCCGAAAGGCAGCGAAACCAAAGGTCGTCATTTCTTCAAAGATACTTGCCGGCAATGCCACGCCAAGGGTGGCGCAGGAGGCGAACTCACACCCATGAACAAAACCATGGCTCAATGGCGCGCCTACTTCGCCGCGGGCACACACAACCACGGCAGAGAACCTTTGTCCAAATATCTACCTGCCGATCAATTGCTCGACAGTTCGGCCTTTCTCATTGCGCATGCGGCCGATTCGCCACAACCGGAAACCTGCGGCAAATAACGACGGAGCAAGGCGAGCACCCGCAATCCGGCTTGGGGGCTCGCCCTGTGTCCGAGGAGAACAGACATGCGTCGAGCTGTAGATATGTGCCACAACACACCGGCATTCAGTCGGACCATAGCCTTTGCCCTCCTGGGAATCGCGCTGCTCTACTCTGCGTCATTCGGCCAGGAGCCCAGTGCAGCCGCCAATACCCCAAACGCTGGCAGCCGAAAGACCGTGAAGCTCGTTCACCCGCAGATCGTCCTGAAAGATGAGAGCGGAAAGAGCGTTCTTGCCACCGGGAAGCCCATCAGCACACGCCAGTCCTGCGGCGGTGACTGCCATGACTACGAGTTCATCACCAACAGCTTCCATTTCCAGCAGGGCAAAAATGAAATGGACCGGGCCTTGCTCTCGTCTCATAGTGCGCCCGCGTTCAATACCTCTCCCGGCATGTTCGGCAAATTCTCGATCATTCCCAACCGTCAACTCACGAATGCCGACGTCAAAGACCCGTCCGATGCCGACATGAGCCAACCGGAGTGGCTGACGAAGTGCGGCGGTTGCCATACGGGAGCGGGTATTTCGGAATACGACCTGCGCGGGCACCGCTTCCTTACCGCCGATGCGAGGCCAACCGGACCGCTCGATCCGAGTTACACCATTCGCGATCGAGAGTCAGGACAGGTCATTCCTTGGGACTGGCAAAAGAGTGGCGTGGCTGAAGGCGACTGCTTCTTGTGCCACGTTCCCAAGGCGAGTCGTGGAGAGCGCAAAAAAGAAATGGGCGCCGGCAACTTCCGTTGGGCCAACAACGCAACGCTTTTGGACAGCGGCATCGTGATTCGTCAGCCGAACGGCGCGTTTACCTACAATCGTGCTGCTTTCAATCCTGATGGAAGCGTGAAGCCCGACATCCTCGACATCTCGGACCCAACTCTTGAGAACTGCGCTCAGTGCCACGGTTTTACCGCCCGGAACACGACCACCATTCAGCCGATTCAACACGCCGACATCATGCGCGGTACCGAGAAATCTGGCTGGATCTACAATGGCGCGAAGATCAGCGATACCGTCTCTCCTAACCTTGTCGGCAAAGAAAAAATGGATTTCCCTTGGGATGCTCACGCAGCTGCCGGCCTCATCTGCATCGATTGTCATTTCTCGGTGAACAACCCCGGGCGGATGATTCAGGAAGATCCGAAGAAACACCTGCGCTACAAGCCGGCAGAAGAAGATCTGGCGGTCTATCTACGTCGTCCCGATCACAATTTCGCTCGCGGCGACATTCCTCCGGAAACCGTCAACCTCACGAAGCGCGACACGATGCGCGCGTGCGGCGACTGTCATGAGGCGGAAAAAGGACACGACTTCCTGCCTTACAAATCCACGCACCTCCGTTCTGTGGCTTGCCAAACCTGTCACATCCCCGCCGTCCACTTCTGGGCTTATCGCAGCGACGATTGGGGGTTTGTCATGGACACCGGCGGCAGTCGCATCACCATGCGCGGAATTGAGGGTTCGATCGTCGATCCCGAATCCGAGATACGCGGATATCTCCCGGCTTACATTCCCACGCTCGACAAGAACAACAATCAACAGATCCGGCCGACGAACCTGATCACCGGAGTCTATTGGTTCGACAAGAGTAAAAGCAGGCCCGTGTTTACGTGGCAAGTTCAGAACGCTTTCTACGCTGGCAAGGCCGCGGAAGGAGAATTCCCTTACCGGCCTGAGATCCTCAAGGCATTCGCCGACAAGGACGGCATTATCGACCTTCCTCAGGCGGTTTACGACACGCCCGAGAAGATCGCGCTGGTAAAAGGACTTCTGCAAAAGTATTCCGGGGTGGCCGATCCTGAACTGCGAATTGAAGTCGTCCCCTGGGCCATGACTCACGGCATCGTCGGCAAGAAGCAGGCGATCCGCGACTGCGTTGCCTGTCACGGAAAGAACAGCATGCTGGCCCGCCCGGTCGATCTGAACTCATTTCTGCCCACAGGAGTGCCTGTCATCTATCGCGGAAAGAACCTGAATGTCGTGAACTTCACAACCAAAGAACCTTCGTTCAACAACCGGGCTTTGCTAACTCCGTTCTATATCGCCGGTTACAGCAGAGTGACCTGGGTCGAATGGCTTGGCTGGCTCTGCGTGGCTTTGGCAGTCCTGTTCAGCCTGTTGCATGGTGCATTTCGCCTGATTGGTGGACGCTTATGAACTCGATCTCTGCTCTTTACTCCTTGCATGAACGCATCTGGCATTGGCTGCAGGCTGCCGGTATGATCTGCCTCATCCTCACCGGAATGGCTATTCATTTCCCCGACCGCTTCGGAATTTTCGGTTCCATGGCCAATGCCGTCCGCTGGCATTCCTGGATCGGGTTTGCCCTGATCGTGAACGCCTTTCTCGGAATCTTCTATCACGTCACGGCGGAGAAATATCAACACTTCCTTCCCCGCATGGATGACTTCACCGGCGCAGCCATCCGCCAGGCGCGCTTCTACTTCTACGGTATCTTCAAAGGGGAAAAGCATCCGCTGGACGCTGATCCCCGCCGCAAACTCAACCCCCTGCAGAAGATTACCTATTTGCTCTTGCTCAACATCCTGCTTCCCTTCCAGATCATCACCGGAGTCCTGATCTGGGGCGCCGATCGCTGGCCCGGAACCTTTGCTCGGATTGGCGGCCTCTGGGCTCTCGCTCCAGCGCATACCCTGGGCAGCTATCTCTTTCTGGCATTCCTGATCGGTCATATTTACTTATCCACTACCGGTCCAACCCCCGGAAGTCTTCTACGCGCAATGATCACGGGCTATCATGTGGAGGAGCAAAAGATAGAGATGGGATGAGGTGGCCTGTGGGCAGGAGGAGCATGAAAGCTCGCACTGGGCGCTTGATGGATGAGGAACTCTACGTAAGGCGGGCGGCCATCTGTAAGGCTTTTGCCAATCCCGTCCGCCTGAAGATCCTTGACCTCCTCGGCGAAAAAGCTTTTCCAGCGTCGGAGTTGCGCCGCCGCTTGGGAGTGAGTGAGGCCAACCTTTCCCAGCACCTTACGGTACTGAAGTCCGCAGGCATCATTGTAACCAGCCGCACCGGCAAACGCGTATATTGCCGCATTGCCATCCCTGAGGTTAAGCAGGCGTGCTCTCTCGTTTGTGACGTTCTTCGAGCTCAGGTGCGAAGCGGCCGCCGGCTCGTACTCTGATTGCATCGCAAACGCGCGCGGCGGGTGCCGTACACCTCCGTTTTTTTCTCAAATGCCTCGCTCCTGATCGCGTTTTCTCAAGGAAGTCTTGCGAGAGTTATCTTCACCAGGCAGCCACGCGCGTCTCTCCGATTGCCAACCTCGATGTTTCCGCGATGGGCCTCTGCAATTTGACGGCATAGCACCAGGCCTACTCCGCTTCCGGTCGGCTTCGTCGTATAAAACGGCGTGAATAGATTCGAGGGATTCAGCAGACCGGGACCGCTGTCCTCGATTTCAAGCGTCACCTGGGCTGGGTTGGCACTCCATCTGACAACGACTCCATTCCTCTGTTCAGGACTGGGCATCGTGGTCGAATTCGCAGTTACGGCCTGCGCGGCACTCGTGTCCAGAACTGCATCGACAGCGTTGCGAATGAGATTGATGAGCATCTGCTCGATCTGATCGGGATCCACCCTGAACGTGACCTCGGGCCCTCCTTGAACGCACACCTTCAGCCTGGTTTCAAGACCAGCCACCCTCGCAACCAAAGGCGCAAGAGAAACATCTTTCAATGTTGGGGGAGGCATTTGTGCCAGTCTTCGATACGCCTCAAGAAAACGCTGCAGAGAACCGGAGCGGCTCTCAATGATCTCCAAACCTCGTTGCAGGTCGGCGCGAATTTCCGGATCAATATCAGTCCCCGACACGCGCGAACCTAGGCTCCCCGCAATCGACTTGATGGGAGCAAGCGAGTTGCTGAGTTCGTGGCCAAGAACGCGGATCAGGCGCTGCCACGCTTTTCGTTCTTCCTCTCTTAATGCCCGGCTCACATCCCACAGCACCACCAGCGTGTGAGGCACGCCATGCTGCCGGAACGAACTTCTGCGCAAGAGCCAGCGAACGCGGGACTCCCCAACCTGAAGTTCGACGACGGTCGCGTTTTCAGCCGTCAAGCATTCGTTCAGGCCGATCTCCGCCGCTTTACGTCCCATTAACTGCTTCTGGCTCTGCCGTAAAAGATGCGCGCCGGCCGGGTTAACCAGTTGCAATGATGTCGCCGGATCAAATGCAAACAAGGGTGCATCAATCTCGTCCACTACGCGTTGCAAAAGCGCGGTGGCCTCGATGGTTCGCACCTTCTCCGCGGAAAGCATGTCGGCAAGCGCGTTCACTTCCAACGAGAGTTCACCCAAGGCATCTTCAGCAACCGCATTGCGAGCACGAAACGAATAGTCCTCTTCCCGTAGAGAGCCGATGACATTCGCCAAAGTCTGCAGAGGACGGGTGGTCTGTTCTTGCAACGCCAGCGCGAGCAGCCACCACACAAAGATCTCAGCGCCAATGAGTGCGAGGCGCGATCCGACGGTCCACGGCTGAACCCACACCAGAATCGCACTGACGACCAATCCAGGTAGAGCAACCAGGAACGAATACAGACTGATTCGATTTTCGTAGAGGAGGCGGGCTCGTTTTTTCGGACGTGAGGATGGGAAGCGGCTCGAGCTAGAGCCCATATTTCTCCATGCGTCGATAAAGGGCTCCGCGGCTCAATCCCAGAGCCTCTGCCGCTTGCGTAACGTTTCCCTGGAAACGTTGCAGAGCCTTGCGCACCAGAACCGCCTCCACTGCCTCGAGACTGAGATCTTCCAGGTTCTGACTTTGTACTCGCGGAGAGCTAAGCGAAAGATCCCCCGGCTGGATTTCTGGAGTCCGACTCATCAGCACAGCTCGCTCGATCGTATGATCCAACTCCCGCACGTTTCCCGGCCACGAGTATTGCATGAGAGCCTGGATCGCCGCCGGATCGAATCTTTGCACCGGACGCCGATATCTGGCAGCATAGCGCGCCAGGAAGTGCGCACCCAATATCGGGATATCTTCTCGCCTGTCACGCAAAGGCGGAATACGAATTTCAACGGTATTGAGTCGGAATAAAAGATCTTCTCGGAACTGGCCGGCAGCGCATGCGGCGGGCAGGTCCGTGTTGGTAGCGGAAAGAACCCTGACGTTCACCCGCCGGGACCGCGATGATCCGACGCGCTCTACTTCTCCCGATTCCAGCACTCGCAACAGCTTCGCCTGCTGGCGCAGAGGTACGTTGCCGATCTCATCCAGGAAGATCGTGCCTCCATCCGCAAGTTCAAAGCGTCCGATGCGGTCGGTGCGCGCGTCGGTGAATGCACCTTTCACATGGCCAAACAATTCACTTTCGAATACGCCATCCGGAATTGCCCCTGTATTAACCGCCACCAAGGGCCGCGACGAACGCGCGGAAAGTGCATGAAGCGTCTGGGCCACAACCTCTTTTCCAGTCCCGTGCTCGCCAGTAATTAGCACGTTCGCATCCGACGGTCCGACACGAGCGATCGTCTCCAGCACTGGCTGCATTGCGGGTGCAGTCGCGATGAACTCTGGTCGTCCCTCGGCGCGGAGCAATCGGTTTTCAGCCTCCAGCCGCGCTGCACGTTGCAAAGCACGATGCAGTTCCACCTGCGTTCGCAGAATCGAAATCAGGCGCTCGTTTTCCCAGGGCTTCTGTATGAAATCGCGTGCACCGCGGCGCATGGCTTCAACCGCCAGCTCCACATTGGCCCATGCCGTCATGACAATCACCGGGACGGTAGAGTCCTGCGACACAATCTGCGACAGCAAATCGAGTCCTTCATGCCCAGAGGTCGTGTCTCTTGTGTAATTCAGATCAATCAGGATGGCATCGTACGAATTGCTCTTGAGCGCTTCGTGAACCAGGACGGGCGAGCGCACTTTGTCGACACGGTATCCTTGCGGATGAAGCAAAAGATCAAGAGCTTCGAGAATATGTTCCTGATCATCAGCAACCAAAATGCGCACTGGTACCGGCGACTCCGTGTGCGGCGTGGCCTGTTCCTCTCCGATTTTGACGGATGTGGGCATGACTTCAGGGTGTCTGGCGGGACGCAACGCCATTGATCGCGTCCTGGATCAGTATTCCATTATGTTCCAAGGTCGTGCCGGTTGCACGGTCGAGTTCTACCTTGGCCTTCTCATATGTCGTCATCGCACCCACAAGGTCGAGTTCGGCCAGGGCGAGATCCCGCTGCGCCGACAACGTTTGGTAGCTTGACCCTGCGCCGAGTTCCTGCTCTTTCTTGGTGATGTCGAACGTGCGCTGAGCCAGGTCTCTCGCCTTCTTTGCAGCGTCTACCCGGGCTCCGGTCTGGGTAAGGGCATATTGCGCGTTGCGAACCTCGATCCGGACCTGCTTTTTCAGTTGCTCCATTCTCAGTTCTGCCTGGCGGTACTCCAGTTCCGAGCGGTATTGATCAGCTTTCGCCACCCGATTCCGGATGGGAATGTTCAAGTTCAGGCCCACATAATAATCGGGGGAAGAGTTGTTGAAGGCGTTCAGCAGCGCTCCTCCAAAATCGGTCGGAACCTCAGAACTATTTCCGCCTGGAAGGTTGTAAATCGGATTCAACGGTCCTGCAAGTCCGGTTCCAGTGTAGGAAGCAACTAACGAGAGCGAAGGCAGCAACGCGTTCCGGGCCGCCCGGCGGCTAATCTGGCGGTTAACGAGATCGATATCAGATTCGGCAAGGTCCGTGCGGCTGTGCTGCGCTTCCGTGATCAGGCTTTGAATGGGCTGCTCGGCCTCAATCGCCACGGTTTGCATTTCATCGGTCGGAATCACAGGCATCGACTCCAGCACAGGATCATCCAGACTCCTTGTGATCGCGTTCTTCATCAGCGTCTCTTGCAACTGCAGACTTGTGCGGGCGACCGTCAGTTCCTGCTCGCGCTTCGAGACTTCGGCCTCGGCTTTCATTACATCCATCGCCGGAACACTTTCCAACTGCAATTGTTTCTTTGCATTATCGAGCGTCTGCTGGGCGAAGTTAAACGATTGCTCATTCACCCGGGTCTGCTCATAGGCGCTGACCAGATCCCAATAAATATTTTTGATTTGGGTGACCGTCGCGATGACCTGCTGTTTGAAGGCTATGTCAGAGATCTTTTTATTGTTTCTGGCAATTCGCAGATACCGCAGGTTTGGCCCAAGGCCAAAACCGGCCAGCAGTTCTTGTTGAAACTGGAAGCGAATGCTCGAGTTCAGCGTAGGAGAAAGGTTGAAGTAAGGGCTGTTCGTTGTCTGCCGCGAATTAACGAAGCCCACGTTGATGCTGGTTCCTGTTGGGAAAGATTGGCTATACACAGCGTTGATCTGCCCCGTATTCAGCTGCAGCAACGGAACCCCGTAAATTTGTCGGTTCGCGAGCGGCGTGGTTTGATGCTCGTCGCCGCCATTGATGCTGATAAGGGGATCGAACGAGGACACAACCGTACCAGTTCCCAGGGTTGATTGCACCAGGCCTGACGCGCCGGCTCCCGCACCGCCTGCGCCACTCGTCGTTCCACCGGCTCCCGCCCCAGGTGCGCCCGTTCCGAATCCTCCGACTCCTCCGCCTGGTGTTCCCTCCACCACACCTGTATTTACGCCGCGAAAAAAACCTCCGGCTTTTGTCCGGAGAATATCCGTGTCTGCAATCGGCAGGTTATAGCGAGCGATGGCGAGATCGAGGTTGTCCTCCAGTGCAAGATCGATCGCGTCCTTCAGAGACAGATAGAGCTTCCCATCACGGGTAAGCTGGTCAAGACGACTGGAGTTCGACAGCAGCGGCTCCGGAACAGAATCGGGCATATACGCGTCCAGGGGATTGTGCGACTTCGGCATCTCCAAACTGAGCTGAGTGATCGAAGAACTTGGCGCTGACGGAGCGCTTTCCTGGGCGAACACTAACGCAGTAATAAGACAAATAGTGACACCAGCAATAAAGCGTAGAGCTGCCTTGGTACCCAAACGTGAGTTCACGATGCGCTAACCTCCTCTGGCCGACCTAAGGAAGGATTCGCCGTGTCGCCAACCATCCAGCCATCGCGCAATTGGATCGTACGGCTTCCATACGCGGCATTCGCTTCCGAGTGGGTGACTTGCACGATCGTCGTTCCCTGCTGATTGAGTTCGCGAAACAGTTCCATAATCTCCTTGGCTTGCGAGGAGTGAAGATTCCCCGTGGGCTCATCGGCCAGAAGCAACGAAGGTTTGTGTATAACCGCGCGAGCCACTCCCACAAGCTGCTGTTGCCCACCAGACAACTGGCTCGGATACAAATCTTTCTTGGCGACGATCTGAAACCTGTCCAGCGTGTCTGCCACCAGGCCTTGCCGCTCTTTGCGTGGGATATCTTTGTAGGAAAGCGGAAGATCGATGTTCTCCTGTACGGTCAAGTCATCGAGCAAGTGATAGCTCTGAAACACCATGCCCGTATTCTTCTTCGCTAGTTCGGCCCGCTGCTTCCTCTTCATCGCGTGCACGGCTTCGTCGCGAAACCAGTACTCGCCCTCCCATGCATCGTCCAGAAGCGCGAGCACGTTCAGCAGCGAAGACTTCCCTGCCCCTGACGGTCCCATGATCGTGATGAACTCTCCCTGCTGAATTTCCATGTTGATGCGGCGCAACACCCAGGTCTGCCCCGCGGGAGTCTTATAACTTCGTTCAAGATTGCTTAGTCGAATCATTTCATCTCCACGTGATGTCACAAACATTGGGGAACCGCACCCCTCATTCGTACCGCAACGCCGTAATGGGCTGCACCTGCACCGCACGACGGGCTGGCACCGACGCTGCTAGAAGCGCAAGCACAGCAATCGCGATCACCACGAAGATCAAAGTTGCCGGATCCCGGTATGACACTCCGTATAGCTGGTTTCGCACGACGCTGCTGAGAGCGATCGAAAGAGGGATAGCGGCCGCCGCGCTCCAGCCGGTAATGATCAAGACTTCCGAAAAAACCATCTTCACCACGGTTCCACGCGTGGCCCCCAGAGCCATCCGCACTCCGATTTCGCGCGTTCTCTGTGCAATCGAAAAAGCGAGTACGCCATATAGCCCGATTGCGGTGATGAACGCAGCCACCACCCCGAAACTGGCGGCGAGAAACGACAGCATCCGTTCCGAACTGAGCGTCGCATCGATCTCCGCATTCATCGACTGCATTGAATCAATGACAAGCTTCGAGTCGATTTGAGCGACGGCGCTACGAACCGAGGCTCCTGCATCCTCTGGCGCCTGCGTTGTTCGAAGGTAAACAGCGACTGCATTGGGCTCAGCGTCCTGGAATAGCGGGCTGTAGAAAATGGGCACCGCAGCGTCGTGCAAATTCGTGTGCTTGGAGTCTTTCACCACCCCAACGATGGTTAGCGGTTTGTCGGATGCCTTCCCGACCGCAAATGTGCGGCCGATTGCGCGATCCGGACTCCCGAAGAACTTTCGCACAAAGCTTTCATTGATTACTGTCACTTTGAGTGAGTCCGGCGTGTCCGCATCAGTGAAATATCGACCAGTGATCAGTGGGAGCCGCAAAGTAGAGAAATAGTCCGGCGTAACATGCTCCCACTCGAAGCTCATCCGTTCGCCTTCTTGCCGCTCATGCCCGGGAACCTCAATCGAAAAGGTATTGTTATTGTTCGAGAGAATAGGATCATCGTTCATCCCCACAGACCGCACTCCGGGCTGCGCCCGCAAGCTCTCAATCATCCGCTTGTATAACGAAGCGACTGCCGCGGGTTGATATCCCGCGAGCCGCGGATCCAATTGGAATGTGAGGATGTGGTCGGTCACGACGCCGACATCCACGGACTTGAGGTTAGCCAGCGTGCGACTGAACAAACCGGCGCCTACCAGCAACACCAGGCTGAGCCCGATCTGCACTCCGACCGTCAGCCGCCGGAATTGCGCGTGCGAGACTTCCCCGGTTCCGGCCTGCTGCTTCAGAGCTTCCGTGACTTTCGGACGATAGAACTGCAGGATCGGAGCGAGGCTGAACAGCAAACTCGCGAGAATAGAAATCAAGAAGCAGAAGAGAATGACGCCCCTATCCGGAGAAGCAGTAAGCGCCCGCTCGCCAGAATCCGTCAGGTGAAGCAAGGCCCGGGCAAGCAGCGGCGACAAGCCGAGTCCCAAAGCGCCTCCCACCAGACCTAGCGTGAGCCCCTCAACCAGCAATTGGCCAATCACTCTGCCCCGGCTTGCGCCCATCGAATATCGAACCGACATTTCCCGTGTCCGCGCGGATGCCCTGACGAGCAATAGGCTCCCGACATTAGCCGTCGCCATCAGCGTGAGCAGGCCGACCATTCCCATCAAGATCAGCAGCGGGACGCGCATGTGTTCCCGCAACGAGGAGAGTCCTTTCGACGCATCCAGAAGCGTGATGTAGCTTTTGGCAACGAACTGCTCGCGGAAGCGTTCGCTACGTCCGGGAAGACTTTGGAGTTCGACCGCTCGCAGCGACTTCCAGAGCGATGTGATTCCCGCCTCTGCCTGCTGCCTGGAAAGTCCCGGCTTCAATCGCGCGACAATGCTCATCCATTTCGACCGCCGGTCTTCGAGTTCATCCCACTGCGGCGTGATCTGCGCCTTCATCGTGATAGGAACGTACATGTCGGTACGCTGTCCCGAGATCACGCTGTTGAAGCCCGGCGCTGCCACTCCAATGATCGTGTAAGGATTTCCATTGATGAGAATGCTTTGATTGATCACGGAAGGATCGGAGGCGAAATGTTCCGTCCAGTACAGATAACTGAGCACAACCAATTGGGACGCTCCGCGCGTAACCGAATCCTGCGGCACAAAGAGCCGGCCCAACGCCGGGCTGACGCCGAGCACTGAGAAATAATTCCCGCTCACCATTTCACTACGAGCCAAAGCTGGAGTGTTGTGCCATTGCACTCCGATCTGCGCGGGATACACCGCCAGCATCCCCTCAAATACGGAATTCTGGTCGCGCAGGTCGCGATACATTGGGTACGAGAACTGGATGTTCTCTCCACCGCCCCAGGAATCAGTATGGCCACTGTCGGATCCAACGAACTTGAGCAAGACCAGCCGGTCCGGATTGCTGACCGGCAAGCGCTTGAGCAGCACCTGATTGACCAGAGAGAAAATGGCCGCATTCGCCCCGATCCCCACCGCCAGCGTCAGTACCGCGACAGCAGTGAACCCGGGGTACTTCCGGAATTGCCGCAAGGCATAGCGAATGTTTTGTAAGAAGGTTTCCATAGCTCCTCATTCGTATCGCAACGCGACAGTGGGTTCGACCTGAGCTGCTCTACGTGCCGGGAAGTAGCTCGCGAGCAACGCAAACACCGAAAGCACGAACGCAACAACCACCAACGTGCTCGCATCCCAAGACGTCACCCCGAAAAGCAATCCTCGAATCAGGGTGGCCGCTCCTACTGCAGACAGCAGACCCAACATGATCCCGATGCCGACCAGCCACGCCGCTTCCCGCATGATCAGCTCATAGACAGCTCCGCGCTGCGCTCCCAGAGCCATGCGGACGCCAATTTCACGGGTTCTTCGTCCTACGGAATATGCGATCACCCCATAAAGGCCAACGATACCAAGCAACAGCGCGACACAAGCGAATCCTCCAACCAGCCATGCAGACGACCGATGTAAATACGCGGTGGGAGACTGGTCAATCTTTGCGGCCATCGTCATCTGGTTCATCGTTCCGATTCCCGGATCCACTTCGCGCACCCCATTCACCATGGGCTGCAACAACGCCGCCTCCGATTGCGAGGTGCGGACGACCAGATTGAAGTCAGTGTCGGGACTTTGCGCGAACGGATAGTAGACAGCGGGCCAAATCTCCGAATCGAGCGAGCCATCCCGAATGTCCCGCACGACTCCTACAACTTCGGCGAGGGATTTGGGTGACAAATCGGTGTCGCCGATCTTCTTGCCGATCGGATCCTCTCCCGGAAAATACTTCTTGGCCAGCGCCTGATTGATGATGACGACCCTCGGCTTGGAAGCATCGTCAAATTCTGTGAAGCATCTTCCTTCGGCAAGACTCGCGCGAATCGTCGAAAAGAACTCGGGGCTCACATCACGCTGGTTCACTTCGTTGTGTTCGCCGTTATAGGGATGTCCCAGAATTCTCATCCACGTTGTATTGCCGTTGAAGCTCACCGGCAGCACGCTGGAGAGTGCTGCTGACCGCACGCCGGGTAAACTCTCCATCCGGGCAACCAGCTTCTTTCCAACTGCAGCTTGTTGCTCGTTCTTTTCATACGCCGTTGGCGACAATGCCACTGTCATAGTGGCTAGGTGATCCGGCTGGAAACCGACTTCAACGTGCAGCAGGCGATATAGACTCTTCCCCAAGAGTCCCGCGCACGCAAGAAGCACCACCGCAACCGCCAACTCGACGACGACAAGATTGGCGCCGAAACGCCGCCAAACCGTACCCGATGACGTGCGGCCGCTTTCTGCGAGACCGTCTCGAATTTCGTGCAATGGCAGGCGGAAAATCGGAGTAAGCGAGAAAAGGATCGTCGCGACAAGTGCGACAGCTGCCGCAAATCCGACCACGTGGAGGTTCAGTCCAAGGCCCGCCAGATATGGCATGTTTCCCAGCATGTTCTTGGAAACGAGCCCAACCAGGGTCTGCATAAAGAAGCGCGCGAGAACAATCCCCAACAGAGCACTGACACACGCCAGAGCAAAACCTTCCGTAAAAAACTGACGTGTCAACCGCAGGCGGGTAGCCCCAAGCGCGCCTCGAACCGCGATCTCCCGTTTTCGGCTTGCCGAGCGAACCAGCAGAAGGCTTGATACATTCACGCACGCGATCAGCAGCAGCAACCCAGCCCCGCCCAGCAGTGCAAGCAGGATCGGACGAACATCCTTCACGAAAACCTCCTCCAGAGGAGCGACCGCTGCTCCTTGCCCACGATTGTCATTCGGATATTGAATCTCAAGCTGGCGGGCAATGGTCTTCATGTTCGAACGTGCCATCTCGACCGAGACGCCGTCCTTCAAGCGTCCAATGGCATACATGTTGTGGCAGCTGCGCCTTTTCAAGCACCGGTTGTCCTGGCGAAGAGTAGTCCAGAATTCCGCGTTGCCCTCAGCCGCAAACTGGAAATTGTGGGGTAACACTCCAATCACCGTGTACGGAACGTTGTTGAGCATCACCACGCTGCCGAGGACGTTCTTTTCACCGGCAAACCGTTTTTGCCACGTTGCATAGCTCAGAATTACGGTCTGAGGAGCCTCGAGTTGATCCTCTCCCGCATGGAAGTCACGGCCGATGGCGGGAGTGACTCCGAGTGTCTGAAAGAATCCCGCGGTCACCCGAACAGAATCGACAGGCTCGGTTCCGGAGTCAGTCCTCAGCAGATATCCGTCTCCGTGATACGCATCGAAAGAACTGAATACCTGGTTGAGCCTTTTCCAGTCGACAAAGTCCGGATAAGAAAGATTGGCGCGAGGAAACATCGCCGCGCTCTCCGTGACATCCATCAGTCGAGCCGGATCTCTGTACGGCAGCGGCCGAATGAGCGCCGCATCCACAAAACCGAAGATAGCCGTACTGGCACCAATTCCCAGCGTAAGGATCAGAATCGCCGTAACCGCGAATCCCGGGCTCTTGCGCAACTGCCGCAGCGCATACCGAACATCCTGGAGAAGATTTTCCATACAGCTTTTCCTCATTCGTGCCGCAATGACTCACTCGGCCCGCAGCGTCTCCGCCGGATCCAGATTGGCCAATCTCATAGCTGGGACGGTGCTCGCAACCAGCGCAATTGCCAGGATTGCTGCCGCCACCACCAACAACGTCAAGGGATCGTAATAGCGAACCACCCCATACAGTTCGCTCCGCAAGAACCGCAACACAAACAAAGACGATGCCGATCCCAGCAACAAGCCATAGATCGTTGCCCTGACTCCGTCGGAACCGACATCAAACATCGCTTCCCGGATCGAGGAACCAAACGCGATGCGAATTCCGAATTCTCGTCGCCTCTGTACCACCAGGTTTGAAACCAGTCCGTAGATTCCGATCGCGGAAAGCAGCAGGGCAAGCCCAGCCAGCGACGTAAGAAGCGCTACTTCGATCCTTTGCCGGATGAGGACTTTTGAAAGAATCTCTTCCATGGAATTGAACCCGGAAAAAGGAAGCTGGGAGTCCACCTGCGCCAGCGCCTCCTGCATTGCATGGGCTGTCCCGGCCAGCGGTTGTCGCGTGCGCACAATCCAACTTGGTTGAAACCAGATGTGCGCGACATTCACCAACCCTTGCACGACTTGTGTCGCCGGCACATACAATACCGGCTCAGTGCTTAACGGCAGGTTTCCGCCCATGCCTGGTGACTTCGCCACATCTCCTACGATCCCCACGACGGTGTACGTCCGATCCGAGGTCTCCACGTGGCGCCCAATTGGATATGGTTCGCCGAAAAATTCCTTGGCAAAATCGACGTTGATCACTGCCGCGGGCAGCGAGTTTGCTGTGTCGCCATCCGTAAAACCTCGTCCCGCAACAAGCGGAATTCTGAACACCGAAAAGTATCCCGGAGTGACGTAGGCCATGCTCGTTCCCCAATCCTTGCCGGCGAACTTGCCATCCACAACCTTGACTCCGTCGTTAAGCCCGCGCTCGTAGGGCAGACTTAATCCAACGGCTGCATCCTCTACCCCGGGGATCTTGCGCATTTCATTGACACTGCGCTCAAGCAGGTCACGGAATCTTTCCGCGTCGCGGTAACGCGCGTCGTCGAGCGAGAGCTGGGCTGTCACAACATTCGTAGCATCGAAGCCCTTCGGAAGGGTTTCCAGATGAATGAGCATGCGAATCAGCAAGCCCGCTGCCGCCAAAACCACGATCGTGAGCGCGACTTGCCCAGTGACCAGCACCCGCCTCAACAAGCTGGAACCCTGCACGACGGTCGGACTTCCCGAGGCGATCGATGAACGCAGATCAAGCCTGCGGACTTGCAAGGCCGGCAGCACCCCGAACAGAAAACTTGCTATCAGCGATGCGCCTGCGGTGAAAGCCAGCACGCGCACGTCGATCGAGAGATCCCCGTTCGGCAACAAGGCATCGGGAAGGAATCCGCGCAGAGCGGACTGCGCAATCTCTGCCAGCCCAAGCCCTGTGCCGGCTCCCAAGACCGCAATCACGAATGCTTCTGTCCAGATTTGCTGGACAATCTTCCAGTTCGTCGCTCCCAGAGCCAGTCGTGTCGCAAGCTCTGGTGTTCGTCGGCTGACCCTGACCAGCATCAATCCCGCCAGATTCGTACAAGCAATCAGCAGGATGAGTCCGACCGCAGCCATCAAGAGCAGCACGGGCTGCTTCATCCCGTTGTCCACATTCTTTGCCAGCGGCGACACGTAGAACCATCCGCGCGCTTTTTCCTTCGCTACTTCTTCCAGCCAGTCCGGCCGTATATGCGAAATCTGTGTAGCAAGTTGTTGCCACGACGCGCCCGGGGCCAGCCTCACAATGACTTCACAATTCTGCCCGCCGCACTCACCACTCTGATGAGGCTGTAAGGGCGTCCACAAATCAGCCCTTCCCGTCACCTGAGCATCCGCCGGCAGGACCCCGACAACGACATGGGGCTCGCCTTTGACTGTTACCGGCTTGCCCAATGCCTGCGTATCTCCATGGAACACCGATTGCCAAAGCGCATAACTCACAACCACCGCGTTCGGACCTCCGGGCCGGTCTTCCTCTTCGGTGAAGCCGCGTCCGAGAAGTGGCGTGATGCCCAGTACGTCGAAGTAGTGTGCTGACACTCTCATGTCCTGCACGTATCGAATCTGCGCGCCTGGTCCAGTTCCCGCCACCAGATTCACTCCGCCGGTCCCGCCAAAGACCGCGGCGCGAGCCGAAGACACATGATCGCGAATCTCTTCCCACGTCTTGCCATCCTGCGTCGGGTCGTCATCTTGCGAAAACTGTCCCGATTGCGATACGCCTTCGACATGCCGTATCACCACGCCCAGCCGCTCGGGTTCCGGATATGGCAACGGCCGCAGAAGAAACGCGTTTACCAGGCTGAAAATGGCGATATTGGCACCGATCCCCAATGCCAATGTCAGCGTTGCGGCGACGGCGAAGCCAGGGCTCTTCAGCAACTGCCTCAGCGCGTATCGAAAGTCTTGCACCAGTCCACTCATTTCGGCCTCACTCGTACCGCAGCGCCACCATCGGATCCACGTTCGCCGCTCTCCGTGCGGGGATGTAGCAGGCCAATAACGCCGCAATGACCAGCAGCAGAATCACTCCCGCAAACGTCACAGGATCGGCCGCCGTCACTCCGAACAGCATCGAGCCCATCGCGCGGGTGAGCAGCAGCGAACCGGCGAGCCCGATTGCGAGTCCTACGAGAATCGTCCGCATGCCTTGCCCGAGAATCATGCCCAGAACATCACGCGGACGCGCGCCCAGCGCCACTCTTAAGCCAATCTCTCGCGTACGCCGGCTGACGGAATAGGCCATCACCCCGAACACCCCCGCAGAGGCGAGCACTAGCGCAATAACACCGAAGAAGCTGATCAAAACAAGGTTGAATTTCCTTGAGCCCAGCGAAGCGGAATAGACCTGCGAAAAGGTGCGAAACTTTGGAGGAATTTCCGGATTGAGATCCTGAAGCGCCTCTCGCGCTGCCGAGGTAACCAATGTAGTCGGAGCGTCAGTCAACATGGTCAACGTGATTACTGGGCGAGGACGCTGAAAGAGGTTTACGTACACAGTCGGGTGCGGCGGTATTTCAAGTCCATCCTCATGAACGTCACCCACAATTCCAACAACCGTCAGCAGCCGGATATCGCCATCCATATTTCCAAACTGGATGGTGTGACCAATTGGATCCTGACCCGGCCAGCGTTCCCGCGCGAGCGATTCGCTGATCAATGCCACGTGCGGCGAGTCTTGCGTATCCCCGCCATTGAACATCCGCCCGCGAATCAGCGGAATGCCGAGCGATTGGAAATATCCCTCAGTTGTAACCCCGAAGTCCGCGATGCCAATCCGCTCCTTCTGCTGGCTGAGCGTCTCAAAGACACGCACAATCTCTTCGTCGGTCAAGGGAGTCTTTGGCAACTCGTCCTGCGTCATCAGCAGAAACATGCCATTCGGTAAGCCGCCATCCATCGGCAAGCCGCTCGTGGCACCCACATTGCGCACTCCTGGAATCTGTCTCAGCCGATCGAGCAGATTTGAAAAGAATGCGACTTGCTTGGCCTTCTCTTTCGTATTGTGAAAATCCAGCCACGGAAGGGACACATCCATCGTGACGACTTTGTTGACACGGAATCCGGGATCAACCTCCAGAACTTTCATCAGACTTCGCCCGAGCAGTCCGGCGCCCACCACGAGCACGAGAGTGATCGCCATTTGAGTGGCTACGATCGCATTCCCGATCCGCCGGCCGCTGTGCGATCCGGCCTCAGAGCGCCCTCCCTCAGCGAGGCTCTCCCGCACATCGCCCGATGTCGCACGAATCGCGGTAAAAGCTCCCAAACCAACCGCAACCGCGGTCGCGAGAAACACCGCAAATAGAAGGACCGGCAGGTTGATCGAAACACTGTCGAGGCGTGGAAGATTTTCTGGCGCTAACGCGATGAGCCCTCGAACGCCGAAAAACGCTCCGACAATGCCCAGAGCTCCCGCTACGAATGAAAGAACAAAGGCCTCGGTCAGGAACTGGCGAATCAATCGCCCGCGCTCCGCCCCCAACGCGCTGCGAATCGCCAGCTCACGGACCCTTGCCGAAGCCTGTGCCAGTAGCAGATTGGCAACGTTCGCGCATGCCACCAGAAGAAGAAATCCCACCGCTCCCAAAAGAACAAGCAGCGCTGGACGAATCTCGCCTGTGATGGACTCCTGCAGCGGCACGACGGCCGCATCTTTTAGCAAATATTCGTTCTGCTCGCTCGAGGCATTGTGAATGCGGCGCGCGATCGCGCTGATCTCTGCATTCGCCTGTTCGATCGTGACGCCATCCCGAAGCCGCGCGATCGCGTTGTAGTTATGCGAAGTCCGGCTCGGGTTTTCCCCGTCCAAGTCAGATGGAACCCACACCGCCGTGTCTGACGGAAATGCAAAAGTGCTGGGGAATACGCCGATTACGGAGTAGATCACGCCATCAATCTTGAGGTGCAGTTGTGAAAGGTCCGTCCGCGAGCCAAGATTCTGTTTCCAATATCCGTAGCTCACGATGGCTACGGGTGCTGCGCCCTTTTTCATGTCAGCGGGAACAAAACTGCGTCCCACGGTTGACTGCACGCCGAAAACGTCAGCAAACTCTGCCGACACGCTCGCCACCATCGAGCGGGTTGGCTGGGCCGATCCCGACACTGAAGTGATATCTGCAGCGTATTTCGCTATCGCCTGGAAGCAATGATTCTGATCGCGGAAATCGTCGAAGTTCGGATCCGCCAGCCGATTCCACGTACCCTTCGGCGTCACCTCGAAAACAGCCATGATCCGGCTCGGATCGTTGTACGGCAGCGGCCTCAGCAATACTCCGTACACCACGCTGAAAATCGCCGTGCTCGCCCCGATCCCGAGTGCGAGAGTGATCACCGCGACAGCCGTGAACCCCAGCCTCTTGTGCAATTGCCTCAGCGCATAACGAATGTCATGGATCAGGTTTTCCATCGGATTCCTCACTCATTCCGAAGTGCGATCACCGGGTCTACTTTGCTCGCCCGATACGCCGGAATAAGACATGCGATCAGCGCAATGAATGCCAACAGAGCAACCACAGCCACATACGTAAGTGGATCGGTTGGCTTCACCTGGTAAACAAGACTTGCAACGACTCTGCCCATCGCGAGTGCTCCCGCAATTCCGATCGCCACTCCGATTAACGCAGGCTTCATTCCTTCGAAAACCACCATCCGCAAAACGTCTGCAAGACGTGCTCCGAGTGCCAGCCGGATTCCAATTTCCGGCACTCTCTGTCTCACGCTGTACGAGAGCACGCTGTAGATTCCGATCGCCGCCAGCAAAGCCGCTATTCCCGCGAAGATTCCCAGCAAGAGCATGTTGAAACGAGGCTGTGACAGCGACTTGGAAACCAGGTCATCCATCGTGGAGATGTCCCGCACTGGTATGTTTCGATCCACATCGTGAATTGCATTTGTGACCGCCGACACCATGCTGGCCGGCGCGACCGTCGACCTCACGACAACTGTCATCGGAAAAGATCCCCAGTCGAACTTGCTGGACTTCGAGACCTGCTCGAGAGGCACATACAGAGCGGTCGACGGACGTTGCTGGTCCAAGCCGTCGAGCTTCACGTCGCCGACTACGCCAACAATCTCGCGCACCTGATCCGGTGAAAAAGTCAGTGTCAGCCGTTTCCCGATCGGATCTTCTCCAGGCCAGAAACGATTCGCCATCGATTGGCTGATCAAAATGCTGGCCGGACGCCCCACAACATCCTGGTCATTGAAATCTCGCCCTCTCACAATAGGTATATGCATCGAGCGCATGAACCCGGGGCTGGTCAGCCGCACATCGACTTCCGGTTGGTCCGCCATCGCAGCCACCGGCTGCCCCTCGATCTGGATCGGCTGATGGGAGCCGCCGTTATCGAGCGGAATGTCGTCAATCACTCCCGCCGATTCCACTCCAGGAAGAACCCTCACCCGTTGAAGAACCTGGTCGAAGAACTGGATCTGCTGCTGCGGCTCAGGAAACTTCGCTCGCGACACAGCCGCAGTCATCGTTAAGACACCGTGTGATTCGAATCCCGGAGCAACACTCTGCAATTGATGCAGGCTGCGGATCATCAACCCTGCTCCGACCAGCAGAATCAGAGACAGCGCAACCTCGGCCACAACCAGCACTCCGCGTGTGCGCTGGCTCCCCGCACTCGCATCGGTACGGCCCAATCCTTGCTTCAATGCCGGGTTAACGTCACCTTTGGAAAGGCGAAAGGCAGGCAGCACTCCCGCAGCGATACCCGCCAACAGCGAAAGGCATGCGGTGAATGCCAGAACTCTCGTATCCAACCCGATTGTGATCGTGCCCGGAAGCTGGTTTGCCAGGTACGCCACAATAAATCGTTCCCCAAAATACGCTACGACCAATCCAAGCAGCCCGCCCAACGACGCCAGCAATACCGACTCCGTCAGAATCTGCCGCACCACCCGCGAACTGCTGGCTCCCAGCGCGCATCGGATCGCAATCTCTTTCTGCCGGCTGAACGTCCGGGCAAGAGCAAGATTCGCCACATTCGCGCACGCAATAAGGAGCACGAACGCGACCGCCCCCAACAGCACCAACAGCGCCGGCCGCACATCGTTTGCCAGATCTTTTTGCAAAGGGATGACCACGGCTCCCCAACCCTTGTCATCCACCGGATAGAGTTCTTCAAGCCGGCGCGAAATCGTGTTCATCTCCGCTTGCGCCTGCTTCACCTGCACTCCGGGTTTCAACCGCGCAATTACGACGGAATGGTGTTCGCCCCGGACGGCACGTTCTTTGTCCGTCCACCCCATCGGGGTCCACATCTGCGCAAACTCAGGGAACCGGAAAGACTCCGGCATCACCCCTGCAATCAGGAAGTTCTGCCCGTCCATTGCAACTTCGTGACCGACGACATCTGGATTCGACCCGAAATGTTCTTGCCAGAAGCGGTAGCTGAGAACCCCTACATTCGTGCGTCCCGGCTGATCCTCTTCCGGAGAAAACACTCGCCCCAACATGGGTGCCACTCCGAGGGTCTCGAAAAATCCGGCAGAGACGGAGCAGGCATCGACCTGTTGTGGCTGCGCAACTCCGGTAAGCGTAACCCCTCGGTAGCTGTAGATCGCCATCTGCTCGAAAACGTGGTTGTCTCGTTTCCAATCGATGTAATTCGCGGCCGAGACGGAGAATGTATCGATTCCAGGAAAACTTTTCGCCGGCGGTGTATGCCATACCCGAACCAGCTGATCGGGCTCTTTAAATGGCAACGGCCGCAGCAGGACTGCATTCACCACGCTGAAGATCGCCGTGTTGGCCCCGATTCCAAGAGCCAGCATCACTATCGCCAGCACCGTGAACATCGGCTTCGAGCGCAATATCCGTAGCCCGTAATGCAAGTCTTGAAGCAAGTTCTTCATAAAGGACCTTATTAGTAGGAATACAGAAGACCCGCAACAGGCCAGATTTTTGCGACACGCCTTCCTTCGTCACGAACTTGCTTTGTGCCCCTGATCTCGGCAAATCACTCCGGGCAGACCTTCAGGCGCTCACTTCCGCCATCAGTTTCTTGAGTTCTTCTTCGGCCACAACCTTGCCGTCAAACAGATGCACTTCCCTTTGCGCATGCTTTGCGAAGCGCGGGTCGTGCGTCACCATGCAGATCGTCGCGCCGTCGCGATGGAGATCGGCGAGCAATTCCATCACTGCCTCGCCATTGCGGGAATCCAGATTTCCAGTCGGCTCATCCGCCAGCAGAATGGACGGCTTCCCTCCCAAAGCGCGGGCCACCGCAACGCGCTGCTGCTGACCGCCTGACAGTTGCGACGGATAGTGCCTCACCCGGTGCGCCATCCCAACACGCTCCAGTGCTTCCATCACGCGTCCCTTGCGTTCGGCAGACGGCATCCTTTGCCGATACGTCAGCGGCAACTCCACGTTCTCGTACACTGTGAGGTCGCCAATCAGGTTGAAACTTTGGAAGATGAATCCGATCTCCTGGTTGCGAATGCGTGCCCGCTCCGCGAAATCCAGGTTCTCAACGGGCTTTTCGTTCAGCAGATACCGCCCCCCCGTCGGAGTGTCGAGCAGTCCGATAATCGACAACAACGTCGACTTTCCGCAGCCCGACGGTCCGGACATCGCCACGTACTCGCCTCGATTGACCGACAAATGCACGCCGGAAAGCGCATGCGTCTCGATCTCATCCGTATAAAACACTTTGGTGAGGTCACTGATTTGGATCAGAGGTTGGCTCATATTATTCATGAAGTCATCCGCCTTTTTATGGTTTCTAATCTGTTAGACGTATCCGGTCCGTGTTGTCCCAACGCGACATATCCGAGAGCACGACCGTGTCTCCCTCGCGCAAACCTTCAATCACCTGGATCGAATTCACCGAAGCCCTGCCCACCTTGACTGGAACCCGCGTTGCGTCACGCCCGTTCGCGTCCAGCCGGAACAAGCTGATCGTGCTGTTCTCCTGCCCGAACGCAGGCCGACCGACGTAAAGAACGTTCTCCAGCCGTTCTAAATCGATGGTGCCGTCCACGCTCAAATCCGGGCGGGCACCCTTCGGCAATTCGCCTGTTAGTTTGACGTCGACAGTCACCGTTCCGTTTTGCACCGCCGGATCCACCCGCAGGACGGTCCCTGCGATCACCCCGTTGTGCGTATCTACCGACGCCGGTTCACCAATCTGCACGTCTCGGGCTTGCGTCTCCGCCACCTTCAACTCCGCCATGAGATGGTTCGGCTGCACAACTTTCGCCAGCATCGTTCCCGGCGAAACATGTTGCCCAACATGAAGCGGCAACTCGACCAGCACGCCTTCAATTCCTGCGCGCACTTTGAGCGCGTCTAGTTGTTGTTTTTTCAAGTCCGCCAGCACCCGCATCTGGTCAACTTTGGCCTGCAGTTCAGAGAGCTGCGCCTCAATCGACTTCTGCGTGCTCTCCAGCCGCTGATCTTCGAGATTGTTCCGGATTGTGAGCTCGTCGGCTTTGCTCTTCGACGATCGATACGCGAGCCCCGAAATCACGCCCAGGTCATACAATGACTTGTCGGTTTGCGACTGCAGTTGGGATTGGTTGTAATCGGCTTTGACCGTGGCAGCCCCGGCCTTCTGATTCATCAGGTCACTTTCCAGCTTCATCCGCTGGCTTTGATATTCCGCCTGCGCCGCTTTCCACTGCAGCTGTGCATCTACCGCCGCCTGTTCCACCTGCGAATTGCTCATATCGAGCAAAATCGTGTCCGCTTTCACCAGTGATCCCGGAAGCATGCGGATCCGCAAAACCGTTGCTTCGGTTTCCGCTGGAATCTGCAACACCGACTCCTGCGACGGAACCAGCGATCCGATCCCTCGCACCTGTCGCAACATCGATCCGCGCTTCACGGTGTCGACCCACACGGTACCGCGTTCCACGCCGGGCGCGGCTGGTTTCAGCCGGTAAACTGCTGCACTCAGGATCGCAACGACAACGCAAATCCCCGCAATCAGGGCGATCTGCCGTCTGCGCTTACGAACTTTAAATTCTGGCCGAGCGATGTCCATCACGGTATAAGAGGGCAATTGTTGCGCCAATTAAATGGAAATGTAAGTGATTGAAAGCACGGAGTATAGGATCGAGAGGACGACAGGTGCGGAATTCGAGGTGTTCGATCGGCTGGGGTCCGTGTCCATTATTGAACACCAACCACGAAAGGGCTGTGAGCCATGTTCGGCTCGAGTGAGAATCACAAAACAGTTCATCCCCGTTTGTTCAGATCAATTGGGTAGGATTGTTCTCGCAAACCCGCAGAGAGGCTTTACTCCCCTTCGACTACCACGGTAGCTTTCGCTCGCGTACGCAAGACTTCGCCAAGCAGAAACAAATCTGTCAGCAAAGCGCGCAAATGAATGGAAGCGTTCAAATTGTCGATCAACTGGGAACTCAGCGCAGGTTGCGCGAGTACTACATCAATGCATGCCAACGAATCCTGAACGTCGCGCTCCAGCGTGGAACGAAATCCCCCGTAACGCGAGCTTGGTTCGAGTTGTTGCTCGATCACCGCCCGTTTGCAACTCTCTGGCAGTCCGGCCAGCGCTTCCCGGGCCTGTTGCAGCCGCGTTCGAACCTCCCGCCCTGCTGCGCTGCCCTCATCGCTCGGCAAACCTTGCGCCGCATAGCCCAGGAGAAACTCGTAACACTCCTCGATCACTTCCGAGCGATCGAGAAAGTCAATCGCCATCCACCGTTCTCCTTTGATCCGATAAGCCTCCAACCACCCATCGCTGCGGATCATGTTCCTTCAGATAAAACTCCCGGCTCATCGAGCCGACAATCATCGATGCGGTAATCGGCAGCTTCTCCGGACGAATCGCAAAGTACACGTGCACGATCGTGAGCGTGATCAACCCCACACCCGCCAGTCCGTGCAAAACGTACATCATCCCCCACGTCATATCGCTGAACAGATAAGGATTGCGCGGGAAAAAGATCGTCCGCACTCGGAACATCATGCAGATGCCGGTCACGATCACGATCAAACCGCTCAACATCACCACACCGTGATACAGCTTGTTCTCCAAAGGATACTTTGCGAATTTTCGCGGCAGAGCTGCCGACTTCCCCATGAATCGCTGAACGCGCCTCCGGGCATCTTCCAAATCCGATCGGTCCGGCCAGATCGACCAGAAATCCAGGTAAAACGTTGCGTGCACGATGTGAAAAAGAATCGAAATCGTCAGCACCGTTCCCGCGATCCAGTGATACGCCACCCAGTTGAACTGGACTCCGACTTTGGGCAGAAACGCGGTGAACAGTAAAACAAACATGGCCGCCGCCATAATCCAATGAAACAGTCGTGCGGCGAGCGTGTGTCGCGGAATGCGCGCAGGCAGATTCGCACTTCCGGCTGCTGCCGGTTCCGCCGCAAATTCTGCGTGCTTCGCAAAATATCGAACATAGATCGCGTGGACGATCAGAAACACCAGGCCGGCAATCAGCGCCACCCAGATCAGAACCCACGCAATGTGGATCGGAACTCTTTGTCCCAAAGGACTCGTCGCCCACTCTAGGATGCCCATGCCGCCTCCTGCACTCCGCTGATCGAACGCTTCACGAGGTTTCGCATCAGCGGGATTTTGTAGGCATTGAATTGCAACGGAACGGCTCCCTGCACCGCCAGCTTTCCAGCCGCCTCGCCCGTAGCGGCATTGCGTGATTTGCCACGCACCGAATCTTCCACCATTTTCAAGCGCAACGGCCGCGCGGCCACCGCGTTCACCGCAATGCGAACGTCTTGAATCGTATCGCCGGGCGTCTTCATAGCCGACGCCACATTCATCAGCGGAAAATCCCAGACATTGCGATCCCGCACTTTCTCAAAGTAAAACTGCGCGTTCGCCCAGGTCGAAGGAATGCGAATCGCCGTCAGCAGATATCCCGGCCGCAAAACGTTCATCCGCGTGATGTCAAGATCCGGGCCGACGAAATAATCTTCCGCATCCATCACCTGCTGGCCTTTCGGAGTTGCCAGCACGAACTTGGCATCCAGCGCGATGCAAGCCGGCGCCGTATCCGATGGATTCACCGCCACGCAGCGTTCCGCCTGCAGAATGGCGTGCTCACGATTCCTGCCCACCGGTGTATCTGCATAACAGATATTTCCCCCAGCCCGATAGCAAGGCCAGCCGGCCCGGTAATACCAGCACCGCGTATCCTGCGACAGATTGCCGCCCAGCGTGCCTTGATTGCGAATTTGCGGAGAAGCCACCACCTCCGCCGCCTGCGCCAGCAGTCCATATTTCTGCCGAATGGCAGGATGATGCGCGACTTCAGTCAGCGTAGTCATGGCCCCAATTTCCACGCCATCCGACGTCTCGCGAATTCCCTTAAGCTCGGCGACGCCCCCGAGATCGACGACCACCTTGGGTTTTCTGATTCGATCTTTCAGCCAATCCATGCTGTCGAGCCCGCCTGCCAGCACCAACGCATCCTGTCCGTTCTCTTGCAGAAGCCTTTGTGCGTCAGCAACGGAACTCGGCTGATATACCTGAAATGCCGGCATTACATCTCGGATGACTGCCATAGTGCTCTCCGTTTCAATCAGCTAAATGTGAGCGGTCAGCGGATCCTGCACCGGCCGTCCCGCTTCGAGCGAAGTAAGAATTGTGTCGAGATTCACTGGAGCTCGGCGGAAGATCTCATCGCCCAGAGCATCCGACAGCGCGTTCAAGATTGCGCCGCAACCGCCGCCCACCGGCGGTTCCCCGATACCACGAGCACCAACCGGGGTCTCCGGATCTGGAATGTCCAGCGCAGCCCACTGCATGTTCACCGGCACGTCCAGAATCGTCGGAGGCTTCGTGTGATAGAAGCGCAGCGCGATCGTGTGCCCGTAGTGCGGATCGAACACCCACTTCTGTCCAATCGCGTGGCCAATACCGAGCGTGGATCGGCCAAGAATCTGCCCCGACAGCGCCTTCGGATGGATCACGGTCCCGACGTCCGCCACGGCAAGAAAATCTGTGATGTCGTACTTGCCGGTTTCGAGATCGACTTCAACTTCCGCAAAACTCGCGACGTAAGAAAACGTCTGTCCATCCCGCGGATATTTATCTTTCGCCGCCGCCACCAGACCCTGCCCGGCCAACGCCGCCATCGATGTTTTTGTGAACTTGTTGATATCCTCCGGCGGTTCGTGGCCGTCGTACTTTCCACCTAGTTGAATCGCGTGCTGCGCGGCTTGCGCCAGCGTCATTCCACTGCCTCCGCCTTTGCGGAACACGCGCTCGTTGGCAACTTCATACTGCTCAGGCTTTCCTCCAAGCTTTTTCGCCGCGATCTCCTGCAGCTTCTGCTTTCCATCCATCGCAGCCGCATGTGCAGCCCGCGTCATCGCATGGGTTGTCTGGCTTCCTCCCGAGACACATGTCCACGGCAGGTTTTTCGACGTATTGCCCCAAGTCACATCGCACTTTTCCCAAGGCACTCCCAGAACTTCGGCGACAACACGGTGTACGTCAGCCAGAGATTCCGTCCCCAGGTTTCCAACGCCAGATTGAATGGCAACGCGGCCATCTGGTCGAATGACAAACAATCCGTCGTATCCGATCGATCCTCCCACAAAGCAACTGGAAGAAACGCCGACGCCGCGAACTTTGGTCCCGCTCCGCTTCGGCCGCGCAATCCGCTCTTTCCACCGGAATTGTTCAGTGCCCCGGTCGAACGCTTCTTTCAGGAACGCGCTTGTCGAGTGCGTCCGCGTTCCGTTTCGGATCGGACCGACCGGTGCCTTGCCTTCCGGACAATTCACTTTTCGAATTTCCACTTGATCGAGCCCAAGCTTCCGCGCCGCCTTGGACACGATCGTTTCCATGATCACGATTCCTTGCATGCCACCGGGAGAACTCTGCGCCCCACGTGGAGGAGTGTTGGTAAGAACTGTTGTGCCTCGCCAACGCATCGCCAGCGGCTGGTAGAGCAACGAAACGATAATCCCCGAAGTGTTCGCATCGCCCACGGCATCGTAGGGACCGTTGTTGCAAATTACGAACATGTCGAGCGCGGTGATGCGTCCATCCTTGCCGAAGCCAACCTTCATTCGCCCCTGGAATCCAGGACGCGCTCGTCCAATGAAGTGCTCCTCCTCGCGGCTGATTCGCATCATCACCGGAGCCCCTGCCTTCTTGGAAAGCAGTGCAGGAATGATCGCAAAAATGTACCCGGTAGCTTTGCTGCCGAATCCTCCTCCGGTGTATTCGCTGATGAGCACGATGTTGTTCGCGTCCATGTTCAGCCAGCGCGCCAGGCTCGCCAAGGTTTGCACCGTACTCTGCGTTCCCATGTGCACGAATACTTTGCCGTTTTGCCAGTAGGCGAGAGTCGTCCGCGGTTCCAGGGTTTCGTGGCTGGTATCGGGCGTGAGAAACGTTTCGTCCAGAACCAATGCAGCATTCTTGAATCCCGCATCGAGATCGCCCACCACCCACTCGTCCTGCGCCTTCCCCATCGGCAACCGGCCGTGTTTCGCTTCGGCGAAATCGGCATCCGTCCACTTCAACTCTCCGATCTGCGGCGGCGGAGGGCTGGGCGGCTTCTCACCTGGCTTCGTCTCCGGCCTCGGTGGTCTCACCCAAACGTTGCCGCCGATTCTCGCATTCGGCCCGCCGGGTCGCAGGCTATCCAAAGGGTCGACCGCAAACGGCAGTGGCTCGAATTCAATGTCAATAGCCTCAATCGCCTCTGCTGCCGTGTATTCATCGACCGCCGCCACCGCCAACACCGGCTCACCGTGATAAAGAGGTTCGTTCGTGAGCGCTTTTTCACCCAGCGGATTCGCTTTGATCGTCACACCAAGGTCGGTGACGCTGTCGGCTGGCGCCGGCAAATCCTCCTGCGTCAGAATTGCCTTCACCCCAGGCATCGCCATCGCTTTGCTTACGTCCAGATGCTTTACTCGTCCATGCGGCACCGGGCTGAGCAGCAACTTGCAAAACAGCATGCCATCGACGCGGAAATCCTCCGCATATTTCGCCTTTCCGGTCACCTTCGCATAAAGATCCGGCGTCGGATAATCTTTGCCGATCAGTTTGTACTTCGCTCCGAACTTCTGCTGATTGGGTTTCCACTCTGAGTTAGACATGCTGCGCCTTCCTCATGTTTTCCGCGCCGCGCATCATAGCGGTGAGGATTTTGTCATAGTCCTGGCAGCGGCAAAGATTTCCTGAGAGCCCCTGCGCCATTTCTGAACGAGTGGGATTCGGATTCGTTTTCAGAAACCCGACCGCCGACATGATGAATCCCGACATGCAAAACGCGCACTGGAATCCTTGTTCATCAATGACCCCTTGCTGCACCGGATGCAGCGTGCCATCCACTTTGGCCAGCCCTTCGATGGTCAAGATCTTCCTGTCGCGGACGGTATGCGTCAGAACGGAGCACGAATAGTGCGGCACATCGTCGAGCAAGACCGTACAGGCGCCGCACTCGGCGCGATCACAGCCGAGCTTCGTACCCGTGAGTCCGAGCTTGTAGCGAAGTGTCCACGCCAACGTTTCCTGCTTAGCGACATCAACGCGGCGCTGCTGTCCATTCACGGTAAGGGTAATCAGCCGTTCGCCCAGGCCGGGCGATTGCTGCCCCATGAGCGAAGACGCTCGAAACAGATAGGTCGCCGAGGACGCTGCCACGCCTCCCGCGATGACTCCCTTGATGAAGTTGCGCCGCGAGACGCCTTTTGTCTCCCGGTCCACAATGGCTTGTAGCTGATCGTCCATCCGGGTTACCTCCCGTGTGTTGATCCCAGTTTCGTCCGCACCGCATAGGAAGCGGAGCATGAACCCCGAAAGCGATCCGAAGAGTTGGCTAGAATTTTACTCCCCTTTGTCCGCATCCGGCAGCGGCTCCGACCCATTTTTTCACCACGCGAAACTAACTCACTGACCTGACCAATTGGAAGACTTGCAGCAGTTCAGGCGAACTCTGCAATATCGACTCTAGCCCTGGTTTTCCGTTTCTTTGCGATGTGATTGTCACGCGTGCGAGACTCTGGACAATTTCGTAACCCGTCCCGTCTCGTTCCAGTCAGACACAAAGATGTTTGCCTCAGCATCGATAAAGCATCCGTGCGCCGCACTGAAGACGGCCGCACCAATCACGCCGGGATCAAGCTCATACTTGGCCCACTGTGTTTTCTGCGGATTATCGCCAATGAATGCGACCGGGACGTTATCGCGATCCAGAATCGTAGCCCGTCCTTCCAATTCCGAAACCAGCGCATAATCGCCATGAAAACTGACCTGGCACGGCCGCCGCAGGTGCTGCGTAACCGTGCGCACATAACGGCCATCCAGATCGAAGTGGCACAACCGCCGGTTCTCGCGATCGCACACCAGCAGCAGCGGCTGGTCGTAGCGGGTATCAAGCGAAAGACCATGGCTGCAATCCAACTGACCCTCGGCACTGCCCTTCTCCGAATAGCTCGCCTTGTAATTTCCATTCTTGTCGAACCGAAAAATCCGCGAATCCCCATAACCATTGGCGATGAAGATCGAACCATCCGGAGTCGGCAAGGCCGCCGTCAGGCGCCATTCATTGTCAGACTTGAATCCAGCCTCCCGAGGAGCCGTAATTTTCATCACAACGCTGCCATCGGTTTTCATTTTCAGAAAGAGCCAATTCTCTTGCGGAGTTCCCTTCTGCACCGTGGCATAGAAATACTCTTCTCCGCCCTCAGTCGCAAAAACCAGCGAATGAATCTCCGGATACGCCGTCGCAATCTTCCGCAGCAGGCGCCCATCTCTGTTGTAGACGAGAACTCCCGTGTCGCTCTGCGTGCTGACATAAATGTTCCCGCTTTTGTCCTGAGCGATCGCCCCGTGCGTACCCCCGAAGCTTGTGCCCGCGGGCAATGCTCCCCAGCCGGACACAACCGCATACGTCCACCCGCCATTGCCGGTAACTTCAACCGGGGTTGAAGACGCCTTCGCGAAACCGGAAACTGCGACCGTTGGCGCGAACGCCGTAACTCCAGCCGCAGCAAGAAATGTACGCCTGTGCATCTTCGTCATTGCGTGCTCCTGAAACTGCGATTCGTACCTTCGGAGATTGGCTCCGCCGCATGTCCCACAGAAGAGCCGGAATTGAAACAAAGGCCGACTCTGCGTATCGACCTGGCTTGATGTATGCCCGGCTTCTGACCCCAGCTCCCGCCAAATTAGAAGAGGATCCCCAAATCTGGACTACATTGTATGGCTGATTTTCAAAACCGCCCCACCAAAATCCCTGTACTCTGCCTGCTGCAGGAGATCGTCCATCTGCCATCCACTCGCCCTTTCCCCACCCATGGACGTCGCACGCTGTGGTCGTGATCTACATGTTTCTCCCGATTGCTACTCAGAAGATTTACGCCGATGCTCGGAAAATACTGCAGTACGGTCCGAAATCTTTTTGCCCCGAGTGAACTTCGTGAATATCTTCCGGGCACCTCCTGACGAAGTCGCGAGATCTTGAATTCCGTTATGCGTTCCGCCTCTCTCGGCTGCTTGCCTTACCTTACGCAGCGAGCCTGAGTCTCCGCTCGACGCATCGCCTCTATCAAACAGTCGCGCTTAAACCCGAAAGCACTCGTGCGGGCGTTTTCATGTGCTTGGCAATCCCCGGCAAGATCGTGGAAAAAACTGAACGTAATGGCATGCGGATGGCCAGGGTTCAGTTCGGTGGCATTGTGCGGGAAGCATCGCTCGACTACGTCCCAACCGCCAACGTCGGCGACTACGTACTCGTGCATGTAGGGTTCGCCCTCAGCACCGTCGATCCCGAAGAAGCCGCCCGTACGTATCAACTCCTCGAAGAAATGGATCAGCTCACCGAGCTCCACGCGCCGGTTGTCGACGAGGCATCAGCCAGGGATCCGCAATGAAGTACATCGACGAATATCGAAACCCTCGTCTAGCGCAATCCATTCTCCAGGAAATCCAGAAGATCCAGACTCGGCCCTGGGTGATCATGGAAGTGTGCGGAGGCCAGACTCACTCGATCGTGAAGCACGGCATCGACCGCCTTCTACCCGAGGGCATCGAACTCGTACATGGCCCCGGCTGCCCTGTCTGCGTGACCCCTCTCGAAACGATCGACAAGGCGCACGCCATCGCCGCCCATCCGGACGTCATATTTTGTTCATTCGGCGATATGTTGCGGGTACCCGGTTCCGATGGGGATCTGTTCACGTTGAAATCGAAAGGCGCCGACGTTCGTATCGTTTACTCGCCGCTCGATTGCCTGAAGATCGCCCGCGCCAACCCCGAGAATAAGGTCGTATTTTTTGCCGTGGGATTCGAAACGACTGCGCCCGCCAATGCCATGCTCGTCCACCGGGCGCAACTGGAAGGCCTAAAGAACGTCTCCATCCTCGTCTCGCACTCACTGGTGCCCCCGTCGATCACTTACATCCTGCAATCTCCTCAGAATCGCGTGCAAGGATTTCTCGGTCCCGGCCACGTCTGCACCATCATGGGATACCGAGAATACGAGCCGATCAGCGATCGCTATAAAGTCCCGATCGTCATCACCGGCTTCGAGCCACTGGATCTGCTCCAAGGGACGCTGATGACAGTGCGTCAACTCGAGGCGGGAACGGCTGTCACCGAGAATCAGTATTCGCGCGTCCTCAACCGTGAGGGCAATGTTGCAGCGCGCAAGCTGGTGAACAGCGTGTTCGAAGTCTCGGATCGCAAGTGGCGTGGGGTCGGATGGATCCCGAAGAGCGGTTACAAGCTGCGCTGGGAATATCGCGATCACGATGCCGAGCGTCTGTTCGAAGTGAAAGAGATCGACACCAAGGAACCGGCCATCTGCATCAGCGGCCAGATCCTGAAAGGCATCAAGAAGCCGCACGACTGTCCAGCGTTCGGCACGCAATGCACTCCGCTCACACCGCTCGGAGCCACCATGGTCTCCGCGGAAGGGGCATGTGCCGCCTACTACGCTTACGGGCGACACCTCGACAATCACAAATCAGAGCTTGTGACGTCAGTTGGAGGCGCGGCATGAACGCCACTACGGCAACATTGCCGCAAATTTCAACCTGCGAATGGCGCGACAAAGTCATGCGCAAGTGCCGGGAGTCGGTCGAGATCAAGAACAAGTTCTTCGAGCACTATGCCGAACAGATTGCCGAACTCAGCCAGAAGATGGCGGAACGTTTCTCGCGCGGCCGCCGCCTCTGGGTGATGGGCAACGGGGGAAGCGCTTGCGACGCTCAACACGTCGCCGTCGAATTCATTCACCCGATTATCGAGAAGCGAAGAGCTTTGCCCGCGCTGGATCTCGTCAGCCAGATTCCCGTTGTCACCGCGATTTCCAACGACAAAGACTTCGCCCGCGTTTTCATCGACCAGATTGAACTGTGGGGCGAGAAAGACGATATGGCACTGGCGATCTCGACCAGCGGAAAATCTCCCAACCTTATTTATGCGCTCGAAGCTGCCCGCGACAAAGGAATACTGACCATCGCATTCTCAGGCAAAGACGGCGGCCGCATGCCGGAAGTGTCCGATTACTGCTTCACCGTGCCGAGCTTCAGCATTCATCGCATCCAGGAATCGCATGTAGCCCTGCTTCACATCCTGTGGGATCTGACTCACGTCGCGATGGGCGAGGAGGACATTATCTGATGGCCTCCGCCCTCAAGCTTCCTGCGGCGAATGCTCCAGGCAACGGATCAGCGACGTCGTTGCCTGTCTCAGCCTGCCCACTCCCGATTACCCAGCACGAGCAGATTGTGCTGGGACATGGCAGTGGCGGCAAATTGAGCGCCCAACTCATCGAGCGATTGTTCATTCAAGCATTCAGCAATCCGGTGCTGGACCGGCTCGATGATCAGGCTGTCCTCGAAATTGGCCCCTCTCGACTGGCCTTCACGACCGACGCTTTTGTCGTGACCCCATTGTTCTTCCCCGGAGGAGATATCGGCCGCCTCGCGATCAACGGCACAGTGAACGACTTGGCTATGAGCGGCGCGCGCCCGCTGTATCTCGCCGCCACCTTCATTCTGGAAGAAGGTCTCGCGATGTCAGAGTTAACCTCGGTTGTCGATTCGATGAGAGTGGCCGCTCTGGATTCCGCAGTCCAACTTGTATGTGGCGACACAAAAGTGGTGAATCGCGGAAAAGCCGACAAGTTGTTCATTTCCACGACCGGCATTGGAATTCTCGAGAAGCCGGTGAATATCTCCGCCAATCGTGCCCAAGCCGGCGACAAGATCATCCTCAGCGGCTATATCGGAGATCACGGAATGGCGGTCCTGTCCCAGCGCGAGAACCTCGAGTTTGAAGGTGTGATTGAGAGCGATTGCGCAGCGCTGCATCGTCTCGTCGACGACATGCTCGATGTAAGTTTCGATATCCATTGCCTGCGCGATCCGACGCGAGGCGGAGTGGCGACGGTTCTGAACGAGATTGCGTCCCGCTCTCAAGTGGGAATGCTGTTGCATGCGAGTGAGATTCCAGTGCGCGACAGCGTTCGCGGAGCCTGCGAGATTCTGGGCCTGGATCCGCTTTACGTTGCGAACGAGGGCAAGTTGATCGCGATCGTAAGCCCGGATTCCGCCGAAGCCATCGTCAGTCGTATGCGCCGGAATCCCCTCGGGGCCGATGCCCGAATCATTGGAGAAGTGATTGAGAAACACGCGGGCATGGTTCTGATGAAAACCGAGATCGGTGGTACCCGAGTGGTCGATACGCTTTTTGGCGAACAGTTGCCGCGGATTTGTTAATTGGCAACCCGCCGCTGTTCTTTGGAACTCTAACGCATGATCCTTGACGTATCGTAAGTCGATATAACGCATACGCCTTTCCTCAAACCCTCCAACCGCAAGCAAGGAGGCGTAAATGCCCGCAGAACCGATTCCCTTCACGCGGAGAAAAGCATCTGCATCCGCTCCCGTCAGCGAAGTACATATCTTGTGGATGACCGCCGGCCTGAGCTGCGATGGTGATTCTGTTTCCGTCACCAATGCCGAGCAGCCAAGTATTGAAGACGTTGTCCTCGGTGCCATTCCCGGCCTGCCCAAAGTCCATCTCCACAATCCTGTTCTTGCCTATGAAGTTGGCGACGACTTCATGAAGTATTTCTACCAGGCAGAACGTGGCGAACTCGAACCTTTTGTCCTCGTGGTGGAAGGCTCAATCCCGAACGAACAAATCAAGCGCGAGGGCTACTGGGCCGCGCAAGGAACCGACCCCAACACCGGCCAGCCGATCACGACATGCGAATGGATCGACCGTCTCGCTCCAAAAGCATTAGCAGTCATCGCAGCGGGAACGTGCGCCACATATGGCGGCATTCATGCCATGGCGGGAAATCCCACCGGCTGCATGGGCCTCGCAGATTATCTCGGATGGAACTGGCGCTCCAAAGCCGGGCTGCCCATCGTCAATGTTCCGGGTTGTCCCGTACAGCCCGACAACTTCATGGAGACCGTTCTGTATTTGTTGTTCCAGGTGGCAGGACTTGCGCCCATCATTCCGCTCGATGACAAGCTGCGGCCCACATGGCTGTTCGGGAAAACGGTTCACGAAGGCTGCGATCGCGCCGCGTACTACGAACAGGATGATTTCGGCATGGAGTATGGCACGCCGAAATGCCTGGTGAAGGTCGGATGTTGGGGCCCCGTCGTCAACTGCAACGTCACCAAGCGGGGATGGATGCGCGGCATCGGTGGATGTCCGAACGTAGGCGGAATCTGCATCGGCTGCACTATGCCGGGATTCCCCGACATGTTCATGCCATTCATGGATGAACCTTCTGGAGCGAGGTTCTCCACCGCGGCTCTCACCATGTACGGAAAGATGATCCGCGCCTTACGTGCGATCACCAACAACACTGTCAACGGCGAGCCGGAATGGCGCCGCCGTGGCCGCGAACTCATCACCGGATATCACCCCAGACCCGGCTCTTATTCGACCGGCGCAGCCCGCAAAGCTGCTTGAGCGAGAGGATGAACGATTATGGCGACAATCACTGAGCCACTCACTGGCACTCCCAGCAAGAAACGGAACCTGGTCGAGATGAACTGGGATCCCATCACTCGCATTGTGGGTAGCCTTGGCATTTTCACGAAGATCGATTTTGAAAACAAGCAGGTGGCAGAGTGCCACAGCACTTCCTCGATTTTCCGCGGATACAGCATCTTCATGAAGGGCAAAGACCCACGGGATGCGCACTTCATCACCAGCCGTATTTGCGGCATTTGTGGTGACAATCACGCCACCTGTGCCTGCTATGCCCAGAACATGGCCTTTGGCGTGAAGCCTCCAAACCTTGGCGAGTGGATCGTCAATCTTGGGGAGGCCGCCGAGTACATGTTCGACCACAACATCTTTCAGGACAATCTCGTCGGCGTGGATTTCTGCGAGCAGATGGTGAAAGAAACAAATCCGGGCTTATGGGCAAAGGCACAGAAGAGGAAGGCTCCCAATGCCGACAAGCATGGCTATAAAACCATTTCCGACATCATGACCGCGCTCAATCCTTTCACGGGAGAGTTCTATCGCCAGACACTCGAAGTGAGCCGTCTGACGCGTGAAATGTTCTGTCTGATGGAAGGCCGCCATGTCCATCCCTCCACCCTTTATCCCGGAGGCGTCGGCACCGTCGCCACCGTCCAACTGTTCACCGACTACCTCACGCGCCTGATGAAATATGTGGAGTTCATGAAGAAATGCGTGCCCTTGCACGACGACCTCTTCGATTTCTGGTACGAGGCGCTGCCGGGTTACGAAAAGGTCGGTCAACGCCGCATTCTGATGGGATGCTGGGGATCTTTCAACAACCCCGATGTCTGCGACTACCGCTACGAACACATGTCCGAGTGGGGCCGCGGGATGTTCGTCACGCCAGGTATCGTCGTCGATGGCCAACTCGTCACCAATGACCTGATGGATATCAATCTCGGCCTTCGTATCCTGCTGGGCAGTTCGTTCTACGACGACTGGCAGGAGGAGGAAACATTCGTCAAGCGAGATCCGCTCGGAAATGCAATCGATAAGCGGCATCCCTGGAATCAGACAACGTTGCCGCGCCCGCAGAAGCGCGACTTCAACGGTAATTACACATGGGTCATGTCGCCGCGCTGGCTCGACAAACGCACCGGCGATCACCTGGCGCTAGACACCGGAGGTGGCCCCATTGCCCGTCTTTGGTCCACGGCGCTCTCGGGACTCGTCGATATCGGCTACATCAAGGCCACGGGACACAGCGTACAAATCAACCTGCCCAAGGGGGCGATGCTGCCTGAGACCAGCTTCGAATGGAAAATTCCCCAGTGGAGCAATGCCATCGAGCGCGATCGCGCCCGAACCTACTTCCAGGCATACGCCGCAGCCGCTGCCCTGTTCTTCTGTGAAAAAGCCATGGAAGAGCTGATGGCTGGCCGCTCGAAAACCTGGGCCCCCTTCAAGGTTCCAGAAGAAGCGATTTCTTGCGGATTCCACGAAGCAGTTCGCGGAGTGCTCTCGCACCACGTCGTTATCCGCGATGGAAAGATCGCGAACTATCATCCCTATCCGCCAACATGCTGGAACGCGAATCCGCGAGATGTCTATGGAACTCCCGGCCCCTACGAAGATGCCGTGCAAAACACTCCTATTTTCGAAGAGAACGGCCCTGAGAGTTTCAAGGGCATCGACATCATGCGGGCCGTCCGCAGCTTCGATCCCTGCCTGCCCTGCGGCGTCCACATGTACGTCGGGGATGGAAAGGTCATCGAAACCCGGCACTCGCCGATGTTCGGAGCGATGGGAGGCAAGTGAACCACTCATGAACAATGGCGAGTTCCAACAGCACACAGCCAAAATCGAGCAATTGCTCCAGCAAGTCAACACGCTGGGTGACGAATGCGCGCGTTCGACGGCAGTCGGACTCATGCAGACGTTAATGGACCTGCACGGTGCTGCCCTGTCTCGCGTTGTGGAGATGCTGTCGGATTCTGGCAACTCCGGTCGAAATGCATTGACGAAGATCTCGGAGGACCCGCTGATCTGCGGACTCCTTGTGCTCTACGGCATCCATCCGCTGCCGCTGCAAGAACGTGTGCTGCTCGCCATCCAAAGAGTTAACCCTCAACTGCAGAAACTTGGAACAACTTTGGAACTGACTGGCATAGACGAGAATGCCGTCCGTCTCCTTCTCCGCGGCGCGAGACTCGATGCTCATTCCGCAACATCCGCTCGCACCAAAATCGAACAAGCCGTTCGGGAAGCGGCTCCGGAAATAGCCGAGGTCGCGATTGACGGCATGCCCGATTCCGGCTTTGTTCCACTCACGATGATTCAGCCAGCTGTGAAATACGAAACGGGAGAAGCGATATGAAGAATCCGCCGCCTGATATCGACGCCCACGTCGACGGAACAAAACGCGGTGAAGCTTGGACATACGAGGGCCGCAAAGAGCCCGGCCGTGAGGGCCAGGGGCGCACCTCTCGCGATGCCACCGGAATCAACGCAGACAAGCGAGCCCCCATCGATCCGCGTATGCCCAACCTGCCACCTTCCTGACCCGAGCGCGATGGGAACGACGATTGGAAATCCCGGGCGAAGTCCTCTCGCCACTTTGCAGCAATTTGTCCGCAAACCTCGCGAGCTCGCGCAGGTCTGCGAACTCTGCGCGAAACCGCTTGCTCCAGAACATGCACACCTGCTGGAACTGGAAGCACGCCGGATCACCTGTGCCTGCGAAGCTTGCTCCATCTTGTTTAGCGGCAGCACGCGCCAGCGATATCGCCGCATTCCGCGGGATGTGTATCGCCTCGACGATTTTTCGATGGACGATCACGAATGGGAAAGTCTGCTGATCCCCATCAACCTGGCCTTCTTCGTTTACAGCAGTGAGGCTAAGAAAATGGTCGCTCAATATCCCAGCCCAGGCGGCGTCATGGAGTCTTCGCTGGACCTGGAATATTGGAGCGTCATTGCTGAGCGGAATCCCATCCTCGCTCGACTTGAACCCGATGTCGAGGCCTTGCTCGTGAACCGGACTGGCCAGAGCCCCGGATATTTCCGGGTCCCCATCGACCGGTGTTTTCAACTGGTAGGAATCATTCGCACGCATTGGCGCGGACTTTCCGGCGGAGAACACGTCTGGAAAGAAATCGACAAGTTTTTCCACGAACTGGGAAAGCAATCTGGAGGCGTGCTTGCCTGACCTGCGCTTCCAAGTCGAGAACGTTTCTGCGACGCCCAATTCCGCGACGCCACAACTCTCCTTCGAAGTCCGGATCACAAATGCCGAGCAGCAGTCGATCCACTCCATTGCGCTCCGCGCGCAGGTGCAGGTCGAACCCGTGCGCCGCCGCTACAGCGACGAAGAGAAGACACGCCTGCGGGAGCTTTTCGGAGAACCAGAGCAATGGAGCAAATCCCTGCAACCACTGCTTTGGACCAATGCAAACGTGAATGTTCCCGGTTTCAACGGCGATACCGTCGTCGACATTCCCGTCCCGTGCACGTTTGACTTCAATGTGGCCATGACGAAGTACATCTACGGTCTCGAGGGCGGAGAACTGCCGACTTCCCTGTTATTCAGCGGGACCATTTTCTATGCAGGTGCGAGTGTCAGCCTGCAGGTTTCGCAAATTCCATGGGATCGCGAAGCCAGTTACCGCCTGCCGGTCCAGGTGTGGAAAGAAATGATGGATCGCTACTACCCCAACGCCGCCATTTTGTCGCTACGGCGCGACGTCTTCGACCGGCTGTATGAGTTCAAGTTGCAGAACAGGATCGCAACTTGGGACCAGGTATTCGAACGCATGTTGGAAATCGTCGGAGCCAAGGTATGAACCGCGAGCTTGCGGCAAAAATCGCCGATGCCGTCATGTATGAGGGATACATGCTCTATCCCTATCGCCGCTCGGCGCTGAAAAATCGCCAGCGCTGGACCTTCGGCATCCTCTATCCTCCCGATTTCGAAGAAGTGCGTGCACGAACAGAACGAAGTAGCATGCAGTCAGAGTGCCTGCTCAAAACCAATGCTCCTTGCAGTCTCTCCATACAATTACGATTCCTGCATTCTGTCACGAAGACCGTCGTAAACGTTTCGCCGGAGAATACAGAGGAATCGAACGAGTGCTGGGACGAAGCCGTGCCGCGTTCGCTCGAATTTAAGCCAGATCTGGACGCTTGCTCGCCTCAACGCTGCGCACTTAATTTTCCAGGCAGTACCGCTCTGTCTGAATCTCCAACTCAAGGACAAGTCATCGCTACGCAGCAGCAGCTACGCGGAACTCTAAGTTTTCACGTCGAACGGCTCGCTGAAAACCTGCTGAAGATCGCCATTGACGTTGCAAACGAAACTCATTCTTCGTCGATCGAACGCGATCGCAACTGCGCATTAACTCGGGCTCTGCTCTCGGCTCACCTGATCCTAAGTACAGACGGCGCTGAATTCATCTCGCTCCTGGATCCTCCTGAGGAATTTCGCGCCCATCTTCCATCGTGCAGCAACATCGGCAACTTCCCCGTAATGCTCGGCAATCCAGGCGAGCACGACATGATGCTCTGTTCGCCCATCATTCTTTATGACTACCCGCAGATTGCCCCCGAAAGCGCCGGAGACTTCTACGATGCCACCGAAATGGACGAGATGCTCACGCTGCGGCTCATGACATTAACCGACGAAGAGAAACACCAGATGTACTCCGGCGACGATCACGCCCGTGCTCTTCTCGAGCGCACCGAGCAAAGTGCTCGCGAGCAGTTGATGAAAACTCATGGAGTGATCCGCAATCGGCGTCATGTAAATCAGCCAGAATAGTGCGCTTGAGCAGGAGACTTTCAATGAACTGGAACCCCGAGCCCGAACAAACCCCGATCGAAAGCATCCAGGTGTTTGGGGTGCGACTGAAGGCCGGAGACTCAGTTCGCCTCTGGCCTCAGAAAAGTGCCGACATCATCGACATGGCACTCAAAGGCAAGGTCGCCGTGATCGAGGCCATCGAACGCGATTTCGACGATCAAATCCATGTCGCCGTCGTGCTCGAAGACGATCCCGGCCGCGATCTGGGGATGCTTCGCCAACCGGGGCATCGATTCTTCTTTTCACCGGAAGAGTTGGAACCGCTAGCGCTCAATCGTGAGGTGTCACGTGAACAATAGGATTCTGGTTGCCTGCATCGGAAACATCTTTCTCGGCGACGACGCTTTCGGCGTGGAAATGGCGAAGCGGCTCGCCCAACATTCCCTGCCCGAAGGAGTCACCGTCATTGACTTCGGCATCCGCAGCTACGATCTCGCATACGCCCTCATGCGGGATTGGGAGCTTGTCATTCTTGTCGATGCTCTGCCTCAAGGAGGCCACCCAGGCACCTTGTACGTTCTTGAGCCGGAACTCAGCGACGACGCCGGATTGTCATTCGACGCCCACACCATGAATCCCGCCTCAGTCTTGCAGTTGGTCCAGGCGCTGGGCGGAAACGTCGGCCGCGTCCTTGTAGTGGGCTGTGAACCCCAGAGCATCGAACCGAACGCTGATGGAAGTATTGGTCTAAGTCCTGCCGTATCTCACGCTCTGGATGAAGCGGTCCATATGATCGATGAGTTAATCATTCGTTCCACCAGCCGCGCGACGGCTGCATAAATAAGGAGAGAACAATGTCTGCACCAAAAATAATGATGTGGGGAACTCTTGCCGCGGCTGTTTCCATGCTGTTGTACTTTCGCGGCGACCTGAAGCGCTACACGAAAATGAAGATGATGTAGCCAGCCCGAGATCCGCGCTGCCAGCCGAGGCCTTCCTGTGAAGGTGTGCGCTCTATCCGAATCGACGCCCGGACGGCGATGAAACCTCTTTTCATCTTCTACCGAGGAATTGAGTTCAGGTCTGCCCGCGGCATAGCGGGTCATTTAGAATGACTGCGAAGCCGGGATGGCGAAATTGGCAGACGCAGCGGACTTAAAATCCGCAGGGCCCAAAAGGCCTGTGGGGGTTCGATTCCCCCTCCCGGCACCAGCAAATCGCCAGCGCAATCAACATCTGGATTGAGTCAGGCACTTGGGACATCGCGCCGCTGGACTAGACTGTTTGGGCTCGGGAAACCCTTAAGCGTGCGCCGCCGCAGACCTCATCTCGAACCCGTTCCGGGGCAACCCTCGCTGCTTCTGCAGCGCGTCGTGGAAAGCCTCAGCACTCAGCGGCTCGCCATAAAACAGCTGCAGCAACGGATCTTGCTGCTGCGCATCCGTCGGCTTGGGCTTCGGTGTTTCCGCTTCGAGTCCTTCCGGCTGCACCAGCAACTCCGGCATCAGACCCCGGTTCTCGGTCAGCACTTGCAGGAATTTTTCTAGCGCACCCCGGTGTTCCGGCGTGTTTTGCGTGAACTCCACTCCCATGCCCTTGTCCGGATGCATCACTCTCACAATCCCCTGCACTCGCAATTCGACAGCTCCCGCGCGCATCGAAAGCGTCACCCGGCTCGACCGCGGAAACGGAGAAGAGATTTCCAGATAGCATCCGCCCAGGCTCAAATCGGTCAGCTGACACCGGATCGGCGGATCGTCCTGCTCAGCTTCCGGCGAATTCTTTTTCAGCCACTCCCGCAATTGATACGCAAATGCAGGCGATGGCTGCAGGAATCGCAAGCCTCCATGTTGCCGCGATCCCTCCCATGCAAACTCCGCTGGCACTTCCAACTCGGCGCTCGAGCCGGGCAGCGTGAATGCCAGCTGCCAACGTCCATTCGGACGCTTCCGGTGTGGCAGCGAGATCGCCATCCCTCCCTCACTCAGGTCCACGGTCGTCACTCTCATGTTTCCGCCGACCTCTGGACTCCGCATCACGACCGGTATCTGCACCGCGACCCGGACATTGCGCCGCCGTTCGCTCTTCATCAAGGCGCGCGCCGCACGGAAACTCGATTTTGCCCGCTCAATCGATACCGGCTTATACAACACGAAATGCGCCCCGATCTGAAATACCGCCTTTAGTCCGACAATCGGCTCAACAATCGCCACCGCAACGGCCTGCTTGTTGCACGGCGCGGACCGCGCACTCCTCAGAACTTCCATCGCGCCATCGTCCGACAGGTCGGCAAGAATAGCTTCAAATCTCTGCCGGGTTAGCTTGCGTAGCGCCGTATCCGCGTTCGGACACAACTCAACCTCGATCTCCAGGTCCCCCAGCACCCGCCGCAAGACCCTTACGATCTTTTCGTCCGAACACAATAATAAGGATTTCAGACCCATAGTTAGTTCAACTCAGCCAGTCCGGTCGATCCCGAACCTTTGCCCCATGCTTGCACTTTAAGTCGATCGACACTCCCGTTCAACGGCTCAACCGACCTGCCGGTTACGTCCGTAATGGAGGGCCAACCCCTCCTCCCTACCCACCAACCATCGCTTGGAACGACAGCGCCTTCCCGCCCCCAACACTTCGAGCCGATACCCATTAATTTCAAACACTTACAGCCAGACCACCGTGCTCTTCCCTGCCGATTTTCGTTGACTTTGTCATCGCTTTCGGCCTAGGATATCTGGTTTCCTGCTCAGCCTTGAAGGTTAACCAGAAGATTAAGGAGAGCTTCGTCCTCCCGGGCAGACTCGATTCTGGGAATCCCAAGGCAGGGTTGGAGAATCTTATAGTTAGACGATTTTTGTAGTCTCATCCCCCTAAGTGGAAAGGCAATAGTTCATGGCCAAGCGACGCGGAAATCCAAACTGGGGCAAGCCCGAGCCCATCGGCCCGATTACCCCCACCATCACCGAATTTGAACAGGTTGTGCGCGAATACAAGCTCTCCCCCGACCAGTACCTCCGGTCGACTCGCCTTCGCGAGTGGGCCCGCCGCAACAAGAACTCGAAGTACATCCCCGAGCCTCTTCTCGAGGCATGGGGCTTCGAAATCGAGTCCACACTCTAACGTCGGACTCAAGCAGGATTCCGGGTCGCTTCCGAGCGACCCTTTCTCTTTTGCACTCAGGCTCTTCTGACTTTGGGTGCCCCATTTCTCCCCGGTTTTGGGAGAAGTGGGGATTTTCGATGTTCGTCGGTGCGAACCAATTCGGGAGACTTCTCTGAAGAGCATAATGGAAAGAGCATTACCCCGTACCTTCCATGCTCGACGTCCTCAAAATCCCGCCCACGGAACTCTTCGCGCTGCTGGTCGCCATCGGCTTCGCCGCCGGCCTCAACCTCTACGCCACCGTCGGCGTCCTCGGACTCCTCGCCCGCTTCGGACATCTCCCACTTCCGTCCGGATTACAGATCCTCCAGAGCTGGCCCGTCATCGCCGCCAGTATCGCTCTGTTCGCCATCGAATTCTTCGCCGACAAAATCCCGGCCTTCGACCTCATCTGGAACGCACTCCACACCTTCATCCGCGTTCCTGTCGCCGGACTCCTCGCCTACCGTGCCACCAGCCAACTCTCTCCCGAGCATCAGTTGCTGGCAGCCTTGGTTGGCGCAGCCGTCGCTCTCGTCGCCCACGGAGGCAAGACCGCTGCCCGCGCCGCCGTCACGCCCTCACCCGAGCCCGTTTCGAACATCGGCCTGAGCCTCGGAGAGGACATCCTCGCCATCGCCCTCACGTGGCTCGCGACCAGGCATCCCTACGCTGCAGGAATCGTCGCGCTCGCGTTTGTGTTAGCGATTCTTGCTTTAGTGCGCCTGGTCATCAAAGCCCTCCGTGCCCTCTTCAGCGCAGCCGAGCACCAACTCGCCAGCTGATCCCGCTCTAGGAATGATCAAAGAAGGATAGTCGCATGGGTGCCCCATTTCTCGCGCGTTTTCTGCGCGAGAAGTGGGGATTTTGGTTCGTTCTGTGCTACCGTGACCCGCCGATCCCGAGAAAAACTCCTATTCGCTCCAACTCGCTCTCCAACTCTCGCTTGAACCAAACTTCCCGCGGTTTTTTCGCAACGTACCCGAACTCCGCCTTTAACTTCCCATCTTTCACCGACAAATTTCCCCACCCGATCACCTGATCCCGCCACAACACCGGCATGGCGTAATATCCTCGGACTCGTTTTGCCACTGGTGTGTACGCCTCAAACCGGTACGTCCATCCCCACAAGCGCTCGAATCGCCTCCGATCCCACACCACCGGATCGAACGGCGCCAGCAGCCGTACTCGAACTTCAGCCTCCTTCGGCATCTTCCACTCCGCCGGCCAATACCACTCGGCTCCGTCCACCTTCTCGCACCTCAGCCGCTCTCTTGCCCGTTCGATCGCGCCCGCAACTTCTTCCTCCCACTGTGGAGTCGCATATCGCAATCGCCGCAACAGGAATCGCAAACTCGAGAGCGGCATGGGAGCGTAAATCCTTACCGCCACATCCGCCAGCGCATCCAGCCGCGCCAGACACTCTGCCCTTTCCATCGACCCTTCCGCATGTTCGTGCGCCGCATACAAGCGAATCCCCGCCTCGCGCCGCACCACCCGCAGCAATCCCTGATAGTGCATCGCATCCAGCAGATGCGTGGTCGCGTTCGATGTCCCTCCCCAGTAGTTCTTCACCCTGCCATGCGCGAAATGTTTGTCGACTTCTTGCGGATGCACCACGCCTTTTTCGCGCACGAATTCCAGCAGCGCCTGTGCCCGCTTCCGCCGCGCTGCAGGCCAGGGCAGCCGGTTCTCCGCCGGAACGCGGCAATCCGCTCGCGGATGCATCAGCCTCTGCAATCCGCGCGTGACAAACCCATAATTAATGAAGAAATCTTCCTCGACTCCGAGCTTCTCGTAGCGCCGCTCCAGATCGCCCGACCGGTAGTCTTTCACCCGATGCCGCAGGATCAGGTCCTGCGCCCGCGCCGGTGCGCGAATTGGATCCGCTTGCACAAACTGCATGCGGTCCAGCGCGCGTTTCAAAGCTGTAGCAGGAAAAAGGCTCTGCGCCACTGCCAGTCGCCGCAGGCCTTCAAGACTGAGAGACATCAGGAGATCTTATCGAACTCGCCGATCAGGAGTATCGGCGATGCCATTCCGCCAAAAGCCGCGAAGCGCTTCAACTTCTACTCGGCAACATTCTCGCCACGATCCCCGCCACCGCAATGGGCTCGTGCTGTCCTAGCGACTCTTCCAGCGTATACGAACGTTCAAACCCATTCGGGCCGGTAATCTTCAGATCCCAGCGTTCACTGCCCTGCGATCCAAGAATTTCCACGCGCCAGTCGCCCGGACGATCTGAAAACACGTGCTCTAACCGCGCGACCATGTCCCGCCGCAACTCCGGATCGCCGGTGTTATGTACTTCCACGATCACTGCCATAACAAAAGTCTACGACAGCTACGCGGTCGTACCGTCCTTCCGCCATCCCCGGCCATAAACAAAAGTAATTAGCGGCAAGATTCTGCCTATCGAATAATGAAAGATGCGCTCCGGAAACTGGTGATCCGATGTCTTCTCGCAAAACCGTTGCCCTTTTTGCCCTCTTGCTCCTCGTGCCTTTTGCCGCTTTCTCGAAAGATGCGGCCACGAGCTCCCCGCAGAAGCTGATCGCGCTCACCTTCGACGACGGCCCCCGCCCGTACGTTCTGCTTGGAGACAAGGGCCAACATCCAGGGCCCGGCCTCATCTCCGTCCTCGACAGCAACGGCGTGAAAGCAACATTCTTTGTCGTCGGATGGCGCCTCACTCCCAAAACCTGGGGCGACCGTCGCTATGAAGAAAACATCGGCGTCACGTGCCTCGACGCTGCCGCGCAACTTGTCCGCGACGGCCAGGAACTCGAAGATCACACCTACAGCCACATCGAACTTCGCACCGCCGAGCGCAAACGCGGAGAGCAGTGGGTCCTCGCCGACGTCAACCGCGGCGCCGAAGCCATCAAGAGCGTCACTGGCAGCGAGCCGCGCTTCGTCCGTCCGCCCGATTGGGTCATGCCCGATGATGCCCGCCACGACCTCGAGCGTGAAGGATTCCACCTGCTGACCATCTCCAGCGAAAATCCCGTCGCCCTGCGCGACGTGAATTCCCTCGACTATCTCTGCACCAGCAGAAATCCTGCCGGATGCCCCAAGCCTTCCCTCGCCGGCGGCGTTCTCCGCCAGATCGAGCAACGGGAAAAGCAGGGCGTCTACACGCACATCCTCGCCTTCCACGAACTCTCCTCAACCGCGGCCGCACTGCCCGACCTGATCACCACCCTCAAGGCCCGCGGATACCGCTTCGTCACCCTCACCGAATACATGCACCTGGTCACAACGAAACCCTAGCGGAAACAGCGCCGCAAAATTTCGGAATCTCGTTCCTTCGAAAGTTGTCATCCTGAGCGCAGTCGAAGGATCCCTACCGTAATCCCTGCACCAAACGCCTCAGTCCGCAGTCACAACCAACTCCTTCCGGCCAACGCTCATCACAATGCACGAACCGAGATCCTCATGCACCGAGTCCTCGTCGCAATCCTCGCCCTCTCCTCTTCCCTGCTCTCCCAAACGAAACCCCAGCCCCAGCCGCACCAGGACTATTCCTTCCGAGTCAAAGCCGACCGTCTCTGGACCGACACCGGCCTCGATCTCCATCCCGGAGACCACATCCACATCACCGGCGCCGTCACCACCTGCCAGAGTCTTGGCCCGTCTGAGAAGCAACATCTCGTCCTCTCTTCCGCCCCCGTCGGAGCCCTCCTCGCCACCTTGCACCCAGAAGGAAAACCCTTGTCCGCCTCCACCGATGTAGACGTGCCCATCATCGATCCCAGCCGTCTTTACCTCGGCATCAACGGATGGCAATGCAACGACATCGTCCCCGTCAAAGTCCACGTCGACCGTAAGCAGCCTCAACGCTGATACTGTGCAACACTCTGCATCTTGACCCTGAGCTACCACCCGGAGGACAATGCTCACCGATTTCGGGCGACCCAGGGCCATTCCGCGTTTCACCACTTCACAACTTAAGGACACACAGATGAATCGCTTGATGCTAAGCTGCCTCGCGCTATTCGTTGCCCTCTCGCTCGCCGCCAGCCCTGCACACGCCACCTGCTCCAACGCCACCATGACCGGCGTTTGGGGATATTTCGTCGGTTCCTCCATAGGCCAGTTCACTGCTGACGGACTCGGCAACATCACCAACGGAACCCAAACCACCAGTTCGGCTGGAGTCATCTCGACCCAATCCTTCACCGGCACTTATTCCATCGGGACGAAGTGCACCGGCAGTGTGACTCTCACCTACAGCAATGGCGGCGGCACGATCACTGCCAACATTGTTCTCAATAATGGGAATAAAAGTGCCCAGATCATCGGCACTCAAGCAGGCAAGGTCAGCTCAGGCTTCGCCGCCGCACAGGGGACCGTGACTTGCGGCCTCACCGGAGTCAAAAAGACCCTGGCAGCGAATATCTTCGGCAAGTTCTGGAGTAGCGGCGCGTCCGTCGCCTATGTGGCCCAAATCATTCTCAACGGAAAAGGCACCGTAAGTGGCAGCGGTACGTTCGACAATAACGGAACCTTCACCTTCCCGGCGACGATCCCAGGTACCTACACCGAAACGTCCACCTGTACTGGAACCATCACCATGACGCCCGCGGGCTACAGCACACTCAATTTCAACTTCGTCGTAGTCAACTCGGGCAAAGAACTCCTGGTTTTTGAAACCGATAACAACACCGACATTGGTGGCACGTTGCAACAATAACTTCGTATCGGGAAGGCGCCCCGCCCGTCCAGCTTGCGTGGGGCGGGCGCCCCGCCCGCCAGCCGAGCGAAGCAAGGCTCACCAACTCCCCCACCGGCCCCCCGCCTGCGGACGCTTGCCCCACCGCGCGGTCATCCTCCGGTCTTTCATTTCCTTCTACGTTTGCCGCGCCTCTGAGATTTCACCTGTCCGTCGACGACGTACCTGAGCCACAGCGCTCCGCCCAGCATGAACGCAAGGGTGATGAAAACGAAAACGATGTCCCAGGCTGCGATTGACATGGCCGAAGGCGTTCTTCCCCGTTTGGAACGCAATGAGGGTACCACAGCTCACATCACTGTAAGTGAGTCCGCACGAGTTCCCACCCCACGAGCTTCACGTTGGATGGGGCATCCAACATCACCTTGCTCGGTGCCAGTCGGGGCGCCGGATCGTGGCGTGGAGCCTTTCGATCGTTCGCAGTAGCTCGGCCTTTATGGCTCTGTTTTGCTGGCGCAATTGTTTCATCTCTGCCAGGCTCTTTCTCAATGCATGCAGCTCTGCGCGTGAAGGCCCCGGGTTGGCGCGTTCGAATGGAGGGTAATCGTGTATCTGGCATGTCCGGACCCAGATATCGATCTCCGCAGGAGTCGCCACTACCGCGCCTTGTGCGTGGCCGGAGGGTCTTCGCACCGGCAATCCGCAGTGCAATTCGTAGCGTTGCACCGTGCGGATCCCCTTGCCTAAGTAGTTCGCGATCTCTTTCCAGCCGTTCAAGAAGTGCGAGTGACCGTTGTTGGCTATGCCTGGACACATAGTCCAACCTCCTGATTGCGGGATTGACAAATCTTACACCGTTCTCGAAAGCCGGCGTCGTGAGTTGGCTCGCGGTGCGGTGTGACTGTCATCACGGTCGGGAATTCAGGGCGGTGACATCCTCGAACAACTTTTCAGTCGTGGTGTGCGGCATGGATAGGCCTTCATTGGTGCTTGCGATTTCGAAGCTGGCGATGGTCGGGGAAGAGGCCGGGTTCACCGTCGAGCAAATGATTGAACTCCTCGACGCGGGAATCACCGTCGGAGGACTTTTGGAACTCATCAGCTGGCGCCTTGAGAAGGCGCAGGCATGCGCAGCCAGCCGGATTTCCCCGAATTGGCTGATGTAGCTCAGCGCCCGACCTCGTTCCCTTCATCGTCCATGGGATCGAGGTAGCACTGCAGGCTGGCGGTGCTGATCTTTCGTCGTGCCGCGCGCGATCGAGAGGGAGGAGGGGGGTAGGGTGTTTTCGAGCAGGGCTTTTGATTCTGCGATCCGCTCTGTGGTTCGGCGCAGCAGGTATTCCGTGCGTGCGGCGTCGAGCACCGCTTCATGCCGGCGCTGCTCGGCCCGCTGCAGAATGATAAAAGCCTCGTCCATCGTCGCGATGTTGGATGCGCCGGGTTGCTGGGACGGCTTAACTATTTTGCGGCGGGGATGACCTGGTGCGGCGGCGGGGTTTGCCGGCGCTGCCGGGGGAATGATTGATTTTTGATTGTTGAATGAAAACCGATCCGGAGAGGGCGCTGTCCGGCTGCCGGCGTTCGCGTCCGGGGGCGCCACGACCGGAGCGGCCGCTCCGCCCTTGTGTGTCAATGAATGCAATCGATGATTACAGCCATCAACTGCTTTAAGATTGGTCTGCTATGTACTGGACTCGCTTAATAATCGCGGCCCCAGTTGCGATTCTTTCGGTCGCTCTCTGTTGGTCGCAAAACTCTGAAGGCAATCAGGTAGTGTTGCTCAAACAGGTTAATTTCAGCGGCGACTTGGGTATACCTGTTGACGATTTGCGTGCGTACACAGAGTTCCTCTTAGGCCACCGGTTGCAGCGAAAAAAGCTTTTAGAGGATGCATCGTCTGCTGTTGGCAACGCTCTCCGCCATCGGGGCTATTTGAAAGCGCAGGTGACCCCGCAACTTCGGTCCCTCGAGGCTTCGGCGGGATCGAAAAATGGAGAGGTTGCGCTGCAACTGATTATCAACGCTGGAAAGCAATACCGCGTGAAAGAGCTGACGTTTGCGGGGCTTTCGAGCCAGCTTTCGCAGCGTGATCTGAGACAATCGTGCGATATGCGGAGCGGTGAAATTGCTGACGCAGAGCGGGCTAGCTCTTGCATCACTAATCTCATCAGTCTATTTCACCACAAAGGACAGGACGTTTTCGTCGTCCCGAGCATGATGTACGATGATGCAGCCTCTACAGTTTCTTTCCAGTTTGACGTCCAGAAATAGGCTCGTGCATATTTGAGCGTTGAACCGCCTGACCTCTCAGCTTGTGACGTAATGTCCTCATAACACGAATTGACCTCCGTGGATTGAGTCAACCCTTTCCCGACCTGGCCTCCTCTCCCGGTTTAATTCGCACGCGGAATGCCCCGCCCTGTCCGCCGGGGCGTGGAGCGTGCGTGCGCTGTCCCTTCTGAATGCCGCTTGTGGTGAGAGCAACGAGGCACCGGCGTGGAGCGGCTGCTATATGAATGCCAGCTGAGGCGCAGCTGCAATTCGCTGCGGCTCGTGCACGGTGCGTGCCGGGCGCTGCCGGCGGCGCCGATTCCCACTTCTCGCGCAAACGCCGCGCGAGAAATGGGGCACCCTTTTTCGTGGTGGCGCCTGGCGCGCAGCGTGCCGCGCCTCCCGCGGCCCGCACGTGAAATGAATCGCCGCCCCTGGCGCGCGCGCTGCTGTGGCGCGGCCGTGGAGCTGGCGCGCGCGCGGGGATGGGCGTCACCGCGTTTCTCTCAGGGACTCCATCACCGCTGGGGCTGGGGCGGGCGGCGCTGCGTCCGGTGAGGGTGCACGGCGTTTGAATCAGAGTCAAAGGCGGTCTAGCATGAGGGAATATTCCTTCTTGGTTGAGGGGTCTCAACTGTGAGGTTGTTATGGTTACATGCCAGTGTGGGGCCAGCCGCAAGACGTTCAACGCTGAGGTCGCGTTTCACTTCCCCGGACTAGACGGTCTGAAGAAGCCTATCGTTTGGGTGTTTCCGCAGATTGAGGTTTGCCTGACCTGCGGTGCTGCTGAGTTCGTGGTTCCTGATCGGGGAGTTAACCGTGCTTCGCACCGGGAAGATGGTGGAAGGCGCCACGGCTTCCGACTAGGGCCTGATCGTCAGCAATTACGCAGGGCGGATGCCATGGCATCTAGGAGGCGGTGTCCGGCGTGTGTTTTCCGCACGTAGCCGGAAGCCCCTGCAGCGAGTGCTGCGCTGATGATCTCCGGGTCATTCTCCTGAGTTACGAACACAATCTTCGATCGCGGTGAGGTTTGCCGGATCTGGGCCGCGGCTTCCAGGCCGTTCATGACGGGCATGCCGATGTCGAGGAGAACGAGGTCAGGGTCGAGTTCCTCCGCTTTGCGAATGGCTTGGAGGCCGTCGCAGGCCTCACCGACGATGTGCCACTGTCCATGGTCCTGCAATATTTCGCGGGCTTGGGCGCGCCAGTCGGCGGAATCGTCGACGATCAGGATTGTTGCCCGTATTGCTGCGGGCACCGCACTTTCTGGGGTCACGGTTTGTGCTGTGGAGTGTAGCATTCGCCAGACGCGTCGTCATGCGCCAAGGTTCGTCTAACCTTTTGAAGGCGTCTGGCTGCCTGGGGTTGCTTCAGCGCCCGACGTCGTTCTCTTCATCGTCCATGTGATCGAGGTAGCACTGCAGGTGGGCGGCTTTGCCGTTTTCGAGACGCCTGATGGGTGGGATGATCTCCGTGATCGGCTGCTTGCAATAGACACAAATTTCGTACGGCGACTGAGTCTCCTTCCGCATCGGGGACTCCACATTTCGTATTTGACTCCACAACAGTTGGAGACACGCTACCCGAACGGCGGCGCGCTGTCTAGTGCTGGGATCACGTCCCGCAGAGTCTTCTGACAACCCTGTAGGGTACCCGACAATCTATAAAGCATTCACGCGCCCTTCTCCCAAGGTGTGGGAGTGACGGTTGAACAGGAAATTCAGAGGATTTGTGAGCAGCTAGAAGCCGGCGATGGGGATGATGCTGCCATGGGGGCTCTTGCGCGCAGATTGCACGAGCTTCATCACCAGTTCGTAGAAGACGCGCGCCGCAAAGTCAAAATTCTGCCCCTCCTGGAGGCTGCTTCCAAACACAAGAAGGTAGACTGACGGGCATTGCGGGGATCACGTCAGGGCTTGGCGGCGCTCGGCGGCTTGCGGCCTTTCAGCATGGCCTCGCGCTCATCGAGCTTTCTGCAGAGCTCCTCGACAGTCTTCATGAGCTTCGCCGGGTCCTGCTCTTTTGCGGCTTTCTCGGCGAACTGCATCCATTCCTCGGCTTGGGCTGGAGTGGGTTTCGGGAGCTTGTTGGCGTCGGCCATCGGGCACGCGCCTTTCTACGCTTAGTGCGCAATGCCCCTCGGATTCGGTCCACTTTCAGTGGGCGGTCTTTGCGTCTATCGGATGGGTTTGACTCTAGCATCGGCGTGGCCAATCGCAAGTAGAATCGCGCAGTGGCGCACTTTGGCGCACGCAAGTCCGCCACAACGGCGCTGTCGGGTTCGACTGCTGCTGTCCGGCGTCGCGAGATCGATCAGCGGCCCCGTTCGTTATCTTCGTCGTCCAGGTGAGCGAGGTAGCAGATGATATGGGCCGCGCTGCCATCTTCGAGGCGCTTGATCCGCGCAATTTCCTCGGTGATCGGCTGCTTGCAATAGACGCAAGTTTCGTAGGGCGATTGAGCCGCTTCCCGCACGGAAGGACTCCTTTCTGGCGCCCCCCTTCCTTGCTGCAAACTTACACCCCGGCTCGCGTCGTGTCTACCGCGGATCTTCAGGTTTTGGCGGCGGTCGGTTAGTGCCCCTCAGCCCCTCTGTGTCCTCTGTGGTGAGTTGTTTTGCAGCCGCGCCTGGTCCGAACGCTTCGCTCCTCGCCAGATTGAGCATCAATCCCGAGTCCAGACACCGTGTTCCCCTGTGCCCCTCTGTGTTCCCTGTGGTGAGTTGTTTCTTGCATCCGTGCCCTGACCACTGACCACTGATCACTGCACGAGTGTTTCCCGTCACAACGCTCGGTAACTCCGGTCACGGAAATCCCTGCCCATTTCTGAGAGAGTACATTAGCCGCGAAGTTCGGCTAAAGCCTCCACCGACCAAGGGTCGGATGGGGGCTTCGTAATTGGGACCAAACCGGTTCCCAAAA
>DASYZA010000311.1:0-14193 GCA_035946775.1 Candidatus Sulfotelmatobacter sp. | reverse complement strand
CTTGGTGCGGTTCCTCAGCCGCAAGCCGATTCAGGAAATCGCAATTGCATGAACTGCGCGGGAAACGGGAAAGCGAATAACTAGGCGGTAAGCAAGAGAGGAGCCCCAGAAACCCAGAGTTTTTCAACACCCACAGGCGATTTCACTCATTGACCTTGTCTGGCCTGTCCAGCTTCCGGGGACTCTGCTCTTCATCAATCAAAAATCGCAGTAGCCACTTTGGGTATCCGTGATACGAAAACTCTCCGGTGGTTGCCTGATGACGAAATGTCCGAGCGAGAGTAAGAACTGCGAGCGCGAAGAGAACTACTCGCAAGACAACAACCCAGACAGTATCAATCAAGGGGAAGTATTTGTAGAGTCCAAATGAAGCGATGAATACTATCCAGAACGCTATCGAAACAACGGTTGTCCGGCTCATCAGAATGGCCCCTCAAGGGCGGGTACGATGCTGCGGATGGTTGAGATTGTCTCGCGTCGATGTTCACGGAAGTCAACTTGATCTTCGATTCCGACAGATATGGGTCCGTGGTTCCCACCCTTGCAAAGAACGCAAGGGTGGGGCACCCTCAGTCGTAGAGAACTCAACCCACCACACGGGCGGGCCACCCGCCCTATTGCAACTCTACCTTGCTTCTTTGTCGGCAGATGTGCCGATGGAGGGATCACACTATACCAACTCTCACGCACGCCCTTAACAACCTTCGTCAGGTACGGTCCAAAGTCCACGCCTTGAGTGTCGCTTAAAACGTCTACCTGCCCATGCTCCACCTTTGCTTTAGTCGCACATGGGTCCGCTGGAGCTGCCTGCCGCGTTGCTCCAACGGCGTCGGTTCGTGTCTCAGTTGATTGAGGTCCGCTTACGTGTGAGAAAACAACACTTGAAGCGACCAGTACGAAAGCTGCAACAATCCCCTTTGGCAGCATGGCGTGATTATATTCGCTCGGTTTACGAAATCCGGCGATGTCACAAGCATGCGCATTCCATTCGCCTTTTCGTGATGGTTTTGAGCGGCGGATGGCCCACTTTCAACGCCGGTTTTCTTTCGCGCCTGTACAAACATATCCCACCTCAACTCACCAGCGACGCCTGAAGCATGGCTCGGGTATACCCGATGTTGTAGGAGATCGCGGCGTATCCGCCGCCGCCCGGATAGTATGGTTTGAAATCGGGGCGCTCGCGATCGTAATCGAGTGCCCGGGGATGCTCCGGGTAGATCTGGCGCGGATACTTCTGCCGCACGAGTTCCTTCATCACCGCGTACATGTCGTTCACGCCCTCGTCGATGAAAACCTCCGTGTACTTTTCGTAGGGCACCTCGACGCGAACGTTGCGGTAGTGCACGTGGTTGATGACGTCCCTGCTGCCAAAATAGCGGCAGACTTCCACGGGATCCTCTCCCATCTCGCGGGTAACGCCGCAATCGAAAGTGATCCCATTCGACTTGCTCGGGACGATGTCGATAAGGCGCTTCCAGCCCGCAACGGTCCCCATGATCTGTTGCGATCCGCGACTGAGAGGCGCGGGCGGATCGTTGGGGTGGAGGGCCAAACGAACTCCCGATGCCTCGGCGACCGGGATCACCGCTTTGAGGAAGTAAGTGATGTTGCTCCACATCTCTTCGAGAGTGTAGACGCCTTCGTCGGGCAAGGGAGGTAGATCCTTGACGCGGCTGTAGTCAAAGGCAGTCAGACCTGCGCCGGCTCTGCCCTGTTCTGCGTAGTAGCCCTCGACGAGCCGGTGGGCATAAAAGTTGTACTCGATGACGGGCAGCTCAACTTTTCCGGCGGCGCGAATGGAGTGCTGGACCTTTTCGATTTCTTCGTCACGTCCGGGCCGGCCATACAGCGTTTTGGGGAAGCCGTCGATCATCATGTTGCCGAGAGTGAGGTCGCCCTGCTTGAGCTTGTCCATGAGCGCTTGCAGGTCGGCTTCCTGCCAGGGGATGGGAGGGCCGCCCATCAGAACATCGCTGACTCCGAGTTGTTTTACGCGCCGCATGCCGGCTTCATCCACCGCGCCGGTGGCGAAATAAGGTCCGGTCCTAGCAATTTCTAAAGCGATCTTGGGAATGGTCGACGTGTCAGAAGTTTTGCGAGCGTCGTCCAGGGACGTCGCGTGAGCGACTCGGTGAAACGGAGCGGACAAGGCCGCTCCTCCCATCAGCTGCAGCAGCGTCCTTCGCGATTTATCGGTTTTGGTCAAGGGGCCCTCCCTGCGAGCAACGTAGCTCGGATTGAGCGCGGCGAAAATGATTGTAGTCACGGCTGTGGGTTACGCAATGTGCGACGGACTTTCGTCGATTTCGTTGCTGCGGCGGGTCAACTTAAGCCCGTGAAATCAGCGGTGAAAGGTTCGCCGAGGCTATTCGTGTCGAAGGGCCTGCATGGGATGGATCTTCGTCGCGTGGCGAGCAGGAACGTAGCTAGCCATCAATGTGACCGCCATCAAGAGCGACGATACCAGAACCAGCGTCAGCAGATCGTGAGGCTTGACACCGTAGAGAAATTTCGCGAGCAGCGGCGTCGCGACAAACGAACCCGCAACGCCGATCAAGACTCCGACCAGCGAAAGCACCATTGCCTGGCGCATCACTAATCCCATTACCTGCTTGCGTTGCGCTCCCATCGCCATCCTCAGGCCAAGCTCGTGGCGCCGTTCTCCGACAGAGTACGAAATGACTCCGTAGATACCAACTACGGCAAGCAGCAGCGCGATCCCGGCAAACAGCTCCAATACTTCGGAGAGAAAACGCCAGGGAGTGGCCGACTCCGACACCGTGCGTTCCACTGTCGTAATTCCAAAAATCGCGGATTCGGGCGCGAGCTCTGCGAGAATCCGCTGCATGCTCCGCATCAGCGCTTTCGGGTCCGCGTGCGTGCGAATGATGATGCTCTTGTGAACGCGCGCTTCCGTCCAGCCAGGATAAATGCGCGATGACAATTGCTGATATGGAACAAAAGCTTCGGGCGCGGCGGGCTCGCTCAGAAAAACCTGCTTCACGTCTTGAACAATGCCAACGATCTGGCGCGGCTTCTCCTCGGGCGAGTCATCGAACTTGATTTCCTGCCCGATGGGATCCTGATTCGGCCAATAGCGCTTTGCCATCGCCTGGTTGATGACGACCACCCAGGCATTGCCAACCGTGTCCTGTTCGCTCACGCCGCGCCCTCGCACGATGGGAATCCGCATCATCGAAAAGTAGTCGGCACTGACTCCCTCTCGAAAGACGGCTGGTTTTTCAGCAACTGTCGAAGCACTCTGGCCCACAATCGTGAAGCCGGGCGAAGCATATTGAGCGCTATCCCCGGCGCCATCCAGCAGCGGAAGCCAGTCGATCAGTGCGACAGCTTCGACGCCCGGCGTAGTGCGGAATCGGTCGAGGATCCGATCGCAGAACTTTTCCACGGGTGGCAGTATCAGGTTGAAGTCGGGATCCGTTGGCGGAGACGCATGGATGTATTTGTCTCCAGTCAGACGGACCTGCGCAGTCAGAAGATGCTCGGATGCGAAGCCCGGGGAAGTCCGCAAAATGCGGGTGAGGGTGTTAATCATGAGGCCCGTAAAAATCAGCAGGACGAAAGCCAGAGCGATCTCAGTGACGACCAGTGTGTTTCTCGTGCGATGACGCGAAATTGTTGCCGTGCTGCGTCCGCCCTCTTGCAGGCATTCCGTCAGGCTGGTTCGCACGGCGCGATAAGCGGGGACCAGTCCGAAGGCGATTCCGGTCAAAACGCAGGTGCCGAAGGTGAAGAGCAAAACGCGCAAATCGAGAATCGACCCTGTTTCGCGCGGATACCAAGCTGGAGCCCAGAAATTGAAGAGCTTGACGCCAAGAAACGCAAGAAGCAGACCAAACAATCCTCCAATCAGCGAAAGCAAGACACTCTCTGTGAGCAGTTGACGGATCAAGCTCCCGCGATTCGCTCCCAACGCGACGCGGACGCCGACTTCTTTTCGCCGTGCATCGCCGCGAACCAGCAGCAAGTTCGCAACATTCGCGCACGCAATCAGTAAAACAAAAGCCACGACTCCAAACAGCGTGTAGTAAATCCCGGCCCAGTTGCCAAACAGCCGCTTTTGAAAGGGGTCAACCCGGACGCCCACATCCTTGTACGTTTCGGGAAACATCTGTGCCAAGTGCGCCTGTCTTACCTTCATCGCGGCCTGCGCTTGTTGAATCGAAACACCCGGTTTCAGCCGCCCGACCGCCTCCTCCCACCGCACATCGTTGATACCGGAGTCCACAGTATCTGGCAGCCCGTGGATTACAAAGACGTCGGGAACTCCGGTGCCGAACAAATCAAAACCCGGTTGCAGCACTGCCACAACGGGTCCCGACCCCGTATCTACAAAAATGGTCTGGCCCAGCACTTTAGGATCAGCGCCGAAGTGGCGCTTCCAAAATTCGTAACTGATCAAGACTCCTGGCGACCCACGCTGCTCGCTCAAGTCGTCATCAGGAATGGCGCCCATAAACGACTTGATTCCGAGCATTGTTAAAAGCCGCCACGTCATGTGTTGTACGGCAACCCGCTCGCCATATCCGGCCCCTGACATCGCCACGATGTCAGGGTGAGAAACGAACTCGAGCCGATCGAAAACGTGGTTGTCGGCTCGCCAATTGGCGACGTCGGTACCCGAAACCAGTCCGAAATTTGCATCTCTGGGGAAGACGTTCGACACGGACACGAGACGATCCGCATGCGGATACGGAAGCGGGCGCAGCAGAACTCCATTGATAACGCTGAAAACCGCGGTGGTGGCGCCAATTCCGATCGCCAACGTGAGAACTGCGGTGAGAGTGAACCCGGGAGTATTGCGCAGTCCACGGGCAGCGTAACGAAGATCAAGGCCGAGGGCATCAATCGCATGCGTCATGAGGTCGTCCCACGCAGTCACTCGACGATTCGCCGAACGCCGTAAATCTACATTGGGAACGACAGCTTAGCTGCTGCGATCCCCGAGTTGCTGCTGTTTCTTCGCGCGTGCAAGGGTCAGTTGCTCGACGGCTGACGCGATGCTGTTGCGGGCATCCATGGCGTGGTCTTTGAGCAGATCATCCGTCTGGAGCGGGAGAACCTCGCCGAGACACTCTTCCAGGCGTGCGACCAGCAAGTCGATGAGTTGAATGGTAGGGTCGCCGCGCTGCACCGTGGGCTCATCATTCGGAAATGCCATTCCGTCACCCCCATTGCAACAATAGCATTATTCTCAAGTCCTAAACTTTTAGTTGACAAGCGCGACTTTCCGAGTTAATGTCCTAAAAACTTAGGAGGTATGCATTGGGCCCGAGCCGCAAGTCTTCCTCGCAACTCACGCCCCTGGAACTGCGGATCATGCAGGTCCTTTGGGAAAACGGCGCCAGCACGGTACAGGCGGTGCAGGAGAAGCTGCCGGGAGAGTCGCTGGCCTACACCACGGTGCAGACGATGTTGAACGTGCTGCAGCGCAAGGGGAAACTCAAGCGCAGGCTGGTGGGGAAGGCGTTTGAATACCGCCCAGTGCTCAGCCGAGAACGCGCACTGCGCGAGGCGGCCGGCGACCTGCTGGACCGGATGTTTGGAGGGTCGGTGGATGCTCTGCTCATGAGCCTGGTCAAGAGCCGGCAGATTGACGCCGCCAAGTTAGAAAAACTCCAACGCATGATCGACGAGCACGAGACGGAGGAAAAGCATGGACGCGATTAATCGTATCCTTGTGGGGTATCTGCTGAATTCTCTGTGGCAGGTGACGGTGATCGCGGGACTCGTGCTCTTGTGTTCTCTGTTCCTACGGCGTCTGCCCGGACGGCATCGGCATGCGGTGTGGGTCCTCTGCCTGGTGGCATGTGTGCTGGTCCCGGCGGTAACGGTCGCGGTACAGCTGCGGTCTGGAGCGAAACAAGGAAACGAGATCCGTGTGGCCGACGATGAGAGGTCGCGGGCGCTGGATCACCGACGAGGTGGGTGGTCCTTTCTTAGTTTCGCCAGCCATAGTCGTCCCGTGCAATTTGCACCGGGACTGCTGAATGGGCTGGCTTTCGCCTATTTGGGATTCCTGATATTTCGCAGCTTGCAACTTGGCTGGATTTGCCAGCGGACGTTGCAAGTTCGAAGGCGTGCCTACAGCCGGGAAATTCCGCAGGCTTTATCGAGCGCTGCGGAACATTGCAGGCAGCTTTTTGGGATGCGAGATATTCCCCTGTTGTGTTCGGAAGAAGTGACGAGTCCGTCGACGGTGGGGAGCAGGCGTCCGGTGTTGCTGATTCCGCGCAGTTTCTTTCGCGATCAGGTTGCCGAGCAAGATTTGATTTCCGCGTTGTCGCACGAACTGGCGCACATCCGGAGAAAAGACTTCCTGCTGAATTTGTTCTATCAAACGGTTTCGCTGCCGATTTGCTTTCATCCCGCAATAGCAATGGTGAAATCCCGGATTGCAGAGACGAGAGAGTTGGCGTGCGACGAGATGGCGGCCGGACTTCTGCCATCGGAAAAGCAGTATGCGCAGTCGTTGGTGGAGATGGCGCGGAACGTTGTTGCCGGAGCCCCTCCGGCAAGCTCGAATTACGCACTGGGGCTGTTCGATACGAAGGTTTTAGAGGAGCGAATTATGAATATTCTCAGGATGCCCGAGACGGCGAGACAAAGGAGCCGCACGCGAATGCTAGTTGCGCTTGCTTTGGTAAGCGCTGTATCGATTCTCACATCCGCATTTTCGTTGCATGTGGCTGATACAGGCTCGAGCGACACGCAGCGATTCGTGGGGACGTGGGTGACCAAGTACAAAGGGGAGACGTTTATCACAATCAAGTTCAAGTCGGAGAATGGGCGGCTTACTGGTTCCTGCATCCACGTGGACCGTTTGGATATGTTAGCGGATGGCGAACTCGTACCCAGCAGCGACCAGTTTGTGGAGCAGGAAATTGTACAGGCGAAAGTTTCTGGGAACAAAGTCGGATTGTGGATTGGCGGGCACGATTCCATCCACTTCGAATTCACGTTGAAGGCAACCAATGACGCTGATGTGCTTGCAGTGGGGGACGCGCCGGATAAGAACTCACCGGATCAGGCGCCCCCGCAGAAGAAGCCGTGGCACTTCGAGCGGGTCGCGGACGGCAAGTAAAGGTGAAGGTCTGTCCGTTCCGGGCAGCAATCGTTCGACTTTCACGTAAGAGCCTTTAACCGCCAAGGCGCGAAGAACACGCAGAGAACGCAAAGAGAGCGGCAACTCTCTGGGGACGGCGGGCTGCAGAGTCCGCCCTTTTTGCTTTCAATCGGGAATTCTGCGACCGGATTATAATGTCGGCCCTGTATGAAAGCCGCTGTACTTTCCGTGTTCGGCAAACCACCGAGGTGCTCCGAGTTTCCGGATCCTCAAGCGAATGAAGACGAAGTTGTGGTTCACGTCCGCGCGGCGGCGCTCAAGCCAGTGGATCGACAACTGGCAAGTGGATCGCATTATGCATCGCACAGTAACTTGCCGATGATTTGCGGTACGGACGGCGTCGGCACTCTCGACGACGGGCGCCGGGTTTTCTTTGCGGCCCCGCGCGGGCCTTTCGGTGCCATGGCGGAGCGAGCCGTCGTCGCCGCGATGCGCTGCTTTCCTCTTCCGGACAATGTTGACGATTCCACCGCGGCTGCGGTTTTCAATCCCGGGCTGTCCGCATTCGGTGCGCTCAAGTGGCGGGCCCAGATCGCGCCGGGCGAGACCGTTCTGGTTCTTGGCGCAACCGGGGTGACTGGGAAGCTCGCGGTGCAGACTGCCAAGCTGCTGGGAGCCGGGCGCGTGATCGCTGCCGGCCGGAACGAAAAAGTGCTGAACACGCTCCAGGAACTTGGCGCCGATGCGATCATTCGACTAGACAAGACAGGACCAGAACTTTCCGAAGTCTTTGCACGCGAGGCGGGCGCGAAAGGGTTTGATGTCGTCATCGATTATCTCTGGGGTCCGCCTGTTGAGGCGTTGCTCGGCGCTATCACGCGGAAGGATTTCAACCCGGCATCGTCCAGGGTTCGACTCGTTCAGGTCGGGGAAAGTGCCGGGTCAGCGATTTCGCTTCCCGCTGCCGTGCTGCGTAGTTCTCGACTGGAAATCCTGGGAGCTGGGAGCGGCAATGCCCCAGCTTCGCGCGAGGCGTGGGGCGAGGCGATTCAATGGCTGCTTGGGAATGTTGCCCGCGGGGCCTTCAAAATAGAGACAGAGCAAGTTCCCCTCGCCGATGTTGAATCGGCTTGGGGACGCGAGTGGCACGGACGCCGTGCCGTTATCGTTCCCTGAAGTATCCGACTGCAAACCGCCCTCACGCTATTTGGATGTTTACGCGACCTTGAAGGGGCCGCTCTTCCACGGTGGCGCATTGGTCCGTTTCAGCGTAACGAAAGAGGAGATCTTTGATTTCATCTCCGTCACATCAAGGTGAAACTATGTCTAACAAAGAGCGGATTACGATTTGGTGGCGAGGTATTCGCAGACGCGCTTGATAGTGTCGCGCTGGTTGTCGTTGAGCGTGAGGAATTCGAATCCGTAGCGGAGACCCTGGCGATAACGGACGATCGCACGCACCTTGATCGGATAGGGAGTCAAGGGCAGAGGAATTTCGAGCGTCACGATCTCCCCGGGTTCGAGGCTGCCGGTGAGGGTGGCGCCGATGCCGTCCTGGCCCATTTCGGTGGAGCGTCCCCAACAGCTCCGGAATTCCCCGGCCTGGAACATTTTGACCTGCAGGCGAACGTCAATCACGAAGCGAGGGAAGCGGCGGGTGAAGTGCGGACGGCCGGCGGGCCTGGCCGAAGACGAGGAGCTATCCGAGTCTCCTGCAGCGGCAGCAGCTTGAGCTTTTTTCTCTTCGGCCATGCATTCATGCGGCGTAACCAGCGGCCGCGGTCTCGCTAATTTCCGTGTAACAGGTATCCCGGCTCGAGCGGCAGCTTGCCACCGAGCTTTACGACCGAAACGCTGCTGTTGATCGCATAGACGTCAACCACCCCGACGGCCCCCGGAATCGACGCGACTTTGTTGACCAGGTCCTCGTCGGAATCCACGATCATGATTGCGGGGTGATTCGCGCGTCCGTGATTGGCGGTGGTGATCAGGTCTTTTACTTGCGATTCGGGCAGTTCGAAAACCTTTTCAAGAAATACTTTCATTTCAGGCGTCGACGGAGGACGCATGATGAGGGTTACGGGCTTGCCGTCAGGCCAGCGATTGGTTTGTGCTTTACAGACTTTCACGAAGTCGGGCAAAGTCAGCGCGGAGAAAGAGTTTGCCTTGTTGGAAACCACCGCGAGATCGCGGGCGCGGGCCAGCGACGCTCCGGCGACCAGGAACAAAAATATGGCTAGCGTTCGACGGTAGAGCACTTTTGCTCCAACAGGGCGAAATAAGGCACGCCACGATTTTCGTGGAAACCGGTACCGTCTCAAAGGTAACTAAGGTCATGAGCCTGTGGGAAAGGGAGCATGGCAGCCAGCAGGGGCCGGCGGCCCGTCCTTAATCCCGTCCTTAATAAAGACCGGTGTTGGACTGGGAATATCGTTCTTGCCTGTGGATATCTTGGCCCATGGAAGGGGATTGGCAATCGAACCGGGATACGGTAGGCTATCGCTTCTTTTAATCTAGGGTTAATCCAGACGAGGAATCTCCCCATGACCAGCCGCGTCAGCTACGCTCCGCAAGACGTTCAGAAAATGTGTAAGCAGGCGGAACGAGACCTGGAAGCCAAGAAACTGGTGTTGTTGATGGAGCGCGTGAAACGCCAGATTGCCGCCCGCGAGCATCGTGGTTCGCAATCCAAGCCTGCAGTTACCGCGATGGGCGCGGATTCCCGGGCGATGAAGGTACCGAGCCGTTCTCTTCCGCTGGAACGGTAGTTCTTGAAAAGCGCAAACGTCGCAGCAATCTTTCCTACTACTTTCTAAAAACTCTTCTCTTTCCACAAGTTTTTTGCGGTAAAATCGGACCAATTTTGGCCAGGGTATTGATGCTGGCTGATGTGTTTTCCCTTTTTGCCTTCCCCCAGGAGGTAGTAGATGTATCGGCCCAATGTAAGTTCCCCAGCGGACTTTCGTCCGTTTCGGGATGTGCAGTCCCAACTGCGAGACCTGACCCAGGACTTCGCAACTTCTTTCAATACAGGAAATTACGACCAAGCGGCTGGCATTTTCGCGGCGGATGGAGTGCTGATGGCGCCGCACTTCGATGGCGCGCATGGGCAGAAATCCGTTGAGCAGCTACTTCGTCGGTTAGGCGAGTCCGGGTATAGCAAATTGAGGATGCAGACGACGCGGGTGGATCACTCGGGCGACATGGCCATGGAGTTGGGACAATTCTCGTGCGTGGTGCAACAGGAAGGAAGCATGGTTCCGGTGCGCGGGAAATATGTGAGAGTGTGGCGCCGGCTGGGTGCGTGGCTGTTGATGGCCGACTGCTGGAGCGGCACTGAGCTCGCCGCGAATGAGCGCGCGGCATAAAAACATTCCTGAGGCTGAATCGAATGGAGCAGCAGGGAACGAAGCCCGCTCCTCAAAGTAATCAGGGGGCGGGAGCAAAGGTTGATCCTGCGCAATATTGCCCGAATTGCTCGGCGAAATTGCGCGAGAGCCGCTGCAAGTTGAAGTGCCCGGAGTGCGGGTTCTATTTGAGCTGCTCGGATTTTTACTGAAGAGCAGCTGTCGGCTATCAGCCTTCGGCTTTCAGCAAAATCTAGGCTGTCTACAATTTTTGATTGATGATTGTGATTGTTGAATAAATCCTCCTGCTTCGACCTACGTTGCTAAAACCCACTGCTCCGGTTGTTCAAATTCAACAATCAAAAATCATTATTAGACTTCGCGTCGTGACGCGTATGCGGAAGTCCGTCTAGAATGATCAAGCGACTTTATTTCTGAGAATTTGAGGAGAACGTCATGCAACGTAAGGCAAGTGCGGTTTGGAAGGGCGGTCTAAAGGATGGAAAAGGAACGATGTCGGCTCCGGGCGGGGCGCTGAACAACACGCAATATTCGTTTACGACCAGATTCGAGAATGCTCCGGGGACGAATCCTGAGGAACTGATCGCGGCCGCGCACGCGGGATGCTTTTCGATGGCGCTGTCGGCGCAGTTGGGCGGCGCGAACCTGACGCCCGAGAGTATTTCCACGACCGTGACGCTCTCCTTTGAAAAGCTGGACTCGGGATGGACCATCACCGAGAGCCACATCGACGTGGTCGGCAAGGTGCCCGGCGCCGATGCGGCGACATTCCAGAAATACGCTGAGGCCGCTGAGAAGGGATGTCCTGTCTCGAAGGTGCTGAACGCGAAGATCACGATGACGGCGAAGTTGGGATAAGTCCGGCTTCCGGCTTTCGGCTTCAAAATTAACCACCAAGGCCACGAAGGTGCATCAGGGAAAGCCGCGCTTCCTTGCCTTCGTGATGCTTTGTGTCCTTTGTGGTGTATGAAATAAGACAAGATAAGTAGGTTTGACAGCTAGCTTCACGTCTGTAGAATAGAAAAGCAGTCTTCCTCATCCGGCAGCCCTTGTGGGCTGCCGCGACGATTAGTCCACTTGCCATCGTGGCGGAATTGGCAGACGCGCATGGTTCAGGTCCATGTACCGGCAACGGTGTGGGGGTTCGAGTCCCTTCGATGGCACCAAAAGCAGGGGTCAGTGGCTAGGGATTAGGGCCTAGCGGACCTTCCTCTTTATTATTTGGCGATTGAGCCATCGGGCGATTTTCAATGGCTCGATCACGCAATCGCACGGTCTCTCAATCTCCCGATCGCAAAATTACTCGGTCGAGCAGCCTGTCTTGACTGCGATGTCCGGGAATCGCGACTACGTCTATGCAGAAACCGGGAAATGGGGGACAATCATGCGGGGCGGGCGGGGAGACGAGTCAAGTGAAGATTTCGCAGAAAGGACTGTACGCGCTCCAGGCCATGATGACGCTGGCGCGCCGGCATGAGCAGGGAGCGATCAAGATCCGGGAGATTGCGGCCGAGAGCGATTTACCAGAAAAGTTTCTGGAGTTAATTTTGCTGGAGTTGAAGAACGCTCGGATCGTCGACAGCATTCGCGGTGCGCGCGGTGGATATCAGTTGCGGCGCGATCCTTCCGAGATTCCATTGAGCGATATCATCCGGCTGGTGGATGGTCCGCTGGCTCCGATGGGCGATGCCGAGCAATTGCGCGGGCTGATCGCCAAAGATGCCGATCACCGCGCGCTCTACGAGGTGTTTCTCGCGGTACGCGATGCGGCGGCGAAGATCCTCGAGAACACCACGGTCGCCGACCTGGTTGCGAAAGGGAAGCGGAAAAGCTCGGGTGGTGGAACTTCTGGCGGCGCGGGGAAAAGAAGAACCGCATCGGCCGGCTGACTTGCGAGAAGGCCGTGAAAAAGTGCAACGCGGAGGCAAGGCTCGCCTCCGCGTTCTGTCTATCGGCCCAACTGGTTATTGGTTGACTGCCTTCAAGTTGCTGGTCGCTTCTGATGCCCAAAGATTCTCCAGCCGGACGTAGCTGGCTTCCATTCCTTTTTCCATGCCGGTGGCGAGCATCATGCCGCGAGTTTTTTCATCAGGCAGCGTCATGCGCATCGTCATCAGCGTGCCGGTGCCATCCGGAGCGAACGTGGTTTCGACGTGATTGTCGGGAGTGGGATCGGGCAGAAACATGCGCTCTACATGGACAATTCTGCTGTTGGGCTTCACTTCCATGAATTCGCCGGTGATATGGAAACTGCCCTGCTTGGGATGTTTCCATTCATAGCGGAATTTTCCTCCCGGGCGTGCGTCGTTGATGCAGACGGGCATGGCCCAGCCTTCGGGTCCCAGCAGCCACTGTTGGATGATTTTCGGATCGGTGTGCGCGCGGTACACAGCTTCGGGAGGCGCGGCGAAATGCCGGGTCACGATGACGTGTGTATCGCCTTCGGTCTTCAGCGTTAATTTACTCATGGCGTTTACCCCTTTTCTTTACCGTTTGAGTTTCCTCTGATTGCATCGCGGCCAGAACCCCGTCCAGCCGGTTGTAATTTCTCTCGAGAGCCTTGCGCAACATGCCCAACCATTGATCCATGGCGTCAATGCCCTCCTTGGCAAGCCTCCGCGGACGCCGGGTGCCGTCGATTCGCTGGATGATGAGCCCGGCGTCTTCCAAAACTTTCAAGTGTTGGGAGATTGCGGGCTGGGTCATCTCGAAGGGCTGGGCTAATTCGGTCACGGTGGCTTCTCCCAGGGCTAGCCGAGCGAGGATCGCGCGACGGGTGGGATCGGCCATGGCGGCGAAGGAGGCGTCGAGGCTGAAGTGTGCCGACATAAGTGATAACTTATATAAGTTGATTCTTATTGTCAAGCAGATTTTTCAGGATCGGCTATTCGTTTCGGAAATAAAGATGGGGGCATTTTCTGCCCCCTGGAAAAGTCCGTACGTTGGTCGCAGCTCAAAACTCCGCGGAACCGCTGATGCAGCCCTAGTGTCGCGAAGCCGCCTGGGTCTGCGGTTCGGCTTGGATGGCCTGCGACTTATCCACTCTCTGGCCGTTCGCGTTGATCGCCGATACATCTGCGTTCTTCATCGCGGTGATCGACGAATCTTTCGCGGACTTGGCCGGTTTGGAGCCATTCGAAGCGATGTCGTCTCGCATCGCTAAGACTGGGTGCCCCGAGTGCTTGGCAATGGTTTTGGCTTCGGTTTCGGAATAGACAAACGCATGCCCGTAGTTGTCGCCGGGGTAAAACCACGCCTGCAAGGCCTCCGGTTGATTCGAGGCGCGCTCCTCGAATTTGATCACGGTGTGACTCGGAGTATGTCGGCGATAGTCGGGAACGGTAAGGATCGTATCGAGCAGGTGCTCACGTTTGCTGTCCCAAACCTGAACGACGTTGCGGTCCGGATTATCGCGCATGATGGTGAACCAATATGTGCCGGCTGCAAGGGTCCGTCCGGGTATATGAACTGGTTGACTGAAATCTAATTTCGTTGCCTGATTCGACTGATCAGCCCTGGCCTGCGGCGTGAATGTTGCGAAAAGCAGAGCCAAAGAACAAACAATAACTCCTACTGCACTGGTCCGATTCATCGGAACCTCCGTGCGCCGGTTACACCGGCAAGGTGTTGTGAATGAAAGTTTCATACGTTGAAGGAATAGCGAACCACAACGGCTCCGAGTCATGCGGAGCCGCCCGCGAGGGCGGCGTCGAAGCGTTGGCAGGGGGACGTGCAGGT